>NZ_JBICLU010000026.1:0-1083458 GCF_043105645.1 Morganella sp. TYF_1 | reverse complement strand
CCGACGACACCGGAACCGACGACACCGGAGCCAACGACACCGGAACCGACGACACCGGAACCAACGACACCGGAACCAACGACGACTCCGATTATTACCGGGGAGCCTTGAGTTACCACAGCCCCTCAGGGGGCTGTATCAGATAGTGGATATAAGGAGACAATATGTTACCAGCAGCAAGAATGGGCGACTTAGCCTGCCATTGCGGTGTGGTGGAACTGGGTTCATGTAACGTGTTTACCAACTGTATCCCGCAAACCTTCCTGGGGGCGCCGGTATGTTGTGCTATTCATGTTAAAAGTTGCATATGCACCGCATCCTGTACCGTCTTTGTCAATAATATCCCGGCGGCACGCGCCGGGGATTGTGGTGGCTGCGGGACAGTGGTATCAACGGGTTCATGTAATGTATTTATCGGCCCCTAATCATGCTATTGCATTTTAACTGGCCGACCCGTAAAGGGTCGGTCAAACTGACAGAGCTGAACACCATCGATAATCCGGTGGTGATTAATGCGTTTACTGCGGATGTTACATTACATGCCGGTGAATCGCAGGATACCGATGTTCTGTTTTATTACACCAACACCGGTCCTGTTTTGCAGAATATCTGCCGGGAACTGGTTTGCGTGGTCAATAAACAGCAGGTCGCATTTGGTTCAAAAATCCGGCTGATATACGGTTCTGCCATTCAGATTGGTCATTTTTCACTGACTTTTGTCGCGGCGGAAAATAATCAGTCAGCATCAGTTATAGAAGCATTAACAGAACTGACACCGACAAAGGTTGATTTCACCAATCTTGAAATTAATGAAATATTACCGCAGGGTGCGGGATTTATTTCCATAGAATATGCCGCAGAAGAGAGCCGGAAAAGCGGTGATGAATTAAAAAAACTGGAAATAGAGTATAAAAAGTTTCTGTTATGGGGAGAAATTGATTCCCCGCAAACTGAAAATCATGCAGTCACAGAAGAGGCAAAATTATCTGCCGCGGATGATGACGGCAGTTTTGATTCACTCTGTGAGCAGATAAAAGATCTGAATCTGACAGAGTGTATTTTTGAAACGTCGGCATTTATGGATCGTGTCTGGCGTGAATTGTCCACAATGGAAGAAGTTGATTTAACACAGGACGAGCATGAGGACTATGACATTCTGAGAATGCTGGCGCCGAACGGAATTATTCCGTATGCAAAAGACTCTGTTTCCTCACTTGTTTCAAAGGAACTTTATAAATTAGGCTTAGACAGCCGTTTATAATCACTTAAGGATTTTTACATGGCCACAACACAAAAACTCTCCGATATTCTTGCCAACTCATCGCTGGATGAATTTTTTGATGACACTCTCAATAAGGTAAAACAGAAGCCGAACGACTTAGTTATTCGTGAGACTTTATTTAAATTGTGTTGCCTGAAAGGTTACTGGGAAAAGGCAATGGTTCAGCTGGAAACCTGGTCATTAATTGATGGTCAGGATGATGACCGTCAGCTTGAGTTGTATAAAAACCTGGTATTCAGTGAAATTCTGCGCGAAGAGATTCTGAAAGGAAAACGCGAGCCGATGACATTACAGCAGGAATTACCTGAATGGATGAAATCGGTCTGGGAAGCCAATAAATTACTGATTGAGAATAAGCCGGATAAATCGGAGGCACTGCGCTTACAGGCATTTGAAAATGCCCCGGCAGCCGGCGGCAACGGTGAGAAAATCGGTGATTTTGCCTGGATGGCAGATAATGACAGCCGCCTGGGGCCTATCTGTGAATTTATTGTCGCCGGCGGCTACCGCTGGGTACCGTTTGCGGATATTGAAACTATCAATATTGTTAAACCGCGGGATTTACTGGATCTGGTTTGGATTCATGCCCAGGTTAAAGTAAAAAATGATATTTTTTACGGCTATATTCCGGCCCGTTATCCTGTCCGTGATACAGACAGTGACAAAATTAAGCTGGGTTTTGAAACACAATGGGAGCAGGTATCAGAATATTTCCTGACAGGGAAAGGCGGAAAAATGGTCATTACTGACCAGGGAGAATATCCGTTATCTGAACTGAATAAGGTTTCCATGACAATGGCCGGTGCTGAAACTGAACATGCAGGATAATAAAAAGCAATATATGCCTGCATTGCTTGACCGGCTGATTGATGATCATCCGAAAGAGCGGCGTGAGCCTGCCGATAAATTCTATTTCGATTCACGCAAAATGCGTGAGGTGATATTGCGTGATCTCCTGACGATTTTCAGTACTGAAAATACAGAAGGTGAATTACAGCGTTACAGCAAATCACCGGTTGTCGACTCAGTCATTAATTATGGTATTGCGCCGTTAACCGGCGTCTATGCCAGACAGCTGAGCTGGGAACAGGTTGAGGAGAAGTTGCGCCGGGCTATTCTGCGTTTTGAAAGCCGGGTTATTCCTGACTCTCTGATTATTACGCCGCTGGCGGGAAAAGATCAGTATGCGCAGTATGGCATTATTGTTTTTGAAATAAGAACACTGGTTTACTGGGATCCTTATCCGCTGGATCTGCGTATCAAAGGTTCTTATGATATGGAAACTCAGCAGGTTAGTCTGAATTACCGCTGAAATAAAAAGGAAGCGTCAGCTTCCTTTTTATTTTTCAATGCAGATCAGAGACTTAAAAAATCCATACCAAACTGTGATGTCTCACGTTTTACAATATAACCGTTTGGTGTCATCACCAGTTTTCCGCCTTCATTGTTTTTATGCTGAGCAACAAAGAAATTCTCTATCTGAAGCAACTCATACCCCATTTCATCCTGTAATAAAGAAAAAAGGTGTTTATTTTTCTCTATGGTGGATTTCATATAGTCGCCCCATGTGGTGAAAATAATGTAAGGGTAACCGGATGCCTGTATCCATTTTCTGCCGCCTTTCAGAACCTCCAGTTCCAGGCCCTGGGCATCGATTTTAATCAGGCTGGCATGTGGCATATTCAGTGTATCCAGTGTATTGATTGTCCTTTTTTCTGTGGGAAATTCTGAGCCGCAGCGTTGCTCCAGGAAGATGGTTTTATCCAGGGAGACGGCACCGAGATTATTGTCGGTATACGGATTCGGTACCGGGACATCGATTTCACCATCATAATCGCCAAGGGCGGAGTTAAAGGTATAACAGTTTTTCAGTTTATTCAGATAGATATTACCACAGAGCTGATTATAGACCTGACGCTGAGGCTCAAAGGAATAAACAATACCATTACGGTGCTGAAAATAATTGCCTGCCGGGATTGTCCAGGAGCCGAGGTTGGCACCAATATCATAAATAACCGGTGCCGCCGAAAATTCCAGCAGGCGCTGACTGATATTGATTGAGGTTGCATTCCAGAGTTCTCCGCCGCGTAATACACCACTGATGTAATCGGGGCCGGAAGTCAGCAGGAACCGGTGGTCACCGCGGGTTGTACAGATTTCAAATTCAGATGATTTTTTATTTTCCATAATGTTATCGCCCGGATATTCAGAGGGTAATGAGATTCCTGTTCAGACATTTATTATTCAGAATGCTATCACTATATCAGAGAGAATAAAAATGGCTTACAGACGGCAGGCGGATTATAAGATAAGTCCTGATTATGTTGCTTTTTAAAAATACACATTGCCTTCTGTTTTCAGCGTGATATTCCGTTGATATTTCTTATGGCGGTTCAGACAGGCTTTTACTGCGGCTGATCGTTATTTTTTATCATAAATGAAAATATAATTTTCATTTATGATGGTGTCAGGTTTTATATTTAAGAATAATCGGAATGTTCAAAGGGTAAAACATTATTCAATTCGCGTTATATTGTCGGTAATATTAATACCATTCTTACTTGCAGATCGTTATTGTGAACCATCATCAGATATCCGGTATTTATCTCATTTTATGTTCATTTTTCATTTCCGGATAATGATGCAGGGTAATTTCTGAGTCAGGGATTAAGCAGAATTTATTGTTCTGAAATAGGTTCGGTGAGCACCTGCTTCATTTTATATACAGGAGTTATGTAATATGCCTATCGTTATCGGCGTTGTTGATAAAGCAACGCGCGTGACAAAAAAAGCAGTAACCTCAGTCAAAGACGGGGTTAATGTGCTGAAAGCCGTTCCGGGAGTGGATTATGTGCTGGTCGATAAGCAAACCGGAACAGCACCGCAGAAAGCGATCATGATCCGTGACGGTAATAACCTGAAGTTATTTCTGATGGGAGAAGAAGATCCATCGGTGGTCATTGAGGATTATTATCTGGTTCCCGGTCAGATTATCGGCGAAGCAGCGGATAAACAGGTGCATGACTACACGCCGCAATCTGCGGTGGAGCATGACAATATCGGCAGTATGGCAGATAAACAGGCGGCAGTTCAGCAGCCGGGTGAAAAATTGCTGGCACCGATTACATGGGAATCATCCGGCCCGGGCTGGGAGTTGCTGACTTTCCTGGGGCTGGCTGTGGCCGGCGGGACTGCTGCGGCGATCGCCAAAAATAATCATTCAGATGATGATCATAAAAATAATGATTCATCCGCTGATAATAAAGATAACGGAAATACCGGCACCGATGATACCGGCAACGGCAATGCCGGTACGGATGATAAGGGTAACGGTAACGCCGGAACCGAAAACAGCGGTAACGGTAACACGGGTACCGACGATAAAGGTAACAGCAATACCGGAACAGAAAACACCGGAACAGAGACCGGCGGTAACAATCACACCGGTGCGGATGAGCAGGATAACAATAATACCGGCACAAATGATAACGGTAATACTGCTGCGGATGAGCAGGAGAGTGCCGATGTACCGGCTGATATTACCGCGATTGCCGCCATTGATGATGTTACGGATTCTGCCGGGGCTGATCCTGAAAACCTGTCAGCAATGACACCGGTATTAACCGGACATATTGATAATGCACTGACGGAAGGTCAGGTGGTGGTCATCTCCCGTGATGGTCATGTGGCGGGGTATGCCACGGTGGAGAATGACGGTAAATGGACATTCAATGATACCTCCGGCGATTTTGAGCAGGGACAGACTTACCATTACACCGCGCGTGTTGAAGGTAATGGTGTGAGCGGCGCGGAATCCGATCCGTTCAGCATTCACTATGACACCACCGGTCAGCACGAAGGAACAGAAATGCCTGCGCTGCCCGGGTCTGAAGATGCGGCAGCCCTGGCTGCCACCGGGCTGCTCTCCGGTCATGACGGCTCCGTGAATCTGGACAAACTGCTGAGTCAGTTACCGGAACAGGATATCCCGGCAGAACATAGTAATACGGCCGCTGCTGCACCGGACTATTTTCAGCCGTCAGCGGAATTTACAGCACATGATATGGTGAATCAGGATCTGACGTCATTAACAGAGGCGCAGACCACACTGTTCTGATTCGCAGAACAACAAACAGAACGGGCCGCCGGTCATCATGACCGGCGGCCCGTTTTATTATGCGGAGCGGGAAACGCCCGGTGATACGCCGCTATCAATGTGATAACCGGAATTATTAAATTGAGAAGGCAATCGATTGTTATGCCGTCCGGCCTGAAAAATGACATTTTACAGGTGTCATAAAAATGCGGCGGGTATCTCGTTTTCAGCGGAAAAATGCCTGAAAAAACCGGAAACCGGTCACGAAACACAGCATTTATGCTGACAGAAAATCGCGCTGGTCTGAATTTTGCTCAATCGTTTAAATGATGAACCGATACCCGGGCCGGGTTCGTCATCATAGTGAGACACCCTGACGCCAGGGGTCATTTTCCGAGATCTTCGAATCGAAGCCGGGGAGTCCCGGTTGTAAGGGAGTCTGTTTCATGAGCAATCATAGTGTGGATCAAGCACAGGAACCGGTTAAGCCCGTTATTGACGAAGTTGAAGAAATATTACCTGCGGGAAAACTGATGATGCTGGGATTACAGCATGTGCTGGTGATGTATGCCGGTGCAGTGGCGGTACCGCTGGTTATCGGTGACCGGCTGGGGCTGAGCAAGGAAGTGGTGACACTGCTTATCAGTTCAGATCTGTTTTGCTGTGGTATCGTAACACTGTTGCAGTGTATCGGTATCGGGAAATTTGCCGGTATCCGTCTTCCGGTGATTATGTCTGTGACGTTCGCTGCGGTGACGCCGATGCTGGCTATCGGTGCCAACCCGGATATCGGCCTGATGGGGATTTTCGGTGCCACTATTGCAGCGGGGGTGCTGACAACACTGATCGTCCCGCTGATGGGAAAACTGATGCCGCTTTTCCCCAATATGGTCACCGGTATTGTGATCACCTCTATCGGACTGAGTATCATGCAGGTGGGAATTGACTGGGCAGCCGGGGGCAAAGGTAACCCGGAATATGGTCACCCGCTCTACCTTGGTATCTCATTTGCTGTTCTGCTGTTTATCCTGTTTATTACCAAATTCTGCAAGGGCTTTCTCTGTAATATCTCGGTATTACTGGGGATTATCTTTGGTTTTGTGTTGTCGCTGATGTGCAATGAGGTCAGTTTCGACGGCTATACGGATGCGCCCTGGTTTAAACTGGTTACCCCGATGGCACTGGGCACACCAACGTTTGAGCCTATCTCTATTATCACCCTCAGTGTGGTACTGCTGATTGTCTTTATTGAATCGATGGGGATGTTTCTGGCGCTCGGGGAAATTGTCGGCCGCCCGGTCGGAAAAGACGATATTGTGCGCGGATTGCGGGTGGACGGGATCGGGACAATTATCGGCGGTCTGTTCAACAGTTTCCCGCATACCTCATTTTCCCAGAATGTCGGGCTGGTGGGTGTGACGAAAGTCCACAGCCGCTGGGTGTGTGTGGTCTCCGGATTTATCCTGATTATCTTTGGTCTGCTGCCGAAAATGGCGGTGGTGATCGCCTCTATTCCGCAGTTTGTGCTCGGCGGTGCGGGGCTGGTGATGTTCGGCATGGTGCTGGCGACGGGGATCCGCATTCTGTCCCGTGTTGATTACAGCGGCAATAATTACAATCTCTATATTGTGGCGATAAGCCTGGGGGTCGGGCTGACGCCGACACTCTCCGGTAATTTCTTTGCCAAATTGCCGATGTTCTTACAGCCGCTGCTGCACAGCGGGATCCTGCTGGCGACGGTCAGTGCGGTGATCCTCAACCTGTTTTTTAACGGTTATCATCCGAAAAAGGAAAGTCCGGCAACGTGATATGAATCACTAAGCATAACCCGAAGTGGTGATTGACACCGATGCAGAAAAGCATCGGTGTTTTTTTATGGACGGGCGTATACTGAATTATTAGTAAGCACAATTATTGGCAACCTAAATCATATCAGTAAGGCCGTACTATGAGTGGAATCATCACGGAGCATGAACCTTTCGGCACATTACTGGGCTATGCGCCCGGCGGTGTGGCTATCTATTCCTCTGACTACGATACCATCACGGACGCAGAGAAAGAGGATGATATTTCCTTCCGCAGTTATATCGGAAATGAATATATGGGATACAAATGGCAGTGTGTGGAATTTGCCCGCCGCTTCCTGTATCTCAATTACGGTGTGGTGTTTACCGATGTCGGGATGGCGTACGAGATTTTTTCCCTGCGTTTTCTGCGTCATGTGGTGGATGACAGCATTTTGCCGCTGCGGGCGTTTAAAAATGGCTGTCAGCAGGCACCGGTAGCCGGGGCATTGCTTATCTGGCAGGAGGGAGGAGAGTTTAAACGCACCGGTCATGTGGCGGTGATAACCCAGGTGTGTGCGGATAAAGTCCGGATTGTGGAACAGAATGTCATTCACCATAAACTGCCGCGCGGTCAGCAATGGACCCGTGAGCTGCCGATGCATGTCAAAGACGGTTATTACACCCTGTCCGATACGTTCCCGGATACGCAGATCCTCGGCTGGATGATCCAGACAATTGATGATGAGTATGCGTGGACCGAACCGGCGGTGAACCCGGCGCTGATGACACTGCATGCCGCCCGCCTGGACGAGAAAGCCGACTTCACCGGAAAATGGCTGGATGAGTCGGATCCGATGGAAAAAGCCTATGTCAAAGCGAATCACGGTCACAATCTGAATGCGGATCCGCACGAGTATTTCACCATTTCGGAAACCGCCGAAAATGCCCTGATGCAGGCGACCAACGAAGTTCATCTGATGTATCTGCACGCCACCGAAAAAGTGCTGAAAGATGATAATCTGCTGAAATTATTCAATATCCCGGAAATCCTCTGGCCGAGACTGCGGCTCTCCTGGCAGAACCGCCGTCACGATATGGTGACCGGCAGACTGGATTTCTGCATGGATGAGCGCGGGCTGAAGGTGTATGAATACAATGCGGATTCTGCTTCCTGCCATGCGGAAACCGGGCGGATTATTGAAAAATGGGCGAAACAGGGTGGTCTGACCGAAGGTTGGGATCCGGGGGAACGCCTGTCAGACATGCTGGCGGATATCTGGAAACACACCTCAGCCAAGCCGTTTATCCATATTATGCAGGATAAAGACAGCGAAGAAGATTACCACGCCCTCAATATGGCGCAGGCCATTACGGCGGCAGGGTACGGATACCGGATCATTCACGGGCTGGATGAACTGAGCTGGAATGAAAGCGGACAGGTCATCGACGGCGAAGGGCGTGTGCTCAAATGTGTCTGGAAAACCTGGGCGTGGGAAACGGCGCTGGAACAACTGCGTCAGGAAAGCGAAAGCGACCGGACATACTCCGCGCTGCCTATCCGTACCGGTCATCCGCGCCATGAAAATGATGTGCGGCTGATTGATGTGCTGCTGCGCCCGGAAATCCGGGTATTTGAACCACTGTGGACGGTGATCCCCGGCAACAAAGCGATTCTGCCGATCCTGTGGTCGCTGTTCCCGCATCATCCTTATCTGCTGGATACGGAATTTCAACTCAGCGACGAACTGCGCCGGACCGGTTATGCGGTTAAGCCGATTGCCGGACGCTGCGGCAGCAATATCGGGCTGGTGGATCACCGCGATGAAGTGCTGGATGAAACCTGCGGTCGTTTCGGTGAGCAGGAAAATGTCTATCAGCAGCTCTGGTGTTTACCGAAAGTGGCAGGCCGCTATATCCAGATGTGCGCCTTTACGGTCGGTGGTCACTACGGTGGTGTCTGTCTGCGTTCGGATCCGTCTTTGGTTATTAAAAAAGAGAGTGATATTGAGCCGCTGCGGGTACTGGAGGATAAGGACTTTCTGGCAGAGAACTGATTTCTTACAGTGATACTTTTCCCGGGCAGCCCCGTATTCGCCGGTGGCTGCCCGTTTTTATATCCTTTTGATCTGATTTATATTTCCTTTCTTTCCGCGAACGCACTCCTTTCCCGTATAAAAATCAGGGTTAAAAAACAGTGGTCAACCACAATAAAAATCATTATTGTTATATTATAACATAACAAAATGAGGCAACCATGAAACCCGATATTCATCCGGATTACCGGACTGTCATCTTCCACGACACCGCCGCAGACGTGTATTTCAAAGTCGGATCCACCATCAGAACGGAAAGAACCATTGAGTTTGAAGGGCAGACGTATCCTTATGTCACTCTGGATGTCTCATCTCATTCTCACCCGTTCTATACCGGCAAACAGAAAACACACTCTCAGGAAGGGAATGTGGCCCGTTTTACCAAGCGCTTCGGGCGTTTTGTCCATTAAAAGAAGAGGAAAAACCGATGCAGGTATTAAGTTCACTGAAAAGTGCGAAACAGCGCCATCCGGACTGCAAAATTGTCCGCCGTCGCGGTCGTATCTATGTGATTTGTAAGTCCAATCCGCGTTTTAAAGCCGTACAGGGGTGATTATGACAGCTAAATCAGTTCTTCCGTTACTGTTGCTGGCGGGATTATTCAGCGGCGCGGCAGCGGCACACGGACACCATCACGACAAACCGCAGACAGAAGCACAGCGCAAGGCCGCAGAAGGGATTTTTGCGGATAAGGATGTCAAAGACCGGCAGCTGAGTGACTGGGACGGGGTCTGGCAGTCGGTTGCGCCTTATCTGGCCAGCGGTGAGCTGGATCCGGTGATGCAGGCGAAAGCTGCGAAGAATGGCGATAAAACGGCAGAAGAGTATCGTGCATATTATACAAAGGGATATAAAACCGATGTGGATATGATTGGTATTGAAAATAATATCATCGAATTCCATCGCGGGGATAAGGTGGATCAGTGTGAGTATCAGTATGCCGGTTACCGGATCCTGAATTACACCTCCGGCAAGAAAGGGGCGCGTTATCTGTTTGAGTGCAAAGATAAAAACAGTCATGCACCGAAATATATCCAGTTCAGCGACCATATCATTGCGCCGGAAAAAGCCGGTCATTTCCACCTGTATATGGGCAATGAATCCCAGGAGGCTCTGCTGACTCAACTGGACAACTGGCCGACGTATTACCCTTATACGATGAGCGGAAAAGATATCGTTCACGACATGCTGCACCACTGACAGCAAAGCGGCACAGCACTATAAAACCGACAGCCCGGAAACAATCTCTGTTTCCGGGCTGTTTTGTTATTTCATTAACAGATTAATATAAAACTTGATTAATCGTGTCAGTTCAAAATAAAATAAGAATAAGCGATTCAGCTAATCAGTTTAAACAGCGTTACCACAATAAACACCCGATGTTTTCTGGTTTTATTCCGGACTGATTTATTTGATATCAATCACAGTATGTATGTAACGATAAAACACATATTTCAATATTGTTCTTCTAAGATCATGAAAACAAACACATGTTTGCTAATATGACAACCAATGTATAACAGATTGATAGATATGAAAATTATTTTTAATTAAATCCTCTATTTTTGAAGGTTATTATTTTGTGTTTTTTATTTTATTTTTGAAGATATAAAAAACATGATCGCCTTCCGGTTTTTTTGCTGAAAACCCATACCCTGCATTTTACGATCATGACTCAAATTCCGGTGAAATCTTTATTTCAGCGCTTTACTTTGTCGCGGGCAAAAAATAAAACAAGCACATGTTTAATAACTAACAAGTGTCCGCTTATGACCAGTCGAGAAAAACAAATCCTTCAGATCCTCCGGCGTGACCCGCTCATTCCGCAGCAGGAACTGGCCGGCGTATTAGGTATCAGCCGCTCTGCGGTGGCCGGACATATCATGAATCTGATGAATAAAGGCTACATCAAGGGTAAAGGATACATCCTCTCCGAGCACCGCTATGTGGTGACTGTCGGTTCAGCCAATATGGATGTTTGTGGTTATTCTGACCTGAATCTGGTGTATGAAGATTCTAATCCCGGTCACATTAAATGTTCACCCGGCGGGGTCGGGCGCAATATCGCCCAGAATATTGCCCTGCTGGGCTGCGAATCGCATTTTATCTCGGTTATCGGTGATGATTTCTACGGTAACACCCTGTACGAACAGGCAAAACTGGCTGGTGTGAATGTCAGTAATCTGCATCGTCTGCACGGGGAAACCACCTCCACCTATCTGTCTTTGCTGGATCCGCAGGGTGAAATGATCACTGCCATCAATGATATGCGCATCCTGGAAAAACTGACCCCGGCGCTGCTGGCAACCTCCCGCGATCTGATCCGCCACGCCGGTGTGCTGGTGGCGGACTGCAATCTCTCAGAAGGTGCGCTGGAGTGGCTGTTTACCAATGCGGGCAATGTCCCGGTCTTTGTCGATACCGTTTCCGCGTTCAAAGCAAACAAAATCAAGCCGTGGCTCAGTCATATCCACACCCTGAAACCGAACCGCTTTGAGGCGGAAATTCTCACCGGTATCAAAGTAGATAATAAACAGGATGTGGTGCGTGCCGCCAATGCTCTGCATGAGCAGGGTGTGCAGCGCATTGCCCTGAGTATGGGCGGTGAAGGCGTTTATTACAGCGAGGCGGGCGGTGAAAACGGCTGGTCGAAGCCGTTCAGTGTCCACATTGTCAATGTGACCGGTGCCGGTGACGCCATGATGGCAGGCCTTGCCCGCTGCTGGCTCGAAGGCGAGCCGCTGTCACAGAGTATCCGTTTTTCCCAGGGCTGCTCCGCCCTGACGCTCGCCAGCGAGCTGACAAATAATCCCGGTCTGTCAAAAGACAGTGTTCACAAACTAATGGAATCACAAGCATGAAAACTCAACAACTGAACGCAGAATATCTGGACATTTCCCCTGAGGTTGCACAGGCGCTCGCGGAGAAAAAGCCGGTTGTGGCACTGGAATCCACCATTATTTCTCACGGCATGCCGTATCCGGACAACGTGAAAATGGCACTGGAAGTGGAACAGCGTATCCGCGACAACGGTGCGATCCCGGCGACGATTGCGGTGATTAACGGCCGTATGAAAGCAGGTCTGTCTCATGACGAAATTGAGATGCTCGGCAAAGAAGGCCACAAGGTGATGAAAGTGAGCCGCCGCGACCTGCCGTTTGTGATCGCCCAGGGCATCCACGGTGCGACGACCGTTGCCTCCACCATGATTATCGCGGAAATGGCCGGGATTGCTGTTTTTGCCACCGGCGGGATCGGCGGTGTTCACCGTGGTGCGGAACACACCTTTGATATCTCAGCGGATTTACAGGAACTGGCACAAACCAATGTCGCGGTTGTTTGCGCGGGGGCCAAATCTATCCTGGATCTGGGGCTGACCACAGAATATCTGGAAACCTACGGCGTACCGGTTGTCGGCTATCAGACGGATAAATTACCGGCATTCTTCTGCCGTGAAAGCGAATTCCCGGTCACCATCCGCATGGAAACCCCGGAAACTGTGGCAAAAGCACTGCACGCCAAGTGGGCGACCGGCCTGAACGGCGGCATGGTCATTGCCAACCCGATCCCGCATGAGTTTGCCATGCCGGAAGAAACCATCAACAGCGCGATCGCACAGGCAGTACGCGAAGCGGATGAGCAGGGCATTAACGGCAAAGCAAGCACACCGTTCCTGCTGGCCCGTGTGGCAGAGCTGACCGGCGGTAACAGTGTGAATTCTAACATTGAGCTGGTGTTCAATAACGCGAAACTGGCTGCCCGTATCGCCTCCGCTTATCAGCAACTGTAAGCGGCTGACCGGTAACCGGTCATAACAACAAATGAAATACCTGACCCGGTAAGGTGCTGATCTCACAATCAGCCTTTACCGGGCATTGCAGCATACAACTGATGAGTATAATAACCACGGGGCCGGATTATGGATTTATTACGGAGTTTGGCGGGGATCGGCGTCTTATTACTGATAGCATTTCTCTTTTCGGTGAATAAGCGGAAAATCAGTCTGCGCACTGTCGGCGCGGCACTGCTGTTACAGGTGGCACTCGGTGCCATCATGCTGTATATCCCGGCGGGGAAATGGTTTATTCAGACCATCGCGTCGGGCGTGAACAACGTTATTGCCTACAGTGATGCGGGCAGCGCCTTTATTTTCGGCAGCCTGGTCGGCCCGAAAATGGATGTGTTATTTGACGGCGCCGGGTTTATCTTCGCATTCCGCGTCTTACCGGCCATTATTTTTATCACTTCTCTGATCGCAATTTTGTATTACCTCGGCATTATGCGCTGGGTGATCAACATTCTGGCGTATGTCTTCCAGAAGACCATGAAAATCAGCAAGATCGAATCCTTTGCGGCAGTAACCACCATTTTCCTCGGGCAGAATGAGTTACCGGCGGTACTGAAACCCTTTGTCAGCCGGATGAATAACAATGAATTATTCACCGTGATTTGCAGCGGCATGGCCTCCATTGCCGGATCAATGCTGGTGGGTTATGCCGGGCTGGGCGTACCGATTGAATATCTGCTGGCGGCATCCCTGATGGCAATTCCGGGCGGGATCCTGTTTGCACGGATGTTAAGCCCGGCGACACAGGAGTCCACCGTGGAATTCACTGAAATCTCTTTCAGTGAAAAACGCCCTGCCAGTATTATTGAGGCGGCGGCAGGCGGTGCGATGCTCGGGCTGAAAATTGCCGTCGGTGTGGCAACGGTGGTGCTGGCGTTTGTGGCCCTGATTGCCCTGATTAACGGGTTGATTGGCGGCCTCGGCGGCGTGATGGGATTTGAGGGGGTCAGCCTGCAAAGTCTGTTCGGCTATATTTTCTCACCGCTGGCGTATCTGATGGGTGTGAGCAGTGAGCATATTGCGCTGGCGGGCAGCCTGATCGGCGAAAAACTGGCGATCAACGAGTTCGTGGCCTATGTGGATTTCTCCCCGCATTTACACGACGGCACGCTGGATGCCAAAACGATTGCGGTGATCTCTTTTGCCTTATGCGGTTTTGCCAACTTCGGTTCGATTGCGGTGGTGGTCGGGGCGTTCAGCGCGGTTGCACCGGAGCGGGCATCGGATATCGCCCGTGTGGGTGTCCGCGCACTGTTGGCAGCGACCTTATCCAACCTGATGAGTGCCACTATTGCCGGATTGTTTATCGGCCTGGCCGTGGCACCGGGTGTCTGACCGGTTCAGATGAATGTCCGGTATTTACAGCCGCTTCCTTATAAAGGACGCGGCTGTTACCAGCTGATACGATTCAATTTTTTTTATTCCGCTTAAGACCGCGTCAGGTCAAAAAACCAAATCCCGCTCCCCGTTAAAGTAAAAAAAATCCGGTAGCCCTGTTGCGCGTGTGTTATTGCCTTCCTGCATCCGCAGAATTTGACCCGCCCCGCAAAATGACCATAAAACAGACTACGATGGGCCGGATGTGCCCGGTTATTGCATGGTTACCAATACTGAAAACCCGGAAAGCGATAGGTGAACATGAATAAATGTATTGTTGCGGACAGCCGGAAATGCATCGGATGTCACGCCTGCGAAATTGCCTGCGTTGTCGCGCATAATGATCACCACTGGCCACATGACAGCCGTGATTACACCCCCCGTATCCGCGTCATGTTCAAAGAGAGTGACAGCCTCGCTGTCACCTGCCGCCAGTGTGAAGACGCCCCCTGTGCCGCTGCCTGCCCGGTGGATGCCCTGTATGTGGCGGACAATATTGTCAAACTGGATCAGGAAAAATGTATCGGCTGTAAAAGCTGTGTGCTGGTCTGTCCGTTCGGGGCGATGGAAATGGTGATGACGTTCGATCACTCGCACGAACTGGCGCAGAAATGCGATTTATGTGATACCACCGGCGGGTCACCCGCGTGTGTGGCTAACTGCCCGACCAACGCACTCAGCATCCTGGATGAACAGAAACTGGTGATCCTGCGTAATGACCGCCTGATGCGGGCAGCCACCGGCGCATACAATCAGGCGCGTCAGTCGGAAATCCGTTTTGAGATCCTCAAACGTCCGCCGCGTGAAGGAACACAGAAACAGAGTGCGGCACTGCGTAAAAATCATTTCGGCGAAATTTATATCGGGCTGAATGAACAGTGTGCCGGTTATGAAAGTGAGCGCTGTCTGTACTGCTCACAAAAGGCGATGTGTAATATGTCATGCCCGCTGCATAACGCGATTCCGGACTTTGTCCGTCTGGTGCGTGAAGGTAAAATTATTGAGGCGGCGGAGCTGAGCAATTCGACCAGTTCACTGCCGGAAATCTGCGGCCGGGTCTGCCCGCAGGACAGATTGTGCGAAAGCCGCTGTACGCTGCGTAACCACGGCGGCGCGGTCACTGTCGGGAATATTGAACGCTATATCACGGATACCGCTTTTGAGATGGGCTGGCGTCCGTCGGTGGCGGAGGATGTGGTTCCGCGCCCGGAACGTGTCGCGATTATCGGTGCCGGGCCAGCCGGACTTGGCTGTGCGGATGTGCTGACCCGTGCCGGAGTGAAAGCGGAAGTGTTTGAGCGCCATCCTGAAATCGGAGGCCTGCTGACCTTCGGGATCCCGCCGTTCAAGCTGGACAAGCAGCTGATGGCACAGCGGCGGCAGATTTTCACGGATATGGGGATCACCTTCCGTCTGAACTGTGAGGTCGGTAAAGATATCCCGTTCAGCCGTCTGATGAGTGAGTATGATGCAGTACTGCTGGGAGTCGGCACCTACGGCATGATGAAAGCCGGGCTGGAGCATGAGGATTCCCCGGGCGTGGTGCAGGCACTGCCGTTCCTGATCGCCAGTACCCGTGAGGTGATGGGGCTGCCGGTGGCGGATGAATACCCGTGGATTGATGTGAAGGGGAAAAAAGTGGTGGTACTCGGCGGCGGTGATACCGCAATGGACTGTGTCCGTACTGCTGTCCGCCGTGGTGCTGAGAGTGTTATCTGCGCTTACCGCCGTGATGAGGCGAGTATGCCGGGCTCGAAGAAAGAGGTGATCAACGCCCGTGAAGAGGGGGTGGAATTCCTCTATAACGTGCAGCCGCAGTTTATTGACCGCACTGAACAGGGGGCGGTCAGCGGTATCGGGCTTATCCGTACGCAACTCGGTGAACCGGGGCCGGATGGCCGCCGCCGTCCGAAACCGGTGGAAGGGTCTGAATTTATCCTTGATGCGGATGTGCTGATTATGGCGTTCGGCTTTCAGTCGCATCCGATGCCGTGGCTCAGCGGTTATAATGTCCAGCTGGATAAATGGGGACAGATTAAAACCGGCGGCAACGGTCGCATGAGTAATCAGACCACCAACCCGAAAATCTTTGCTTCCGGTGATGCGGTACACGGCGCGGATCTGGTGGTCACCGCTATGGCTGCCGGTCGTCAGGCCGCCCGCGAGATGCTGAGTATGTTCGATGAACAGGCACAGTCACCACAGGCTATGGTCAGTAACGCATAACAGAAAGCCGTAAAAACAAAACCGCGATAATTATTATCGCGGTTTTTTTACGGGCAAAAATCAGAGAGGTCAGATAACGCGTTTGTTCTCCGCACTCATGGCCATATCCGGCAGGTCCCGCTCTGCATCCGGGATATCCAGCATTGCCCCGAGCTCCTCTGCCAGCACATCCGGCTCTTCCTCATTGGCTGCACCACGCGGTTGTCCGACCGGGATCAGCAGATTCAGGATAATCGCCGTCAGACCGCCGACGCAAATCGGGTTCTCGGCAAGGATATATAAAGACGGCGGCAGGATACTGAAGATCTGCGGATCATAAGAAACCCCCAGCCCGAGACCCAGGGATGTTGCCACAATCAGGGTTTCGCGGCGGCGCAGGCCGTTGGAGATAATAATGCGCAGCCCGGCAATGGCGATCATGGAGAACATCAGTGTCATTGCCCCGCCCAGTACCGGTGCCGGAATGGTGGTAAAGAACCAGCCGATACTCGGGAACAGGCCGAGGAACACCAGGATCACAGCAATAAAGCGCCCGATATAACTGGAGGCCACACCGGTCATCTGGATCACACCGTTGTTCTGGGCAAAGGTGGTCAGCGGCAGTGAGCCGAGAGCTGACGCGATAACGGACACCACACCATCCGCCATCACACCGCCTTTCAGCCGGTTCTGGTACACCTCACCGTTAATCGGCTGATTGGACACCATGGCTGTCGCTGTCAGGTTGCCGACCGCTTCCAGCACGCTGAGGATATAAATAATGGCGACCACCAGGAAGTGGGTGAAATTAAATGAGAAGCCGAATTTAAACGGCACCGGGACCGTAATAAATGCGGTGTTCTGATAAGTGCTGAAATCCACCAGTCCGAGGAACAGCGAAGCAATGTAGCCCGCCACCAGGGCAATGGCGATCCCGCCCATCCGCAGCAGCGGACTTTTGCAGCAGTTAAAACCAATCACCACCAGCAGAACCAGTAATCCCACACCGATATTTTCATAGTTGCCGTATGTACCGGCCGATTTGGCGGAGAAACCGCCGCCGAAGTCGATAATCCCGACCTTGATAAGACTCAGACCGATCATCAGCACCACCACGCCGCTGACTGTCGGGGTGATTATCCGGCGCAGATAAGGCAGTACAAAAGAGGAACCGACAACCAGGAAAGCACCGGCGAAAGAGACGCCGAGCAGAGAGGACAAAATCAGTTCTTCATGGATCCCGTCACTGCGCATGGCGGTACCGATAGCAATCATGGCAGTCACAAATGAGAAATTGACGGACTGAATAGATAACAGGCCGGAGCCCATCGGGCCGTAGCGGTGAACCTGTATCCAGGTACCGATGCCGGAGGCAATCATGACCATAGAAACCAGATAGGCTGTGGTATCGGCGGATAAATCCAGGGCTTTGCCCACAATCAGGGCAGGCATCACCATCGGAACAAACAGGGCCAATAAATGGGTTACCGCACCAAGAAGGGCCTGGAAAAACGGGGGCTTGTCGTCCAGCTGATAGATTAGATCAGAGGTTGGATGATTGAGATCTGACATCCTTCTCTCCTTTATAATAAATGGAATGAGAGGTCATACGTCGGCCTCAGCGGATCGTTTGGTACAGGGAATAAAGCAATAACTGAACCAGCGGCGCGACAAAGAAATAAAAATGTGAGAGATCTCTTAAATCATCTGCGATTTGTGAAATGTATCACCGGAATTTGCGAAGGGCTTTCCGCTACGGTCAGCCGGACCGATAAAAAGCGGTGTGAACAGGGTTTGTGCAGTATGAGAATGATATCATCTCATTTTGATAATGAAACGGCAGTGATAATGGTATCCCCCGGAACCCAGCACAGGAAAGGGATGCGGGTCATTCAGGCATTCTGCGGAGTGACTATTCCGCTAATGAAAATTCCTTTAAATAAGATATTTCCATTTTTCGCTAATGGAATTATATTAGGCATTAGTTTATTAAATAATATATACCAATTAAGAATGTACAATTATCTTAAATAAACGGGAAAAGGTAAAAATGGATTACGTAATAACACGAGTGATCATTATATAAATTAACATTTCATTGTTATTTTTTTGTTACCGGACAGCCTTGTTATTGTTCATTGCAAAAAAAACGGCAGATGTAAAATATAAATTATATTAGTATGTTATGTATCTTTTGATAAAGAGGTCGTTTATTCATCATATGAGTATTATCCTAAAAACACAGAAGCAGCATAAGGAAAAATTCGGTCTTAAATTTCATCAAAATAATCATATGACATGCTTGCCCGGATTCTTCATCTCCCCATCCTGATAATTCGATATTTAATCCCGCATTTGCATTGATGGTTGATTTTTTATGTTACAAGCGAAAGAAGAAGAATTACTAATAAAAGGAATAACGATGAAAAAAACACGCTATTTACATATAAAGCTAATCCATTTCTTATTGACGATATATTTTATGATGATAATCTTTATCGCAATAAGGAACTGAGTTATGTTTGTTATATGTAAGGTAAATACAGAACTTGTTTTAAATTGAGTCTTTTCTTATTGGCCTTTAGATGTTTTAAATGTAGATTGAAAGTGTGTTCACGTTATTATTCTCAATTTTAATTAAATACCGAAGTGTTGTTTTATAATTTCATGTCTGACATGAACTGTAAGTTAATATTCAGATATACCCCTGAAAATATTAAAAATGCAGTTATTACAGATGTTTCTTATAACCGGATTGTTATAAGGTAATATACCCGCAAGGATGCGAATATAACCGGACTGATACGTTATTATCTTAAAAAATAAAGGAATTATTTTTTAATGATTTAGCGGGATAACGGATATATCCCTCAGGGACATAAACGGATGTTACCGGACAAGGTTGCCGGTGTAAACGGACTTACCACACGGATGTATTATCAGGGAGCCTGTATTTTATCACCACAGGTAATAAACGGATTTACCCCGGGAAGGGGACGGTAAACGGAATTTACCGTTACAAGGAAGTAAGAGCGGACAGGTGTCATGCCCCGATGCTCTGATGAAAATGGATTTTCACTGTAGTACGCATGACAAATCAAGGTAGTTAAGTGTTGTCAGTACAAGGTAAAACATCGGTAATTATGGCGACCCTGTTGACGGAATACAGCAAGGTCGCCAATTTTTTTCTGTTACCGGGCGTTTTTCAGACGGTTTACCGCTTCCGCCAGCAGTGCGCGCGGCGTACCGAAATTAATCCGCAAATACTCTTCACCATCCGCCACATAATGACTGCCATCCTCAACCACCACGCCGGTCTGCCGGGCATAATCCAGTGTCAGATCTGTCGCTGTGCGTCCTGTGGCGCTGATATTAACCCAGGCGAGGTAAGAGGACTCCGGCTGCATCATCTGCCAGTCCGGGAAATGTGCCGCCACGGCCTGTGTCAGATAATCCGCATTGCCTCTCAGATAACGGTTCAGCTCATCCAGCCAGTCTGTGCCGTGGTTGTAAGCCTCAATAATGCCCCATACGCCGAACAGGTTAGGCGAGGTAATCGAATTTTTCTCAAGCTGCCGGCGGAACTGTGCCCGCAGTGCCGGATCCGGAATGATGCTGTAAGAGGTTTTCAGCCCGCCGAGGTTAAAGGCTTTGTTCGGCGAGGTCAGCAGGATCAGGTTCTCCGGCGCGGCACATCCCGGGCGCAGACAGCCGGTGAAGCTGCCGTACAGCACATGTTCCGCATGCACCTCATCGATCACCAGCAGCACGCCGTATTGCAGACACAAATCTGAGACCTGTTTGATCTCCGCTGCTGTCCAGATACGTCCGGACGGGTTGTGCGGCGAGCAGAACAGCCAGACTTTCGGCCGGTGTTCGCGCATCTGCGCCTCAATATGGTCAAAATCAAGGTGATAGCGGTTATCCCGTGCCACCAGCGGATTGGTCAGTACCGTCACATTCTGCCGGGTCACCGCATGGGCAAACGGATCATACACCGGTGTGTTCATCATCACGCAGTCGCCGGGCTGACAGAATGCCTGCACCAGATAGTGCAGGGTGGAAACCGTGCCGTAACTGAGAGTCACCCACTCCGGCTGAACCGTGACCTGATGACGCGCTGCCTGGAAGCGGATCACCGCATCGTAAAATTCATCAAAGCACCAGGTGTAGCCGAAGGTACCGTGCTGTGCCACCTGCGTGAACCGCTCAATCACTGCGGGCGGGGATTTGAAATCCATATCCGCTATCCACAGCGGAATGAAATCCTGCGGGACATCCCCGAAACGGGAACAGACATACTGATGATCCCATTTCCGGCAGCGATCACTTTTGCGCTCAATTATTTCATCAAAATCGTACATGCTCAGTTCCTGTTAAATTAAGGCTTCAATGCCGGATTTCACACTCTGCACCTGCGGGCCGATAATCACCTGCACACTGTGGGCATCCAGTACCACCACAGAGAGGGCACCGGCGTCTTTCAGGGTTTTCTGATCCACCTTATCCATATCTTTCACCACCAGACGCAGACGGGTGATACAGTTATCCAGCGAATCAATATTTTCTTTACCGCCGAGCGCGGTGAGGATCAGGTTGTGATCGTATTTGGCTTTGCCGCGTGCTTTTGTATTGGCTTTCACTGCCTGTTCCGCGCCGTCAGCGGCATCTTCACGGCCCGGTGTTTTGACATCATGCTTCAGAATGTACCAGCGGAAGACAAAGAAGTAGATAGCGAACCAGATAATCCCGACCGGGAACACCAGATACCATTTGGTGGCGGTTCCCTGCATGATGCCGAAGATCAGCAGATCCAGAATCCCGCCGTCAGTGTTCCCGATCGTCACGCCGAGCAGTGCCATCACCAGCAGGGCAAGACCGGACATAATAATGTGGAAGATATAGAGCACCGGCGCGATAAACAGGAACAGAAACTCAATCGGCTCGGAAATTCCGGTCACGACGGAAACCAGTACCCCGGACAGTAATAACCCTTTGATCACCGGACGGTTCTCCGGTTTTGCGGTGCGGTAGATAGCGTAAGCCACCGCGGGCAGACCAAAGATAAAGGTCGGCATAAAGCCCTGTGACAGGAACGCGGTGACATGCGGGCTGAACGGCAGACCGGCCTTCAGTTCGGCATAGAAAATATTCAGGGCTCCGGCGACTTCATTGCCGTCAACAAATTCCGTACCCCCGGCCGGGGTAAAGCGCACCATGGCCAGCAGAATATGGTGCAGCCCGAATGGCTTGAGCAGCAGCACACCGACACCGTACAGGAACGGGCCGAAAACATCGGTACTCTGAATGATATGGCCGATCCCGGCAATGCCCATGGCGACATATTTCCACAGGAACGGGATCGCGAGGCCGACCAGTGACAGGGTCAGCGCGGTGATAATCGGTACAAAACGGATGCCGCCGAAAAATGCAAAAGCATCATGCAGGACGGTATCCTGGAAACGCTCATGCAGAAAATAGGTGATAACGCCGACCACAATCCCGCCCAGCACCCCCATTTCGAGGGTCTGGATACCGAGAACCACAGACTGCCCGACCTGCTTCATCATTGCCGGGTCGGCAAGCTGGTGGGTGACGGTCAGGTAATAATTGATGCTCATGTTCATCAGCATATAGCCGACAAACCCGGCAAAGGCGCCGACCGCCTTGTTACGGTTTGCCAGCCCGAACGGAATGGCCATGGCAAACATCACCGGCAGATAGGTAAAGGCAAAGCCGCCGACCATTGCCATAAAACCAAAGGTCAGCTGGACAAATTCATTGCCGAGAAACGGAAAACTGCTGATAGCGGAAGGACTGGTGACCGAACTGCCTATCCCGAGTAATAACCCCATGAAAGCCAGTAATGAGACGGGAAACATAAAGGTTTTCCCGAGACTTTGAAAAAATTCCCAGAGTTTGGATTTAAACGACTTTTCCTGCGACATCGTAGAGTACTCCTCAGCTTCTTTATAATTTATTGGTTAAGGGGTGTTACGGAACTGTCTTTTTTATTGTTGTTTTTTTATTATTTTTCGCAGATGAAAAAGGCGGCACTGCGGGGGAACACAGTGCCGCCTGACGGGTTACAGAAGCTGACCTTCCGCACCACAGACGCTGATTTTATCGCGGACAACCGCTTTCATGGCATCCATACCGACCCGCATGTAATAGCGCGGATCGTTGCCGTCCGGATTTTCCGCAAACCAGGCGCGGACCGCCCCGGCAAAGGCAATTTTCAGCTCGGTGGCGACATTGACTTTGCACACCCCCAGCTCAATGGTGCGGCGGACATCCGCATCCGGCACATCACTCGCGCCGTGCAGTACCAGCGGGATATCCGTAATGCTGCGGATTTTTTCCAGCCGGGCAAAATCAATTTTCGGACGGCTGGTATACAGGCCGTGAGCGGTACCGATAGCTACCGCCAGACTGTCAATGCCGGTCAGTTGTGCAAAACGGCGCGCTTCATCCGGGGAGGTCAGAAAGGCGCTTTCCGCATCCACATCCATATCATCCTCAACACCGCCGAGACGGCCGAGTTCCGCTTCCACGCTGCAATCCTGACTGTGGCAGAAATCCGCCACGGATTTGACCAGCGCGACATTCTCCTCAAACGGGAAATGGCTGCCGTCGATCATGGCACTGCGCACACCCTGACCGACTTTGGTGCGGATATCGTCAAGGGTTTCGTGATGGTCAAGATGCAGGGCGACCGGCATGGAAAATGAGCGGGAATAGGCATCACACAAGGCATAGATTTCCGGGAAACTGATGTGCTTAAAGGTGCCCGGCGTGCCCGCCAGAATCACCGGTGCGCGCAGTTCCGCACAGGTTTCCAGAATGGCCTGAATCGTTTCGGCATTATGGATATTAAATGCCGGAACCGCATAACCGTTGGCCTGTGCATGTGTAAGCAGATATTTGGTTGAGATGATCCCCATGATTACGCTCCTGTGTTCTGATTATTGAAGGGGTGAATAGTCACGCCCTGAACAACGCGGTTAACGGTGCCACTGGCAGACGGGGTATCCGGTGTGATCCCGGTTCTGACAGACTGACTGAGGGCAAATAACTGTGCATACGGCAGGAAACAGAACAGCAGTTCTGTATCGCTGAGGGCATCACCGGCAGGCAGATAACAGTGTGTCCCAGCGCTGATGGCATCATCCGGCCGATCGGCTATTGCGACCACCTGTTTGGCGATCCGGTCGCGGCGCAGTTCAGCCAGCAGATCCAAATCATACTGACGGGTGTAGGGCTGGTTTGAGATGTACACAACCACCAGGGTATCGCCATCGACCAGCGATTTCGGGCCGTGGCGGAAGCCGGTCGGCGTGTCATAAAAGGCGGCAATTTGCCCGGCGGTCAGTTCCAGCAGTTTGAGGGCGGATTCCCGCGCCAGGCCCTGGAAGCTGCCGCTGCCGAGGTAAACCACGCGTTTAAAAGCATCATTACCCGGCAGAATCTGTCCGCTGCTGCCATGCGCGGCGAGAATATCCCGCGCCCGCTGCGCCACAATGGCAAAGCGTTCTGTGCTGAACGTCTGCGGGGCGAGGGCGGCGAGGCAGCTGCACATCATGGAGGTAATGCTGCTGGTCATGGCAAAGGCGTTGTCATTGGTCTGCGGCGGCATCAGCAGGGCAAAACCGTTATCACTGCCCTGTACACGCTGGTACAGATGCCCCTCTTTATTACAGGTGATCACCAGATGCGAACAGCGGGCAACACACTGATTAGCAAGATCAAACGCGGCAACGCTTTCCGGGCTGTTACCGGAACGGGCAAAGGAAACCAGCAGTACCGGTTGCTGCTCAGGCAGATAATCCGCCGGATTGGTGACGATGTCGGTTGTCGGGATCGCCGTGACGCTTTTGCCGGTCAGGCGGCGCAGTACGGGAGAAATCATCTCACCGATAAAGGCGGAGGTTCCGGCACCGGTCAGAATGATACGCAGGTTGTCCTGCGCCAGCAGCGGCGCGAGAAAGGCATCCAGCTGTGCGCGTTGTGAGTCGATTGAGTGTAATGCACTCATCCAGCAATCAGGTTGCTGGCGGATCTCCGTTTCCGTCCAGGTGGAATAGCGGGGTGTGGCGGCAGAAAGAGGGTCGTGCATAGCTTCATCCTTTACATGACGTTCAGCCGAAAGTGAAATGAATCAAAAGATCACTCGATCCGTCATTACCTTTCGGTTGGTTTCGTTTTGAGGTTTAATTTCAATTTACAGGAAGGAAAACGAAGGATCAATGCAGTAATGAAAAGAAAACGAAAAGTGTGACTTACACCACAAGTGAAATGATTAAGCTATTGTTTATTAGTTAGTTATATAAAAATACCCGGCGGATAATCATAAGGAAAAGAAAGGTGCAGAGAGAACCGCACCTCAGAATGAAAGAAAATCAGCGTACCGGCTGCCCGTGGATCCAGGTTTGTGTTACCCGCCAGTCACTGTTCAGGTCATTGAAGTGCGCCCGTTTTCCGGGGGAGATACTGCCGTGTGTTGCGGTGATCCCCAGCAGTTGTGCCGGTTGCAGAGAGGCCATGCGAATGGCGGTTTCCGGCAGCGTACCGGTATCACTGATCATCCGGCTGACCGCGTCATCCAGTGCCAGGGTGCTGCCCGCCAGACCGCCGGAGGCGGTCCGGACAATGCCCGCTTTCATGGTGACATCATGGCCGCAGATATCATAAATGCCGTCCGGCTGTCCGGCCGCCCGCATGGCATCGGTGATCAGCACCGTGCGGTGTGCGGCACACTGACAGACAATCCGCATCACTGCCGGGTGGACATGATGCCCGTCAGCGATAAGCTCCAGCCAGGCGCGCGGGTCGGATAATCCGGCTCCCGCCATGCCCGGTTCGCGGTGATGCAGGCCGGTCATGCCGTTGAAACAGTGAACCAGCCCGTCAGCCCCGGCATCAAGTGCCGCCAGGGTCTGTTCATACGTGGCGGCACTGTGGCCGAGCATCACATTCAGCCCGCGCTGTTTCAGATGGCGGATGGCATTCAGTGCGTCCGGTTTTTCCGGTGCCAGCGCGACCACTTTCAGTGTGCCCTGCGCATCGGCAATCAGGGTATCCAGCTCACTGATGTGTAATTCACGGAACAGTTCCGGCGGGTGTGCGCCTTTGTTCTGCGGCGTGAAATACGGCCCTTCCAGATAACTGCCGAGCACTTCCGCCACTGGTTCTGTGGTGGTCTGCTGCTGACAGTAACGGGCGATCCGTGCGAGAGTGCTGCCCAGATCCGGCAGCGGGGCGGTCACCGTGGTGGCGAGCCACGCAGCGACCCCCTGTTGTGCCTTGAAAGCGGCAATGGTTTTCAGTGCCTGCGGGTTATCATCCATCACATCCATACCCTGCCCGCCGTGGACATGAGTATCGATGTAGGCCGGGCAGAGCTGCTCCGCATCAAACTGTGCTTCTTTTGCCGCCAGCGGCGTGATGGCGGTAATGATGCCGTCTGATACTGCCACCGCCTGGTTTTCCCGCCAGCCGTATTCTGTCAGTACCCGGCGGGCACGGATTTGCCGGATCATATGCCTTCATCCTCCGTTTCACAGCAGCGTTCGCGCAGTAACTCGTCCGTCAGGCTGGTTAATCCGCGGTGTCCGCAGGCCAGTGCTTCACGGCGGAATTCAGCCGGAGAGAGCGAATCCCGCTCCAGTGCCATTTCCAGCAGCAGCTGCAGATTGGTGCCGGTGATCACTTCGCGGTCTTCCCGGCCCTGTGACAGGGTGGCAGCCACACGGAACGGGGTACCGCCGAGGATATCGGTCAGGAAAATCACACTGTCGCAGTGTGACATCAGCGCCAGTGCGGCTTCCAGTTCCTGTGTCAGGCGGGCGGTGGTGGATTCCGCCGGAAAATCAACCGCCGCGAAATCCTCCTGCTCCCCGATAATCTGTAACATGGCTTTTTCCAGTCCGGAGGCAAAGCCCCCGTGACCACATAAAATAATTCCCGGCATCAGTTGCTCCTCTTATCACAGGAAATGGGCGAATTTGCCGATGATACCCAGCGCCACGGTCAGTACGATCAGGCGCAGCGGGCTCCAGCCACGGCGCACCAGCCAGAACATTGACAGGGTGTATACCAGCGGCAGGAAAGCAGGCATCAGCTTATCAATCACATCACTCTGTAATTTCACGACCGCATCACCGGCGGTGATTTCCAGTGTGGTTGAGAGCCGTACATACGTTGCCACCAGCGCGCCGATTACGGTCATCCCGACAATCGAGGCCGCATGGCCGACTTTTTTGGTATTGGCTTTGATAAGCGGAATGGCGGCAACCCCCATCCGGTAAGCATAGTGCGCCAGGCCGAAACGCAGGCCGAAATGAACAACGTTAAACATCACCAGGAACACCACTGCACCGAGAATCGATCCCTGCAAGGCGAGGCTGGCACCAATCCCGCCGCAGATAGGCAGCAGGGTCAGCCAGAACATAGCATCACCGATCCCGCCCAGCGGCGCACCCACGGCAATTTTGGTGCTCTGGATACTGTTTACATCCTGTTTGGAGCGCTCCATGGCCAGAATGATGCCGATAACAAAGGTCACCAGGAAAGGGTGGGTATTGAAGAACCCCATATGGCCTTTCATGGAACGCGCCAGATCACGCGGATTGGTGTGGATTTTTTTCAGTGCGGGCAATAATCCGTACAGCCAGCCCGCCGCCTGCATCCGCTCATAGTTAAAGGAGGCCTGTAACAGCAGGGAGCGCCACGCGACCCGGTTGATATCTTTGCGGGTCAGTTCCGCACCGGTGCTCTGATCTTCATACACGTTCTGGTTACAGTCTGCCGGCAGTAAGGTTTCCGCTTCTGCGGCAGATGAATGATTTTTTTCAGATGCCATCTTCAAATTCCTCGTGTGACGGTTGTGCCGGTTCGCTTTCTGCCGGTTTGCGGACGAAATCGATCATTGCCATCGCCAGTGCGGCGGCGGCGATTGCCAGAACCGGCAGCTGAAGCCAGGCAGCGCCGACAAATCCCAGAATGAAATAAGGAATGTAGGCATTTTTCATCATGATTTTCAGCAGAACGGCAAACCCGATGGCAGGCATAATGCCGCCCGCGACACCCAGGCCGTCAATTAAGCGTGCAGGGAGTACATCAATCAGGGTTTTGGCGTGATCCGCCCCGAAATAGATCGGCAGGAAGGCACAGAGAAAATAGAACGTACCGAGCGCCAGCAGGGCGAGGTAGTTGATGCGCTCAATCCCTCTGGTATCGGCATTGGCAGCCATTTTGTCGCAGCGGGACATCACACCGGACATGACTGAGAACAGGAAGGTGATCCCCATCTGAACCGCGACAGCAAACGGGACTGCAACACCGACTGCCACTTCCGGTTTGACCCCGGTGGAGATAGCAAAGGCGGTGCCGACAATCGTACCGATAATCACGTTCGGCGGCTGGGCACCGGCCAGCGGTGCCAGTCCCATCCAGACCAGTTCCAGTGTCCCGCCGGTCAGTATCCCGGTATTGAGATCCCCGAGGATCAGGCCGACCACCGGTCCCAGCACCACCGGACGGTGAATGTGCGTGAGTCCGTTAAACAGATCCAATCCGGCAATAAAGGCTACCAGCCCGAGAGCGATAGCTTGTAACAGACTGATTTCCATACATGTATCCTCAGAGCAGTTTAAACAGATCCTGCGCCGGTTCTGTCGGTACGCCCTGGATATAACAGGCGACACCGGCCTCGTTAAGCCCGCGGAATGCGGCGATATCCGCCTCATCCACAGACACAGTTTTGGCAATCTGACGTTTTCCTTCGGTATAGTGAATATTGCCGACGTTAATGCGTTCCACCGGAACACCGCCTTTCACCAGGGTCAGAAAATCTGCCGGGGTTTTGCAGACCAGCAGAATTTTCTGGCGGTCAGCGGCTTTATGAATATTGTCGATCACTTTCTGCAGCGGCCAGAAACGCACGGCAATCCCTTCAGTCAGCACCATTTCCATCAGGTTCTGCTGTAACGGATCTTCCGCCACCTCATCATTGGCAACCAGCACCAGGTTGGCACCGGCAAATCCCACCCACTGGACACCAACCTGTCCGTGGATTAACCGTTCATCAATACGACTTAACACAATATTTGGCATGGCTGTTTCTCGCTCTTATCGGCAGGCATCGTGATAGTGACGCAGCACAGTCTGAATGTGTGCGATGATTAATTCGTCCGGTGCGGCGGAAATCGTTCCGGCGCGTACCAGCGGATACTGTAACGGCAGATACTGGCTGATCAGCGGCAGCGGGATCGCCGTTTCTGTCAGGTTTTCCAGCAGACGGGTTACTGCCGCACTGATGGTCTCATCCGGCCAGTAATAGCGGATGCGATCGGAATAGCTGTAGCTGCGGGCAAGGCGGCGGGTCTGCTCGTCACCGGTGTAATAACTCTGCCAGTAACCCGGTTGTTTCAGCATGACATCTTCCAGCACCTGACGCAGCCCGGAACGTACCGCCGGAGCAACCAGCTCATCTTCAATACCGGCGAGAGCATACAGCGCTTCACGCAGGGCGAAGGTCAGGCCGGGGCCGACTTTCAGAATCGCAAAGTGATCGTTCACCAGCTGACTGAGTGCCTGCGGGGTCTGGTAATCGGTGGAATGCGCCTCGTACACAAGGTGGTCATGATGCGTAATCATCTCACTCAGTGCGCGGGCCTTTTCCGGACGGTAATCAATAACATTATTATGATCAAATTCCACCCCCGGCTGTACCACCAGCCCGGTAATGCGCGGCCAGATATCCGTGAGCTGATGCTGCGCAAATGCGTTCTGATGTGCGGCAATAGTGGCGGATGCGGCCTGCGGCGTGGTAACCGCCAGCTCATTCAGCTCTTCGTGAGCCCCGCCCGGCACCGGTACTTCTGTACCAATCACATACACCAGATCGCGGACGCCGAAATGTTTTTCACAGGTTTCCTCGGCAATCACCGCCAGGCGGGCGGCACGCTGTGCGACGATTTCATCCGTCAGCGGTACCGGATCACCGGCACAGGACATACTGCAGTCGAGGTGAATTTTTTTGAACCCGGCGGCAACATACGTGCGGATCAGCTCATCGGCTTTTGCCATCGACTCTTCAGCCGGTTCGTTCTGCCAGCGGTTCGGCCCGAGGTGGTCGCCGCCGAGGATCAGGTTTTCGCGGGAAAAGTGATGTTCATCGGCGAGTGTCCACATAAAATCACGGAAATCTGCCGGGGTCATGCCGGTATAACCGCCGAACTGATCGACCTGATTGGAGGTTGCTTCAACCAGTAACGGCGTCTGTTGTTCACGGGCAAAACATACCGCTGCTTTCAGAACATACGGATGGGCAGAACAGACAGCATAAATCCCTGTTTTCTCACCCCGTTTGTGACGGGCAACGATATCAGTTAAAAGTTTCACTTTCCTCTCCTTACAGCCGGATGTGGTTTGTTTTTGTTTCGATGTCTGAATAACATACTGCTATACAGAAAAAAGAAAACAAAATGAAAGGTTGTGAAATCCAGATCTTCATCACAAAAGAAATATAATGAAAGTGTTTGTTCCTGAGTAATCCGGGGTTCACCCTTTTTATGGGCTTGCATTCTGTACAAAGAAAAGCGTTAATATGCCAAACGAAATGAAACGAAAGATTTTTTAAATGAATGTTAAGGATAAAATCATGAACAGTCCGGATGCCGGGACGGATAACCGGGTGATGGGAACGAGCGAGCGGCGTGAGCATATCATCCAGCTTCTGCGCGCCCACGGCAGTGTTCAGGTTAATGCGCTGTCGCAGCAGTTCCGTGTTTCCACCGTGACTATCCGCAATGATCTCGCTTTCCTTGAAAAGCAGGGGATCGCGGTGCGTGCTTATGGCGGCGCACTGATTTGTGAGGGGGTTTCACCGGTTAGCGAACCGTCGCTGGAAGATAAAAGCACCCGCCACACGACCATCAAACGCGATATTGCGGCGGTAGCCGCCGACCTTATCCGGCCGGGGCTGCGTGTGATTCTGGATTCCGGCACCACGACCTGTGAAATTGCCCGTCAGCTGCGCCACCATCAGGACACGATTGTGATGACCAACGGCATGAATGTGGCGAATGCCCTGCTGGACGCGCCGGGCGTGGAGTTGCTGATGACCGGCGGTCAGCTGCGGCGTCAGTCGCTCTCTTTTTACGGCGACCAGGCGGAGCAGTCATTACAGAATTATCACTTTGATATGCTGTTTCTCGGGGTGGATGCGATTGATCTTGAGCGCGGCATCAGCACGCATAATGAAGATGAGGCGCGTCTTAACCGGCGGATGTGCGAAGTGGCCGGGCATATTGTGGTGGTGACGGATTCCAGTAAATTTAACAGCTCCAGCCTGCATAAAATAATCGATACCCAGCGTATTGATACCATTATTACCGATGACGGTATTCCCGAAGAAAGCCTGACCGGATTGCGCCGGATCGGTACAGAAGTGATTCTGGTGAAGGGATAACAAAAAACAGGGGTGTATCTGTCCGCATACTATCCGGCGCAATCCGGTACCGGCTAATCCGGGGCTGTATCCGGATTGCCGGTGAGTTAAAACGAGTACAGTGTTGCCACGGATTCACCGAGTTTTTTTGCCAGATCGGATGCGGCATAGCGCTCTGTAATGATCTCAATATACGCGGCGCGGTCACCGGTTTCCGCTTCCCGGATTGCCTCATCCAGTTCCGCGCAGGTGGTAACGCGGCGGCAATACCAGTTATCGCATCCCAGTGCCTGCGGCAGTTGCACGTAACGCCACTGCGGCAGGTCGTTATAAACAGCTTCCGGGTCTTTGCACAGCAGGCGTTCAATGAGATAGCCGTCATTATTCAGCACAAAAATAAGCGGTTTCAGACCAAAACGGCCAAACTGACTGATTTCCTGGGCGGTCAGCTGGTGTGAGCCTTCGCCGGTGATCAAAATCAGTCTGCGATCAGGCGCCGCCACGGCTGCGCCAACGGCTGCTGGTGTTGCCCAGCCGATAGATCCCCATAACGTCTGGTTATGGAATTGTGCCCCTTCCGGCAGCAGCGCAAACCCTAATCCCATCGAAACCGTACCGGTTTCAGCGATGATAATGTCGTCTTTTCTGAACATTTGCTCAAAACGGGGATACAGATACTGCGGGGTAATATTACCGGCAGCGTCAGAGACCGGTTTACCCAGCCCGGTGGCTGCCGGAATATGACATTCCCGGTGCGGCAGTACGGCAGTCAGGGCAGGCAGTAAATCCCGCATATACACATTCTGATACATCGCTGAGCCGATGCGGACATGATCCGCCATAATGCTGATCCGCTTTTCCGGTGCGATATCAGCGGTAAAACTGCCGGTATTAAAGTCTGTCATCACCGCGCCGATACCCAGCACACAGTCACTGTTTTCAACAAATTCCCTGACCTGCGGGTTCATCAGCTGACCGTTATACATCCCGGCGTAATGCGGGTCGGATTCACTGATGATGGCTTTATCCATAAACATGGTGGCGTACGGCAGTCCGGTCTGGCGGATTAGCGCCTGTACGTCATCAATCAGTCCGGAACGTGCGGCCAGCATGCCCGGCAGAATACAGGCAGACGGGCTGTCCGCCAGTTTTGCCCTGATCGCGGCAACTGCCTCAGTGAGCGCGGTTTTGTCACTGACCGGCTGTGCCGGCGCGGTAAGGTGTTCCGGCATCTGAACCGGCTGTGTGGCGTAATCAAACGGAAAGCCCATATAGACCGGACGGCGCTCACGCAGCGCGGCAGCAATCAGGCGTTCTGTCTCCGCCACACAATTCTCCGGGGTCATAACGGCATGGGCACAGGAAAGGCGCTGTCCCAGCTCATAGAACAGGCTGAAATTACCATCGCCCAGTGTGTGATGCACCAGACGACCACGCTTCTGCACACCGCTGGCGGGCATGCCGACCAGATGAAAGACCGGCAGATTTTCTGCATACGATCCGGCAATACCGTTAATAGCACTCAGTTCCCCGACCCCGAATGTGGTGGAGAGGGCCGCCATGCCGTTAACCCGCGCATAGCCGTCAGCCGCATACGCGGCGTTCAGTTCGTTACAGTTGCCTATCCATTGCATTGTCCGACTTTCGCAGACGGCGTCCTCAATCGGGAAAGCAAAATCTCCCGCCACACCAAAGAAATGGCGGATACCTAAATCCTGCAGGCGGCTCAGCACATGTTCAACGACTGTTTTTGTCATGATGATCTCCGGTAATACAGTGGCTGATTTATCAGCTTTAAATGATTAACAATATGAATGAGTTTTAGCGGGAATTACGGCAAACAGGAAATAGTTTATACTCATCGGGGCTATAACAAAAGGTAATAGGTGACAGGTATGGATATACGGACATTGCGCTATTTTACGGAAGTGGTCCAGCTTAACGGATTCAGCCGGGCGGCGGATGCTCTGTTTGTGACACAACCGGCCATCAGCCGCAGTATTCTCCGCCTGGAGGATGAACTGGGATTTACCCTGCTGACACGGGAACCGGATGGTGTCCGGCTGACAGACGAGGGCGCGGTTCTGTTTGATCACGCAACCCGTATTCTGGCGCAGTTTAACAGTATGAACAAAGCGTTACAGGATAAATCCGGCCCGCTGACCGGTACTCTGAATGTCGGATTACCGCCGGTTATCGCTTCAACCTATTTTGCCGGGATCATTATGGCGTTCAGTACCCGTCATCCGCAGGCGGAACTGAAGATTTTTGAACTCGGAACAGAGCAGATGTCTGAGGCCATGGCGGAAGGCAGTGTCGAGACGGCGGCGGTGATGCTGCCGTTTGATGATACCCGCTTTGATTTACAGCGCTTTGCAACGGATCGTCTGATGCTGCTGGTGAGTACCCGGCACCGGCTGGCAGACAGTGAGCAGGTGAGCTTCCGTGAATTAACGGATGAAAAATTTGTCCTGTTTTCCGACGATTTCCGTATCAATGAACTTATCCGCAACGCCTGCGGTATTTATCATTACAAACCGGCGGTGGCAGGCAGAAGTAACCATCTGGATCTGATCATGGCGATGGTCAGTGCCGGGGTCGGCGTCACGCTGCTGCCGGAAAGTATGTGGCGCGCTCACCGGACAGACGGTCTGGCGGCGGTCAGTGTGGCGGACCCGGTGCTCTCTTATGATCTCGCGCTGGCTAATGTGAAAGGGTATCAAAGCCGCAGTTGTCTGGCCTGGAATACACTGGCGCGGGAAATTCTCGGTATTTCGTGTGTCACCGGTGTTGATCCCGGCTGACCATTTACTGTAAATACAGGATATACACCACAAATAACAGCAGTATGATGAAAATCAGTGCCGGGCCGGTGACGCGCGATCTGACCGGGCGCGGCTCCTTTTCCGGCGGACGGCGCGGCTGAGCCGGCGGTACCGGCGGAGCCACGGTTTCAGGTTCAGGGCAGGGGGCGGGCGGCGTATCATGGCCGGATTGCTGCGCCCTGCGTTTTTCCAGCTCGCGCAGTGCCTGCTGTTCCCGTTCTCTCTGCTGTTTCCGTTGCTGTTGCTGCTCTGCCACTTTCTGAAATGCCCGCAGCCGCTCCTCTTCCTGCTGTTGCAGTCGTGTCATTTCCCGGTGCTGCTCTTCCGGGGTCAGCGGGCGGGGCGGTGTTTTTCTGCGGGGTGGTGCTGGCGGCGGCGGAGAGGGTTCTGCGGAATAGATATCAGATAACTCAAGGCGGTATTTTTTCATGAAGATCCGCGCTTTTGAAAAGGCGTTCGCGGCTTCATTCTCATTACCGGCATTTTCGGCAAGAGACATCAGCTTTCTGACTTTTTCAACCGCCTTTTCTCTGTCATCCATCATTTCTTATCACGTATTTATCCGGCAGATACGACTATCATACGGTGAATCAGAGTGAGGGAAAGAGTGAAAATGGCGTTACAGAATATTCAGTGGTTCATGCCGCGTTCCGGACATGATTTTTTTGAATGGTATATAAAACCGCCTGAACAGGGAAGATTACGGATAAAAAAACGCCGCCTTCACAAGAAGACGGCGGGAGTGTATTTATTGACGGGCATCCAGTAACTGTTGTGCGTTTTCTTTGGTGACCTGAGTCCACGGAATCGCGTAACGTTTGTCTTTACCGTCATTCCATTTCAGCTGGTCAGCATACTGAACCCAGATTTGGGACTGTGGCTCGTATTTATCGCCTTTGACCGCTTTCATCGCCAGGTCGATAGAACCCTGCATCTGTGCATTCGCGTCCTGGAGAATGGAGACCATTTCGCCCTCCTGAACAGAGCGGATAGCATCAGATACGCCGTCAACACCGGCAATGGCGAAATCATTGACATTCAGACCGGCAGATTTGATTGCTTCAATCGCACCCAGTGCCATTTCGTCGTTCTGAGCGATGACACCATCGATTTTACCACGGTGTTTCTGCAACCAGTTTTCCATCAGCGGCATCGCTTCCGCGCGTGACCAGTTAGCGGTTTTGCGCTCCAGCACTTTCACTTTACCCGGACCACATTCCGCAATCGCTTTGTCATTACCTTCGCCGCGCTGAATTTCACCGCTGCCGCCTTTCGGCCCTTCGATAATCACCACGTTACCTTCACAGTTCATTTTTGCCAGAACGGCTTTGGCTTCCATATAACCGCCGAGGACATCATCAGATACCACTTCTGCGGTCATTTTATCGGTGTTCAGACGGGCGTTGGTGACGATAACCGGGATTTTGGCGTCATTTGCCATGGTGACCACGTCGATATTCGCTTCATAATCCATCGGGTTGATGATGATAGCGTCGGATTTGGTCTGGATTGCGGTTTCCGCCTGGTTGTTCTGCACCATCGGGTCATAACGGCCATCATAAACTGTGATGATCGCTTCACCGTTTTTCACAGCCGGATGCTCTTTTGCGGATTTTTCCATTAACTGGACAAATTCAGCTTTCATGCCGTACATCAGAACGGCAATTTTCACCGGGTTGTCCTGTGCCGCAAATGCCTGTCCGCCCATCATCAGGGCTGTCAGTGCAGCGATTTTGGTCAGTTTTTTCATGGTCATTCCTTCATTGTGTAGGGTAGTTTTGCTTTTGTTTTTTGCTGTTTTCGTCTTTTTTACGCTTCATCCTTCAGCCTGTGGCGGTGTTGGCCTTAAACTGAAAGAATCTGCGCGGTACTGCCATCAGTCACGGCGTTGCTTACGTGACGGATCCAAAAGTACGGCGATAACAATTAATGCGCCTTTGATAATCTGCTGGTAATACGACTGTACGCCCAGCAGGTCGAGACCGTTATTCATCACACCGATAATTAACACGCCGAACAGGGTGCCGACTAATGTCCCCACGCCACCGGCCATACTGGTGCCGCCGATAACCACTGCGGCGATTGCATCCAGCTCGTAGGCGCTGCCGGCACTGGTCTGTGCTGACCCGGTACGGGCGGTGAGAATCAGACCCGCAATACCGGCTAACGCGCCGCACAGGGTGTAAACCAGCACTTTAATTTTAATCACGCTGATCCCGGAGGTTCTGGCGCTTTTCGGGTTGCCGCCGACGGCATACACATAACGGCCGAAGGTGGTTTTATTGAGTAAAATCCAGGCGAGAATAAAGATAACGGCCAGGATCACCACCGGTACCGGGATATCCAGGATATAGCCGTTACCCAGCCAGCGGAAATCGCTGTTGAGCTGGGAAACCGGGTTACCGTCAGTGGTCAGCAGGGTCAGACCGCGTGCCGCAGACAGCATCCCCATGGTGACGATAAACGGCTGAAGGTTGAATTTCGCCAGAATCGTCCCGTTAAGCAGACCACAAATGATACCGATGCCGAGTGCGATAATCATCGGGATCATCACGGCATTCGCGGTATCACCGATAGCCAGACCGGTATTGCTGGTGGCAAACCGCGCCGCCACAATGCCGCTCAGAGCCAGAACCGAACCGACAGAGAGGTCAACACCGGCGGTGATGATGACGAAGGTCATCCCGATGGCGAGAATACCGTTGATGGAAATCTGACGCAGGATAATCAGCATGTTGTCCTGACTCAGAAAGTAGTTATTAGTCCATTCGCCGCGGGCGACCTGAACTTCACCGACAACCGCCACAATCAGACACAGCACAAAGAACGCCAGAATGATGCCGTATTTGTGCATATTTTTCTTGTTACGGGCGATAAATGAGACCCCTGGTGCGGGTGCAGTATTTGTTGTATTCATGGTCACTTCTCTTTATTCATGCATACGTTGGCGGGTAAAATCACACCGCAAGTTTCATTAAATCAGTCTGAGTGGCAGTGGCGGCGGTCAGCTCTCCGGCGATCCGTCCGTCACGGAAAACAATAATCCTGTCACTCATCCCGATAATCTCCGACAGCTCAGAAGAGACCATCACAATGCCTTTGCCCTGTAAGGCGAACTCAGACATAAACTTATAAATTTCTTTCTTGGCACCGACATCCACGCCGCGTGTCGGCTCATCGAGCAGCATCACATCCGGCTCGATCAGCGCCCAGCGTCCGAGAACTACTTTCTGCTGATTACCGCCGCTGAGGTTCCCGACCAGCTGATCCGCATCCGGGGTTTTGACATTGAACAGTGTGATCATGTCGTCCGCGCGGGCGCGCTCTTTGCGGTCATGAATAAAGCCGCCGGTGCTGATGGCACCAAACGAGGCGATATTGATGTTTTCATTGATGGAGCGGCCCAGCATCAGCCCGGTATCTTTGCGGTCTTCGGTGACATAGGCTATCCCGGCATTTATGGAATCTTTCGGGCTGTGTTTGTCGAGGAAGCGGTCACCAATCTGAATGGTGCCTTTATCGGCGTGTTCGATGCCGAAAATCAGGTCGAGGAACTCAGAACGCCCGGAACCGACCAGCCCGTAAATCCCCAGAATTTCACCTTTTTTCAGTGTCAGACTGATGTCCTGCACCTGGTCATCACGGGACAGATCGCGGACTTCCATAATGGTTTCATCTGTCGGCGCATTAAATTTGGCGAATTCATCTTTGATTTCACGGCCGATGATCAGCTCAATCAGCTTTTCACGGGTGATGCCTGTCAGCGGGCCGTCGGTGATAAAGGTACCGTCACGGAAAATGGTGAAGGTATCGGCTATCTGAAAAATCTCGGACAGGCGGTGTGAGACATAAATAATGCCTTTACCTTTTTCCGTCAGGCGGTTGATGACATCAAAAATCTTCTGCGCATCTTCCTCACCGATAGCGGAGGTCGGTTCATCCATAATGATGATATCCGCATCCGCGTGGGAGAGGGCTTTGGCGATTTCGACCAGTTGCTGTTCTGCCACACTCAGGTTGCGCATTTTTTCTGACGGGGAGATCTCAAAATGCAGATCGGTCAGCAGTTCAGCGGTCTGCCGGTTGAGTTGTTTAAAATCGACAAACCCGAAACGGCGCGGCTCACGCCCCAGCCAGATATTTTCCGCCACGGTCAGGTCAGGAATGGAACTCAGCTCCTGCTGAACAATGGCGATACCGGCGTGCAGGGCTTCTATCGGCTGATGAAACTCACAGCGTTTGCCTTTGACATAGATTTCCCCCGCATCCGGACGGATAAAGCCCATCAGGATGCTCAGGAACGTGGATTTACCGGCACCATTCCCGCCGCACAGGGCGTGAATGGAACCTCTCTTCAGTGAAAACTGCGCGTTCTTCAGTGCAACAACCTGACCAAAGGCTTTGCGCACCCCTTCAACCCGCAGTAATTCCTCAGTGTCAGCGACAGTGGCTGTCATACGGTGACCTCCGGGTATTCTGATGTCAGTAATGCAAGGTAGTTCTGATACAGGGATTCATACACCGCCACATTCGCCGGATCCGGCGGTGTGCGGCTGCTGTCATCCAGTTGCACAAAGCGATCACAAAGCGCAGCCAGTTGTGCCTGCGGTGCGCTGTCTGTGGTGAGGGTATCACTCCAGATAGCCTGGATAGCTGCCCCCAGTGCCGCCGCTTCCTGGTTGGTGACGCACACCACCGGTGCAGCCATGATATCCGCGACAATCTGACGCCATTTCACGCTGCGGGCACCGCCGCCGGTCAGACGGATCTCACGGGTGGTAATGCCCTGCTGACGGAACAGATCGATACCGAAACGCAGCCCGTAAGTGGCACTTTCCACCACGGCCTGACTCAGGTTCTGCGGAGTCAGGTTGCTGCCGTCCATATTGTGAAGGCTGGCGCGGGCGTCAGGTAACTGAGGTACGCGCTCACCATTAAAGAACGGCAGCATAATAAGGCCACCCGCACCGGGTTTACTGCTGTTAAGCGCCTCATTAAAGGCCTGAATATCCATGCCTAATAATGATTGAACCGTGGTGGTGGCGGAGGTGACATTCATGGTGCAAATCAATGGCAGCCAGCCGTTGCTGGAGGAACAGAACCCGGCGATCATCGCGGAATCCGCCACAACCGGTTGTTCAGCAAAGGTAAACAGCGTACCGGAAGTGCCGAGGCTCATGGTGGTGATGCCCGGACGGATATTCCCGGTGCCGATGGCAGCCATCATGTTATCGCCGCCGCCGGATGCCACGCGGGTGTCCGGGGAAATGCCGAGTTTCTCCGCGATCGCCGGACGAACCGTGCCGATGATTTGCTCTGCGCGCACCAGCGGCGGCAGCGCCTGCCATAAGCGGCCTTCCGGATCGATAAGATCAGCGGCGGTCTTATCCCACTCACGGGTACGGATATTGAGCAGTCCGGTCCCGGAGGCATCACCGTACTCGGCACAGGCCTGTCCGGTGAGCCAGAAATTCAGGTAATCGTGCGGCAGCAGCACATAGCGTAATTGCTCCCACAGCTCCGGGTGCTGCTGTTTAAAGCGGATAATTTTTGACACGGTATAGCCGGTCTGCGGTAGCACACCCAGGCGGTCAAGCGCGGTCTGTTCACCGCCCAGCGCATCAATAAACCACTGATTTTCCGCACTGGTTGAGGTATCACACCACAGTTTGGCAGGCGCAAGTACCGTACCGTCATGACTGACCGGCACAAAACCGTGCTGCTGACCGGAAACGGCGAGGGCGCGGATATCCCGCCCGTCAATTCCGGCGTTTTTAATCGCCTGAGCAAACGCGGTTTCCAGCGCATCAGTCCACCAGACGGCTTCCTGTTCACGGCTTCCGTCTGATTTGCTGATCATCGGGTGAGGGGCTGAGCCCTCACCCAGAATACGCGCGGTCCGGTTATCGGCAATAATGACCTTGGTGCTTTGTGTTCCGCAGTCAATACCGGCATAGAGCGTCATGGTTTACTCCATTTCCAGCACAATTTTCACGTCAGTCGCACGGCCTTCGGCTGCACGCTCATAGGCTTCGACACTGTCTTTGAACTTGTAGGTTGCGGACAGCAGCGGAGCCACATTCAGTTTGCCGGAACTCAGCAGACGAATGGTGCGCGGATACATATTGGCGTAGCGGAAAATGGTTTTGAAGGTGACTTCTTTCGCCTGTGCCGCCACGATATCCAGCGGTGCCGGGTCGATAGGCATGCCGACGAGAACCGCGGTGCCGCCGGGGGCGATATGATCAGAGATGGAGGCAATAACCGGTTTCGCACCGCTGCACTCAAACAGGACGTTTACGCCTTCGCCGCCGGTCAGTTCACGGACTTTATCTGCCAGCGCCTGCTGGTCTTTGCTGTTTACCGCATGCAGACCCTGATATTTCTCAGCCACTTTCAGTTTTTCATCAAACACATCACAGATGATGACATCCGAACAGCCGCCGGCCAGTGCGCACAGCGCAGTAATGATACCGATGGTCCCGGCACCGATAACCAGACCGATATCGCCCGGTTTGATCCCGGCCTTGGTCGCGGACTGCATACCGATTGCCAGCGGCTCAACCATTGCGCCTTGGGCAAAAGAAACGTTATCCGGCAGTTTAAAGGTGAAGGCGGCAGGGTGGATCACACTTTCACGCAGGCAGCCGTCGATTGGCGGGGTTGCCCAGAAACGGACGGCAGGATCAAGGTTATAGATACCGGCACGGGATTGCGGGGATTGCAGATCCGGAATACCCGGTTCCATACACACGCGATCGCCGACTTTCAGGTGTTTCACATTTTTACCGGCAGCGGTGATCACACCGGACGCTTCGTGACCCAGCACCATCGGTGCCTCAACCACGAACGGCCCGATACGGCCATGCTGGTAATAGTGAACATCGCTGCCGCAGATACCGACGGTGTGGATTTTAATCTCAACATCGTCGTCGCCCAGTACTTCATTACTCTGCCAATCCTGAATGGCGATTTTCCCTGCTTTCTCTAATACTAATGCCTTCATGATCATTTCCTTTCATTAAAATGATATCGATATCATTACTATGATGCGGATAATAGAGCAATGTTTATTATAATTATGTGATGATGGTTAAACTTTTATTAAATAAAGTCTGATCTACTCATGTAGTATTGGGTAAAGGGTCTTTCAGGTCACATTTTTGCTGTCTGTGACAAGGCTATAATGATAACGATATCATTCAGGAGAGAGGCAGATGAATAAACAGCCGTACATCGCGGAATCACTGGCGGTTCTGGAACAGGCACATATCGTTCTGACAGAAGCGGAAAAGCAGCATATTGAAATTGCTCACTTTAATCTGCCGGATTACCCGCGCTCGGGTCTGCAACTGCTTACTTACTGCAACAGTCCGCTGTACTGCGCCAAAGAGCTGGTTCTCTTTGCTGACCAGACCTGTCCGGAGCACCGCCATCCGCCGTACAAAGACCGGCCGGGCAAGCAGGAAACCTTCCGTTGCCGCTGGGGTGAGGTGTATCTGTTTGTGGATGATCCCGCGCTGACACTGAATCAGGATGCACAAGGCAATCCGGTCTGCCGCCCGCCGCAGGGGGATGAGGAATGGTACACCTGTGATCGCTTTATTCTGCTGCGCCCGGGAGAGCAATACACCATTATGCCGGATACCCGCCACTGGTTTAAAGCCGGGCCGCAGGGCGCGGTGGTGTCGGAGTTCTCCACAGAAAACACCGATGAATACGACATTTTTACCGATCCGCGGATAAAAAGACTCGCGTGTTAAAAAGTTGTTAGTGTCGGTTTAAGTGATAAAAAGCGTGTTTTTCACGTGACTGAATCGATTTAGATGATATTATAATGGTATAAAATGATACGTTGCTGCTAAGGAGAGAAAATTGGCGGAACCCCGGACACAGAAAGTCACACTGGAAAATGTGGCCGCTATTGCGAATGTCAGTAAGATCACCGCATCCCGCGCATTTTCGCAGCCGGATAAGGTTCACCCGGAAACTCTCAGGCGTATTCTCGACGCTGCCGATAAAATCGGTTATGTGGTGAATGCGGCGGCACGCAGCCTGCGCGCGAAATCCACCCGTACCATCGGCATTGTCAGCCCGGACATGAGTAACCCGTTTTTCGGCGGGCTGGCTAAACGCATCACCCTGGAAGCCTATAACGCCGGGTATGACACCCTGATGTTTGACTCCTATGAATCCCGTGAAAATGAAGCGCGTATCATTGATAAGCTGATTGGTTACAACGTGGATGCTATCATCCTGTCCGTTGTCTCTGCCGAGCGGGTGTACCGCCCCGCGTACATGAAACAACTGGAGCTGCTTAATATTCCGGTGATCCTGGTTGACCGTGAGCTGGATGCCAAGGCATGCAGCGGCGTTTACATCGATAACCTCGATTGCGGATTGCAGGCAGGGCGCTATCTGCTGTCACAAAAAGCGGATAATGTGGTGATTGTCTCCGGCCCGGAGGATTCCAACGTGGCCCAGGATCGCGTAACCGGCATGGTGGCTGGTCTGCACGGTCAGGTCAGCAGTGTCAATGTACTGCATGCGGACTTCCTGATGGATGAAGCCTTCAAAGTTACCGACCATTACCTGAAATACCATTCCGCACCGGATTATTTTGTCGGCTGTAATAACCAGATCTCACTGGGGATTATCAAAGCCTGTATCCGCCACAATTTGATCCCGCAAAAAGATGTCTCGCTGTTCAGTATCGATGAAGTCTCTCATGCCGATATCTACGGATTCAATTTTCCGTGCATTTCTCATGATTTACAGGAAATTGCCTGGCAGGCCATTAACATGGCAGTGCGGCGGGCGACGGATCGCAGCGCCCCGGCGAGCAAGGTGGTTGTGCGCGGTCTCCTCAAATCCTGAATCTGCGTCATCCTCCACTCTGTGGCTGTGTTGGTTTCGTTCGTCCACCCCGGTCACATACTGGTGTATGCTCCTGGGGATATCCTCACTTCGCCGCATGCCACAAACGAAATGATTTAGCGGATCTGCGTCATCCTCCACTCTGTGGCTGTGTTGGCTGCGCTCAGAAAATCTGTTTTTATTTACGCCAGACTTTATGTACACGGCAGATGCCGTACAGAAGAGCGAAAAGCGTAGAGCGCCAGGGATGGCGCGACCCGAGCGAACAGGGATGTGACAGCGCCTTTTCGTTCTGTACGGTATCAGTCGAAGCACTGTGGCAAAATAGGTTTCCCGGAATCCTTCCCTTGCCGCCTTGCCACAAACCGGATGATTCAGCAGATTCCGCGAACAGGGACGTGTCAGCGACTTTCCGCTTTGCTGGTTATCCCGCTGCCCGGGTTTGAAAGAAGATAGTTTAGTTGCTTACAGCTTCACGGATTTTTCAGTAACGACAACGCCAAATCCAATACCGCAGCGCTTTGCAGATCCCAAAACATATCCGGATCGATACAGGCCAGCGGTTTTCCGGCAGCTGCCGCGCTTTGCTGACACTCGCGCAGGTGATGGCGGGACTGAGGGGCAAGCAGAGCGGCGTCATACTCTGCCGCGCATTCGCGGTAATCAAAAACAGAACGGCACTCAATGCTGGCATCAATACCGCGTACCTGTGCCTCATCACGCATTTTTTGCGCCAGCATCTGCGGGGAAATCCCCGTATCACTCATCAGCAGAATGTTAATCATATCCGTATCCCTGCATTATCCGTTATTCACTGAACTGACAGCCTATAATGCCCCCGTCGCCTGCGGCATCGGAATTGACCGGGTTATGCCATCGCACTGATGGTTTTGCGGAAGCGTAACAGCGCGGCACCGAAAAACGCCCCGCCGATGATGATCAGATACATAAACTGCGGCCAGACGATCAGAAAATCTGCGCCCCGGTAAAGAATCGCCTGTGCCAGACTGACAAAGTGTGTCGTCGGCATGGTTTGCATAATATCCTGCACAAACTGCGGCATACTTTCCCGTGAGGTCATCCCGCCTGATAACATATTCAGCGGCAGCAGCACCATAATCATCAGCAGCCCGAACTGCGGCATCGAACGGGCGATCGTCCCCATAAAAATTCCGATGGAGGTGGTGGCAAACAAACTCAGCGCCACCCCGCACATAAACAGCGTAATTGAGCCCTCTATCGGCACCTGTAACAGAAAGCGGACAATCAGCAGCAGTGAGCAGAGCGAGGCGAGCAGTACCACCAGTCCCATCGACCAGACTTTAGACATCATGATCTCAAACGGTGTCACCGGCATCACCAGCAGATGCTCAATTGTGCCGTGCTCCCGCTCACGGATCAGTGCCGCCCCGGTCAGGACAATCGACAGCATCGTGATATTGTTGATAATCGCCATCACCGACCCGAACCACATCTGATTCAGGTTCGGGTTAAAACGGGCGCGGATATCCAGATCTACCGGCAACACACTGTTTTGCCGGTTTTTAGCCAGAAACGTATTCACCTCCCCGGTAACAATATTCTGAATATAACTGTTGCCGAGAAACGCCTGGCTCATGCGGGTGGCATCGACGTTCAGCTGAATAGCAGGGCGGCGTCCGGCCAGCACATCACGCTGAAAGTCCGGCGGAATATCCATGGTAAACGTGTAGGTACCGCTGTCCATCAGGCCGTCCATCTGACTGATATCAATATCGGCCGGAGGCAGAAAATAGGGTTCATAAAAGCTGTTGATAATACGTTCACTGAGCTGTGAGCGATCCTGATCCGCAATCGCAATCGGCGCCAGATGCAGCGAGCCGGACGTTACCGTTGCGGAGGAATAGATGGATACTGTGAAGGCAAATACAATCAGCGCGAGCATTGCTTTATCCCGCATCAGGCTGCGCAGCTCTTTCATCCCGAGATAGATAATATTCTTCAGTGTCCGCATGTTATCCCTCCTGCTTTTTCAGGAAAAAGATGCTGCACCCGAGAACAACCGGGATGGTGATCAGCAGCGGAATAAAGGCCTGATACAGATCGATAAGCCCCAGCCCTTTGGAGAAGGTTCCCCGGGTGATGGTCAGGAAATGGGCCGTCGGATAGATATGTCCTATCCAGTAACCCATACCTTCCAGTGATGAAACCGGGTCAATCATGCCGGAAAATTGGGTGGCCGGGATCAGAGTGATAATTGCAGTCCCGAAAATCGCAGCAATCTGACTCTTCATAAAGCAGGAAATCAGCAGCCCCATACTGGTGGCAATGGTGATATAGCAGAACGCCGCGAGTGTCACCGTCAGCAGACTGCCCTTAAACGGCACACCGAATACCCAGACCGAGAGGGCGCAGAGCAGGAAAAAGTTAAACATCCCCAACAGGATATAAGGCACCTGCTTGCCTATCAGAAACTCTGTTTTGGTCACCGGGGTGACATAAAGGTTGATAATCGACCCCAGTTCTTTCTCCCGCACCACACTCAGGGCGCTGAGCATCGCCGGTATCATCATCAGCAGCAGCGGGATCACCGCCGGAACAATGGCGGGCAGGCTTTTCACATCCGGGTTATAACGGTAGCGGGTTTCGATATCTATCGCAGAGCGCAGCGGGTTTGCCACCGGCTGTTTTGACGCCATACGGGTCAGCCAGTTGAGATGCATAGCCTGCACATAACCACGCACCGTTTCTGCCCGGTTCGGCATGGCACCGTCCACCCAGACCCCCAGTTTCACATCATGGCCTTTGGCGATATCACGGGCAAAATCCGGCGGAATTTCAATCGCCACCGCGATTTCCCCTGCGCGCATCCGGCGCTCCATATCGTCATAATTTTGCAGCGGCGGCTGTTCGATAAAGTAACGGGAACCGGAGAGATCCTGCACATAGTTCTGGCTGGTGGTGGTCTGGTCGCGGTCGAGCACGGCAAAACGCAGATTTTCCACATCCATACTGATGCCGTAACCCATAATAAACATCAGGATCACGGTACCGAGCAGCGCCAGTGTCAGCCGCACCGGGTCGCGGCGCAGTTCCAGTCCTTCACGCAGACTGTAACTGAACAGACGGCGCAGACTGAAACGGCGCTTCAGTGCGGTGGCGGCCGCTTCGCCGCTGTCGGCAGGCAGCTCCGGTGCTACCGGCGGCGGGGCATCATCCTCAATCCCCGAGGCTTTTTTCAGATAATCAATAAAGACGGCTTCGAGGGTATCAAATTTGCTGTTGGCGACCAGATGTTCCGGCGTGTCCGTCACCAGTACTTTCCCGGCGTGCATCAGCGACATGCGGTCACAGCGGGCGGCCTCATTCATAAAGTGGGTGGATATAAAAATCGTCACGCCGTCTTTGCGTGATAAATCCACCATCAGATCCCAGAACATATCACGGGCGATCGGATCAACGCCGGATGTCGGCTCATCGAGGATCAGCATTTCCGGGCGGTGAATCACTGCCACGGCGAGGGAAAGGCGCTGACGTATCCCGAGGGGAAGCCCTTCCGGCATGGCATCGGCGACATCCGTCAGTTTAAAGCGCGTCATCATTTCATCAACACGCTCATCGATTTCGTTTTCCGGCACATGGAACAGCTTGGCGTGCAGTACCAGGTTCTGTAAAACCGTCAGTTCACTGTAGAGGGAGAACGCCTGCGACATATAGCCGACCCGCATCCGCGTATTCAAATCTTTCGGATCGACCTCCTGACCAAACAGCCAAGCCTTGCCTTCCGTGGCCTGCAACAGCCCGGTGAGCATTTTCATGGTGGTGGATTTGCCACAACCGTTGGAGCCGAGGAAACCAAAGATTTCCCCTTTCGGGATGCGGAAACTGACGTGGTCAACGGCGGTGAAACTGCCGAAGCGCATGGTCAGATCCTGTGCCTCGATAGCAATCTCTTCATTGTCCTGCGCGTTGCGCGGCGGGATCACCACCGCTTTGTGATCTTTGCGTTTTTCTTCCGGCAGCAGGGCGATAAAGGCGGCTTCCAGCTCGTCAGTCTGTGTCTGTGCTTTCAGTTCACGGGCGTGTCCTGTCGCCAGGACTTTGCCGTCGTCCATTGCGACCAGGTGATCAAACCGTTCCGCCTCTTCCATATAGGCGGTCGCCACCAGCACACTCATATTCTGCTGGCGTTCTCGGATGCGGTCGATAAGCTCCCAGAACTGAGCGCGGGAGAGGGGGTCAACGCCGGTGGTTGGTTCGTCGAGGATCAGCAGTTCGGGGTCATGGATCAGGGCGCAGCATAATCCGAGTTTCTGCTTCATCCCGCCGGAGAGTTTTCCCGCCGGGCGGTCGCGGAACGGGGCGAGCCCGGTACTGGTGAGGAGATCGTCAATCCGCAGACGACGCTCTTCCTCAGACTGGCCGAACAGCCGCCCGAAAAAATCCACGTTTTCAAACACCGACAGGGTGTGATAGAGGTTTTTCCCCAATCCCTGCGGCATATAGGCGATACGCGGACACACCGCGCGGCGGTGCTCCTCTTCACGGATATCACCGCCCAGCACTATCACATTACCCTGCTGCACTTTACGGGCACCGGCGATCAGGGAAATCAGGGTGGATTTCCCGACACCGTCCGGCCCGATCAGCCCCACCATCTGACGGGCGGGGATGTTCAGCGTGATATCATCAAGGGCGCACACATCACCGTAATGATGCGTAACCTGTTCCAGGGTGACGATTGCGGTGTCAGAATGCTGTTTTGATGATGTCATTGAGGTAATTTCACCTCTAGGTCAGCCGGCCAGTCCTGCTTCGGATCCAGCCGGATATAAGCGCGTCCCGGCAGACCGGTTTTCACATATTCCAGATGTTTTTCCAGCAGTTCGGGGGCGATACGCGCACGAACGCGGAACATCAGTTTCTGGCGTTCATTATCGGTTTCCACCGTTTTCGGGGTGAACTGCGCGACACTGGCGACATACGAGGTTTTCGCCGGGATCACCAGATCGGGAGCGGCATCAAGAATAATATGCACGTCACTGCCGATGCCCGCCTGTCCGGCCTGTTCGGTCGGCAGGAAGAAAGTCATATAGACATCGCTGAGATCGACCATATTCACCACGCGGCCACCGGCACCGAGCACCTCACCCGGTTCGGCAACCCGGTACTGGACACGACCGTTGCGCGGCGCTTTCAGCTGACTGTCATCCAAATCCGCTTCAATCCGGTGTTGTGTTGCCAGGGCGGCATCCACTTTGGTCTGCGCCTGGATAATACCGGACTGTGCGGCATCAATCGCGGCGGAAGCCGCTGCCACCTGGGCCTTCGCCGCTTCCACGGCAGCACGGGCACCCTGGACAACCGCAAGGTCATCATCCACCTGCTGAACAGATACCGCGTTGGTTCTCACCAGCGCCTGTGAACGGGTCAGGCGCTTCTGCGCGGCGGTCAGTTCTGCGGTGCGCTGCCGCACCATCGCTTCTGCAGCGGCTTTCTCACTTTTGCGCTGAGCCAGTGCCGAGCGCGAGGAAATCACATTACTGTCCGCCTGGCGATACTGTGCCTGAGCCTCGCTCAGCTGCGCCTCGAGTGTCCGGGTATCCATCTGCGCCAGCACATCCCCGGCGCGGACAAAATCCCCCTCCCGGACATTGATGGTACTGATGCGTCCGGCGGTTTTGGTTGAGATATCAATTTCCGTTGCCTCGATCCGCCCGTTGCTCTGCGCGAACCCGGCAGGCAGCCCGGGGCTTTGCAGCATGCGGTACAGATAGCCGCCGCCGGCAAGGACAACGATCAGGATGAGATAAAAAATCCACGTTTTACGTTTTGATTTTTGCATAGATATGGTGATTACCTTTCTTATGGAAAATAATGAGATAAGCACAACAGCCGCATATCAATATCAGGTTCTCAAATAATGATGCTTTAAATTTTCAGAACGGTGACATTAAATGCTGGCAGGGAAAGCATAACCGGATCAGCAGGATAAAGCTGCCGTCTGTATCACATTCACTGTAAACGGCAGGATACAGCGTCCGGAAAACTGCACGAATTGCACCGGTTTTTCTCTGCCGTAAATACATGCAGGCGAGTTCAGGAAGTTAAGGGCAGAGAGCGGATTCAGCAGATTATTGCTGAATCAGAATGATGTTATAATGTAATAAATCGTAACCACAAAATTCAGACAATATAATATGTAACGGATTGGCCTGAGCCGGAATTTTTTATCGGCTAATACAATCAAATCTTATAATCTGATTTGAACAGGAAGCAAACATATAGTCAGAAGGTAAAATTTCCGGCTTCAGCTCAATAACAGGTTATAGTGATAAATCAATATAATAAGTTAGTGTTCAGGCGGTGTATTAAAAATATTAATGTATCCAATATGCTGAAGAAACGTATAATGAAGAGGTTTGTTGCAGTCATAATCGTTCTTTCATTGAAAGAATAAGATGAAAGAACTGAACATGTTATTGGAATAATGGAACGCTAAAGAAAACAGCCGGAGCCTGAGGATGAAAATAGTATGACGATAAAGAATAAAAAGATAAAGATAGCCATACTTATCGTTATAATAATGGTGTTATCTGCCGGCTTTATTTTATCTCATTCCGCTGAACATGAGATCTTAGAAGGCATTATTGATACAGATGAAATTAATATCACCAGTAAAGTGACGGCAAGAGTGGATAGTCTGCATGTCAGGGAAGGGGACAGCATCCGTAACGGGCAGGCCTTAGTCAGTTTGTATGACAGGCAAACCACTGAGAATGCCCTGCAAACTAAAGAAGCATTAGCTGCGGCGGTAGCCAGTCAGGAAAAGGCATATAACGGAGAGCGTTCAGAATATATTGAGTCATTAAAAGCTAACTGGATAAGTGCTCAGGCAGATGAAAAAAACGTCAAGTTAACCACGGATCGGGTAGTAAAACTCTATGAGAAGAGTAAAGCTGTCTCTGCCCAGGAACGTGATGATGCTATTGCCAGATATAAAATTGCCGGGCAGAAAACAAATTCTGCCTATGAGCAATATATGCAAGCCAAACGGGGTAACAGAGCGGAGGACATTCGCATTGCTGATGCAAATGTAAATGCAGCCAGGGCCGCGTTTGAGTCTGCTGACTCCCTGGTCAGAGAGCTGAGTGTTCATTCAAAAAATGACGGCGAAATTGCCAAACGCTTTGCTAATCAGGGGGAGCTTGTTTCTGCCGGTACACCTATATTCAGTATGATTGATTTAAATAATCTTTGGGTAACCGTCAATTTACGGGAAGATCGCTTTAACGCATTAAAAATAGGTGATGTGATTGAAGGAAAGATCCCGGCACTGAAAGATAAAACGGTTAAATTTCAGGTGTTTTTTATTAACCCCAAAGGCAATTTTGCCACATGGAGAGCAACTCGTCAGTCAAGCGGTTATGACGTCAGAACATTTGAAGTACGGTTACATCCGGTGAATAAAACAGAAGGAATGCGCCCGGGTATGTCTGTTATTTTTGATTGGCCTGCCGGTAATGACGAATAATACCGTATCGGGCTTTTCCGCCTCATTGACAGATGAAATTAATTTCATCTGTCATGATCGCTACATGAAAATTTTACTGTTTATTGTGCCGGTGTTTTTATTAACGTTTGTCTGCGCGATGTTCAGTTCCGGTGTGCCTGAGAAAATACCGGTAGCACTGGTGGATTACGACCATTCATCATTGAGCCGGGAAATAATCAGGAATATTGATGCATCGAAGAGTATTGAGTTAACAGAAATACCGGAAAATGTGGCTCAGGCCCAACGCCTGATGAAAAGCATGAAAATTTATGCTTTTATAGAGATCCCCCGTGGCGCATCCGGATCAGCTATCCGTCAGGATGATAATAAGGTCATCATTCGTTATAACGGACAGTTCAGATCGACAGGTAATGCTGCGTTTATCGGGTTGCAGGCTGCGGTGAATGATGCGTTTAGCTCACTTAATAACAGGAAATCATTGGGTGCCGGGCATAAAGGTGCGGGCAGCTCAGTGCCAAATATACAAGTCGTCAGTATCAGCAATCCGCAAAATAGCTATGAAAGATTCCTGACGCCAATCGCAATACCGGTGTTACTGAGTATCGTCCTGAGCAGCGCTGTCATTTGCGCGATAGGACGTTTTTTTGAAGAAGGTAAGCTCTGCGCCGGCTGGATGAAGAAAAGCAGAATCTGCCTGTCAATTCAGATTGTTTCCCGTTGTTTGCCCTATATCACTATCATTTTTCTGTGGAACTTGCTATTTAACGTCTGGCAAACAGCGGGGCGGGGCTGGCCGATTTTAGGTAATTCATGGTTATTAATACTGGCGATATTTATGCTGTGTCTTCTCACTGCCTCTGTCGCTATTATGTTTATTTCAATAACGCGAAATATACTTACAGCATTAAGTATCTCAACGGTATATACCAGTGCGGCATTAACCTACTCTGATGGGACGCTGTCCATTTTGAATGCCAATGGCTGGGCTAAATTCTGGAGTAATTTTCAGCCATTCACGCATTATTACCGCATACAATTAGAGCAGGTCAATCTTGGCAGTGATATCACAACAAGCTTGTATCAGTTTGGTATTTTGTCACTCTATATCATTATACCGTTAACAGTCTCTTTTATGCTGTTGGGGAAACATAAGTATAAGCAACAACCGGCAACGTTTCAGGAAAATGTAAAATTTGATGGTATTAAACAAAGCGTTATCAGTACTCTCACATCAATAAAAAAATCTCAGCCTATATTTTCAACGGCAATTATGTCATTGATTCTTTATAGTATTTTCTATCCAAGTGCTTATAAGGCACAGATTAACCTCAAGCTTCCCGTTGCGGTGGTCGATTTTGATCAATCATCATTGTCACGTAACCTGATCGACAATCTGCAAACCACCCGTGAGATTGATGTTACCCGGGTGGACAGTTCTCTGTCTGAGGCATTAAATTTATTACGCAACAGAAAAGTTTCCGCAGTGATAACTATTGATAATGATTTTAAAAATAATCTTATCAGAGGAGGAGACGCAGGGATCGATGTTCACCTGTCAGGCGGTTATATGGCTGTAGCTGCCGACTTGAGAGTGGCGGTGATTAATGCAATAAGCGCTACGACTGATGTTAACAGATTAACACCTAAAACCACTGATCATATTATTTCCCTTCCGCTCTATAATCCCACACTGGGATATGAATCTTTTATTATGCCGCTGGTGTTTATTATCATACTTCAGCAAACACTGATTTTTGCCGGTTCTATGCTTATCGCATTACGCAATAGCGTCGGTTTAACCAATATTAACGTATCACAGTTTATCGGAACATTTCTGGGCTTGTTTATCGTTGGTTTTTCCGGCGCAATTTTTGTGTTTGGCTGGGTTTATTACTTACAAGGCTATCCCAATGAAGGCAATATGTTTTTACAGCTTTGGCTGATCGTTCTGTTTTCTGCGGCAGTAAGCTCAATGAGTATGTTGATTGGTAGTTTTCTGGATAACATTAACCGTCCGATGCAGATCCTGTCGGCTACGTCGATGGTTATTTTTTATGCATCAGGTGCCTCATTTCCTACATTTAATATGCCGGGCTGGGTTGTGAAAACGATGGAAATTTTTCCATCAAGTACAATGATAAGCGGGTTTACTATGCTGAACTCTCAGGGGGCCGGTATTTATGAACTGATACCCGTCATCATAAAAATATCGTTGTTAGCCATTATATTATTTTTACTTGCTATGTATCGTCTGGTTTGGCGGAAATCAAAAGCCGCCTGATATGACATCGTACTGATGATTCAGATAGCTGTTGTTCCGGGGCGCTTTTATCGTGCTGACCAGGCGTCATCTTGCATATGAATAAAGTTTTGGCATCCTGTATACTTCATGTTTCTCTCAATTAAAGATTATATAATAAATGGCAAAGATTGGATTTTTATCATTAGGCTGCCCGAAAAACCTGGTGGATTCCGAGCGCATTCTGACTGAACTGCGCACGGATGGTTACCAGATCGTGCCGAGCTATAATGATGCTGATGTAGTGATCGTTAATACCTGCGGTTTTATTGACAGTGCTGTGCAGGAGTCCCTGGAAGCAATCGGCGAGGCACTGGCGGAAAACGGTAAAGTGATCGTGACCGGATGTCTGGGGGCAAAAGAAGACCAGATCCGTGAAGTTCACCCTAAAGTACTGGAAATCACCGGTCCGCACAGTTATGAACAGGTGCTGGCGAGTGTCCGTAAATATGTGCCGAAACCGGTGCATGATCCGTTCACCAGCCTGGTGCCGGATCAGGGCGTGAAACTGACACCGCGCCATTATGCGTATCTGAAAATTTCAGAAGGGTGTAATCACCGCTGCACATTCTGTATTATCCCGTCCATGCGCGGCGATTTGGACAGCCGTCCGGTCGGTGAGGTGCTGAGTGAAGCACAGCGTCTGGTTGAAGCCGGTGTGAAAGAGCTGCTGGTGATCTCCCAGGATACCTCTGCCTATGGCGCCGATATCAAACACCGCACCGGTTTCCGTGACGGTCTGCCGGTGAAAACCAGCATGATCGGCCTGTGTGAGCAGTTATCCCAGCTCGGCGTTTGGGTGCGTCTGCATTATGTGTATCCGTATCCGCATGTGGATGATGTGATCCCGCTGATGGCGGAAGGCAAAATTCTGCCGTATCTGGATATTCCGTTGCAGCACGCCAGCCCGCGTATTCTGAAACTGATGAAACGCCCGGGGGCTGTTGAGCGCACACTGGAGCGCATCAAACGCTGGCGTGAAATTTGTCCGGAGCTGACGCTGCGTTCCACCTTTATTGTCGGCTTCCCGGGGGAAACCGAAGAAGATTTTCAGATGCTGCTGGACTTCCTGAGCGAAGCCCGTCTGGATCGTGTCGGCTGCTTTAAATACAGCCCGGTGGAAGGGGCACATGCCAACGAATTACCGGATCAGGTGCCGGAAGCGATCAAAGAAGAGCGTTATCACCGCTTTATGCAGTTACAGCAGCAGATTTCCGCTGAGCGTCTGGCTGAAAAAGTCGGCCGCACACTGCCGGTGATCATTGATGAAGTCGATGAAGAAGAGGGCGCTGTCGGCCGCAGTATGGCTGATGCACCGGAAATCGACGGCATGGTATATCTCAACGGTGAATTTGATGTGCAGCCGGGGGATATTGTCATGGTGAATATTGAACATGCCGATGAGTATGATCTCTGGGGCAGCGTGGTGCGCGAAGCATGACAAACAGTGACAACCGCCTGACCGGACGCCTGATGTTCGGTAGTGACCCGGTTCTGCAGGCCGCATGGCTCTATTATCAGTCCGGTCTCAGCCAGACGGAAGTGGCTGATATGATGGGTATTTCCCGCGTGACCGTGGTGAAATACCTGCAAACAGCCCGGGAAAACGGTGTGGTGCATATCAGCCTGGATATGGCGCGTTACAGCCGCATCGATATGGCGTTGTCACTGAAAAAAAAGTTTAATCTGACCAATGTGCTGGTGGTGCCGGACAGCCCGGTTGCGGAGGCGGCAGCTGATTCCGCCCGCCGCCGGGAAAACATGGCACAGGCGGCCGGGGTGTATCTCAGTCAGGTGCTTGAAGACGGGGATGTGCTCGGCGTGGCCTGGGGGCGGACAATTCATCATATGGCGAAGTGTCTGACACCGAAAGTCATCCGCAATATGACGGTGTTACAGATGCTCGGCTCCGTACCATCGCAGCCGGATTTCACCACCGTGGAATCGTCCTCGCTGATCGCCGGAAAGTTCGGTGGTGAGTGTGCGTATCTGCATGTGCCCGCGATTGTCAGCTCAGCAGAACTGGCAGATGCACTGCGCCGTGAGCCTATTATTCAGGCAAACTTTGCCCAGCTGGAACGCTGCACCAAAGCACTGTTTGTGGCCGGTAATGTCACGGAAGAGAATCCGCTGATCCGCGCCGGGGTCATTACGGCGGCAGAAATGACCGATTTCCGCCGCAAAGGCGCGGTCGGGGTTATCTGCGGGCGTTTTTATGATCAGGCGGGTGCGCCGCTGGATACCCATACGGATGCCCGTATTCTCGGTATCCGGCTGCCACAGTTGCGGAATATCGCACGGCGGATTTTTATTGCCACCGGTGAACACAATATCGCCGCGACCCTCGGGGCACTGCGCGGCGGATATGTTTCTGATTTGATTGTTGATCCGCTGATCGCGGCACACCTGTTGTCAGATAAATAAGTGCAAAAACCGCCGGAAGGCGGTTTTTCTACGTAAGAGTATCATTATTGCTGGTTACTGCTTTTCCGCTGCCGCTTTTTCTTCCGGTGTGCGGGTATCTCCCTTACCGTTATTCAGCAGCTGAATAGCGCAGTCCATATACTTATCCGCACCGGCCTGAATCAGATCGTGGTTAAATGCAACGGCCGGTGCGCTGTCCTGTAATGCAGTCACATTGATATCACCGTTAAACTGCTTGTTTAAATCCACTTCACCTTCAATCTTTACATAGTAAGCGATACCGTCCGGCAGATAGCGCCCGCAATCTTCAATGCTTTTTTCGCTGAATGACGGGGATTTTTGGGTAGCGGTACATCCGGACAGGAGCAGAACGGCAGAAGCAAACGCAGCATAACAAATGACTTTTTTCATAAAAACCTTAAATTACAAATACATTAAGGTTTTAATTATATTGCAAATGATTATCATTTAAAATAATTAATTACACAAGGTAACAAAAAACGACGCATGGCGCCGTTTTCTGCCGCCGGTAATCACGATTTTCCGGTTTTCAGTCCGTAGGTTTTGAATTTCCCCAGCACCCGCTGCATCTCCTCCGTACTCAGTACTGGTACATCCGGCGTGATGGCGCGGACTTTCAGATACAGCGCGGAGAGTACTTCAATCTCATGCGCCAGCCACAGGGCTTTTTCGAGATTGATTTCCATTGCCAGCATGCCGTGATGCTGCATAATCAGCGCCTTGCTGGTTTTAATCCCTTCCGCAACAAGAGCAGCCAGTTCATGTGTACCGAAGGTGGCATACGGCACACAGGGAACATGGTCGGTGCCCGTGACGGCGACCATATAGTGGATCGCCGGAATGGATTCATTGAGAATGGATACCGCCGCCGTATTCAGGGCGTGATTGTGTATTACCGCGTTCAGCTCAGGACGTGCCTGATAGCAACTCAGATGAAAGTGCCACTCACTCGACGGGATCTTATCCGCCTCTGCCTGTCCGGTGTTATCCATGAAGACAATGCTGTCCGGGGTCAGCTTTTCATACGGCACGCCGCTCGGGGTGATCAGCATGCCGTCCTGCCAGCGGGCGCTGACATTCCCGGATGTGCCCTGATTGAGCCCGCTTGCGTTCATCTTCAGACAGGTATCGATAATCTGTTGTGCCAGTTCAGTACGGGTCATGATCACACCTCATACTCAGACGACCACATCTCCGGGAACATGGCTTTCAGCCCGGCCGGGGAGGCATCACAAATACCGCGCTCGGTGATAAGCCCGGTAACGTACTCAGCCGGGGTGACATCAAACGCATAGTTGCCGCAACGGGTACCCGCCGGTGCAGTATTCACCCAACTGCGGGTGCCTTCCGGTGTGATGCCGAAAACGTGTGACTGTTCTTCACCGGCGCGCTGTTCAATCGGGATCTCTTTTACGCCGTCCCACACCGTGAAATCGAGCGTCGGTGACGGCAGCGCCACATAGAACGGCACATTGTTTGCTTTGGCTGCCAGTGCTTTCAGGTAAGTGCCGATTTTATTGCAGACATCTCCGCGCGCGGTGGTGCGGTCAGTGCCGACAATACACATATCCACTTCACCGTGCTGCATCAGGTGTCCTCCGGCGTTATCGGCAATCAGGGTATGCGGTACGCCGTGCGAGCCCAGTTCAAAGGCGGTCAGTCCGCCCTGGTTGCGCGGACGGGTTTCATCCACCCAGACGTGAATGTTAATACCTTCATCATAAGCCTGATAAATCGGTGACAGCGCCGTGCCCCAGTCAACGGTAGCCAGCCAGCCTGCATTACAATGGGTCAGGATATTTACCGGCTCGCCCGGTTTCTTGCGGGCAGCGATTTCACGGATAATCGTCAGACCATGTTCACCGATGCGGTGACAGATTTCCGCATCTTCATCCGCGATTCCGGCGGCAATACGGTAAGCGGCGTCACGGCGCTCAGCCGCAGGGAGTGGTGTCAGGGCACCACAGATTCTGTCCAGCGCCCATTTCAGGTTGATCGCGGTCGGACGGGTGGCAACCAGCACGTTATACGCGTCTTTCAGGGCTGCGTCACTGCTGTCGCGGTGCATTGCCAGCGCCACACCGTAAGCGGCCACCGCACCAATCAGCGGTGCCCCGCGTACCCACATATCTTTGATGGCGGTTGCCGCTTCCTCCATCGTGGTCAGTGTGATGATACTGATTTCAAACGGCAGTTTTGTCTGATCAAAAATACAGACATGGATACCATTGTCTGCGGGCCAGACGGAACGGTAATGTTTTCCGTTAATTTTCATTATATAACCTCGTGTGCAGGTGACGCTTAACAATAAGGAAGAAAGGCTTCGACATCGGCAAAGCTGTGATAATGGCGGGCGTTGACAATCAGCTCCCGTGCCAGTTTCAGTGCGTTGCGCTCAAGTGCCGCGCGTTTGTCCGCATCAGCAATCGTTTTGAAATCAGCAACACCGGCAAACCCGAGCAGACGACGGTTGATCTCCAGCCCGGCATTGACCAGGGTGTCCTGAAACAGCTCTGCGAAGAAACTGTCCTGTGCGGTTTTCAGGAAGTTGTCATCAAACATGCCGTCCTGGTACAGCTCGCGCGGCCAGGCATCGCCCTGTGATTTTTCTGTCCACAGGCGGCGGAATTCAGTCTCAAACGTATTCCAGGTCTGGCTTATCTGCGACAGCAGCCATTGCTGATAGCGGGCGGTTTCTTCCTCTGTCTCCCGGTGTCCGGGCTGGGAAAACCAGGCCATATATAAGTTACCGGCATAGTTGCCGGTATCAAACGCCATCGGCCCCATAAAACTGAACTCAGGGTCAATGACCTGAACAGAGTCAGTGCCGATCATGACGGATCCGGAGTGCAAATCCCCGTGCAGCAGTGCCTGAGCCTGTGTCATAAATTTGTATTTATAGCGCATGGCGGCCTGCACCATGTCTCTGTCCAGCATCACGGCGTTTGCATCACGATCGAGCTGCGGAGAGGTGTGATTATTGCGCGGAGCCGGGAAGTAAGGCTCGGTAAAAATCAGATCTTCGGTGATTTTGCATAATTCATGGTTGGCAGAAAACTGCGCGGTCAGGGCTTTTTTCTCTTGTGCCGCCATACCGATATCCGAGGTGTGGAACAGCGTTTGTGCCATAAACAGACCGATTTTTTCTGCCAGATGAGGGACATACTCTCCGGCAATCAGTGCCTTGCGCAGAATGATATGATCAGCGAGATACTCCATGGCAAACAGCGCCATGGTTTCGTCATAGAAATAGACAGCCGGTACACTGTCCGGTGCGAAACGTTTCTCCTGTGACAACGCATGGTATTCGAAATAATTACGCTGCAAAGAGAGTTTCCAGGATTCACCGGCGGCACGGACATACGGCAGGGATTGCTTGACCACCAGGGTCCGCTCACTGCCTCTGACAATAAACACCAGGTTGAGATTACCGTCACCGATTTCCTCAATCTGCCAGGATTCCGGCGTACCGCCGGGTAAAATGTCACCCGGTAAATGTGAGGACAGGTAAGCGGGCAGGGTGCCACAGGTTTGCGGGGTATAGCCGGCCGGGGGTTGTTGCGTCATAAGATAACCTCAGAAACAGAGATAAATGGCTACATATGTAAATTATAACTATACATATGTATTTTTTCTGTGATTCAACTAACACATAACCGGAAATAGCCTGTTTAAAGTGGGTGATAAGAAATAAATGTAAATATTTCTTACGTATTCACACGCAATTATTTTTATGAAATACCGGGGTATATTATTATCAATGTGTCATTCTTCTATTTTCTTCAGAAGAATAGTTAATCTTATTAAGACCATTTTTTTATATTAAGTGTGATCGGGTAGGTATTGTTACACTAAATAGGAGTATTGATATTGCAAACAATATCCCTATAAGGTTAAATTTCGTTCACTAAGACGTAAGATGCCGGTTATTCATGACTTTTTATTTTAATTTTTTGTTTTTCATGTGGTTATGAATTTGGCAATCCGTGGATTGCCTGCGGGTGGCAGACGCTTAAAAACGGAATTTTTTGTTATCACGTTGTCAATATAAGTGAAGGAGAATCTTATGGAGACGGAATCTATATATTCCTGTGTCGGAACACGTATTAAAGAAAAGCGGAAATATTTAGGATTAAGTGTTGTCCGGTTAGCGGAAGACATGGGAATAACGCAGCAGCAATTTAACCGTTATGAACGGGGAACGAGCCGGATTAGTATACATTATCTGATGTATCTGGCGGAGATGTTCCATGTTCCGGTGGATTATTTTTTCGATTCGGAATAGTTTATGCCCGCCGGGTAGTGACACCGTATCACCTGTATGTGAGAATAGCCGGCAATTAACTCCGCACTGGTTGCTAATTGCCGGCCGGTCATTTGTGGTACAAGGTCACAGGTATAATGTCACGCGAATTCTTTCGAAAAGTTGCGGATAAGCAACATATAAAACTTACGTACATCACCCATTTCTATTGTAATCAGCAGGATATTTCAGAAGTTATCAGTCTGCTTCGGGAATATGAAAAAATGCCGGCATCCGTGCTGGACTATGTTCAGTTTGTCATTGTTGATGACTGCTCCCCGCTGGAATATGACATTCCTGAATTTGATTTAAACCTGACATGGCTGCGGATCACAACGGATATTCCGTGGAATCAGGGCGGCTCCCGCAATCTGGGCGTGACCTATGCGGCATCGGATAAGATTCTGATGACTGACCTGGATCATGTTCTGCCGGTATCGACATTTACTTACCTGATTAATGCCGCGAATCCGGGCCGGACATTCTATAAACTCTACCGCCGGGATGAGCAGGGGAATATCCGCAAAGGGCACTCGAATCTGTTCTTTATGTCCCGCGCCCGTTTTTTCCGTTTTTACGGTTATGATGAAGAATTTTGCGGCCATTATGGCGCAGAAGATTACCGTTTTGTGAAACTGCAGAAATACCATGGTTCCCGCCAGCGCTATCTGCCGAAATCCGTGTATGCCAGGGAGCGGATTGTGGATCGCGATAAGTCCTATCACACACTGGACAGAAGTCTGGAATACAACACGCCGGTTGATAAACGCAAGCATGAGGAAGTCTGCACGTATGGTGCGGAATCCGGTCATTCCCGGTTATTCCTGGATTTTGAGTGGAAAGTTCTGCGGTCGGTCTGCCGTACATCACCGGTAGTCAGGGAAAAAAAACCGGGCTGGAAAGCCCGCTGGTGGTTGCGCTGGTTATTTGCGCCGCTGGCAAAATAAAGCAGCATAAAAAAAGCGCCCATCGGGCGCTTCTTTGTATCTGTCTGATTTATCAGAATGCTTTGCTGTTTTTAGCAATAATGGCAGCAGCACGGGTCAGATAAGAAAAGAAAGTTTTGATGCTTTTCATAATAAACTCCTGCTTTTGAGTAAGTGATTAAGCCTGTTTGGCTTTGATGGCGGTACTATACCATTTTTGTGATGGATGTCAAATTTTACATAAACTTTATTTTAATAAATTAAAATTATTTTTAATTGCAACCGGGATCACGATAACGGATGACCGGCAGATATAAAAAAAGCGCCCATCGGCGCTTTTTTTATATCTGTCTGATTTTAATCAGAATGCTTTGCTGTATTTTGCAATGATAGCAGCAGCACGGGTCAGGTTGGAAAAGAAAGTTTTGATGCTTTTCATGATGAACTCCTGCTTTTGAATTAGGTTGGTAAGCTGTTTTGCTTTGATGGACGTATCATAGCATTTGTGTGATGTTCGTCAACTTTTTTATCAAAAATATTTTTAAATATTAAAATTATTTTTTGGTGATATCCGTCGGATCCCAGTCTTCTCTGCATTTTGGTTATAACTCAGTCCAATTCGGTCTTACAAAATTCCGGCATATGGGATTTTTCCGGTTTAATATTTTAGGTTCATGTGAAAATAACAGCTAAATTAATCAGTTATTGATTTAATTTGATTGACTTAAGCAAAATATTTGTCCGATATTGCCGTAAAATTCACGTAAAGTATCCCGCTGTTACTGAAATGTTATCCGTATGGAACAGCAAAGGGTATTTATCAATGCAATGGAAAAATAGCGCACAACGGTACGGACATCTCTCCGTTCTGCTTCACTGGGGTGTGGCGGTTACCGTTTACGGGATGTTTGCGCTGGGGCTGTGGATGGTTTCGCTGGGATACTATGATGTCTGGTATCACCGCGCTCCGGAGATCCACAAGAGTATCGGGATCCTGCTGTTTATTGTGCTGGCTGTCCGCATGATTTGGCGCTGGATTTCTCCGCCGCCCCCGGCATTATCCACTTACAGCCGGTTTACCCGTATCAGTGCCGCACTGGCGCACTGGCTGCTGTACGGAATATTGTTTGCCATTTTGATCACCGGCTATTTTATCTCGACGGCAAATGGTCAGGCGGTATCCGTTTTCGGCTGGTTTGATGTACCGGCCACACTGACAGACGGCGCAGAACAGGCAGATACTGCCGGTACGGTGCATCTGTATCTTGCCTGGGCGGTTGTTGTGTTATCGGTGCTCCACGCGCTGGCGGCACTTAAACATCATTTTGTTGATAAAGACGCCACATTAAAACGTATGCTGGGCATGAAACCCTGAACGGGCTGCCCGTAATTTTATTATGACGGAGTGAATATGATGCTGAAGAAAGCACTGATTGGTTTAAGCGCAGGCATGATGCTGCTGGGTTCCGGTGCGGCAATGGCCGACACCTATAAAATTGACAAAGAAGGACAGCACGCCTTTGTACAGTTCCGTATCCAGCACCTGGGTTACAGCTGGCTGTACGGGACATTTAAAGATTTCGACGGTACGTTTACCTTTGATAAAGCCGACCCGGCAAAGGATCGCGTGGATGTGACCATCAAAACCGGCAGCCTGGATACTAACCACGCTGAGCGTGATAAACATCTGCGCGGCAGTGAATTCCTGAATACCGAAAAAAATCCGGAAGCAAAATTCGTTTCCACGAAAGTAGAGAAAAAAGGTGATGACTTTATTATCACCGGGGATCTGACCCTGAACGGCGTGACCAATCCGGTGACACTGGATGCAAAACTGACCGGTGAAGGTCAGGATCCGTGGGGCGGTTACCGCGCCGGTTTTGAAGCCTCCGGAAAAGTGTCACTGAAAAGCTTTAATATCAAAGCGGATCTGGGGCCGAAATCACAGGATGCGGAGCTGATTATTTCCGTTGAAGGCGTAAAAATCTGATTATTTTTGTAATCTGAATAATTATCGGGGCCTGCAATAGCGGGCCTTATTAATTTGTGTCACTATCACTTTCAGAGAAAACTCAGGGTATCAGAGGAAAGTGTGTGAATAAAAAACTCAGCATATTATTGGTTATTATTGTTGCCGTGGTCTTTGCCGGTGCCGGTTATTATATGGGCACCCGGGATAGCGATTTTTCTGTCACTGCCGTCAGTCAGGACAGAATGACAACACCAAAATCACTTGAAGCAGAGATGATGTCGGAATCGATGCAGTTTATTGACGTGGTCGGCAAAATTTCCCCGGAAAAATATAAAGATCTGAAAAGTCAGATCGGGAATTACAGCACCATGACCCGTGAACAGAAAGTGGCATGGATGAATGATATTACCGGGATGACGGCGGTGTTATTAATTGACCGGATCCCGTATGCCTCTGATGATGCACTGAATGCCTTTGCCGCAGCGGTAAAAGATCAGGCGGAAGGCTATCTGGTAAAAGATCCGTCAGGACAGCAGTGCTTTAATAACTTTTTTCCGGCGCTGAATAAATTCCCGCAGAATAAAGCGGGGGTCATCTATAATGAAGCGGATATCCGGATGCTGAAAACGGTGAATCTGATTCTGACATCATCACTGGAAAACCGGAATACCGGTCATGTCCCGGCACAGGAGGCATACAGGGTACTGGAGAATGTTTACCGGAAGGTATCAGCGAAATACGGTGATAAGGTGGCGTTGCTGAGTGACCTGAATAAAGGTGCGGAAGACCCGGTCATCACCTGCCGGATTGTCGGGGATTTCTATGAGTATTTCACGCAGGAACCCGATAAAGCCGCTGCCGCGGAAGCACTGCGGATGATTTTGTCGCAGTAATATTATGCGGCGGACAGAAGCGAAAATGTGCAAATCGTGCGATTTCTTGTGTCCGGATGAAAAACCAACACATTTCAGTAAAACACGATACTTGATTTAATAATCCGGAAATGTAAACAGAAAATACTCTTATACCCGAAAATGAACCTGACAGACGAATAATCAGGTTTTTTTTCGCGTATTACTCTTTTATGTATTCGGTATCTGTTGCTGAGAGAGCGGAATTCAGTTTCAAAACAGGCAGCGGATATTACTTTTATATCTGCGTATACCGTTATATTCATTTGCTGATTATCATAAACTGACAAAGAAGTTACATATTTTATGGCGTTCAGCCAATGTTTTGTTTCTGTTTATATGACTTTCCGTTTTCCCCTGTAATATTTCACTTACCGTTACTTTTATAGTGATTCGGGCTATTCTGTGCGCAATATTTTTCGGATTAACTTCATTACCGGGGTATTTTGATGGACAACACATCAGCGCAGTCTTCTGCTGCCCAGCCTGCTGACAAAAAAACATCGTCATCCAGTTCTGCCAAACGGAAAATCTGGCTTGCGGGAACGTCACTACTCTTTATTGTGCTGCTGGCCGGCTATCTTATTTACTGGTTTATGGTATTGCGTTATCAGGAATATACCGATGACGCCTACGTGGTGGGCCTGCAGGTCCCGATCGTCGCACAAACCACCGGCAATGTGACACAGGTGAATTTTGAGAATACCGATCTGGTGCATGCCGGTGATGTGCTGGTGGTGCTGGATAAAACCAATGCCGAACTGGCTTACGCACAGGCACGTCATGACCTGGCGGCCACAGTACGCCAGACTCAGGAGCTCTATTTTAACCGCGACCAGCTCGGTGCGGTTATCGCTCAGAAACAAGTGATGCTGAATCAGGCGCAGAATGATTATGCCCGCCGCAGTGTGTTAGGACAGCGGGGGACTATCTCCAAAGAAGATTTACAGCACTCACGCGAAGCGGTTGAAGAGGCGCAGGCATCCCTGAATGCGTCTGTGCAGCAGCTGAATGCCACCAAAGCATTACTGAAAAATACCGCGCTGGCGGATCAGCCCGCAGTATTACAGGCGGCGGATAAAGTCCGTGATGCCTGGATTAGCTTACAGCGCACCGAAATCCGCAGTCCGTATACCGGTTATGTTTCCCGCCGTAATGTGCAGGTCGGGGCTCAGGTCAGCCCGAGTGCCTCGCTGATGGCGATTGTACCGGTCGAACCGGTCTGGATTGATGCCAACTTTAAGGAAACGCAGCTCAGCAGTGTGCGGATCGGGCAGCCGGTCACTATCACCAGTGATTTTTACGGCGACAAAGTGACCTTTAACGGCACTGTCGCGGGGCTGGATATGGGTACCGGCAGTGCTTTCTCCCTGCTGCCTGCGCAAAACGCCACCGGTAACTGGATTAAAGTGGTGCAGCGTCTGCCGGTACGGGTCGAGCTGGAGCCGCAGCAGGTTGCCAAATATCCGCTGCGTATTGGTCTGTCGATGAACGTAACCATCGAAACCAAAAATACCGACGGTCCGGTGCTGGCGAATGTGCAGCGCGATACCCCGGCCTTTAAGAGTGATGTGCTGATCCCGGATCTGGCACCGGTCAATGCGGTGATTGCACATATCATTGCCGATAACGCCAGTTAATCCGCGCGGGGCTTTATTGTGGCTAATCAACCGTTAACAGGCATGAAACTGGTCTGGGCGACCATCGCACTGTCGATGGCCACCTTTATGCAGGTGCTGGACTCCACCATTGCCAACGTGGCGATCCCGACCATTTCCGGCGATCTCGGTGCCTCTGTCTCACAGGGCACCTGGGTTATTACCTCGTTCGGGGTATCAAACGCGATTTCCATCGCGATTACCGGGTTTCTGGCCAAGCGCTTCGGGGAAGTGCGGGTGTTTATCTGGTCCACCGGGCTGTTTACCCTGACGTCACTGCTGTGCGGGTTGTCAGAAAGCCTGGAAATGCTGATTTTCTTCCGCGTGTTACAGGGCGGGGTGGCCGGGCCGATAATCCCGCTTTCACAAAGCCTGCTGCTGAAAAGTTATCCGCCTGCCAAACAGAATACCGCGCTGGCGCTCTGGTCGATGACTATCATCCTGGCGCCGGTTTTCGGACCGATTATGGGTGGCTATATCAGTGATAACTTCCACTGGGGCTGGATTTTCTTTATCAACGTCCCTATCGGTATTGCCGTGGTGATTGTCAGTCTGATGCTGCTGCGCGGTATGGAATCGAAGGTGACAAAGGTTCCGCTCAATGTGATTGGCTTGTCGCTGTTGGTGGTCGGGATCGGCTGCCTGCAAATTCTTCTGGATAAAGGGAAAGATCTCGGCTGGCTGGAGTCAGATGAAATTGTCGCATTGGCAATTATTGCCGCTGTTGCACTGGTCTTCCTGGTGATCTGGGAGCTGACAGATAAAAACCCGATTGTCGAGCTGTCGCTGTTTAAGTCGCGTAACTTTACCATCGGCACACTGTCGGTCAGTCTGGCGTATATGGTCTATTTCGGCGCGATTGTACTGCTGCCGCAGCTGCTGCAGGAGGTGTACGGCTATACCGCGGAATGGGCGGGGCTGGCGCTGGCACCTATCGGGCTGGTGCCGATACTGATTTCCGCGTTTGTCGGTAAAATCTCGAATGTGGTGGATTTGCGCTGGATTGTAACCTTTAGTTTCGTGGTGTATTCCGTCTGCTTCTACTGGCGCGCCTATACCTTTGAGCCGCAGATGGGGTTCTACGCCTCTGTCTGGCCGCAGCTGGTACAGGGTTTTGCGGTGGCCTGTTTCTTTATGCCGCTTACCACCATCACGCTTTCCGGTCTGCCGCCGGAGAAACTGGCCTCTGCCTCCGCACTGGCCAACTTCTTCCGGACCCTGGCGGGTTCTATCGGGACATCGATCACCACCACGCTGTGGAGTCGTCGCGAATCGTTACATCATTCTCAGCTGACGGAATCCATTACCGCGTATAATCCGGAATCGGTACAGATGTATCAGGAGATGGCGCAGCACGGGTTATCAGAAGCGCAGACCTCTGCGTATCTGGCGAAGGAAATCACCGCGCAGGGCCTGATTATCAGTGCCAATGAAATTTTCTGGCTCTCCGGCGGGGTCTTTATCGGATTGATTGTCCTGATCTGGTTTGCCCGGCCGCCGTTTGCCACAAAATCCTGATAAGGACTACAGTAATAAGGAAGGGTAACCGGTAAATTGCCGGTTGCCGGACGTTAATGAAAAGGGGTTTTTCATGACATTTAAGCGAATTATACTTGCCGGTGCGGTTGCGTCGGCCACATTACTGGCTGCTCAGATTGCTTCCGCCTGCACCCGGCTGGTGTATCTCGGGGATGATGCTCAGGTAATCACTGCCCGGTCAATGGACTGGAAAAGTGATGTCGGCACCAATTTATGGATTTTCCCGCAGGGGATGGCGCGTGATGGTGCCGCCGGGCCGAATTCCGTGAAATGGGTGTCAAAATACGGCAGTGTGGTGGCTTCCGGCTATGATGTTGCCACGACTGACGGTATAAATGAAAAGGGATTGTCCGCAAATCTGCTGTGGCTGGTGGAATCCGTGTATCCGACACCGGAAAGTAACAAACCGACCCTGAGTATCTCGGCCTGGGCACAATATGTGCTGGATAACTACGCAACTGTTGAAGAAGCAGTTACCGCACTGGAAAAAGAGCCATTCGCGGTGATCACCGATAAAGTCCCCGGCGAAGAGCGCCTGGCAACACTGCACCTTTCATTATCTGATGCCTCCGGTGACAGTGCCATTATTGAATATATTGATGGTAAGCAGGTGATTCATCATAGCCGTAAATATCAGGTGATGACCAACTCTCCGGTATTCAGTGAGCAGCTGGCACTGGACAGCTACTGGCAGCAAATCAACGGCACTGTGATGCTGCCGGGCACCAACCGCTCTGCTGACCGTTTTGCGCGCGGATCTTTCTATATTAATGCGATTCCGAAAGCAACCACGCCGAATAAAGCGGTGGCGTCGGTGTTCAGTGTGATCCGCAATGTGTCTGTGCCGTTCGGGCTGAATACCGAAGAGGAGCCGAATATCTCCTCCACCCGCTGGCGCACGGTGGTCGATCACAAACGTCAGATTTATTTCTTTGAATCGGCGCTGACACCGAATGTCTTCTGGGTTGATCTGAAGAAAGTGGATTTCAGCAAAGAAAACGGCAAAGTGAAGAAACTGGATCTGGGTCCTGAACAGCAAAACATTTATTCCGGTGATGTGGCAGGTGATTTCACCGATGCCAAACCGTTTGTCTTTCAGGGGATAAACGAAGTTATCGCCCGTCAGAAATAAAAACCATTTACGCCTCACCGGAAAGGATATAAGATGTATTTAAAATGCATCTTTAAGGTGAGGCGTAAAATGGAAAACGTAGTCTGCTATAAAACCCTGCCGGTCTGGCAAAAAAACACTATCCCGATGGCCTTTATGGATCGCCATAATACGGCGGAAGGTACGTGGGCACAGCTGACGGTTCTGGCGGGTGAGATGGATTTTGTCGTTTTCGGTGACGACGGCGAAGAGACCCGCTACCATTTTGATACCGAACATCAGCCTCCGCGCCTTGATCCACAGGTGTGGCACAAAATTGAATCCGTCAGTGATGATATTTCCTGTCAGCTTGCCTTCTGGTGTCTGCCTGAAGATGAATTCTATAAAATCCACGGACTGACCCGTCCGCATTCTGAAGTCCGTGAACTGGTGACAATGACCAAACCGGGTAAAACACTCGATTTAGGCTCCGGACGCGGGCGCAACAGCTTTTTCCTGGCGCAGGTCGGTTATGATGTGACTGCCGCGGATATTAATCCGCAGCATATTCAGGCGATTGAAGATGTGAAAGCTGCAGCCGGGATCAGCAATATCCGCACTCAGGTGTATGATATCAATCAGCATGCGTTACAGGATGATTACGACATCATTATCTCCACCGTTGTGCTGATGTTCCTGAAAAGAGAGAATATTGCCGCGATCATCGCTGATATGCAGGCGCATACCCGCCCGGACGGGTATAACCTGATTGTCTGTCCGGTGGAAACAGAGAATATGCCGTATGACGAACTACCGTTTGACTGCTTCCTGAAGCCGGGCGAGTTATCCGGCTATTATGCGGACTGGGACATTCTGAAATACAACGAAAACCCGGGGCATCTGCACCGCACCGATGCGGCAGGCAACCGGATCCGGCTGAATTTCGCCACCCTGATTGCCCGCAAAAAAGCCTGATTACTATTACCCTCGCGGCGCGTCACCGGTTTTTTCCGGCGGCGTGCCGTTCTGCATCAGGATCCGCTCCAGCAGTACCGAATACAGCGGACGCCCGCCCAGATACTGCGCCAGCAGTGTTGCGCCCAGACACGTGATAATCATCGGCAGGATCAGCTGATAGTTATCGGTCATCTCCAGCACCAGCACAATACCGGTAAGCGGCGCACGGACGGTGGCGGCAAAGAGAGCCCCCATCCCGGCAATGGCAAAGGTCGCCGGTTCAATCTGATACTGCGGAAACAGCAGCATGGCGGCATAGCCGAAGAAGCTGCCGAACAGTGTGCCGAGTGCGAGTGTCGGCGCGAAGATCCCGCCCGGCGCACCGGAACTGAAGCAGATAACCGTGGTGAGCACGCGGAACAGGAAGATCATCAGAATACCGGTCAGGGAATAGTGCAGCGCGGCAACATCGGGGATCACCGCGAATCCGCCGCCGGTTACCTGCGGCCAGTACAGCCCGGCAATACCGCATAATCCGCCAATCAGCCCGCCGGTGGCAACAAAACGGGATGTTTTGTCCTGATAAAAGCGGCGGAACTGTGTCTGCATGGTAAGCAGAAAGCGGTTGAACATGACACCAATCACACCGAAAACCATTCCCAGCCCCAGATAGAGCCAGAGGGTATTGAGCGGGGCGGCATGGTATTTGCCGATATCCAGGATCGGCGCACCGCTGTTAAAGGTCTGAAAAACAATGCTCGATATGATCACGCCGATAAAAACGGCTTTGATGGAAATCAGGCTGTAACGGAACTGCGGACGCATTTCCTCGATGATAAACAGGATCCCCGCGAGCGGTGCGTTAAAGGCGGCGGTCAGACCGGCGGCGGCACCGGTGGCCAGTAATGTATGGCGGGATTCTTTGTTTTTCACCCCGGCCAGCGCACTGACCAGCCCGCTGATATTTGCCCCTAACTGCACGGTCGGGCCTTCACGTCCCAGCACCATACCGGAGCCGAGCGTGCCCAGTCCGCCGATAAATTTCACCGGCAGCACCCGCCACCAGCGTACCGGGCGGACATCCTGCAATGCCCCTTCAATTTCCGGGATCCCCGACCCGCCGGATTCCGGTGAAAAACGCCGCACCAGCCAGTAGCCTGACATGGCCAGCAGGGCGGAAACAATAAACATCAGCGGGATCAGAATACCTTTATTCTCTGTCAGTGCAGTCAGCGAGCTGACCCGGTATTCGCCTACCCAATTGACCCCGCGTTCAAACAGCACACCGGTAAAACCGGCAAGTGCGCCGACGGCAGCCGCCAGCAGCAGGACAGTAACAGGGGCGAGGTTGCGTTCTTTAAGGCGTTTAAGCACACGATAACGGCGTTTAAGCGTGGCTGTCGTATGCGGTAAAGCATCAGACATGGCTGAACATGATCCATTTCAGATAAAAATTAATCGCTATTTTAATTCAATTTGTGACAAGTGACACCCTTCACAGATTCAAAAATCCAACGCAAATCCGGACATTTTTTGTTCGCATTCCCGGCATTTTTCCGCTTTAGTAATAAATGATAAATAAATGTTACCTATGTGTAATACGTAAAATAAAAAAGTAACAGGGTCGGTCAGGAGGCGTGAATGGATTTGATAACAGAGTGGCTGGGCGCGCTGAACGGCGTGGTATGGGGTGTGCCGATGCTGGCGGGAATACTGGGTGTCGGCTTATATATGCAGATTCGGCTGGGATTTTTGCCTATCCGTAAACTGGGTACCGGGTTCAGATTATTATTTCAGCGCAATGAATCCCGCGGGGAAGGACAGATCTCCCCGTTTAATGCCCTGATGACCGCATTGTCTGCCACTATCGGTACCGGCAATATCGCCGGTGTGGCAACGGCAGTGGTGATGGGCGGGCCGGGCGCACTGTTCTGGATGTGGATGACGGCGCTGGTCGGTATGGCGACAAAATACTCAGAAGCTGTGCTGGCGGTTCGTTACCGTGAAGTGGATAAATACGGGCAGTATGTCGGCGGCCCGATGTATTACATCAAAAATGGCCTCGGCCCGAAATGGGTTTGGCTGGGGACGCTGTTTGCGGTATTTGGTGCCTGTGCCGGGTTTGGCATCGGGAACACCGTTCAGGCCAACTCGGTGGCAGATGTGCTGGAGAGTAATTTCGGCGTCAACAAATGGGTGACCAGCGTGGCGCTGGTGCTGCTGGTTGGTGCGGTACTGATTGGCGGGATCCGCCGTATCTCCGACGTAGCCGGTAAACTGGTGCCGTTTATGACTGTCGGCTACTTTGGTGCTGGTCTTGTGGTGCTGGCGCTGAATATCAGTGAGATTCCGGCAGCATTCTCCCTCATTGTGACCTCTGCTTTCACACCGGTAGCCGCACAGGGCGGATTTGCCGGGGCGACAGTCTGGGCAGCGATACGTTTCGGGGTGGCGCGCGGCGTGTTCTCCAACGAAGCGGGGCTGGGCAGTGCGCCGATAGCGCATGCTGCCGCGAAAACCCAGAATCCGATCCGTCAGGGGCTTATTGCCATGCTCGGCACCTTTATTGACACCATTATTGTCTGTTCGGTAACCGGGCTGACCATTGTCATTATGGGCGGCTGGCTGACAGCGGAAACCGGTGCCACATTGACCGCGTCCTCTTTTAAAGCGGCGATTCCGGGCGGAAACTATATTGTGGCGATTGCACTGACGATTTTTGCCTTCACCACGATCCTCGGCTGGAGTTTTTACGGTGAGAAGTGTGTCCAGTATCTGTTCGGCGTGAAGGCGATTAAGGTTTTCCGTGTATTGTGGCTGATTGCGTTACCGATTGGTGCCACACAGTCGCTGGAGTTTGTCTGGTTGCTGGCGGATACCCTGAATGCCATGATGGCGATCCCGAACCTGATCGCACTGATCTTATTAAGCCCGGTGGTGTACCGTCTGACGCGTGACCATATCCGGGATGTTAATGCAGACAGTATTGATATGGCGAATGAGTTGTATCAGAAGAAATAGCGGCGGGACCGTGCAGATAACGGGCAGGAAACTGCCCGTTATTTTTCAGATACGGAAACGGATGTGATGATCAGGGTTGCAGCCAGAACAGGCCGTTGCCGTCCAGTGCAGTAAAGGTTTTATGCAGCATAAGGCTGTCTGCCTGCGGATCGAGTTCAGGAAACAGCGCCGGGTGCAGCATTTTGGCGATAGCTTCCACCGCAATAATATTGAACGGGGTGTCATAGTATTGCTGATACAGTGCCAATACCTGCTTTTGCTGATACGCCGTGAGATGCTGCAGTTTCGACCGTGCCATCAGTTTTTCCAGTGCCGGTACTGCCCGCTCCTCAGAGCCGGTATAGCCGAGCGGTACTGAGACGCTGCCTTTGCGGGTACTTTCCCAGTCGGCAACGGTCATCAGATAAAATTGCGGGTCGGCAGCAATAATCTGTTCTTCATTCACTTCACCCCCCATGCCGTTTTTAAACCAGTCGGCCCCGAGGTTATGTCCTCCGGCTGTGGCAACAAACTCCCCGAAGTTACCGTTACCAAAGGTTTTGCAGCAGCTGTTTTCTCCGGCAAGACCCGCCGCCCGTTCGATAAAGACTGTCGGTTTTTTGTCTTCCGGAATGTTTGCAACCCGGGAGCGGATAAGATCCAGTCGCTGGCGGTAAAAATCATTAAATGCCGCTGCCTGTTTTTCCTGCCCGAAGACCTGCCCCAAAAGCGCCATGCTCGGCATGGTGTTTTGCAGCGGGTACTGACGAAAATCGATAAATATCACCGGAATACCACTTTTTTCCAGTAAATCCAGGGTGCCGCTTTCGGTCAGTTTGCTTTGCAGTCCGGTATCAAAAATCACCAGATCCGGCTGATAAGTCAGCGCTTTTTCGACACTGAAATCCGATGTGTAGGGATTAGGAAATACCGGAATATCTTTCAGCTGCGGAAACGGCTTTTCATACGCAATGCGCAGATCCGGTGCTTTTTTTGTCAGTGCATCATCCCATGCCGCAATACCTTTCAGCGGTTCAGACGGATGCAAAATATTCAGCGCAACCAGTACCCGGCTGTCTGCCAGCATAATCCGGGAGACCGGGGCATTGACGGTGACTGTCCGCCCGGCAATATCCGTCACCGTGATCGGTGCCGCGGCTGTGCTGAACGGCAACAGTGCCGCGAGTGCGGCACAGAGTGTGATGATAAGCGCCGGAAAACGTCCGGCGGCGTGGAACATGTGCTTCATCATATAAAGTAACCTTTAAAACTTCACGGAAGCCTGCGCAAAGAAGGTGCGCGGCTGCCCGGCGTAAATGCCGTAGTTATTATCTGTCGAGCGGGTAAAGCTGGCCTGGTCGAACAGGTTTTTTACCCCGGCGGCGAGCGTCAGATCGGACCATTGCGGGCCGAAGTGATACTCGGCACGGGCATCCCACATCATATAGCCCGGAATTATGCCGTAACGCCCGTCAGCACTGCCTTCGGTAATGTAATTTTTTCCGGTTCCCGGTGACTGCTGTTTTGACTGTGCATAGGTGTTGAGATTCCACACCCAGTTGCCGGTTTCATAGCGGGCACCGGCAGTAAAGAGCTGACGGGAGTAGAACGGCAGATCTTTATCTGCAAAATTACCGCGTTTACTGACTGCTTTGGTGTAGGTGTAGGTACTGTAGATACTGGCACCGTCGAGCCATTTCGCTGCTTCACTCAGGTCATAATTCAGCGCCAGCTCCACCCCCTGATGGGTGGTTGCACCGAGGTTTGTCCAGCCGGTTGAGTTTTCAATGTATTGCAGCTGATCATTGAAATCGATATAGAACAGGGTCATTTCCGCAGAAAGCAGACCATCGTCAAACCGTGTACCGGCTTCATAGTTATGGGCTTTTTCCGCACTCAGGCCGTTTGCCGGATCATTACCCGCGCCGCCGGTATTAAGCTGGAAATATTGCAGGCTGCCGAATGAGCTGCCGGCGTTGGCGAACAGTTTCCACTGATCATCAATATGATAAATCACTGACAGAGCCGGTAACGGCTCGCTGTAACTTTTGCTGCGGAACTGGTTACGGAAACCGTCATCGAGATGAATTTTTATATTTTCATAACGCAGACCGGGAATAACCGTCCAGTTACCGAAATTAATGGTGTCATCGATATAGATGGCATGGGCTTCTGTACCGCCGGAGGTGTGCTGATAGTAGTTGTCTGTCTGAGGGCGTGAGCTTTGAGAACCGGTCGGATACCAGCCGGAGCGGTAGGCTTTTTCATCCGCCGTTTCATTCAGATAACGGTAACCGAAGGTAATTTCATGGGACTGGTTATCAAAACGGAACAGCTGTGAATAGCTTGGCTCAATGGCGTAAGCGGTATAGTGGCGCGGATAGGAAACGAGTCGGCTCTTACCGGCATTATCTTTTGTTCCTTCGCTCTCAATATAGCTGCCGCGGTAGCTTTTGCTGAACCAGGTCAGTAACTCAAACTGTTTATCGTCTTCCTGATGGCGGTATTTAAAGGACATATCCTGGCGGTTGCCTTCAAAACGGTCAAACGGGCGGACTGACTGGTAAGGATCGGCGTTGTATTGTGCTTCCGACAGGCCGCCCGGCATCCCGGATTGCGCATGATAATAGTGGAAGTTTGCCAGCAGTTCATCGGTATCGCTGAAGGCGTAACGGGTTTTCAGGATAATGTCATCAATATCGGTATTATCATTATTCTTACGGTAACCCTGACCGTGCAGGCCGGAGTAGAGCAGCAGCGCACCCGCAGAACCGTCTTCTTTTGATCCGCCGACAGAGGCATCGGTCAGGGTTTTCAGCCCGCCGGTGCGTGCGCCCTGTGTTTTGACAGACGCGGAACCGCTGAAGGTTTCCGGAATCGGTTTAGTGACAAAGTTAATCACGCCGCCGACGTTTTGCGGTCCGTAACGAACAGAAGTGGCACCGCGCATGACGTCAATGCTGCTGATGGAGCCTAACGAGAGTGGTGACATGGATAACTGCGGCTGTCCGTAAGGGGCGGCGGCCAGCGGAATTCCATCGAGCAGAATGGTGGAGCGCGGCGAAAGCCGTGCCGGAAGCCCGCGGATACCGACATTGAGTGAAACGTCACTGCCGCCGGTGCCGTTACTGTCCCGCACCTGAACGCCCGGAATACCGCGCAGGGCGTCCGCGATGGTTTCTGCCCCGGATTCATCGATTTGTTTTTTGGTTTTGATGGTCCGTGCGCCGCCGTGGTTCAGCAGCGTATCGCTGTTATCAGTGTTATCCAGCCAGTTGCCGACAACGACGAGCGGGGTTTCAGTATCTGCGGTGGCGGCGAGACTGCCGCTGCTGATAACAGCGAGTGCGAGTGCCAGCGGCGTGAGGCGGGCAGGGCGGCAGGATGCGTTACAGGAATCAGTCATCACTCAGGTTTCCGTGAGAATTTAGGAAAGCAAATGATAATTACAATCATTACCTGTACGCAATAATTTTTTAACAGAAAGTGACTAAGATGCTGATTTTTTGGCCCGGCATTTGATGGTTAAATGACCGTGGTAAAAACCATTTTTGGCGTGAATGTAACCTTGCTGTTTTAGCGGGGAACGGGCGATTTGGATGGATTGGTCCGCCCGTTATCCCCGGAGAGGGCAGATATGTCAGCAATCGGGTTCGTCACCGCATAAATAAGAGTCAACCCATTCATTCTTTTCGCGGAACAGGTAGATATAGTTACCATCAGGAAAGCGGATATCACCGGCACCGCTTGATGATATTCGCCATTCACCTGTCTGACCATTTTCAAGTTCAAGACTGCCGTATGAAATACAGGATGAATAATAATCATGATCCCATGACATGTCTGACGATATTTCTGCTGACCGGAAGTAATTGATCAGTTGTTCTTTATTTGGTGTGAATTTTTTACAGGCATTAACTTCGCCGGCAGGGGGATTTTTTGTGACAGTAATTCCTGAATTTTCTATTTCTATATTTTTTACAGACATAGCATTCATTGCTTCAGGAGTGAGAGCTATCGTAAGTAACAGGATAGAGAATTTATTTACCATGATGCAGTACTCGCTTCAGTTGTATTTTTTCTTGCTACATCAGGATGTTTATATACTTCAGATATTGAAATATCCAATGTTTCTAAAAGTTCTGATATCAGCCATTTAAGAGATGCATTTTGTTTGCTGTTCACTGCGTCATATATGTCATTATTATCACTGTCACGTTCATAGTAACCGACAATTTCAATGCCGATACTATCAGTATTACTTGGGTAGCGATCCGGAAATGACTTTGCCTTCTCTATATCTGAGATAGCTTTAGTTCTGAATTTATTTTCCAGGTCTGCCATTTTTTTGAGTTCAGATGGTTCACATTTTTTTGTAATAACACATCTCGATTTCATTTTTCCTAAATGCCACGTTGTTTTAAACAACGAAGCCGTCTGATAAATCACGCCTTCTTTATCAATTAAGAAGTGAGCGCCATTACTGCCTGCATGACTGTAACTGTTAAAGACATGTGTTTCAGCAGGCGTACCAGTCTGGTGAACAATAATACCGTTCACTTTATCCATCGGGTCGCGCTCGATTTTACTGAATCGTTTAATGGTAATGCGGTTTGATTTTACTAATCCGTTATCATCAATATATAACATTTTATCCATCCTCTGGTCAGTTTCCTTACCGGTTTGTATCACGCCGCCGTATTCCAAACTATCGGACAATCCCTTAGTCAGCATGACATTTAACACATTGTAAATGTTAATCATTCGCGATAGTGATGTGTCGTGCCGGTTAATTTTTGCTTTAGATCAAGCAAAGGAATGATAGTCAGGAAAACCCCTTTTCACCGGTCTGAAATGGCGTATTCTTATGTTGCATATAAAATACAACTTATAAGGAAGCAAGAGCATGTACTGTGTGCAATGTGAACAAACGATGCGTACGCCGGTGGGTAATGGTTGTGCCTATGCCCAGGGCATGTGCGGTAAAACCGCAGAAACATCTGACTTACAGGATCTGCTGGTGGCAGTACTGGAAAGTCTTTCAGCGTGGGCGGTTGCTGCGCGTGAATCAGGTATCATCGATCACGACACAGACAGCTTTGCGCCGCGTGCGTTTTTCTCCACATTAACTAACGTTAACTTCGATTCTGAGCGCATCATCGGTTATGCGCAGGAAGCGATTGTGATGCGTGACAGCCTGATGAAACGCTGCCTGGCGAAAAATCCGGCATTGGTTGTGAATCACCCGTTAGCAAACCTGCAACTGAAGGGCACGGATATTGCGTCACTGGTGAAACAGGCCGATGAATTTGCCCTGAATAAAGATAAGCAGGCTATCGGTGATGATATTCACGGTCTGCGTATGCTCTGCCTGTACGGCCTGAAAGGGGCGGCGGCGTATATGGAGCACGCCCATGTGCTGGGCAAGTACAGTGATGAGATTTACGGCCAGTACCATGAAATCATGGCGTGGCTCGGTACTGATCCGTCTGATATGGGTGAGCTGCTCAACCAGTCCATGGCGATTGGTATGATGAACTTTAAAATCATGGAAATGCTGGATGCCGGTGAAACCGAAGCTTACGGTCATCCGACGCCGTCTTCCGTGAACGTCCGTCCGGTGGTAGGTAAAGCGATTCTGATCTCCGGTCATGACCTCAAAGATCTGCATATGCTGCTGCAACAGACAGAAGGCACCGGTGTGAATGTTTATACTCACGGTGAAATGCTGCCTGCACACGGCTATCCGGAACTGAAAAAATACAAACATCTGGTCGGTAACTACGGCAGCGGCTGGCAGAACCAGCAAACTGAGTTTGCCAAATTCCCGGGCCCGATCCTGATGACTTCCAACTGTATTCTGGACCCGAATCCGGGCAGTTACACTGACCGTATCTGGACCCGCAGTATCGTCGGCTGGCCGGGTGCGAAACACCTGAATGGTGATGATTTCAGCGATATTATCGCGCAGGCTCAGGCGATGGACGGCTTCCCATACAGCGAAATCGAACACCTGATCACCGTTGGTTTTGGGCGTGAAACGCTGCTCAATGCCGCAGATACCGTGATTGACCTGGTGGCTACCGGCAAACTGCGTCATGTGTTCCTCGTCGGCGGTTGCGACGGCAGCCGCGGTGAGCGCAGCTATTACACCGATTTCGCCCGTCAGGTGCCTCAGGACTGCCTGATTATGACCCTGGCCTGCGGTAAATACCGTTTCAACAAACTGGATTTCGGGACTCTGGAAGGATTACCGCGCCTGCTGGATGTCGGTCAGTGCAACGATGCGTATTCCGCGATTATGCTGGCGGTGAAACTGGCTGAGAAACTGGGCTGCGGCGTCAATGATCTGCCGCTGACCCTGGTGCTCTCCTGGTTTGAACAGAAAGCGATTGTGATCCTGCTGACTCTGCTGGCGCTGGGCGTGAAGGATATCTTCACCGGCCCGACCGCACCGGCGTTCCTGACGGACAATCTGCTGAATGTACTGAATGAAAAATTCGGTATGCGTCCGATTACCACTGTTGAAAATGATTTACACGCTGTGTTAGGCGCGTAATTGCCGTAACTGTTAGCACCGGAGAGGGCGGTCACGCCTTCTCCGGCACGGAGTCAGGAGAGCCCGATGACAATGCCGACGTCTTTATGTCCGAACCGCATGCAGGTCCATTCTGTCAGGCAGGAAACCCCGGATGTGTGGACTATCAATCTGATTAACCACGATTTTTATCAGTATCACGCAGGGCAGTATGCGCTGGTGAGTATCCGCAACAGTGATGAGACACTGCGTGCTTATACCTTATCTTCCACACCGGGACTGAGCCCGTTCCTGAGCCTGACGGTGCGCCGTCTGGATGACGGACAGGGTTCCGGCTGGCTGACCGGCGAGGTGAAACCGGGGGATTACCTGTGGCTGTCTGATGCACAGGGTGAATTTACCTGTGATTCCCGCCCGGCAGAGCGCTATCTGATGCTGGCCGCCGGTTGCGGCGTGACACCGGTGATGTCGATGACCCGCTGGATCCTGCACCGTCAGCCGGAAAGTCAGGTGACGGTGATTTTCAACGTGCGTGATAAACAGCAGGTGATTTTTGCTCAGGAATGGCAGCAGTTACTGTCGGCATTCCCGGCCCGTCTGCGCCTGATCCTGATGGTGGAAAACAGTGATGAGACGGATGAATTGTTATCCGGCCGCCTGTCAGAAGAAAAACTGAAGGCACTGATCCCGGATATCGCACAGCACACGGTGATGACCTGTGGTCCGGCGCCGTATATGAAGAATGTGCAGACATTCTGTCAGGCACTGAATGTGGATCCGGGCAGCTTCTTTATGGAGCGTTTCGGACCGGAGCCGGAAGCAGAAGCCGGAGAGCAGATGGTCACTATGACCATTCAGTCCCCGCTGCGTCAGGTGAAAGTGCCTGTCGGTATGACGCTGCTGGCGGCGATGGAAGCCAACAGTGTGCCGGTGATGGCAGCCTGCCGTGCCGGTGTCTGCGGAAGCTGTAAAACCCGTGTCCGCAGCGGTGAATACACCACCACCAGCACCATGACGCTGACACCGGAAGAGATTGAGCAGGGTTATGTTCTGGCGTGCAGCTGTCAGATTCAGGGCAATGTTGAATTAGCCTGATTGAGAATCATTCGGTATAATGGCAAAAAAGCGTCGTTTTCAGCGGCGCTTTTTCTGTTTCCGGCGGATAAACGCCCGGTTTCCGCTATGCTGTAAATGTCATCATAATAAAAAAGGATTTTCAGCAATGAATAAGACAGAGTTTGTAACCCGTGCCCTGACTGACGTTCTCGGTGAACATATCGGTGATGAATCCCTGGTTGAACAGTATTTTTCCCGTGATTATGTTCAGGTGGTGAATGGTCAGACAATTGAATTCCCCGCATTTCTTGCCCATCTTAATGCCCTGAAAATGGCAACCCGCAGTATTACCATTGAGATTAAATCTATCGCAGAAGGCGAGTCCTGTGTACACACACAGCATATCGCGAAGGCGGAAAAAGTCAGTGGCGAACACGCCGCCTTTGAGGTTTTCGCCTGTTTCCGTCTGGCAGACGGCAAAATTGTCCGTTGTGAGGAAGTGACACGGCAGCTGACCGGTGATGAGAGCGATAACGATCTGGGCTCCCGGACCTGATCGGTAACCTCAATGCTTTCTAAACGAAATACGAATAGTCCTCGCCATATAATTTATGAGAGTTATAATTCGCGCCGCATTTAAGGTGCAGTATCTCGTTAGGCGAGGCTCCTATACAAACAAAGGTTGCTGATCTGACGACGTCGAGAGACGCCCAAGATTAGGACAGGTTATATCGAACAGAAGGTATAACCCGAAGTAACTTCCCGCAGTCTGCGGGATACGTTGTATAGTGCTAAAACCGAGACGTGAGATAGCCTACGCATTCTCTCATCTGGTTTCGCCCCTATTGGAGTGCTGTTTGAAGTCCATAACAGACATTAGGGTCACACATCATGAAATTAACCAACTACGAAAAAGCGGACGCGCTGGTCATTTCCGCGCCATCCGTTAATCCGCCACACCACACCGAACGTCCGCAGCGCAGTGATGAAGACGCCGTCAGTGCTTACATGAGTCAGGCGTATATCCGCGTGACCGTGTCAGACACGATTGCTGCCGTCAAACTGACGCTGCGTGAGGAACTGGAGGGTGAGCAGATCCCCACTTATTTATATGTACTGGATGAGGATAATTACCTGAATGGTATCCTGCCGGTTAAAGCCCTGCTGACGGCAGCAGAAGATACGTTTGTCGCCGATGTGATGCGCCAGACCTATTTTTCTGTTTCACCGGAGCAGTCCCGGCACGATGTGTACGAGCTTATCAATAACAGCGGGATTGATACGGTGCCGGTGGTGCAGTTCGGCAAGCTGGCCGGTATTCTGCGTCCGCAGGATATCGCGGAGCTGATTGAGGATGAGAACACGCAGGATGCGGCATTACAGGGCGGTTCCCAGCCGCTGGATGAGCCTTATCTGAGCACCAGCCCGTTCACACTGTGGCGCAAGCGCGCAGTCTGGCTGCTGATGCTGTTCGTGGCGGAAGCGTATACCGGTACGGTGCTCAAGGCATTTGAGGAACAACTGGAAGCGGCTATCTCACTGGCTTTCTTTATCCCGCTGCTGATCGGCACCGGGGGTAACAGCGGTACTCAGATCACCTCAACCCTCGTCCGTGCTATGGCACTCGGGGAAGTGAGTCTGCGTAATATCGGCGCGGTGCTGCGCAAAGAGCTGTCCACGTCACTGCTGGTCGCCTTTACCATGGGATGTGCGGGGATGATCCGCGCCTGGTTCCTGGGGGTAGGGCCGGAAGTGATGATGGTGGTCAGTCTGACACTGGTGTGTATCACGGTCTGGAGTGCGATTGTCTCCTCCATTATCCCGATGGTGCTTAAGCGTCTGAAAGTGGATCCGGCAGTGGTTTCCGCACCGTTTATTGCCACCCTGATTGACGGTACCGGGCTGATTATCTACTTCGAGACAGCCAAACTGATTATGACTGATCTGGTGTAAGGTCGCCGGGGGATGATATTGCAGCCGCACTGTTATCCCGCACCAGCGTACTTTTACAATGACGGCACAGGTACTGACTTTCCCCGCGCAACACTTTGTTATGGCGGCGGACGGTCAGTTCATGTGCCGTTTTGCATTGGCAGCGGTAGGTGAATGTCCGGCTGCGGACCGACGTCACATCAAAGCGGTGTGTGCGGACAGCCGGGACACCCAGCACCTCTGTCATCATCCACTGCCATTCCCGCCCGTGGGGTGCCACGCGGCCGAAACGGCGGTAAACCAGCAGATGTGCCAGCTCGTGAGGGACCACATCCTGTATGAATTCATGGCTGTTTTCAGTCAGTAATACCGGATTGAGACGGATTTCCCATGTTTGCAGGCAGGCGCTGCCAGCCGTGGTGCCGCGCTGGCGATAGTTCAGTTCAGGCTCCGGATAATCCGTTCTCAGTGCCCGGCAGGCACGGGCCAGATAATCACGCAGGGTCTGCATGCAGGCCTGTTGTAATGCGGTGGGAACTCGGGTCGGTTTCATAGCCGGAAGCTTAGCGGGACTGACGTAAAGCTGCAACCGTTATCAGTATGTTGTATATATCTCAAAATAATATTATATTTAATTGCATAGTGTAGTAAGGAATAAATTTATGACACCAACACAGCTTACCGATATGCAGGAAGCCGCCGCAGGCGTTGCTGCTCTGCTGAAAATACTGGGAAATCCGGATCGTTTGCTGCTGCTATGCCAGCTGAGCCGGGGCGAATGCAATGTCAGTGAACTGGAGGAGCTGACCGGCATCAATCAGCCGACGTTATCACAGCAATTGACGGTGTTGCGCAATGAAGGACTGGTAAATACCCGGCGTGAAGGAAAACGTATCTATTATTCCGTGGCAGATGAGAAAGTACTGATATTGCTGACCACGCTGTATCAGCTTTATTGTCCTGAAAAAAAAGGAAAATAATATGGTGATTGATAGCGCGGCCTTTACGCCGGTCAGTGCGGCTCTGGGCGGGCTGATGATCGGCATTGCGGTTGCTGTGCTGTTACTGTTTAACGGGCGGATTGCCGGGATCAGCGGGATTTTCGCCAATATGTTCACAAAGCAGAGCGGCTGGCGGGTAGCGTTTATTGCCGGGCTGGCAGGGGCCCCGTGGATTTATATTCTGTTTGCCGGTCAGCCGGATGTCGTGATCGCCGCAGGTTATCCGTTGCTTATCGCCGCCGGTCTGCTGGTTGGTTTCGGTACGCGGCTGGGTAACGGCTGTACCAGCGGGCACGGTATCTGTGGTATAGCGCGGTTATCAAAACGATCATTTGCTGCCGTGGCGGTGTTTATGGTTACGGCTTTTCTGACGGTCTGGCTGATGAAATAAGGACGAATTATGCCTGTTATCACTGCATTAATCAGCGGGATTTTGTTCGGCCTCGGTTTGCTGGTGGCCGGGATGGGTAACCCGCAGAAGATTCTGGCGTTTCTGGATATCACCGGCAACTGGGATCCTTCACTGCTGATCACCATGGCGGTGGCTATGGTGGTCAGTATGGTTGCCTTTAAGGTGGCTAAAAAACGCAAAAAAACGGTATGCGGTACGCCTGTTGAGTTACCGGTGAACAGTAAAATTGATAAACGGCTGCTGACCGGTGCAGTGCTGTTTGGTCTCGGCTGGGGACTGGCGGGAATTTGCCCGGGACCCGGTATTCTGTTATCCGGGATGCTCAGTATTAAAGGGTTGGTATTTACGGCATCGATGATTGCCGGGATGGTGATTTTTGCACTGTATTCATCGTATCAGCGCGGCAAAGCACAGTGAATGACGGTGTTCGGAACGTAAAAAAACCGGCTTTTTTTCAGCCGGTTTTTTGTGCCTGTTAATAACAGGGAATTATTTCAGACCAGCGGCTTCACGCAGCTGTTCTGCTTTGTCGGTTTTTTCCCACGGGAATTGAGGACGCCCGAAGTGACCGTATGCTGCGGTTTCCTGATAAATCGGGTGCAGCAGATCCAGCATCTGAATCAGACCATACGGACGCAGGTCGAAGAACTCGCGCACCAGCAGCGTCAGTTGCTGGTTGGAGACTTTACCGGTACCGAAGGTTTCCACCATGATGGACGTCGGCTCTGCCACGCCAATCGCGTAGGAGACCTGGATTTCACAGCGGTCAGCCAGACCGGCAGCGACAATATTTTTTGCCACATAACGGGCTGCGTAGGCTGCGGAACGGTCAACTTTTGACGGATCCTTACCGGAGAATGCGCCACCGCCGTGACGAGCCATGCCGCCGTAGGTATCGACGATAATTTTACGGCCGGTCAGACCGCAGTCACCCATTGGTCCGCCGATAACAAAACGGCCGGTCGGGTTGATGAAATATTTGGTGGTCGGATCCAGCCATTCTTCCGGCAGAACCGGTTTGATGATCTCTTCCATCACCGCTTCATGCAGATCTTTCTGTGAGATGTCTTCAGCGTGCTGGGTTGACAGCACAACCGCGTCAATCCCGGCGATTTTGTTGTCATCGTAACGGAAGGTGATCTGGCTTTTCGCATCCGGGCGCAGCCACGGCAGCGTGCCACTTTTACGCACCTGAGCCTGACGCTCCACCAGACGGTGGGCATAGGTGATCGGTGCCGGCATCAGCACGTCAGTTTCGTTTGAGGCATAACCAAACATCAGACCCTGGTCACCGGCGCCCTGTTCAAGCGGGTCAGCACGGTCAACGCCCTGGTTGATGTCAGCGGATTGTTTACCGATAGCACTGATTACCGCACAGGAATCAGCATCGAAGCCCATGGATGAGCTGGTATAGCCAATCTCACGGACAGTACGGCGCGTGATTTCCTCAATATCAACCCAAGCCTTGGTGGTGATTTCACCACCGACCAGAACCATACCGGTTTTGACATAGGTTTCACAGGCAACACGCGCTTTGGGATCTTGTTTTAAAATCGCATCAAGGACTGCATCCGAAATTTGGTCGGCAATTTTATCCGGGTGTCCTTCAGATACGGACTCAGAAGTGAAAAGATGTGTAGTCATTATTTTTTCTCTACCTTAAGTGAAGTGAACTTTCGGTACATTGATGGATGTATTAACTTCTAGACGGCTATTCTAGTGTAAAATTAACAGCGGTTCCAGAAATTTTATAGTGCGAATGGTTTTTCATGTGGTTTTTTTCACTTTTAATAATGTGTTACGGGACTGTTTTTATTTTTTACACGCATTAGTCATTTTGATTTTGCATTTTTGTGTCATAACCGGTATAAACTGCGGCCAGTAGCTGTGAATTTTTCGTCAGTTATAAACGGCAGAAACTCAGGTTTTCTGTATGATTCAGGCGGGGGTTACGGTGTGTAATCCTGTGTGGGGGTAAATGGGTTAATGAACCATTATCTGCTGCTTGTTGACGTTCAACAGCCACGTGCTTTACAGCATGTGTCCGCGTCCTTTTCTGTTCTCTCTTCCTCTCTGACTGACACGTGCTCTGCACGGTGTTTTCCGTATCCGTTACACTCAAACAGACCGGATAACGCAAGCAGGCGGGTCATTCTGCGGTAAGCCCGTAAATCTGTGTCCGGTTTTTTGCCGGATGATGTAATCCATTTTGAATTTTTACTTGTCAACAGGACAGATTTATCCCACGGTGAAGGGGGATAGGCGTATGTCAGCCATACAGGTAAGTTTCACTCCAGAATCAGGAGATGACTAATGAATGATAATATCGCGCTGAAGATGCAGCAAACCTATAACATTGCATACTGGGGCGGCAGCTATTACGGTGTGAATGACCTCGGTCATGTCACCGTCTGCCCGAATCCGGAGATGCCGCAGGCTGCCGTTGACCTGGCTGAACTGGTCAACCGTGTGCAGAAAGAGCGGGAACACATCCGTCTGCCTGCATTATTCTGCTTTCCGCAGATTTTGCAGCATCGTCTGCGCTCGATTAATGCCGCGTTCCGCCGTGCCCGCGAATCCTATGGTTACAAAGGTGATTATTTTCTGGTTTACCCGATTAAGGTCAACCAGCAGCGGCGCGTGATTGAAACCCTGGTCAATGCCGGGGAGCCGCTGGGACTGGAAGCCGGTTCCAAAGCCGAGCTGATGGCGGTACTGGCGCACGCCGGTATGACCCGCAGTGTGATCGTCTGCAATGGCTATAAAGACCGCGAGTATATCCGTCTTGCCCTGATGGGCGAGAAACTGGGTCACAAAGTCTATCTTGTGATTGAAAAAATGTCGGAAATCGCGGTGGTGCTTGAAGAAGCGAAAAATCTGGATGTGGTACCGCGCCTCGGTGTGCGGGCGCGTCTGGCGTCTCAGGGTTCCGGTAAATGGCAGGCCAGCGGCGGCGAGAAATCCAAGTTCGGTCTGGCGGCCACCCAGGTACTGCAACTGATTGATATGCTGCGCCAGGCAGACAGCCTGGAGAGTCTGCAACTGCTGCACTTCCATCTCGGCTCGCAGATGGCGAATATCCGCGATATCGCCACCGGTGTCCGTGAATCCGCCCGTTTCTATGTCGAGCTGCATCAGCTGGGTGTCAATATTCAGTGCTTTGATGTCGGCGGCGGCCTCGGGGTGGATTATGAAGGCACCCGTTCGCAGTCTGACTGCTCTGTGAACTACGGGCTGAATGAGTATGCTAATAATGTGATCTGGGCTATCGGTGATGCCTGTGAAGAGCACGGCCTGCCGCACCCGACCGTGATTACCGAATCCGGTCGCGCTCTGACGGCGCACCATACCGTGCTGGTTTCCAATGTGATCGGTGTGGAGCGCAACGAGTTCTCCCCGGTGGAAGCACCTGCTGAAGATGCACCGCGTCCGGTTGCCAGCCTGTGGGAAACCTGGGAAGAGATGCAGACCAAAGGCAACGCCCGCTCTCTGCGCGAATGGCTGCACGACAGCCAGCTCGACCTGCATGATATCCACACTCAGTACGCGCAGGGCATGCTGTCCCTGACCGAACGCGCCTGGGCGGAAGGGCTGTATCTGAATATCTGCCGCCGTATCCAGCAGGATCTGGATCCGGGTAACCGCGCACACCGCCCGATTATCGATGAACTCCAGGAACGTATGGCGGATAAATTCTATGTGAATTTCTCGCTGTTCCAGTCGCTGCCGGATGCGTGGGGGATCGATCAGCTGTTCCCGGTACTGCCGATTGAGGGGCTGGATAAGCCGCTGGATCGCCGCGCGGTGCTGCTGGATATCACCTGTGACTCCGACGGTATTATCGACCATTATGTGGACGGTGACGGGGTGGCAACCACCATGCCGATGCCGTCTTATGACCCGGAAAATCCGCCGATGATGGGCTTTTTCATGATTGGTGCTTATCAGGAAATTCTCGGTAATATGCATAACCTGTTCGGCGATACCGCCGCACTCGATGTGTATGTCGGTGAAAACGGTCAGGTGCGCTATCTGGAAAGCGAAGAGGGCGATTCCGTGGCGGATATGCTTCAGTATGTGAAGCTGGATCCGAAAATTCTGCTCGAACGCTTCCGTGATCAGGTGAAAGTTTCTGATCTGGATGAAGAGGAGCAAAAGGCCTTTACCGAAGAGTTCGAGAGCGGCCTGTACGGCTATACCTATTTAGAAGATGAATAATACCCGGCGGGATACTACGTCCGGCTTTGTGTCAGTAAGACATTGATAAAGGAATCATTATGATTAACAGCACATTAGGTAATCAGACCGACAACTCACTGGTCTCTAATGCGTTTGGTTTTCTCCGCCTGCCGCTGAATTTCCAGCCGTACACCAGTGACGCTGACTGGGTGATCACCGGTGTTCCGTTTGATATGGCGACCTCCGGCCGCGCAGGTTCCCGTCACGGACCGGCAGCAATCCGCCAGATTTCAACCAATCTGGCCTGGGAAGGTCACCGCTGGCCGTGGACATTTGACATGCGCGAGCGCCTGAATGTGGTGGATTGCGGTGATCTGGTGTTCGCGTTCGGTGATGCACAGGACATGAGTGATAAGTTACAGGCGCACACAGAGAAAGTGCTGGCGTCCGGTAAAAAATGTCTCTCTTTCGGGGGGGATCACTTTGTGACGCTGCCGCTGCTGCGCGCGCACGCCAAACATTTCGGTAAGATGGCGCTGGTGCATTTCGATGCTCATACCGACACTTACGGCAACGGCAGCAAGTTTGACCACGGCACCATGTTCTATCACGCCCCGAATGAGGGACTGATTGACCCGGCGCATTCCGTGCAGATTGGTATCCGTACCGAACATGAAACAGACAACGGTTTCACTGTGATTGATGCCGCGCAGGTCAATGACCGTACCGTGGATGATGTGATTGCTCAGGTGAAAGCGATTGTCGGCGATATGCCGGTTTATCTGACCTTCGATATCGACTGTCTGGACCCGGCATTTGCCCCGGGCACCGGCACACCGGTTATCGGCGGGCTGACAACTGACCGCGCCCTGAAACTGCTGCGCGGTCTTCAGCCGCTCAATATCGTCGGGATGGATCTGGTGGAAGTGGCTCCGGCGTATGATCAGTCCGATATCACGGCACTGGCCGGCGCAACTATCGCACTGGAAATGCTCTATCTCCAGGCATCGAAAAAAGGCTGAAACCGGTTTCACCACTGTTAAAATAAAAGACCCGCAGTGCGGGTCTTTTTGCATTTCAGCGGGATTATTTTTTCTTCGCGTATTTCAGAGAATCCAGCGCGACGGCAAAAATAATGATGCTGCCCTTGATAATGTACTGCCAGTACGGGTTGATGCCGATATAGGTCAGGCCGTAGTTTATCAGGGTAAAAATCAGCACCCCGGTCACCACGCCCAGCACGGTACCGACCCCGCCGGAGAAGGACACGCCCCCCACCACACAGGCCGCGATAGCATCCAGCTCATACATAAAGCCGAGGTTGTTGGTCGCACTGCCGATACGTCCGGCTTCCAGCAGGCCGCCGAAGGCATAGAACACGCCGGATAAGGCGTAAATCATAATCAGGTTCAGGCCGACATTCACACCGGACACTTTAGCCGCTTCCGGGTTACCGCCGATGGCAAAAATGTTTTTGCCGAAGCGGGTTTTATTCCACAGTATCCAGACAAAGAAAACGGCTATCGCGGCATAAAACGTAATATATGACAGCTTAAAATCACCGAAACGGATAAATCCCTGGGCAAATTCAGAGAATTTCGGATCAAACCCCGCCACCGGTGAGGCACCGACAGAATCGTAATACAGGGAGTTGATACCGTAGACGATGATCATAGTACCGAGTGTGGTAATAAACGGCGTGACGTTGAGATAGGCAATAATCAGGCCGTTAACCAGACCGATCAACGCACCGACCGCACACACCAGCAGGATCACCATCGGGATAGACCAGGTTTCCATTTGCGGGAAAACTTTGTTCACGTTTTCCATGGATTGCAGCAATGTCGCCGCAATTACCGCCGCCAGCCCGACCTGACGCCCGGCGGATAAATCCGTGCCCTGGGTGACAATCAGCCCCGCGACACCCAGCGCGATAATAATCCGCACCGAGGATTGGGTGAGGATATTACTCAGGTTCATCAGGCTGAGGAATGTCGGATCCTGAATGATAATGATCGCCAGTAAGACCAGCAGAACCACATAAATCCCCCCGTCCTTCAGATAGGACAGGAAGCTTTTTTTATTTAATGCTGCGCTCATTGTTAATATCCTTAAAGGTGAAGGGAGGCGAGACGTAAAATCTCACTTTGCGAGGTGTCACGGGTGTTGACGATACCGGCGACCTCACCGTTGCTCATCACCAGAATCCGGTCTGTGATCCCCAGCAGTTCCGGCATTTCGGAGGAAACGATAATGATCCCTTTTCCTTTTTTGGCCAGTTCAGTAATCAGTTGGTAAATTTCAAATTTTGCTCCGACATCAATCCCGCGCGTCGGTTCATCCAGCATTAACACTTCCGGTTGTGTCAGCAGCCAGCGGCCGATAATCACCTTCTGCTGATTCCCGCCGGACAGCGAGCCTATCTGGGTGTGATGACCGGGGGTTTTCACCCGCATGGCATCAATCACCCATTGGGTATCACTTTTCATTTTGCTGTTATCCAGCAGACCCAGTTTATTTTTATATTTGCCCATGTTTGAAATCAGCGAGTTAAAACTGATATTCAGCCAGGCATAGATTCCCGTGGCGCGGCGCTCTTCGGTGACCAGCGCGAAGCCGTGATTAATGGCTTCGTTGGCGCTGTTGTTCTTAATGGTTTTTCCTCTCAGCATGATGGTGCCGGCGGATTTCTCGCGGATCCCGAACAGGGTTTCGAGAATATCTGTCCGTTTGGCACCAACCAGACCGGCGATACCGAGGATTTCTCCCTGATGCAGGTCGAAACTGATATCGCGGATAGACGGCTGGCGCAGAGATGTGAGGTTTCTGACTTCCAGCATGACATCCCCCGGCGTGCTCTGTTTTTCCGGGAAACGCTGGCTGAGTGTGCGTCCGACCATGGCGGCAATAATGTTATCCATCGTCAGCCCTTCAAGGGGCTGTGTGGAGATCCACTGACCGTCACGCAGAATAGTGATCTCATCACAGAGGCGGAAAATTTCTTCCATTTTGTGGGAGATATAGACGATACCGCAGCCGCGATCTTTCAGCTTGCGGATAATGGTAAACAGATGATTAACTTCTTTTTCGGTCAGGGAGGAGGTCGGCTCATCCATGATCACAATTTTGGCGTTATAGGAAAACGCCTTGGCGATTTCGATCATCTGCATTTGCGAGACGGACAAATTGCGGACTTTTTCCCGTGGATCGATATCGATATCCAGCTCATCAAAGATGGCTTGTGTGTCTTTCAGCATCTTGTTCTGATCGACAAAAAACCCTTTGGCGGGATAGCGTCCCAGCCACATGTTATCCATCACCGAGCGCTGCAGCACCAGGTTCAGCTCCTGATGCACCATGGACACGCCGTGTTCCAGCGCCTCTTTTGAGCCTTTAAAATCGATTTCCTGTCCCTGAAACAGGATGCTGCCGCTGTCTTTTTTATAAATCCCGAAAAGGCATTTTAATAATGTGGATTTACCGGCACCGTTTTCGCCCATCAGGGCATGAACGGAATACGGTCGTACCCGTAAATTGACATTATCGAGTGCCTTAACGCCGGGAAATGACTTATTGATATGCATCATTTCCAGCAGATATTCGCCTGAGCTGTCGGCCATACATACACCTGGCTAATGTTATCGTTCCGGACACGCCCGCAGCACGGATGCTGCGGGCGGAAAGAATCACCGCTTATTTTATAAACTGTGACAGGTTCTCTTTATCCACGCCGACATACGGCACACGGATAACATTGTTCTCAATGTTGTAGCTGGTGCCTTCCGCTGCCGGTTTGCCTTCCGCTAGGTTTTTGGTGATAGCCATGGTGGCTTTCGCCTGGTTTTCCGCGTCATTCAGCACCGTACCGGCCATTGCCCCGGATTTCACCATGGAGAGGGCTTCCGGCAGGGCATCCACACCAAAGACCGGGATATGGGTCTTGTTGTGTGCTTTCAGGGCTTCAACGGCACCCATGGCCATCGCGTCATTGTTGGCAATGACCACTTCGATTTTGTCTGCATTCGGGCCGGAGAGCCATGCATCCATTTTATCTTTGGCCTGTGCGGTATCCCACATCGCGGTATCGAGCTGAAGCTGCTCTGTCGGGATGCCTTTCTCATTCAGGGTTTTGACCGAATAGGTGGTGCGGGCTTCCGCATCCGGGTGACCCGGCTCACCTTTGATCAGCACATACTGAATTTTACCGTCTTTGTTCAGATCCCACGCCGGGTTGGCTGCCCAGTGTTTGGCAATCAGTTCCCCCTGGATAACCCCGGATTCTTTGGAGTCAGTACCGACAAACCAGGCCTTATCGTAGCTGTCGAGGGCTTTGCGGGAAGGTTCTTTGTTGAAGAACACCACCGGAATATCATTGGATTTTGCTTTGTCGATGATTACCGGGGCGGCGGCAGGGTCAACCAGGTTGATCGCCAGTGCTTTGATACCTTTCGCCAGCAGGACATCAATCTGATCATTCTGTTTGGATTGGTCGTTTTGTGAATCATTCATCAGAAGGGTGATTTCCGGTGAATTTTTTGCATCTTTTTCAAGGGCTTTACGGACGATAGACATAAAGTTGTCATCGTATTTGTAGATGGTCACACCAATACGGGTATCAGCCTGTGCTTGTGCCGCAGCACCAAGCAGCATAGCGGCGGCAACGCCTGCCAGGACAAAATGCTTCTTCATTCTCTGCCTCCGGGTCGGGGGATAGGGTACAGTTTTTATTTATGACGCCACCTGTTATTCAGAGGAAATGCAGGGGCGGTATTTATCACTCTTCCGGCAAATGATAATAATAATTTATAAATAAAACGGCATGCCGGTAAGAAGATGGCAGAACCTGGGACATGACGATAACGTCAGGAAACGCCCGGATCATAAAATGAGAGTTGTTATCCGTCTGTGAATAGACTCACAGATTGAAAACGTTTACATGAAGAAAGATCACCGGCAGGCGGAAGAGTGACGGATAACCAGGGTTGGCATAAACACATGCGGCTCCGGCTGCGGTAACGTTCCGGCGGCACCCGCTAAGGCAAGTTCTGTCGCCAGCATGGCCATGGAGACCACCGGGTAACGTACTGTGGTCAGCTTCGGTGTGGTGAAACGGGCGGCGGGAATATCATCAAACCCGATCAGGGAAAACTGCTGCGGTACGCGGATACCGTTTTCATTCAGCACCGACATAGCCCCGGCAGCCATGGCATCGTTATAGGTAAACACGGCGGAGAGTGCCTGATTGCGCCCCAGCAGCTCAATCATCGCGGCTTCGCCGCCGTCAGAGTCCGGTGACCCGGTCGCATACCAGGCAGTACCGGCTGTCAGCCCGGCGGTGCTCATGGCTTTGCAGTAGCCCTGATAGCGCAGGGTATTATCTTCTATCTCGTGGGTGGAACCGAGATAACCGATGCGCTGATGCCCCTGAGAGATCAGCAGGCGGGTCGCCATTTCCCCGCCGGACAGGTTATCCAGCCCGACACAGCGGTGCTCAAAACCGGGAATAACGCGGTTAATCACCGTCATACCGGGCACCTGGCGGAGAAAATCACTCAGTTCCGCGTCACTGAGCGCTTTGGAATGCACCACCAGGGCGTTGCAGCGCTGACGGATCAGCACTTCAATAGCATGATGCTCCTGTTCTGCCTGATGATAGCCGTTTCCGATCAGCACATGTTTGCCGTGCTGCTGGGCGACCGTATCCACGGCTTTGACCAGCGCACCGAAAAACGGATCTGATACATCCATCACCACCACGCCGAGAATGTCACTGCTCTGGCTGGCCAGTGCCTGCGCATTGGCGTTTGGCCGGTAATCCAGCTCAGCCACGGCGTTCATCACCAGTTCCCGGGTCTCTGAGCGGGTGGCCGCCGTATTATTTAATACACGGGATACGGTGGCGACGGAGACACCGGCGCGTTTTGCAACATCACGGATAGTTACGGGGTGTATAGATGTCATCGGAAATTACAGGTCAGAGGTAATGAAACATGTTGTCATCTTAACCCGGAGCGCGTGATGACCGTGTGATTCATCTCACAGCATAAAGAAAGCGTTTACATTGATTTTTTCGGATTATCCGCCTGTAACGGGAAGCTGAATCCCTTCACCAGGGTCTGTAACAACATTGGGGATACATTCACTAAAATTATTAATATATAAATGATACTGATTGTTTTTTTTCCGGCAGGCGGGTTATGCCGGACAGGGCAAAACCCGCCGGGAATGTTATGGAATGAGATACTGACGAATTTTGTTACAGTGAAGTGTTGTCACTGGGCAGGACTATTGCTCATTATGTGCTTACCGGCTTGCAACCCGGATAAAAACGCGTATGTTTTTAAATGAGTATTAATATCATAACGAAATACCTCACTCATAAGGAGCACATCATGGCACTAACGGGTAAAGTGGTTCTGGTTACCGGCGCTGCACAGGGGATTGGTCGTGGTATTGCACTGCGCTTAGCCAAAGAAGGGGCGGATATTGCGCTGGTGGATCTGAAAGAAGAAGGGTTGGCGAAAGTCAAAAAAGAAGTGGAAGCCCTGGGCCGCAAAGCGGCAACATTCACCGCAGATATCAGTCAGCGCGATCAGGTTTTTGCGGTTGTCGATAAAGCAGAACAAGCGCTGGGCGGTTTTGATGTGATCGTCAATAACGCCGGTATTGCCCAGGTTAAGGCAATTGAAGATGTCCGTCCGGAGGATATGGATCGTATTTTCCGCATTAACGTCGATGGTACGATGTGGGGAATCCAGGCCGCAGCGGCTAAATTCAAAGCACGCGGACAGAAAGGGAAAATCATTAACGCCTCATCCATTGCCGGACATGATGGTTTTGCCTTACTCGGCGTTTATTCCGCCACGAAATTTGCAGTCCGCGCACTGACCCAGGCGGCAGCCAAAGAGTTCGCCAGCAGCGGGATCACCGTGAACGCTTACTGTCCGGGGATTGTCGGCACGGATATGTGGGTGGAAATTGATGAGCGCTTCTCTGAAATCACCGGCGCGCCGAAAGGGGAAACCTACAAAAAATATGTCGATGGTATTGCGCTGGGCCGTGCCCAGACTCCGGATGATGTGGCGGCACTGGTTGCCTTCCTGGCAAGCGACGACTCGGATTACATCACCGGCCAGGCGATTCTGACCGACGGTGGTATTGTTTACCGCTAAATTATTGCGTTTATATTCACAGACATCCGCCGCATGCTGAATGCGGCGGATTTTTTTATGTATACTGATCCGCAGGATAACGCTGCGGGTGACAGGCATGAAATACGATCTGAATGACCTTTATTATTTTGTGAAAGTGGTGGAATACGGCGGATTCTCCCCGGCGGGAGAAGCGCTGGGTATTCCGAAATCCCGGCTCAGCCGCCGTATTGCTGATCTGGAACAGAAACTGAATATTTCGCTGATCTACCGCTCTACCCGGCAGTTTCATGTTACTGAGATCGGGCAGGCCTTTTACCAGCAGTGCAAAAACGTGATTGATGAGGCGGAAATTGCCGAAGAAATCATCTGTTCTGTGCAGGGACATCCGCGCGGCAGTGTGAAGTTTTCCTGTCCGGTCGCGTTGTTACAGGCCTATCTTCAGGATCTGCTGACAGATTTTATGGTGAAATACCCCGATATTGATGTGCAGATCCTGGCGGTTAACCGTCCGGTGGATGTGATCAGTGAAGGGTTTGATCTCGCTCTGCGGGTTCGCTCCCTCCCGCTGGATGACTCCGGGCTGACCATGAAAGTGCTGGGGTATTCGCGGCGCATCCTGGTCGCCTCGCCGCGGTTATTTACCGGGAAAGCGGCACCGCAGCATCCGGATGATCTGACAGAATTCCCGATCCTCGCCAACAGCGAACAAAAACAAAACTACACACTGACACTGACCGGCGAAGACGGCGGCAGCATCACCAAACACCTCACGGCACGCCTCGCAACCACTGATGTCATGACATTGCACCGCGCGGCATGCAAAGGGCTGGGCATCGCCCGCCTGCCGGAAGGTGTGGTTCTCAATGATTTGACTGCCGGGCGGCTTGTTCGTGTTCTGCCGGGCTGGCAGTTCCCGGAAGATGTGATCCACGCGGTTTTTCCGTCCCGCAAAGGGCTGTTACCCTCCGTGCAGGCACTGCTGAATTATCTGGCGGAACATGTGCCGCAGACGGCGGCGTTTTCGGGGGCAGGAGTAAGCTATCCTGCTGATTAACAACAATAAAAAAGCCACATAAAAATGTGGCTTTCTGAATCATATTGAGCGGAACTGAAAACAATGAGGAAAATAGTCACGCTATTCGCCTCATTTTGTGAGGCAAATAACGGTCGTATTTGCCTCATGGGTATTATTCAGCGGGTATATGCCCGAAACGACCGCTGTTGAAATCCTCAATGGCTGCACGGATTTCCTGCTCGCTGTTCATCACAAACGGGCCGTAACCGACAACCGGCTCATCAATCGGTTCGCCGCTGAGGAACAGAACAACGGCATCTTCGGTGGCTTCCAGCAGAATGGTGCTGTCAGCGCCGTCCAGAATCATCAGTTCGCCGGTGTGCAGCGGTGCGCGGCTGTCAACATAAATGCTGCCGTGCAGAACGATCAGCCCGGCATTGCGGTTGGCTTTTGCCGCCAGACCGGTGACTTTCCCGGCTTTCAGCCGCAGATCCCACACATCCATTTCCGTGAACGTTCTGGCCGGGCCGCGTGCCCCGGCATATTCCCCGGCGATCATCCGTAATGTTCCCGCGTCATTCGGCAGTGCCACCGCCGGAATGGCGTTGTTTTCCAGTAACTGATAACCCGGTGCGGCGGATTTTGCGGAAGCAGGCAGATTCACCCACAACTGCACCATATCCAGTGTGCCGCCTTCCCGCATAAAGCGGTCAGAATGGTATTCCTGATGCAGAATACCGGATGCGGCGGTCATCCACTGCACATCCCCTTTGCCGATCACACCGCCCTGACCGGTGGAATCATGGTGCGCCACCTCACCGTCATAGACGATAGTCACGGTTTCAAAACCACGGTGCGGGTGCTCACCAACTCCCCGGTTGGCTCCCTCTGATGGCGGGAAATCCGCCGGACCGGCGCGGTCGAGCAGGATAAACGGATTCAGATGTTTGCCGTGATTGCTGTAGGAAAACATCTGGCTGACCGGGAAGCCGTCGCCGACCCAATGGCCTTTCGGTGCACGGTAGGTGCCGATAATGTTTCTCATGATATTTCTCCTGATAATTATGTATGAATTGATAATAAGGGTGCGAAACATCAGGGAGTAGTCATGAAAACGGGTTTCACTGTTGCAGAAACAGAACAGTTTTGTGATACCCGGATTATCCTGTTTTCAGAACAGTGTTTATCGATATCCGCTCTACCGGCGAAGAAAGGAACACCGTATTGTTAGCGGCATCGGGGCCGGCAGAAAGAGTGGCGGCGACTGTCATACACTAATCAGGAAAGAAAGAATGAAAAAGATCGGCTTAACGCTGTTTGCTTCACTGTTTTTATGGAATACCGTACAGGCTGCTGACTATAAGTTAGATCCGGGTCATACCAAAGCGGTGTTCTATATTGATCATTTTAATACCTCTACCAACAGCGGCGGTTTTTATAATATTACCGGTGATATGGCGTATTCACCTGAGAAGCAAACAGGGCATGTTCAGGTTACTATTCCGGTGAAAACACTGAATACCGGGATTGACGGATTTAATCAGCATATGCTGAGTGCCGATATTCTTGATGCGGAAAAATATCCGGAGATTAAATTTGATTCATCAAAATGGCATTTTTCCGGAAATAAACTGATGTCGGTGGACGGTAATTTAACGATCAAAGGAAAAACGCATCCGGTACAGTTACAGGTAACGAAATTTGGCTGTTATTTCAGTCCGGTATTTAAAGCGGATGTCTGCGGCGGTGATTTTGAAACCACGATTGACCGTACTCAGTGGGGCGTTGATTTTCTCGCCGATGCCGGTATTCCGGCGAATATGTCACTGAAAATTCAGGCTGAAGCAATTAAACAGTAAATGTATACCGGGAACAGGAATCATATTATGCAAAAATCAAAATCAGGTATATTTGCCGTTGCAGCCCTGGGGCTGGCAATGACACTGAGTACTGCGTACGCAGCAGAATATAAAGCCAGTACCAAAGAAGGGCCGGTAAAAATTGTTAACCTGAATGACCTGGAATCACAGGTAAAAGCCAATATGGATAAAGGGGCATTCGGTTATATCCGCGGTGGAGCGGAAGATGAAAAAAATATGCGTGATAATACCGCTAGTTTTGATCGCAAATATATTATGCCGCGCGTGATGCAGGGAATTGAATTAAAAGATATCGATCTCTCAACATCATTCCTGGGCATATCGCTGGCAACGCCTGTCATTCAGGCACCGATGGCAGCACAGGGACTGGCGCACCGTGACGGGGAAATTGCCACGGCAAAAGGTATGGCAAAAGCAGGTTCTGTTTTTTCTCTCAGCACCTACGGAAATAAAACCATTGAGGAAGTGGCGGCGGTATCTGACGGACATCCGTTCTTCTTCCAGCTCTATATGAGCAAAAATAATGCGTTTAATGAATTCACCCTGAAACGGGCGAAAGAAAGTGGTGCCAAAGCGATTATTCTGACCGTGGATTCTCCGGTCGGCGGCTGGCGTGAGGATGATTTACGCAACAATTTCCAGTTCCCGTTAGGATTTGCCAACCTTGAATTGTTTGCTGCACAGAACAATGACGGCTCTAAAACCGGGAAAGGTGCAGGGATCAGCGAGATCTACGCTCAGGCCAAACAGGCATTTACCCCGGATGATATTCAGTATGTGAAAAAATTGTCCGGTCTGCCGGTCATTGTTAAAGGTATTCAGTCACCGGAAGATGCTGACCGAGTCATTGAGGCGGGTGCGGATGCCATTTGGGTATCCAACCACGGCGGTCGTCAGCTGGACAGCGGACCGGCCTCTTTTGATGTGCTGCCTTCCATTGCAAAAGTGGTGAACAAACGTGTGCCAATCGTATTTGACAGTGGTGTGCGCCGTGGCTCACACGTCTTTAAAGCGCTGGCAAGCGGTGCGGATGTGGTTGCAGTCGGTCGTCCGGTTCTGTATGGCCTGAATCTGGGCGGAGCGGAAGGGGTTAATTCTGTTATTCAGCAGCTGAATAAAGAATTACGTATCAATATGATGCTGGGCGGTACAAAAGATATTAATGCCGTCAAACAGACCAGACTGTACAGCAACCGGGATTTTCAGTAATTCCTGTCTGACAGATAAAGACACTGCCGCTCAGCGGCAGTGCTCAGATTGCTGACAAAGTCCCGGCAGAAATGCCGGGGCTTTGATCTGATAAGGTCAGTGTAAAAAACGGACTGACCACCATGCTTAAAGAACCTGCCCCGCAGCAATATCAGTTTGAAATGGTTACTCCCGACGAACGGGTTCCTGACGATCACCGCGTCCGCAAAGTGGATGCCGCCATTGATTTTGAATTTCCTCAACATAAAAATAATCGACAAGCGTAACATTATGAATTGATGAGTTAATAACCATTAATAGTATAGGTTAGATTGTCACTGCCAAGATTTATTGATTTTTCCGCTGCAACTACGCCCCGAATAATAATGCGAGCTATTCTCGGTAATCGTTCCCGGCTAACATTAACATGAAACTGGTTCATTTCATTATCTGTCAATCTGAAATGAGCTAATATATGAATGCTTTTTGTTCCATTTTCATATTCGACTTCCAGATAGCAACTGTTATCTTTAATTTCATCTGATTTATATACCATACCAAAAGCAGCATTTAGGGTTGGGTAGATATAACTCGGCAATTGATTTTTAGGATCATAGTACCCAAGTATTGTAATGACTTTAATACCTTGCTCAAAAGGAATGCGCTCAATATATAGCATACTATCGATAAACCAAGTATAACCATCAGAAATATAGTGTAAATCAATGTATTTTTCAGCTAAGAAACTTATTCCATTCATATGAATTCTGACATCATATACGGATTCCACATGAATTTTTATTACATTACCTTTGTTGTTCGAGTTAGCAGGCGGGAAATGAATATCGGGTGTCCAGCGGTAGTCTTGACAATGTATAAATAAATAAGGAGACATGTTGAAATAATTATTTATTTCCGTACTGGTAATTGATGTGTCATTAGAAACATCAACGTCTTTATATTGTTCTAAATCCGGATATTTCATTTCCAACCAAGATCCATTATGGGATAAAAAATACAAATCTACATTTTTCATTGCTGCAAAACTGCTTCCATTCATATGTAAATAAACACGATATGCTGCTGATGTGTTAATTTTAATTATTTTACCATTGTTTTCAGAGTCAGACACTGGGAAAAATATATTTTGGGCCCATCGTCCATTATAAAGATAAATGTAAATATAATCATACTCATCAAGGCATTTACTTATGTCACTAGCAAATACATCTATTCCGTTCTTAATGTTAATATATTTGAAATAAAAACTTTCAATGATATGGTTATAATCCACCATTTTATTTTTTTTGCTGTCCCAAATGCTAAATCCGGTTTTTGAATCAGGATTAAATACTGCTTTGCTTTCCAGGTTTTTTTGAATGTAATATAATGAATATGGCGTATGTAAAGTAAAAGCATTATATTTTTCATACATAGGCGCACCACCAGCCATAGCATCTTTACCCAGTGAGTGCCCTTCAAAGGGAAGAGCGTACTCCCCAACGCCTTCATATTCTAAATAAGTAGGTTGATGGGTAATTTTTTGTCTGAAATTAGGCAGAAAGAAATTTTTATCACAATCCCATCCCCATGTTGAGTTTCGGTGAGTTGGTATTTGATTTACTGAACCATTAAATCCACCAGGATAGTGCCCTAAGCCAAAGTTATGTCCGACTTCATGGCTAAATTCATTTCGTATCGTATCATCTAACGTCACCATGCCACTTCCGCCAGATCCGCCATGGACTATTAAACCGTTTTCATACATTCCAATAGTCGTATGTGCAGTAAATTGAGATACCTTTCCTGCAGGACTAAGGTCTCTGCCTGTTACATTAATACCATAATTAGCATTATTAATTCCGGATGCAATAAGAGACTTGGCAATTTGTTCCCTCATAATTCCATCATGCCAACCGCCATTTCCGGGGGCATGTCCCGTAAGCAGCCGGCCATCAGGTAACATTACTTCGTCTAAATCAATGGGATCATATGTATTGATGGTTAATCGGGATACAGGAATTTGCTGAAAATATTGGCGATGATACTCAGGGTTTTCCTGAAATTCAAAAATTTCACGATGAGGGGTTAGCATACCAATTGCTATTGTGTTTAAAATCAATTCATTCGGTGCTTTAATAACCGGGTTATAAATAAAACCAGATTTGCCCTCTCTCGAAAATTTAAATTTTATCCCCGGGTACATCACATGATAAGGTACAATCACAGACCATGTGTTTCCCATATATTGAATTTCAGATGAAAATTTCCCGCTACTATTGTCATCGTTTACCTCGTACCATGTACCTTTATTATTGACAAGAAATATAGATTCTCCCTTCTCAAGATTTCTTTTTGATGCATTAAATGAAATAGTAATTCCATATGTTGATGTGCATTCAAAAAAAACTTTTTTACCTGTATAGCTGGTATTATAAAAAAGCTCAAAAGAGGGAGAATGCCCACCATCATAAGTAACTACGTTGATGGAATCATATTCTTTAATAAAGTTGTTAAAATAAATGGCGTCTTTAGAATTTTGTAGTTCTTCACTATCATCTAATATGAAATCAAAATGTGAAGGTAATGAAAAATCTGCATCTATTTGCGTATATACTCTTGTACATATCTTTGTTAAGTGATCAGGCGGTAGCATTTCTTCATGAAATAAAACTTCATTATTATGATAAATAGTGAAAAAAATAGGTGATGAACTTAACGAATCAGTATGTGGCTTAAACATCATCATTGTTTTTCTGTTAGATATAATATCCGGCTGAATATCACCATAAATATGTTCTCCCGCCGGGATAATACTATTCTGGACATAGTAGACAGTTCCTTCAAGTTCCCCCTGAGTGTCACTGGGAAAGGTCACATTATTGAAGTAAGTGATGTTTTTACGTGATTTCAATCCTGAATGATTCAATGCTTTTTTTTCTGTCTCCACAGCGCATTTTTTAATATTCATTTTATTTCCCTTATTTTTAATAAATTAACAAAATTAAAGAAAAAAACATCCTGGCAGTTGGTCACTAAAAACACAAATAAAATAAATGCTATTTTATATTTCATGACTTCGCTGTTTTAGATTAATTAAAATGTATTAAAGAAACAAATATTATTTACCATTAATGTTTCTCATGATATTTCTCCTGATCATTATGAATAAACAGATAATCAGGATGAGAAATATCGGGGAGTCGTCATGAAAACGGGTTTCACTGTTGCAGAAGCAAAACAGTCAGGCCGGCGTTATCCGCTTTGCAGTGATTCCCTGCACCATTGCGCCAGCCGGGCGATCGCATCCTCCACATCCTTATCACAGCCGAACCCGGCATTGAGCCGGAAACAGCGGTCATAGCGGCTGTCGGTGGCAAAAATATGTCCCGGCGCAATGCCAATCCCCTCTGCGCGGGCATTGAGAAACAGCTCCCGCACATTCAGGCTGCCTTCCGGCATTGTGACCCACAGAACATAGCCGCCTTCCGGTTCGGTTACGGTGGTGCCCGGCGGGAATTCCCGCAGCACAACACGGCGAATGTTCTGCACCTGTGCCGCCAGTTCACGGCGCAGGCGGCGCAGATGCGCATCATAGCCGCCGTTACTCAGCAGTTCGCTGATGGCGGCCTGCGGCAGTACCTGAGAGCCCATCGATGAGGTGTATTTGAGAGACGTGATTTTGCGCATGTAATGCTGACTGTGAACCCAGCCGATACGCACACCGGGCGCGATGGTTTTGGAAAACCCGCTGCACAGAATCACATTATGGCTGAATGCCCGCATCGGGAACGGGCGCTGCCCGCCGAATGCCGCGTCACCGAAAGTATCATCCTCAATAATGATCACACCGTTTTCATCCGCCTGACGGGTGATTTCCGCTTTGACGTCATCCGGAATCGTTTTGCCCAGCGGGTTATTGACGTTGGCGAGTGTCACAAACGCTTTTACCGCTTTGTGGCGGAACAGGGCAGTGAGTTTATCGCAATCCACATATCCGTCTTCACAGGCATCCACTTCGGTCAGCCGCAGATTGAGATTACGCAGCATCTGTAACAGCACAAAATAACAGGGAGATTCCACGGCCACCGCATCCCCGGGGCTGAGTGTGGCGCGCAGCGCCAGTGATAAGGCTTCTATGCAGCCGTTGGTGATCAGCAGGGTTTCCGGAGAGATATGACAGCCATAACTGACCGCCCGGCGGGCGATTTCCTCCTTCAGCGGGGCATAGCCGGTGCCTTTGACCGAATCCCCCAGCAGGAACGGCTTGCTGTAACTGAGCTGACGCATGATGAGACTCAGCTTTCTGACCGGATAAAGCTCCCGGCGGCCGTTAGCCAGATCGAGCCGGACACGGCACTCCTCACCGACCATCGACATATGCAGTTCTGTCTGTTCATCCAGCGGGGCAAAATCAGCGGTGTGTGTTTCTGTCGTGCCGTTTTCTGTTGCGGGCTGAACCGGGGCGACAAAAAAACCGGATTTCGGCCGCGCCACGGCAACATGCTCATCTTCCAGCGTGCGCAGCACTTTCAGGGCGGTGGTCAGGCTGACATTGTACTGTGCGGCCAGAACCCGGACGGACGGCAGACGGCTGTCCGGCGCTAAAACGCCCTCACGGACAGCCTGTTTTATCTGATCGGCCATCTGCCGGTAGCGCGGAAGCTGTACCATCTGTTCTGCCTCATTCTTACGGGTTCTGTGTGTTTCTGTAAGAGTACGTTGAGAGTAAATTATGACGCAAGGGTTTCTCCGGCTGACTGTGAGGTTTATATGACAACATTTGACAAAATTACCCGTTTACTGGATTCACAGGCGGTTTCCTTTGAGGTGATCGACCATCCGGCGGAAGGCCGTTCTGATGCGATAAGTAAAATACGGGGGAATAAACTGAGCCAGGCGGCAAAAGCCATGGTGTTACAGGTCACCGGCAGCACACCGGATATCCGCTATGTGCTGGCGATTGTGCCGGGCGACTGCAAAGTCAATTTTAAAAATATTGCGAAGCTGGCAGGCGGGAAGAAAGCCTCATTTGCCGCGCCGGAAACGGCACAGGCGCTGACCGGCTGTCCGATGGGGGCGGTTCCGCCGTTCAGCTTTAATGACGAACTGACGCTCTATGTTGATAAGCGCCTGACCGGTGCAGGACGGGTATTTTTTAATGCCGGTGAACTGGTGAGATCGGTGTCTCTGGCAGCGAATGACTATTTTAGTGTGATCGGTCATGATCGCATTGCGGATATTGCGGTACCTCCCGCCGCAGAATAACAATGATAACGGAGAATAACGATGGAATATTGTGTTGCTGAACTGGCGGACATGGATCAGATAAAAGCCTTATTAAAACGTTATCATCTGACCACCATCAGTGATGAAGACAAACCGGACGGCTTTGTCACCACACAGATGAGTGATGAGCAGATGGTTGATTTGATTGAAAATGAGCAGGGATTATTTGTCGCCAAACAGGATGGTAAGGTCGTGGCGTTTGTGATGGCGGCATCCTGGCAGTATTGGTCACCGTGGCCGCTGTTTGCCCATATGATTGATAAACTGGGCGATTATGAGTTTGCCGGTCAGACACTGACCACAGAGAACTCGTATCAGTACGGCCCGGTCTGTATTGATGCATCTCTGCGCGGGCAGGGCGTGCTGGAAGGGCTGTTTGCGTTTGCGCTGGAAAAAATGTCGCAGCGGTTTGATATCCTGGTGACCTTTATCAACAAGGTTAATCCACGCTCTTATGCCGCGCACACCCGTAAGCTCGGGCTGACGGTGCTGGATGAGTTCGGATTCAATAATAACCATTATTACTGGCTGGTCTGCGAAACCCGCTGAATCGTCGGATAAAAGAAAACCCGCCGCAGCCGCTGAATAATCAGGGCTGCGGCGGGTTTTTCAGTGATGATTAGACTAATTCTTTCACGTCAAAGTTAACTTCACCGCTTAAATCAGCATCATAATCAACGCCATCGAGACCAAAGCCGAATAAACGGAGGAACTCCGCTTTATAGCCCTGATAGTCGGTTAAATCGTTGATGTTATCATCGGTCAGCTGCTGCCAGATTTCACGGCAGGTGTTCTGCACATCATCGCGTAATTCCCAGTCATCCAGACGCAGACGCTGTTTTTCATCGGTTTCCGGTGCGGAACCGTTAAACAGTTTGGTGGCAAATAAGCGCTGAGTCTGTTCGATACAGCCTTCGTGAATGCCTTTCTCTTTCATGATCTTAAACACGATAGAGATATATAACGGCATGACCGGAATGGCGGAAGAGGCCTGAGTAACAACGGATTTCAGAACGGCAACATACGCTGCACCGCCTTTGGCCTGCAGTTTCTGATTAATCGCCGCCGCTGCGCGATCCAGATCTTCTTTGGCTTTACCTAAGGTACCGTGCCAGTAAATCGGCCAGGTTAAATCGGTACCGATATAGGAGTAGGCAACAGACTGTGCATTATCCGCCAGAACACCGGCTTCGGCTAATGCATTCATCCACAGTTCCCAGTCCTGACCGCCCATCACTTTGACGGTATCTGCGATTTCCTGCTCATTGGCCGGTTCAACAACAGCTTCGATCAGCACGTCTTTGTTGGTATCGAGCGCGACAGATTTGTACGGTTCGCCGATAGGTTTCAGGGCAGAACGGACAATTTCGCCGGTTTCCGGCATTTTACGGACCGGCGATGCCAGAGAGTAAACAACCAGATCGATCTGGCCCAGATCCTGTTTAATTAAATCAATAACGTCCTGACGGCATTCATCAGAGAAGGCATCACCGTTAATGCTTTTTGCATACAGGCCTTCTTCTTTGGCAGCTTTATCAAAAGCGGCTGCGTTGTACCAGCCGGCAGAACCGGTTTTGTTTTCACTGCCCGGCTTTTCAAAAAATACACCAATGGTTGCCGCACCGCTGCCGAATGCGGCATTAATACGGGAAGCCAGACCGTAACCGGTGGATGCACCAATCACCAGAACCTTTTTAGGGCCGTTTTTCAGTTCGCCGCAGGATTTCACACGGGCGATTTGCTCACGAACATGGGCTTCACAGCCCGCCGGGTGAGCGGTAGTGCAGATAAAACCACGAATTTTAGGTTTGATAATCATAGTTATTTTTTCTTGGTAGCCAACAATCAGGGGCTAATATACCTGATCTTCTTCATTTACTTAAGACAATGCAGCGATAAACCGGCAAAGCAGACCAGTTAATTCCCGTCTTGTTATCCGGAATGCGGTGTAGTTTATTATTGTGACGGGCTGATCTATTTTCTGCCGGATAGCCGCCGGTATTTCCGTTATGATAGCCGTCATCATAACGGACAACCTGTCAGCGGAGTTACTGTGGCATTTGACATTTTCCGGAATATCCTGCATTACGGCTGCCATTTTCTGGTACCGGTTCTGTTTGCGCGGCTGTTCTGGCGGCAGCACTGGAAAGCGGCGGCGATGATTATGATTGCCACGATGGTGATGGATGCGGATCACCTGCTGGCAGATCCGATCTTTGACCCGGACAGATGCAGTGTCGGTTTTCATCCGCTGCATACCGTATGGGCGGCAATTGTGTATCTTATTCTGCTGCTGATCCCGTCATGGAAAGTGCGGGCGGTAGCGGTAGGTTGCCTGTTCCATCTGTTTACCGACGGGATGGATTGTTATATGGGCAGCCTGAAACAGGGCACGGAATATGCCGCGGTTCAGGTATTAAAAAACCCGCCGGGGGCGGGTTTTTGTGCGGCTGAGATCATCAGAACGGATTTTTCAGTGCCGGGACCGAGACTTCCGCTCCCGGTAAACTGACAGACGGGGCTTTGATATCAAGCGTTGGCGCAGAGATTCCCGGAACGGAAACACCGACAGCCGGAGCCGTGATTGACGGTGCGTTAATATTGACAGACGGCATGGCGGATTCTGCCGCTGATGTTATCTCTTTTGTCACGGATGACATCCGGCTGTTTTCTGCCTGCGGCACCTTTCCGTTACGATCAGCGGAAACCGGTGTGCTGTGTTGTCCCTGCGGTGCGGTTTGTCCGCTTTGTCCCCCGGCGACCGGTTGTGCATCCGGTCTGCGCATCTGCCCGTTATCCGGCCGGAACGGCTCTGTTCCGGTCTCTTTATTGACCATCGTGCCGTCAGACGGCGCGCCGGAAACCATACCCGGGTCACTGTGCGGCTGCCGTTGCGCGACACTTTCGCGGCTCAGCAGGCGACCCCGGTTTTCGGTGCCGTCGTCTTCTGTCACCAGGGTGTCACCGTCTTTGACCGCGAAGGATTTTCCCCGGTAAGGGAGCAGCAGATACGGCTTGCAGGCATCGGTATTACAGCCGCGATAGCGCACCATACCGTCAATACTCAGCGTGATAATGCCGCCGCCGTTGAGCAGATAATCCCAGGTTTTACCGTCAATGGTCACCGTGCCGCTCATGTTGCACGGTGTCTGGCTGTATTCACCGTATGGCAGGGCAATATAGGGTTTGCTCATGGCAATTAACTGCCGCACCTGTTCATCTTTCAGCGTCCATTTATCACAGGCGCCCAGTAATACACCGTCAGAGGAGGGATAAATTATTTTTTCACCGGTATCAACATCGTAGTTTTTCTGACTGCAGCCTGAACTTATTAAGACAGTTGTAATAATAAATAAAGGAACCGGTAATGATTTTAAATATTTCATCGTATTAATGATATCCGTGTATTCAGCCCGGTATATGACCGTTAATTCCCGGACGGGTGCCGATACTGATAAATGAGTAATAAAATACTGTGATGATTTTCAGATTGTCAGATAGTAGCGGCTTACAGAGCCTTTATCTATCAGTGTTATCCGAAGCGTGACAGAGATAGACATAAAAAGCCCGGCGAAGGTAAGCCGGGCGGGAATATGAATATATAATGTTTATTCTGATAAGCTTTCTTTCATTACCTTTTGGAAGGTTTCCCAGCCGCAATAGCCGTTTTTATCAACCGGACAATTTTTCAGTTCCAGGGTGACTTTTTGCGGCGGTGTTTTTAAGGACAGATAACTGTTATTCCGTAGTTGATCAGCGGACTGATAAATATAGTCAATCTTCACATAAGATTTATTATCCGTTTTATCTGTCCAGCGCTGGAACACTAATTTGCCGCCGATTGGCGTATGTTCATACTGTTGCGGCAACTGATACGGTTTAAATTCCAGGGCGGAGAGCAGGGAGGCGATATTGGAATCATGTCCGGCCAGGAAGGTAAATTTCGCTTCACTGCCCGGTGCGGCGGCGGCAAAGTGCTGATTAATGTAGTTCAGCAGCGGATGTGCCACGTTTTTCGCGATAATGCGCGGGGTAAACAGGGATTCCTGATAGCCGTTTTTCAGGGTATTCAGCGCAGTCCACTGCTCCGGTGTGGTGACTTCGCCCCAGGCGACCTGGTCTGCCGGGAAACCTTCATAATATTGCAGATCGATGGCATCCACCGCAGAGTTGGCCATTTTCAGCGGCCCTTTCACGCCCGGCTCTTTACCGGCTTCAATAATAAAACTGTTTTTACCGTCAGCCAGTGAGCAGAGTTTATGGGTTTTGCACTGTTCCGAGTCTTTGATATTCAGCACATTATTCAGTGCCTGATAACCGGGTACCAGATCCAGCCCTTTATAATGGCTCTCCATTGCCGCGAGAGCGGCCTGTTTAAATTCTGCGCTGTCATTGGTGATGATCGGATTGAACACCGGATCCATGGTACCGATTTCCGGCTGGTGGTTCACAGTGACGGTACAACCCGGGAAAGCCCCGGCAGTAAAGAACTGCGCGGTGGCGATAGTGCGCTGAAGGCTGTTGGCGTACACATTCAGCTCTTTTTCACCGGTCGGGCACAGGGTGTCCGGCAGCAGTTTGTTCTCATCCAGCCACTCGCGGAAATAGTGTCCCATATAGACTTCCAGCGCACCGCCTTTGGTGGTCAGATAACCGCTCTGCGCATCCCACGCAGGCCAGGTTTTATCGGTAATTTCGGTCAGAATACCGGTATTCACAATCGGGGTGCGCAGGTTGTGGCGGCTCATCACCAGCACCTGTTCCAGTGTCATATCAGCGGCGGAGGTATCAGCAAAAGCGGGCAGGGCGGGCGTCAGTAATGCAGCTGCAAGTGAAAGCGTCAGTAAGGTTTTTTTCATCCGGAACACTCCTGTTGTCATTATTTTCGAACCGATATTAATGACTGAAGCGATTCATATTTACCGGGAGCGAACTCCCAAAACAGTGATCAGCACCGGAAATAGCGCTTAAGTAAGGGGGCAGTGAAATTTTTCTTCAGATAAAAGCCTCTGGGCAGTGTTTGTATCGGTTGTCCGTGCGGACCGATAGCGTCTGTGAGTGCGCGGCTGTTGGCGGCTTTCGGGCGGATCTGCATCACCTGACCATGACGGGCGGTGATCTGCTCCACTTTTCCCAGCACAATCATATCCATCAGCTCTTCCCAGTCGGCGCGCAGCAGGCGTTCCTCCTCCTCCGACGGTGACCACAGCAGCGGAGAGCCGATACGGCGCTCTGCCAGCGGGATATGGCGCGCGCCTTCCACCGGTACCCACAGTACACGGGAGAGTTTATGGCGTACATGACACTCCGCCCAGGTGACGCCGCTGTTGCCGGTCAGCGGGGCGACACAGACAAACGTGGTTTCCAGCGGCACGCCGGATTCATCCACCGGGATGGTTTTCAGCTCCACGCCGAGGTGAGCAAAATCCTGTTCTGCTTTGCTGCCCGCATCCGCGCCCAGCCAGTATTCCAGCAGCATCCCGACCCAGCCTTTATCACGGCGCAGATCCGGCGGCACCGGAATACCGGCACAGCCCGCCAGCTCACCGAAAGTGGCACCGGCAAGGGATTGGGCGCGGCTGAGCAGATCAGATTCGCTGGCCGGGGGTAATGGCGGCTGAAAAAGTTGTGTCATGTTATATGCTTAAAAGTTGAACAGTGTTATCCGGTAAAATAATACATAGGCATGAATGAAAAATAAATATTATCTAATTTATTGATATATAGCTATTAATTTTCGTCGCCGCAATAAGTGCAGAAGGTTGTGCACCAGCATCCTCAGACAATAAACAGGATCTTACACTGAGTTATCCACAGCTTTATGGGATAAGTGGAAAACCACCCCACTACTGGTTTGATTTACAGGCTTGACTTCCGCCTGTTTTCGCGTTTCAGCAGGGGTTTTGCTCACGGATAAGTCACAATCTGTGGATAACACCGGGTGTGGTTATTTTTTGTGCTGTGTAAGTCTGTTAAAAAAAATGCCGGTGATTTTTTCGGACAATTCTCTTTTTTTATTTCCTCACTGATATGATTTATCAGGGTTTATTTAACAGTCGTGATTTTATCAACAAGAGGCTGTTAAAAACTATACCCCCATTACCCTTGCGTTTTTCACAACTATATCCACAGAAAACGTGAATAAAAGCCGGTTTTTTATCAGAGGGTGTTTATAACTTTACCGTTTTCTGTGAATTAACTGTCCGGCGGGATAAACCAGGCAGATTTAAAATCAAACCAGCCGAAGGTATTCATTTTGACGCCCCGCATACTGCGCTGCCCCTGTAATTCAAGCCAGTGATGGAACAGCGGGAACAGCATTTGCCTGTCAATGATCTGCTCACACCATGCCGCCAGGGACAGGGTGCGCTGCCGCCATTGTTTCAGCGGCGCACGCAAATCATCCCCCAGGCAGCGGCGCAGCAGCGGCAGCTCGTACAGGGTGGCGAAAACCGAAAAATCCAGCGGCTTATAAAAGTTGGCGGTCGCCAGCCAGAAATCACTGTCACAATCGCCGTTAAACCAGGTCTCGTAATCCGTGATGTTAATCGTCAGTTTCACGCCCTGTTCCGCCAGCAGCTGCTGCAATAATTTGCCGATAGCATGGTATTCGTGATGATCCTGATAATAGGTCAGCGTCAGTTCTGTCAGATCAGCCGGTTTTTCACAGGGCGGGATAAGCTTGCTGTGATGCCAGCGCAGCAGCAGTCCGTAAGCGGGCCACCAGTGACGCTGATACAGAGGTTCGCAGTGATACAGCAGACTGACCGGGGTCATCAGGCTGTTGAGCCAGCGGCGGATATCGTCCCGCTCTCCTTTTGCCGAGCGTACGTCGTGCAGCAGAAAATAACAGCCTTCTTCCATCCGGCTGTCGAGAGAATCCCGTTCCGGGCCGTCCGCGCCGATATGCAGCGTCGTGCAGACCATTTTTTCTTCCAGCTCCGGCACCACCAGTACAGCAACTTCATCCAGCAGAGCACGGAAGCCGTAATAATGGTCAAAGGCGCGGATCGTCAGTTTGCGGTCATTATTGCAGACCACCTGATACGGGCCGGTGCCGACAGGGCGGCGGGCAAAGTCAGGCAGTTCCTGCCACTCATGGGGCAGAATGGCGGCATGCGGGCTGCCGGTCAGCACCGGGAACCAGCTGTCGGCTTCATTCAGCGTGATATCAATAATGTAAGGCATATCGGAACGGACAGTGCGGATATGGCTGAACAGCGGGTGTGTGTCGCGCAGGCGTTCAAAAGAGGAAATGATATCCACCATCTGCAATTCACGACCGTGGTGGAAAAATATCGCCGGGCGCAGCCAGAAACGCCACTGTTTGTCGCCGGTCTGCTGCCAGTGATGTGCCAGTGCCGGGATGGCTTCCCCGTTTTCCTCATTTATGGCGGTCAGTCCGTTAAAAATCTGGCTCAGCAGATGAACTTCCGAGCGGCGCAGCGGCGAGCCGGGCAGTAAATTATAAAAAGGACGGTAATAGACAATGCGAAGCAGACTTTTTCCCTGCCGGAAGCTGCGTTCCAGCTGAGATAATACCATCTGGCGCATCGCGTCCTTATCATTGACCATCGCCACCAGTTTTTCGATATTGTCCTGCTCTATCAGCAGTTCGGCACGGGCGTGCTGCAAGTCCCGTCCGCTTTGCAGAAAACAAAGACGTGAGCGCTTACCCCGTCCGGTTTCCGCCTGCCAGCTGAGCCAGCCTGCCGTCTGCATACTGCTGAGCAGAGAGCGGACATGGCGGCGCGAGCAGTGCAGGATATCGGCGATTTCCTGAAGGGTGGTTTCGGTCTCCTGTCCCTGATGATGCTGCCACAGGCGGATAAACTGGTGCTGGAGGCGTGGTGTGCTCATAAAAGAGGAACTCCGGTCGGTTTTCTGTCCATTTTTATTTCCGTATATTACGTCCATACTCAATGTCATTAAAGCAGCTCATGACGTCAGTGTGATACCTGACTCACTCCCGATTCTTGAGTAATGGTGACTTTTACCGCCAGCCGCAAGGCTGGTTTTTTTCTGTCCGGTGATCCGGAAAAAGAGGCGGGGAAAAACGGGGAAAAAGCTGCCATCACAAAAGGGGTGATGGCAGGGGTTCAATGGTGGAAATGGATCCGGTTATCAGTTCATAAATGCAGGCAGTTTTTCCTCAAAACGGGAAATCATGTCGTCGTGCTGTAAGGTGAGGCCGATACTGTCGAGGCCGTTCATCATGCAGTGGCGGCGGAAAGTATCAACACTGAACGGGTATTCCAGCTCACCGGCGATCACTTTCTGGTTTTCCAGATCAACAATAATCTGCGCACCTTCTGTTTTCTGTACCTGGTCAAAGAGCGCATCAATCGCGTCTTCGGGTAATTTCACCGGTAATAACTGGTTATTGAATGCGTTGCCGTAAAAGATATCCGCAAAGCTTGGCGCAATCACCACTCTGAAGCCGTAATCTGTTAAGGCCCACGGTGCGTGCTCACGGGAGGAGCCGCAGCCGAAGTTTTCACGGGCCAGCAGAATCGATGCGCCCTGATAACGCGGGGCGTTGAGGATAAAATCCGGATTCGGCACCTGTCCGTCATCATCGAGAAAACGCCAGTCATTGAATAAATGCTGCCCGAAGCCGGTGCGGGTCACTTTCTGCAAAAACTGTTTCGGAATAATGGCATCGGTATCCACATTGGCGGCATCCAGCGGTACGGCAATGCCCTGATGTACAATAAATTTTTCCATGACTCTCTCCCTCAGCGCATCTCAATGGTACGGATATCGGCGAAACTGCCGGTGACAGCGGCCGCAGCAGCCATGGCCGGACTGACCAGGTGAGTACGTCCGCCGCGCCCCTGGCGCCCTTCAAAGTTACGGTTGCTGGTGGAGGCGCAGCGCTCTCCCGGTGCCAGGCGGTCATTGTTCATCGCCAGACACATCGAGCAGCCCGGCAAACGCCACTCAAACCCGGCATCGGTGAAGATTTTATCCAGACCTTCCGCTTCTGCCTGTGATTTCACCGGCCCGGAGCCCGGAACCACTATCGCCTGTACTCCCGGCGCGACTTTGCGCCCTTTGGCGACCGCAGCCGCTGCGCGTAAGTCCTCAATCCGCGAGTTGGTGCAGGAACCGATAAACACCTTGTCGATTTTCACATCGGTTAATTTTTTACCCGGGGTTAAATCCATATACGCCAGGGCTTTTTCTGCCGAGGCTCTTTCCACCGGGTCGGTAAAGCTTTCCGGAGCGGGAATAGCGTGGCTGATATCAATCACCTGACCCGGATTAGTGCCCCAGGTGACCTGCGGGGCGATATCGGCGGCATTGATAATAATTTCCGCGTCATATTTTGCATCCGGATCACTCTTCAGTGTTTGCCAGTAAGCCACGGCGGCATCCCAGTCCGCGCCTTGCGGGGAGAACTGGCGGCCTTTCAGATAATCAAAGGTGGTCTGATCCGGCGCAATCATTCCGCCTTTGGCGCCCATTTCGATCGCCATATTACAGACCGTCATCCGGCCTTCCATAGAGAGCGCCTCAATGGCATCCCCGCAGAATTCGGCGATATAACCGGTACCGCTCGCGCTGCCGGTGTGACCGATAATCGCCAGCACAATATCTTTGGCGGTGATGCCGGGAGCCACTTTGCCGCGCACTTCAATTTTCAGGGTTTTGGCACGTGCCTGTTTCAGTGTCTGAGTGGCTAACACATGTTCCACTTCGGAAGTGCCGATACCAAAAGCCAGTGAGCCGAACGCACCGTGGGTGGCGGTGTGGGAGTCCCCGCAGACAATGGTCATACCCGGCAGGGTGATGCCCTGTTCCGGCCCCATCACATGCACGATGCCCTGATACGGATGGTTCAGATCATAGAGACGGACACCAAAGGCCTCACAGTTTTTGATCAGTTCCTGCATCTGGTTACGGGCCATCTCACCACAGGCATTGATATCTTTGGTCTGCGTGGAAACGTTGTGATCCATGGTGGCGAAGGTTTTTTCCGGGCGGCGCACCGGGCGGTTTTTCGCCCGTAATCCGTCAAATGCCTGTGGTGAGGTCACTTCATGCACCAGGTGGCGGTCGATATACAGGATCGGCGTTTCGTTTGCTTCTTCACGAACCACATGGGCATCATATAATTTTTGATATAAGGTTTTTCCTGTGCTCATCTTAAGCCCCTTCTGTAATCAAACGCGCGATAATGTCGCCCATTTCGTCAGTGGTCACGCTCTTGCCGCTGCCGGCGACGTCGCGGGTGCGGTATCCGGCATTCAGTGCCTGATTCACCGCGTTTTCAATACTGTCTGCCGCCGTATCCTGCCCGCAGCTGAAGCGCAGCATCATGGCAGCGGATAAAATCTGTGCCACCGGGTTGGCAATGTTTTGTCCGGCGATATCCGGCGCGGAGCCGCCTGCCGGTTCATACAGACCAAATTTTTTCTCATTCAGGCTGGCGGACGGCAGCATCCCCATGGAGCCGGTGATCATGGCGCACTCGTCGGAGATAATGTCGCCGAACAGGTTGGAGCAGAGGATCACATCAAACTGCGACGGATCTTTCACCATCTGCATGGCGGCGTTATCGATATACATGTGTGACAGTGCGACATCCGGATATTCTTTGGCGATTTCTGTTACCACTTCACGCCATAATACGGAGCTTTGCAGCACATTGGCCTTATCAATCGAGGTCACCTGCCCACGGCGTTTTTGGGCGGAAGCAAAGGCGATACGGGCAATGCGTTCGATTTCAAAACGGTGATACACCTCGGTATCATAAGCACGCTCATATTTACCTTCGCCTTCACGGCCTTTCGGCTGCCCGAAATAGATCCCGCCGGTCAGTTCGCGGACACACAGGATGTCGAATCCGCGCGCGGCGATATCACTGCGCAGCGGGCAGAACGCTTCCAGTGCCGGATAGAGCCGTGCCGGGCGCAGGTTACTGAATAATTTGAAATGTGCCCGCAGCGGGAGCAGCGCGCCGCGCTCCGGCTGGGAGTCCGGCGGCAGTTTTTCCCATTTCGGGCCGCCAACCGAGCCGAACAGCACTGCATCGGCCTGTTCGCAGCCTTTCAGCGTGGCCGGCGGCAGCGGGTGCCCGTGGTTGTCGATGGCAATGCCGCCGACATCATATTCACTGGTGGTGATGGTCAGGTTAAAGCGGGTGCGCACCGCATCCAGCACTTTAATGGCCTGGGCCATAATTTCAGGGCCGATTCCGTCGCCCGGTAAAACTGCAATATGAAATTGTTCCGACATAATTACACCGCTTCCTTTGTCTCTGTATTGTTGTTATGAGTATCGTTATGAGTATCGTTGTGCATGTTGTTATCTGACTGTATACGCCGTTTTTCTTCTTTTACCTGTCCGGCGCGCCAGATGCTGTTGACGGCGTGGATCATGGCCTGGGCGGAGGATTCAACAATATCGGTCGCCAGCCCCATGCCGTGGAATTTACGGCCTTCATACTCCACCACGATATTCACCTGACCCAGCGCGTCTGTTCCCTGACCTTTGGCGGTCAGCTGATAGGCGGCGAGGGTCAGCGGGTAACCCGCGATACGGCGGATAGCCTCATAAGCCGCATCGACCGGGCCGTTCCCCTGGGCGGATTCGGAGATGATTTCATCCCCGGCCTGCATTCTGACGGTTGCTGACGCTTTGACACCGGTACCGGACTGGGTGTTGAGGAACGCCAGCGAGAAGTGTTCCGGTTCCTGATGCTGCTGTTTCATAAACACCAGCGCTTCCAGGTCGTAATCAAAGACCTGACCTTTCTTGTCCGCCAGTTGCAGGAAGTCGGCGTATAATTCATCCAGGTTATAATCATCTTCCTGATAGCCCATTTCCGCCATCCGGTGTTTCACTGCTGCGCGACCGGAACGGGAGGTCAGGTTGATTAAGTTATCTTTCAGGCCGATGCTGTCCGGCGTCATAATTTCGTAGGTTTCGCGGTTTTTGATCACACCGTCCTGGTGAATACCGGAGGAGTGGGAAAAGGCATTACTGCCGACCACGGCCTTGTTCGGCGGTACCGGGGTGTTGCATAACTGGCTGACCAGCTGGCTGGTGCGGTAAATCTCTTTGTGGTTGATCCCGGTGCGCACGCCCAGCATTTTTTCCCGCACTTTAATCGCCATAATCACTTCTTCCAGGGCGCAGTTCCCGGCGCGTTCGCCTAATCCGTTGATCGTACCTTCAATCTGGCGGGCACCGGCCTGCACGGCGGTGATCGAGTTGGCAACGGACATCCCCAGGTCGTCATGACAGTGGACAGAAATGATGGTTTTGTCGATGTTCGGTACACGGTTGAATAATTCACTGATAATGCCGCCGAACTGGTACGGCGTGGTATAGCCAACGGTGTCCGGAATGTTGACCGTGGTGGCACCGGCGTTAATTGCCGCTTCCACAATACGGCATAAATCATCGATATCGGTGCGCCCGGCGTCTTCGCAGGAGAACTCGACGTCATCGGTAAAGCGGCGGGCATGTTTAATCGAGCCGACCGCCATATCGATGATGTCAGCAAAGGTCTTGCGCAACTTGGTTTTGACGTGAATACCGGAGGTGGCGAGCACCATGTGTAACCGGAAGGCTTCCGCGACTTTCAGGGATTCCGCCGCCGCGTCAATGTCACCGATCACACAACGGGACAAGGCTGCGATACGGCTGTTTTTGATTTCGCGGGCGATGGTCTGCACCGACTGAAAATCACCGGGCGAGGAGACAGGGAAACCGGCCTCAATAATATCGACCCCCATGCGTTCGAGCTGGAAAGCAATCTGTAACTTCTCTTTGACACTGAGACTGGCCTGTAATGCCTGCTCCCCGTCACGCAGTGTGGTATCAAAAATGATGACGTTATCGCTCATGTTGTGATCCTCTCGGTTATTTCTTGTTCTGTTTTCCGGTTTGCAGGTATAAAAAAACCCGCGACATTGCGCGGGTTTTTCAGGTCTCAGGGAGAAAGTTATGAGGAACTTCCGGCCACGAACCCGCCACGCGCAGTTAAGGCGATAATTAGCAGGCTGTTTAGGCGGAAAGTGAAAGACATAGTGATAACCTTCTCAGTCAATTCAGTGGCACGAAACGCAGAGCGTATCCGTGGCGATGTATTATTGATACTGAATATAAAATGGTCTGTCAACCATGCCTTCTCACCGGAGATACCGGGCGAAGGCGAAAAAAAGGGCAGAAAGCAGATAAATTGACTAATTTATAAAAATTAATCAGCGTTTTCATCTATAAGTCGGCTCAATGATTGGACTAATATTTTTACAGAATTTTTTTTGCAGAGAATCCGAACCGGTTGAGTCGGCAGGGAATACGGTTACCGGCGGTCAGGTTGCCACCGGTAACCGGTGAGATATTCATTGAACCGTTTATTTATTCTGTTATGTCAGTAAAAAAAATCAGATTTTTTATGCTGACAGATGACAATTTTATTATGAATAAACACAATCTTTGTTTTATTATCTCATTGCATGGAAACTAAATGAATAAAGCAATACAGATGTATTGATTTCATGAATAAGTTGCTTGCTTTAAATATTCAAATAGTATGCATTGTGATGATGATACGCATCTGCGTATTCAGAACCATACAAGGAAGAGACTCAATTATTAATTAGATAATCAATTGAGATAATAGATTTCAATTTTGTATTGATCTGCCGTTTCATCGTGGCGGCAGGTGGCTTATTGAAGTCATTATAATCATTTATTGGAGTTTAAGATGACTGAATACACCTCAGTGGCAGAAGTGAAAAAAGAATCCGGTGAAACACAGCTGCGCAATGTGGATCTTAATCTGCTGACGGTTTTTGATGCAGTTATGCAGATGCAGAATGTCACCCGGGCCGCTGAACTTTTAGGTATGTCACAACCGGCTGTCAGTAATGCGGTGTCAAGACTTAAGGTTATGTTTAATGATGAATTATTCGTCCGTTTCGGCCGGGGAATTCAGCCGACTGCCCGTGCAAAACAGTTGTTTGGTCCGGTCAGGCAGGCATTGCAGCTGGTGCACAATGAACTGCCGGGTGCAGGTTTTGAGCCGGGCAGCAGTGAACGGGTATTTAATCTGGCGGTTTCCAGTCCGCTGGATATCCGTCTGACAGATAAAATAATTGAACAGGTTAAACTTCACAGTGAAAATATCGATGTCAACATTCAGTCTTATATGAATTCGCATATTGAACATAACCTGAAATATCAGGAAACGGATTTTGCTATCAGTTATAACCGTTTCGATAAACCGGATTACAGTCATCACTTATTATTTAATGATCAATTATCACTGGTCGCTGCCCGTAATCATCCGCGTATACAATATTCAGTCACGGAGAAACAGATTTTTACTGAGCAGCATGCAGTGGTATCGCTTGATTTAATTGATTCATTCAGTTCACCGTATTACGAGAATAATGAATTGCTGCGGGCTATTGTTTATCAGGGAACAAATTTAGTCAGTGTGCTGAATATCGTCTCGAAAACAGAATTAGTGGCGATTGCACCGAAATGGCTGATTCAGCTCTATTCTCATGTACTGCCGATTCAGGAAGTACAGCTGCCGTGGGATAAAGTCAGCCGTCCGGCGTTTCTGATCTGGCATGAGGCCTGCACCCGCGATAAAGGACACCAGTGGATGAAGGCACTGCTTACCCAGTTCACGCATCATATGTAATCGATCATTTATTTGATTTCCCGTACCGGCAGGCAGATTCGCCTGCCGGTGCTTTTTTGTGATCCGGCATATGCAAAGATAACTAAATTTTCTTTTGTTCCCGGGGACAACAGGCTACACTTGCGAAAAAAATTAAGCTTACACCTGTAAGCTGAAAATTATTCCATAACATGAAACCGTGCAGTCTGACGGCTCAGTAAAGGAAACGCGTGTGACAACAACAAATTTGCATCACTATCATTTAGTGACGCGGCTGCAACAGCAGAAACAGCGCCGGGGTGACCAAATCGCACTGCGACAGTGGTGTGAACAGGGTCAGCATATCGATTTTACCTGGCAGCAGGCCGGGACGTTCAGTGAAAATCTGGCGGAAGCCCTGCTGGCTGAAGGGGTTGAGGTTCAGGAAAATGTCGCCATTTTCTCGCATAACAGCGCCCTGTGGACATTAACCGACCTGGCGATTCTCCAGTGCCGCGCCATTGTGGTGCCGCTCTATGCCACCAGCAGTGATGACCAGGCGGCCTATATTCTCAATGATGCGCAGGTGCGCATCCTGTTCGTGGACGGTCAGAAACAGGCGGAAATTGCACTGTCGCTGCTCGCCCTCTGCCCGTCCCTGCAGAAAATCATCATTATGAACCCGGAAAATACGGCGATCCCGTCGCATCCGGCAGTCTGCACACTGCGTCAGTTTATGAACGGGCATAACGGCAGTTATGCCTCAGCGCTGCGTCAGCGCATTGCGGATTGCTCTCTTGATGATCTTTTTACCCTGATTTATACCTCCGGAACCACCGGTGAGCCGAAAGGCGTGATGCTGGATTACCGCAATATGGCGGCTCAGCTTTATCTGCATGATGAACGGCTGACGCTGACTGAAAATGATATTTCACTCTGCTTCCTGCCGCTGACGCATGTTTTTGAGCGCGCCTGGAGTTTCTATGTGATGCACACCGGCGCACTGAATGTCTATCTCAGTGATACCAATCTGGTGCGCAAAGCCATGGTGTCGGTGAAACCGACCGTGATGTGTGCGGTGCCGCGTTTCTATGAGAAAGTGTTCAGTGGTATTTACGAAAAAGTGGCACAGGCGCCGTGGTATAAACGGGCGTTATTCCACTGGGCGGTGCGCACCGGTAAAAAGACTCTTGATGCACAGCAGCGTGGTGATAAACCGTCATGGCTGGCCGCGCGGTGTGATCAGTTCGCACAGAAAAAAGTGCTCGGCAAACTGCGTGATGTGCTCGGCGGCAACGTCCGTTTCTTACCGGCAGCGGGTGCGCGGCTGGATGATGAGATTATCCGCTTTTTCCTCGCTGTCGGTATTAACATCAAATACGGCTACGGCATGACGGAAACCTGTGCCACGGTATCCTGCTGGGAAAACAGCGGTTATCAGCTCGGCTCTATCGGTGTGCCGCTGCCGGACGTGGAAGTGCGTATCGGTGAGGAAAACGAGATTCAGGTGCGCGGGCCGGTCGTGATGCGCGGCTATTACAATAAGCCGGAAGAGACCCGTCAGGCCTTTACTGACGATGGCTGGCTGCGGACCGGTGATGCCGGTGCGCTGGATGAGCAGGGCAATCTGTTTATCACCGAACGTCTGAAAGATCTGATGAAAACCTCCAACGGCAAATATATTGCGCCGCAGATGCTGGAAGGCACACTGGGACAGGATCGCTTTATTGAGCATATCGCCGTGGTCGCCGATGCGCGTAAGTTTGTCTCTGCACTGATTGTGCCGTGCTTTGACACGCTGGAAGAGCATGCCCGGGCGCTGAATCTGAAATACCATGACCGGATGGAACTGCTGAAAAACAGTCAGATTGTGGCGCTGTTTGAAAGCCGTCTGAAAGAGTTGCAGAAAAATATCGCTGCCTTTCATCAGGTCAAACGTTTCACACTGCTGCCGCAGAATTTCTCCATGGAGCTCGGTGAGCTGACACCGACCCTGAAACTGCGCCGTAAAGTGATCGCTCAGCGCTATCAGCGCGAAATTGAGTCCATGTATACGGACTGATTGATGTCCCTGACGGCACTGCCGGTTTCCTGTGCAGTGCCGTTTTTATATCCCGCCGGTTTTTCCCTCACTCTCAGTGAACTCTGCTTTGTGATCTGCTGCTGCAGGTATGATCATCTGCGGATCATGACATTTCCTTTATTCCTGTGGTTTTCCGCTTTTTGCTTCCCGAAAAACGCATTTGCCAGCACTGTCATTTTATCGTTATGTTAATCCTCAGATAACTAAAAACAGACAAACACATCACTTGCAGTTACAACCCGCAATCACGGGCAGGAGAGCATTTATGGAGAGGTTGACAGGGGCAGAAATGATCGTGCGCTCCTTAATTGATGAGGGCGTATCACACGTATTCGGCTATCCGGGCGGTGCTGTTCTGGATATTTACGATGCACTGCATACCGTGGGCGGTGTCGGGCATATTCTGGTGCGCCACGAGCAGGCCGCTGTGCATATGGCGGACGGCTATGCCCGTGCGACCGGCAAAACCGGCGTGGTGCTGGTCACTTCCGGCCCGGGGGCGACTAATGCCATTACCGGTATTGCCACCGCGTATATGGATTCGGTGCCGCTGGTGGTGTTGTCCGGTCAGGTGGCGAGTGCCCTGATCGGCAACGACGCCTTCCAGGAAGTGGATATGGTGGGGATCTCCCGCCCGGTCGTGAAGCACAGTTACCTGGTACACGATGTCGCGGATATTCCCGCCACCATCAAAAAAGCGTTTTATCTGGCACAAACCGGACGTCCCGGGCCGGTGGTGATTGATTTTCCGAAAGATATTGTCCAGCAGCAGCATGAATACAGCTACCCGTCACGGATCAGTCTGCGATCGTATAACCCGACCGGCGCCGGTCACAAAGGGCAGATCAAACGCGCCCTGATCACACTGATGCAGGCAAAACGCCCGGTCATGTATATCGGCGGCGGAGCCATCAGTGCCGGATGCAGCCCGGAGATTTTCACCCTTGCGGATAAACTGCGTCTGCCGGTGGCGCTTTCCCTGATGGGGCTGGGCGCGTTTCCGGGCACTCATCCGCAGTGTGTCGGTATGCTGGGTATGCACGGGACATATGAAGCAAACAATACCATGCATCACAGTGATGTGATTTTTGCCGTCGGTGTCCGTTTCGATGACCGGACCACCAATAACCTGGCGAAATACTGCCCGCAGGCAACGGTCATTCATATCGATGTCGATCCGGCGTCTATCTCCAAAACCGTGGCAGCGGATATTCCGATTGTCGGTGATGCAAAACTGTGTCTCGCACAGATGCTGTTACAGCTGGAATCGCTGACCGATGAGCAGGATCCGGATGCGTTGTGCGACTGGTGGCGGCGTATTGATCAGTGGAAAGCGAAACAGTGTCTGACCATTGATGAGAGCGGGGAGAAAATCAAGCCACAGACCGTGATCCGCACCCTGTGGGAACTGACCGGCGGGAAGGCCTATATCACCTCGGATGTCGGTCAGCACCAGATGTTTGCCGCGCTCTATTATCCGTTTGATGAACCGCGCCGCTGGATCAACTCCGGCGGGCTGGGCACGATGGGCTTCGGGTTACCGGCGGCACTGGGTGTCCGGCTGGCGAAACCGGATGATATGGTGGTGTGTGTCACCGGGGACGGCAGCATTCAGATGAATATTCAGGAGCTTTCCACGGCATTACAGTTCGGGCTGCCGGTGCTGGTGCTTAATCTGAACAACCGGTTCCTCGGTATGGTGAAGCAGTGGCAGGATATGGTTTATCACGGCCGTCATTCGCACTCTTATATGGACTCACTGCCTGATTTTGTCCGTCTGGCAGAGGCGTACGGGCATGTCGGTATCAGTATCAGTGATAAAACCACGCTGCGCGAACAGCTCGCGGAGGCACTGCGCATTGTCCGCGAAGAGAAGCGGCTGGTGTTCGCCGATGTGATGGTGGATGAGAAAGAGCATGTTTATCCGATGCAGATCCGCAACGGCGGGATGGATGAAATGTGGTTAAGCAAAACGGAGAGGACCTGATCATGCGCCGGATTCTGTCAATCTTATTAGAAAACGAAACAGGGGCATTATCCCGTGTGGCAGGGCTTTTTTCCCAGCGCGGGTATAATATCGAAAGTATCACCGCAGCCCCGACGGATGACCCGTCACTGTTCCGCCTGACCATCCAGACCAAAGGGGATGCGCGGGTGCTGGAGCAGATTGAAAAACAGCTCAATAAGCTGGTGGATGTGTTCCGTGTCACAGAACTGACTTCTGCCTCTCACATTGAACGTGAGGTGATGCTGGTGAAACTGCAGGCCAGCGGCTACGGGCGGGATGAGGTCAAACGCAGTACCGATATCTTCCGCGGACAGATTGTCGATGTGACCGCGACGCTCTATACCGTGCAGCTGACCGGCACCAGTGAAAAGCTGGATGCCTTCCTGGATGCGGTGCGCGGCTTTGCCGAAATTGTGGAGATTGCCCGCTCCGGCATCGTCGGGATGTCGCGCGGTGACAAAATAATGCGGTGAAATATTCGTGGTGAAAGGGTAAACTGATTGCTCTTCTTATTGGCCCGTTGTTCGGGCCGTTTCCTGATTTGTAAGGGGTTAACGTGAAACTGGATGAAATCGCCCGCCTTGCCGGTGTGTCGCGCACGACGGCCAGTTATGTCATCAACGGAAAAGCAAAACAATATCGTGTGAGTGACAAAACTGTCGAAAAAGTGATGGCGGTGGTTCGTGAACATAATTACCATCCGAATGCGGTGGCTGCCGGTCTGCGTGCAGGCCGTACCCGCTCAATCGGACTGGTGATCCCGGATTTGGAGAACACCAGCTACACCCGCATCGCAAATTATCTGGAGCGCCAGGCGCGCAGCCGGGGTTATCAGCTGCTGATTGCCTGCTCCGAAGACCAGCCTGACAATGAAATCCGTTGTGTGGAACACCTGTTACAGCGTCAGGTGGATGCGATTATCGTTTCCACCGCACTGCCGCCGGAACATCCGTTCTATCAGCGCTGGGCAAACCGCTCGCTGCCGATTGTCGCGCTTGACCGCGCACTGGAAAATGAGCACTTTATCAGTGTGGTCGGGGATGACTTTGAGGATGCCAAAATGCTGGCCGCTGAACTGCGTCAGTTCCCGGCAGAATCGGTGGTTTATCTCGGCGCGTTACCGGAACTTTCCGTCAGTTTCCTGCGTGAGCAGGGGTTCCGTGAAGCCTGGGAAGGCGATGCCCGCAAGGTGAATTTCCTGTATGCCGACAGTTATGAGCGTGATGCTGCCGCCAAAGCGTTCGATAGCTGGCTGGAAAGCAACCCGATGCCGGATGCGCTGTTTACCACGTCATTTGCTCTGTTACAGGGTGTGATGGATGCCACGCTGGCCCGCAGCGGCCGTCTGCCGGGGCAACTGGTGATCGCAACCTTCGGTGATCATGAACTGCTGGATTTCCTTGAGTGTCCGGTACTGTCTGTGGCGCAGCGTCATCGTGATATTGCTGAGCGCGTGCTGGAGCTGGTGCTGGCGAGCCTGGATGAAAAACAGAAGCCGGCAGCGGGTATCACCCGGATCCGCCGTGATCTGTGCCGCCGCGGCAGTCTGAGCCGCCGGTAAGATTCAGACCATAAAATAATTGTTTTTCCTGATACCTGTACGGAAACGTATAGGTATTTTTGTTTAGTTTGTACGAAAACAGATGAAAAACTCTTTTTGAGAGGAATCCTAAGATTTTTTTTTCAATTCTGCTGATTGACAGAAATTGACAATTTTCACAGAACGCCTGTTTTTCCTCCGTAAATACACTTATTTTGATTAAGGATTTACACCACAGAATATCCTCCGTTCAGTTTTGTGACCGTTATGCTATTGATAAACTGAATATTAAATTTTCAAATAGTAAATAATCACGAGCTGTAACAGAAAGTAACAGCACAGATGACCGGCACAAAAAGACGGAAATGCGGTGGATGGTGGTGATTTTTTATCCTGAAAGTGAGCGATACCTCGCAAAAATGCATCTTTCTTTCGTCAGATTCGGTATAATTTGCCCCGGTTAGCCGAGTGTGTATTATGTGAATTTTTTTCTGATTTGAATCAGTGTGTTATCTCACTTCTGTTCCCTGAAGTAAAAAATCCCATATTTTCTCACCCCTTTATTCCCCGAGAACGGAAACGAAACCTTGTCAGCGCTGGCTTGACAAGCTTTTCGTACCATTCGTAAACTCTGTTGGTGGGAAATTGTGGGTGAAAGTGGTAATTCAGGGCAAAACTGAGCGGAGAAACGAATGTTTCGCGGGGCAACACTGGTTAATCTTGACAGCAAAGGGCGCATAACCGTACCGGCACGGTACCGGTCGCTGCTTGCTGAAAAGTCGGAAGGTCAGATGGTCTGCACTATCGATCTCCACCAGCCGTGCCTGCTGCTTTACACTTTACCGGAATGGGAACTGATCGAACTGAAGCTGGCTCAATTGTCCACCATGGATCCCACAGAGCGCCGTGTTCAGCGCCTGTTACTGGGCCATGCCACGGAATGCCAGATGGACAGTGCGGGACGTCTTTTGTTAGCCGGTACACTGCGCACACATGCGCGGTTAACCAAAGAAGTCATGCTGGTCGGGCAGTTCAATAAGTTTGAGCTGTGGGATGAGCAGACGTGGTATCAGCAGGTACAGGATGATATTGCTGCCGGGCAGACGGCATCCGGACCTTTATCCGCCCGGTTACAGGATTTATCACTTTAAATGGCAGAGAGTCAGTTTCAGCATACCAGTGTTTTACTGGATGAAGCCGTTAACGGATTACAGATCCGTGAAGACGGCATTTATATCGACGGCACATTCGGCCGCGGCGGGCACTCCCGCCTGATTTTATCAAAACTCGGTCCGCAGGGGCGTCTGATCGCCATTGACCGGGATCCGCAGGCGATTGCCGCGGCGGCACAGATTGACGACCCGCGTTTTTCCATTATTCACGGCCCGTTTTCCGGTATCGCCGGTTATGTGAATGATCTGGAACTGGGCGGACAGATTAACGGCGTTCTGCTCGATCTCGGGGTGTCTTCCCCGCAGCTGGACGATGCGGAGCGCGGGTTCTCCTTTATGCGTGACGGGCCGCTGGATATGCGCATGGACCCGACGCGGGGGATTTCCGCCGCACAGTGGCTGACTGAAGCCAAAGAAGACGATATTGCGTGGGTGCTGAAGAATTTCGGCGAAGAGCGTTTTTCAAAACGGATTGCCCGCGCGATTGTTGAACGGAACAAGACCGAAGAGCCGCTGACGCGGACAAAACAGCTGGCGGAACTGATCGCCGCCGTGTCGCCGGTGAAAGAAAAACATAAGCATCCGGCGACCCGCAGCTTCCAGGCGATCCGCATCTATGTCAACAGCGAGCTGGATGAAATCCGCCAGGCGCTGACCGGCGCACTGAGTATTCTGGCTCAGGGCGGTCGTTTATCGGTGATCAGCTTCCACTCGCTGGAAGACCGGATTGTGAAACAGTTTATGCGCAACGAAAGCCGCGGACCACAGGTGCCGCACGGATTACCGCTGACGGAAGAACAACTGAAAGCACACGGTACACCGGCGCTGAAACTGGCCGGGAAAATGAAACCGTCAGAGCAGGAAATCAGTGTTAACCCGCGTGCCCGCAGTTCAGTGCTGCGCTTTGCGGAGAAAGCATGACCACAGAACGGCACAATTTAGCCCGTGTTATTTGTCGTGACCTGCTGCGCCACGGATTTATCCCTGCGATTTTATTTATTGCAGTGATCGTCAGCGCGATTTTTGTGGTCATCACGGCACATAAAACACGTCTGCTGACCGCAGAGCGGGAACATCTTGTGCTGGAGCGTAACTCGCTGGATATCGAATGGCGTAACCTGATTCTGGAAGAGAACGCCCTGGGGGATCACAGCCGTGTCGAGCGCCTGTCCGTTGAGCGTCTCAGTATGCAGCATGTGGATCCGGCAAACGAAAAAATTGTCGTAACAAAATGACGAAGGCATGAAAAGCAGAAAAGCAGCAGCCAAAACGCAGGGCGGAGCCCGTATCAAACGTCCGGAAGAAAAAGCCAGTTTTATCAGCTGGCGTTTTGCGTTGTTATGCGGCGGTATCGGGCTTGCCCTGGCCGCACTGCTGATCCGGGTCGCGTATTTACAGATTATCAACCCGGACATGCTGGTCAAAGAGGGCGACATGCGCTCGCTGCGCGTCCAGGAGATCCCGACCGCACGCGGCATGATCAGCGACCGTATGGGGCGTCCGCTGGCGGTCAGTGTACCGGTGAATGCGGTCTGGGCTGATCCGAAAGAGTTAGCCGACAAAGGCGGGGTAGGGGATGACACCCGCTGGCGCGCACTGTCCGAAGCGCTGAATATTCCGCTCGATCAGGTGAAAAGCAAAGTCACGGCGAACCCGAAAGGCCGTTTTGTCTATCTGGCGCGTCAGGTGAACCCGACCATCGGCGATTATGTGAAAAAACTGAATCTGCCGGGAATTTATTTACAGGCAGAATCAAAACGGTATTACCCGTCCGGCTCCGTCACTGCTCACATCATTGGTGTCACCAATATTGATGATGAAGGGATTGAAGGGGTTGAGAAAAGCTTTGACCGCTGGCTGACCGGGGTTCCGGGACAGCGGACAGTCCGCAAAGATCGCGGCGGCCGTGTTATCGAAGACACCATCGCCCGTGAAAGTCAGGCCGGACATAATCTGACACTCAGTATTGATGAGCGTTTACAGGCGCTGGTATACCGCGAAATCAGCAGTGCGGTGGCACTGAACAAAGCGGAATCCGGCACGGCGATTCTGGTGGATGTGAATACCGGGGAGATTCTGGCGATGGCGAACAGCCCGTCCTATAACCCGAACAACCTTCAGGGCACGCCGAAAGATGCCATGCGTAACCGCGCTATCACCGATATTTTTGAACCGGGCTCGACGGTAAAACCGTTGGTGGTGATGACCGCACTGCACAACAACATCATCAAACCGAACAGCGTGGTGAATACCTATCCGTACCGGATCAGTGGTCATGAAATCAAAGACGTGGCGCGTTATGCCGAACTGACCATCACCGGTATTTTACAGAAGTCGAGTAACGTAGGTGTCTCAAGACTTGCGTTAGCGATGCCCGCTCAGGAACTCGTGGACGTCTATTCGCGTTTCGGGCTGGGAAAACCGACCAATCTGGGGCTGGTCGGAGAAAGCAGTGGCATATATCCAAGTAAAAAAACACGGTGGTCTGAGCTTGAAAGGGCCACCTTTTCTTTCGGTTACGGGCTGATGGTAACACCGTTACAGTTAGCGCGTGCCTATGCAACAATCGGCAGTTTCGGGATTTACCGCCCGCTGTCCATCACAAAAGTGGATCCGCCGGTGCCGGGCACCCGTGTCTTCCCTGAGCCGGTGATGAAAACCGTGGTTCAGATGATGGAAAGTGTTGCGTTACCCGGCGGCGGCGGAACGCGCGCTGCGATCAAAGGGTACCGCGTGGCGATTAAAACCGGGACCGCAAAAAAAGTGGGCGATGACGGCAAATACGTGAACCGTTATATCGCTTACACCGCCGGGGTTGCACCGGCAAGCCGTCCGCGTTTTGCACTGGTTGTGATTATCAACGACCCGCAGGGCGGCAAGTATTACGGGGGTGCGATCTCCGCACCGGTATTCGGTGCCATCATGGGCGGTGTTCTGCGGACAATGAATGTGGAACCCGATGCGCTGACACCGGAAGAACAATCTAATGAAGTGGTTATTACTAAACCAAAAGAGGGTACAAGTGGCAGATCGTAATTTGCGCGATTTACTCGCGCCGCTCGGTGTTGATGCACCGGCTAAGGCGTTACGTGATATGACCCTGGACAGCCGCAAAGCGGCTGCCGGTGATCTGTTCCTGGCGGTTAAAGGCCACCAGTCTGACGGACGTCACTACATTCCTCAGGCCATTGCCCAGGGTGTGGCTGCCGTGGTCGCGGAAGCGGATGGCGCAGCAGAAGACGGCAGTGTGCAGGTTCTGCATGGCGTACCGGTGGTTTATCTCAGCCACCTGAATGAAAAATTATCCCGTCTGGCCGGTGAGTTCTATCACCATCCGGCGGAGCGTCTGAAACTGATCGGCGTCACCGGGACTAACGGTAAAACCACCACCACCCAGCTGCTGGCGCAGTGGACTCAGGCGATGGGCGAAACCAGTGCCGTGATGGGGACGGTCGGGAACGGGTTGCTTGGTCATGTGATCCCGACGGAAAACACCACCGGCTCAGCCGTCGATATCCAGCTCGAACTGGACAAACTGGCGAAGAAAGGTGCCACGGTGGCGGCAATGGAAGTCTCCTCTCACGGGCTGGTTCAGAGCCGTGTGGCGGCACTGCCGTTCCGGGCGGCTGTCTTTACTAACTTAAGCCGTGATCATCTCGATTACCACGGTGATATGGCGAATTATGAAGCTGCCAAATGGCTGCTGTTCTCAACCCATCACAGCGAACAAAAAATTATTAATGCGGATGATGAGACAGGGCTGAAATGGCTGGCAAAACTGCCGGAAGCGGTCGCCGTCACAATGGATGACAATCTGCCGGCTGACTGGCAGGGGCGTTTCCTGAAAGCCGTTTCGGTGGATTACCATGACAGCGGGGCGCACATCACCTTTACCTCAGGCTGGGGTGACGGTGAACTGGATAGTCCGCTGATGGGCGCCTTTAACGTCAGCAACCTGCTGGTGGCAGCAGCAACACTGCTGGCACTGGGTTATGACCTGAACGCGCTTCTGAGCAGCGCAGCGGCGTTAACGCCAGTCTGCGGCCGGATGGAAGTTTTCACGGCGGATAACCGGCCAACGGTTGTTGTCGATTATGCTCACACCCCGGATGCGCTGGAAAAAGCACTGAGTGCGGCGCGTCTGCATACCAAAGGCAAACTGTGGTGTGTCTTCGGCTGCGGCGGTGATCGCGACAAAGGTAAACGCCCGCTGATGGGGGCCATTGCCGAGCAGGAATCCGATGTGGTGGTGATCACCGATGATAACCCGCGCAGCGAAGAGCCGCAGGCGATTATCAATGACATTATGGCCGGGCTGGTTGATACCTCCCGTGCTCTGCCGATCCCGGGCCGTGCGGAAGCGGTCACCTTTGCGGTGATGCAGGCAAAACCGGATGATGTGGTGCTGGTGGCCGGAAAAGGGCATGAGGATTATCAGCTGGTCGGCAACCGCCGTCTGGACTACTCCGACCGCCTGACCGTCGCCCGCCTGCTGGGAGTCATCGCATGATCCCGTTCTCCCTCGCTGATATCGCACAACTGGCCGCCGGGGAGCTTATCCTCAGCGGTCACGCGGCATCAGAACGGATTGAGAGTATCACCACGGACAGCCGCACTGTCGGTGAACGTGCGCTGTTTATCGCTCTGGCCGGTGAACGTTTTGATGCGCATGATTTTATTGCGGATGTGGCAGCGAAAGGTGCCGCCGCTGTCCTGGTGAACCGCCGTATGGACGTGAACTGTCCGCAGATTATTGTTAACGATACCCGTCTTGCACTGGGCGCGGTGGCGAAAGGCAACCGTGACCGCAGTCAGGCAAAAGTGGTCGCACTGACCGGGTCTTCCGGCAAAACGTCTGTCAAAGAGATGACCGCTGCGATTTTACAGCAGGCAGGTGAAACCCTGTTTACCGCCGGTAATTTTAATAATGATATCGGCGTGCCGCTGACATTGCTGCGCCTGACAGAAAAACATCAGTTTGCGGTGATTGAGCTGGGTGCCAACCACACCGGTGAAATCGCCTATACTGCCGCCATGACGCACCCGCAGACCGCGCTGGTGAATAACCTGTTTGCCGCCCATATCGGCGAGTTCGGTTCCGCAGACGCCATCGCGCAGGCAAAAGGGGAAATCTTCACCGGCCTGACTGACGAAGGCACCGCGATCATCAATCTGGAAAGCAATGATGTCACTCACTGGCAGGCCCACCTGACGCCGCGTCAGACCCGCTGGTGTTTCTCCGTTGATCCGCATCCGCAGGCCGATTTTTACGCGGCTGATGTGGTGATAAATCCGCTGACCACCGATTTTACCCTGCACACACCGGCAGGCAGCACTGCTGTCACACTGCCGCTGCCGGGCCGTCATAATATTGCTAATGCTCTCGCGGCAGCGGCACTGGCACTCTCTGCCGGGGCGACACTGGCGGATATCCGCAGTGGCCTGGCGCAGACCCGTGCTGTTCCGGGGCGGTTATACCCGGTTGAGCTGGCACCGGGTAAATTGGTGATTGACGACACCTACAATGCCAATGACGGCTCAATGATTGCCGCAATCCGTGTGCTGGCACAACTGCCGGGTTATCGTGTGCTGGTTGCCGGGGATATCGGCGAACAGGGCGGTTACGCCGAAGAGAGTCACCGCAGAGTCGGGCAGGCTGCCCGTGATGCCGGGCTGGATGCGGTGTTCACCGCAGGTCAGTTCAGTCATTTTATCAGTGATGAGTGCCAGGGACGCCATTTCGCTGACAAAACAACCCTCATTGCTGCGCTGGCACCGCTGGTGGCACAGCATTCATCAATTTCAATTTTAGTTAAAGGTTCACGCAGCTCCGCAATGGAAGAAGTTGTGCACGCCTTGCAGGAGAATGTCCCATGCTGATTTGGCTGGCTGAGTATCTGGTGCAGTTTCACACTGCGTTTAACGTCTTCTCTTACCTGACGTTCCGCGCCATCGTCGGCCTGCTGACCTCGCTGATTATCGCATTATGGATGGGGCCGCATGTGATCGCCTATCTCCAGAGAATGCAGATTGGTCAGGTTGTCCGCAGCGAAGGACCGGAATCACACTTCAGCAAGCGCGGTACCCCGACCATGGGTGGCGTGATGATCCTGTTCTCCATTGCCATTTCTGTTCTGCTGTGGGCGCGTCTGGACAACCCGTATGTCTGGTGTGTGCTGCTGGTGCTGATTGGTTACGGGATTGTCGGGTTTATCGATGACTACCGTAAAGTGGTGCGCAAAGACACCAAAGGGCTGATTGCCCGCTGGAAATATTTCTGGCAGTCCGTGCTGGCACTGATCGTGGCATTCAGCATGTATGCTATCGGCAAAGACACGCCGGCGACCGAGCTGGTGGTACCGTTCTTTAAAGATGTGATGCCGCAGCTGGGTGTGCTGTATATCCTGCTGGCGTATTTTGTGATTGTCGGCACCAGTAATGCGGTCAACCTGACGGACGGTCTCGATGGCCTCGCGATTATGCCGACCGTCTTTGTGGCTGCCGGTTTTGCGCTGGTGGCGTGGGCGACCGGTAACGTGAATTTCGCCCATTATCTGCATATCCCGTATCTGCCGCATGCCGGGGAACTGGTCATTGTCTGCACCGCGATTGTCGGGGCAGGGCTGGGCTTCCTGTGGTTTAACACCTATCCGGCCCAGGTCTTTATGGGGGATGTCGGTTCACTGGCACTCGGCGGTGCGCTGGGTACCATTGCTGTTCTGCTGCGCCAGGAATTCCTGCTGCTGATCATGGGCGGTGTGTTCGTGGTGGAAACGCTGTCGGTGATTTTACAGGTCGGATCCTTCAAATTACGCGGTCAGCGTATTTTCCGGATGGCACCTATTCATCACCATTATGAATTAAAAGGCTGGCCTGAACCAAGGGTGATTGTCCGCTTCTGGATTATCTCCCTGATGTTAGTGCTGATCGGTCTGGCGACACTCAAGGTACGTTAATCATGACGAATTATCAGGGGAAAGACATTGTGATTGTCGGGCTCGGTTTAACCGGGCTTTCCTGTGTGGACTTTTTTCTGTCGCGCGGCGTCACGCCGAAAGTGATGGATACCCGCACCTCCCCGCCCGGCATCGATAAGCTGCCGGACAGCGTTCAGTATCATTGCGGTGGTTTTGAAGCGCAGTGGCTGCTGGATGCCGACCTGATTATCGCCAGTCCGGGAGTGGCGGTCAGTACCCCGCAACTGCAGGCAGCGGCACAGGCCGGTGCGGAAATTATCGGCGATATCGAATTATTTGCCCGCGAAGTGACAGTGCCTGTGGTGGCGATCACCGGCTCAAACGGCAAAAGCACCGTAACCTCCCTGGTGGGGGAAATGGGACGCTGTGCCGGTCTGCGTACCGGTGTCGGCGGTAATATCGGCCTGCCGGCACTGGAACTGCTGAAAGACGATTACGAGCTCTGTGTGCTTGAGTTATCCAGTTTTCAGCTGGAAACCACGTTCAGCCTGAAAGCGGCAGCCGCCACGGTTCTGAATGTCACGGAAGATCATATGGATCGCTATCCGCAGGGTCTGGAACAGTACCGTGCGGCAAAACTGCGTGTTTATCACGACGCAGCCGTTTGTGTGTATAACGCGGAAGATGCACTGACTCAGCCGGGCTGTGATTGTGACCGGTCTGAATATGTCAGCTTCGGCGTCGAAACCGGGGATTACTGGCTGGATACCGATGAGCAGTCACTCTGTTTCTGCGGCGGGAAAATTATCAGCTGCAATGAGATGATCCTGCACGGTCAGCACAACTACTGTAATGCCCTGGCAGCCCTGGCACTGGCAGATGCGGTCAATATCCCGCGTGAAGGTGCTCTGAAAGCACTGCGCACTTACAGCGGCCTGCCGCACCGTTTTCAGCTGGTGCATGAATCTGCCGGGATCCGCTGGATTGATGATTCCAAAGCCACCAACGTCGGCAGTACCGAAGCGGCGCTGAACGGCCTGCAGGTGGACGGCTGTCTGCATCTGCTGCTCGGCGGTGACGGTAAATCAGCGGATTTCTCACCGCTGCTGCCGTACCTGAGCGGTGAAAAAATCCGTCTTTACTGCTTCGGGCGTGACGGCGCACAGCTGGCGCAGCTGCGTCCGGATGTCTCTCTGCTGACAGACACCATGGAGCAGGCCATGCGGGCGCTGGCACCGTCACTGGCTGCGGGGGATATGGTGCTGTTATCACCGGCCTGTGCGAGCCTGGATCAGTTCCGTAATTTTGAAGAGCGCGGGCGTGAGTTTGCCCGTCTGGCACGGGAGTTAGCGGCATGAAATTCCCCGGATCACAGCGTTTTAAAAACTGGATGATCGGCGAGCGTAACGGCGAGTTCAGTACGGTCGTGATGTATGACCGGACACTGCTGTGGTTTGCACTGGGACTGGCCGCGATTGGCTTTGTGATGGTGACTTCCGCCTCCATGCCGGTGGGGCAGCGTCTGGCGGATGATCCATTCTATTTTGCCAAGCGTGACGGCGGCTTCTTAATTTTTGCTTTTATTATCGCTGCGGTGATTATGCGTTTCCCGCTGGAAATGTGGCAGCGCTACAGCACATTACTGCTGATTGGTACGATCGGCGGGCTGATTGTGGTACTCGGCGTGGGCAGTTCCGTCAACGGGGCATCACGCTGGATAGCGATCGGGCCGATGCGTATTCAGCCTGCGGAAGTCTCGAAACTGGCACTGTTTGTTTATCTCGCGAGTTATCTGGTGCGCAAGGTGGATGAAGTCAGAAATAACTTCTGGGGATTCTGCAAGCCGATGGGTGTAATGTTTGTGCTGGCGGTGTTACTGCTGTTACAGCCGGACCTCGGTACCGTGGTGGTGCTGTTTGTCACCACACTGGCACTGCTTTTTCTCGCCGGTGCCAAAATGTGGCAGTTTATCGCGATTATCGGCGGCGGTGTCGCCGCCGTGGTACTGCTGATTATCGCCGAACCTTACCGTATGCGGCGTGTGACCTCGTTCCTTGATCCGTGGGAAGATCCGTTCGGCAGCGGTTACCAGTTAACACAATCACTGATGGCCTTCGGGCGCGGTGATTATTTCGGTCAGGGGCTGGGCAATTCCATCCAGAAAATGGAATACCTGCCGGAAGCCCACACTGACTTTATTTTTGCCATCCTCGGTGAGGAACTGGGGTATTTCGGCGTGATCCTGGTGCTGCTGATGGTCTTTTTTGTCGCCTTCCGTGCCATGGTTATCGGTCGCCGTGCGCTGATGATCGACCAGCGTTTTGCCGGTTTTCTGGCCTGTGCCATCGGCATCTGGTTCAGCTTCCAGGCCCTGGTTAACGTCGGTGCCGCCTCCGGTATGCTGCCGACAAAAGGGCTGACACTGCCGCTGATCAGTTACGGCGGTTCGAGTTTAGTGATTATGACCGTAGCCATTGCCTTGCTGCTGCGGATTGATTTTGAAACACGCCTGGCGAAAGCCCAGGCATTCTCAAGGAGAGCGCGATGAGTAATAAAGCCCCCCGTCTGATGGTGATGGCCGGTGGTAGTGGCGGACATGTCTTTCCGGGGCTTGCGGTTGCGCACTATTTACAGAGTCAGGGCTGGGAAATCCGCTGGCTGGGTACCCGCGACCGGATGGAAGCTCAGCTCGTGCCGAAACACGGCATTGATATCGATTTTATTGAGATTACCGGTCTGCGCGGCAAAGGCGTAAAAGCGTTGCTCACCGCACCGTTCCGTATCGCGAAAGCGATAAAACAGGCGAAAAAAATCATGCGTGATTACCAGCCGGATGCGGTACTCGGTATGGGCGGATTTGTCTCCGGCCCCGGCGGCGTGGCGGCGTGGCGTTGTGGTATTCCGGTGATCCTGCATGAGCAGAACGGTGTTGCCGGGCTGACCAACGGCTGGCTGTCGAAAATCGCCACCACGGTATTACAGGGATTCCCGGGCGCGTTCCCGCAGGCTCCGGTGGTCGGTAACCCGGTGCGTGAGGATATCCTCACTCTGCCGTCGCCGGCAGAACGGTTTGCCGGGCGTGAAGGGCCGATCCGCATTCTGGTGATCGGCGGCAGTCAGGGCGCGCGTATCCTGAACCAAACCCTGCCGGAAGTGGCCGGGATTATGGGGGATGCTGTCTGTATCCGTCATCAGGTCGGAAAAGGCAGTGCGGAAAGCACACAGGCGTTGTATAACACGCAGAATGCGTCAGACAGTGTGACTGTCACAGAATTTATTGATGACATGGTTGAAGCTTATACCTGGGCGGATGTGGTTATCTGCCGCTCCGGGGCGCTGACCGTCAGTGAGATCGCGGTGGTCGGGCTGGGCGCGATTTTTGTGCCGTTTCAGCATAAAGACCGCCAGCAATACTGGAATGCGCTGCCGCTGGAACAGGCGGGCGCGGCGGTTATCATGGAACAGCCGTCCTTTAACGCACAGGCGGTGGCAGAGCAGCTGCGTGAGTGGGACAGACCACGCCTGCTGACCATGGCGGAAAAAGCACGGAGTGTCGCGATTACCGATGCCACCAAACGGGTGGCGGATGCAATTATTGCGGCAGCAAAAAAACACTAACGAATTGATATAGCGAAGAAATAAAGTGAATACACAGCAATTGGCGAAATTACGATCCTTCATTCCGGAAATGAAACGTGTCCGGCACATCCACTTTGTCGGCATCGGCGGTGCCGGTATGGGCGGCATAGCGGAAGTGCTGGCGAACGAAGGTTATGAGATCAGCGGGTCTGATCTGGCGCCGAATGCGGTAACAAAACAGCTGACTAATCTGGGCGCGACGATTTATTTCAATCACCGTCCGGAAAACGTGGCAGACGCCAGTGTGGTGGTGGTATCCACCGCCATTTCAGCGGATAACCCGGAAATCGTGGCAGCACGTGAAGCCCGTATTCCGGTGATCCGCCGCGCGGAAATGCTCGCGGAACTGATGCGCTTCCGTCACGGTGTGGCGATTGCCGGCACGCACGGCAAAACCACCACCACGGCGATGATTTCCGGTATTTACGGTCGCGGCGGCCTGGATCCGACCTTCGTCAACGGCGGGCTGGTCAAAGCCGCCGGTGTGCATGCGCGTCTCGGCTCAAGCCGTTATCTGATTGCGGAAGCGGATGAAAGTGATGCCTCTTTCCTGCACCTGCAGCCGATGGTCGCCGTGGTCACGAATATCGAGCCGGATCACATGGATACTTATCACGGTGATTTTGAAACCCTGAAAGACACCTTTGTGAACTTCCTGCATAACCTGCCGTTCTATGGCCTGGCGGTGGTATGTATGGATGATGCGGTGATCCGTGACATCGTACCGCGCATCGGTCGTTATGTGATTACGTATGGTTTTCATGAGGATGCGGATGTCCGCATCACAGATTTTGAACAGCGTGGTTCGCAGTGCTTCTTCACGGTTCAGCGTGAGAATCTGCCTGATCTGACGGTGGAACTGAATGCACCGGGCCGTCACAACGTGCTGAATGCCACGGCAGCGATTGCGGTCGCGACAGAAGAGGGAATTCCGGATGAAGACATTCTGGCCTCTCTGCGTGAATTCCAGGGGACCGGACGCCGTTTTGACTTCCTCGGTAACTTCCCGCTGGAGCACGTCAACCAGAAAGAAGGCAGTGTGATGCTGGTGGACGATTACGGCCATCATCCGACCGAAGTGGATGCGACCATCAAGGCGGCAAGAGCAGGCTGGCCGGATAAGCGGATTGTGATGGTTTTTCAGCCGCACCGTTATACCCGTACCCGCGACCTGTATGAGGATTTTGCCAACACGCTGGATCAGGTCGATATCCTGCTGATGCTGGATGTGTATGCCGCCGGTGAACCGGCTATTCCGGGGGCGGACAGCCGTTCACTGTGCCGCACAATCCGCCAGCGCGGCAAACTGGATCCGATTCTGGTCACCGAACCGGGCAAAATTGCAGCGGTACTGGCACAGGTTCTTGAAGATAATGATTTAATACTGGTTCAAGGTGCCGGAAATATCGGTAAAATAGCGCGTACATTGGCTGACACAAAATTACGGCCGGTTTTGAGTGAGGATAATTAAGAATGACTGAAAAAGTCGCGGTACTGATGGGCGGAACATCCGCAGAACGTGAAGTCTCTCTGGCTTCAGGTGCGGCGGTGCTTGCCGGTTTAAAAGAAGCCGGTATTAATGCATTCGGGGTGGATACCAAAGAATATCCGGTGACCCGTCTGAAGGAAGACGGTTTTACCAAAGTCTTTATCGCGCTGCACGGCCGCGGCGGAGAAGACGGTACATTGCAGGGCTGCCTGGAGCAGATGGGGCTGCCGTACACCGGAAGTGGTGTGATGGCCTGCGCCCTCTCTATGGATAAGCTGCGTACCAAACAGCTGTGGGCAGGCGCAGGACTGCCGATTGCCCCGTATTTTGCCATCAGTGCGGCCCGTTTCGCGCACATCAGTGATGAAGAATTACAGCAGGGGGTGGCACCGCTGGGTTATCCGCTGATTGTCAAACCAAGCCTGGAAGGCTCGAGTGTCGGGATGTCCAAAGTGAATAATGCGCAGGCGCTGCGTCCGGCGCTGGAAGAAGCGTTCAGACACGACAAAGACGTGCTGGTGGAAAAATGGCTGAGCGGCCCGGAATTCACCGTGGGTTTCCTCGGTGAGCAGATGCTGCCGTCTATCCGCATTCAGCCGGCGGCAGTGTTCTACGACTACGAAGCCAAATATATTTCTGATGACACACAATATTTCTGCCCGGGCCTCGAAGGGGCACGCGAAACAGAAATCCGTGAGCTGGCAAAAGCCGCTTACAAAGCCGTGGGCTGTGAAGGCTGGGGCCGTGTGGATGTGATGCTTGACAGTGACGGGCAGTTCTACCTGCTGGAAGTGAATACCTCGCCGGGTATGACCAACCACAGTCTGGTGCCGCAGGCGGCGCGTCAGGCCGGCATGAGCTTCTCCGCTTTTGTGGCGAACGTTCTGGCACTGGCGGACTGATATGTCACAGGCTGCACTGAATATGCGTGAACCGGAACCGGATCCGGAGTATGAGGGTTCACGTCCCAGTAACGGCACATACCTTGCCGGGCTGCTGTTTTTCCTGATGGTGCTGGGAACGCTGGTCTGGGGTGGTCTGATGGTGCTGAACTGGATGAAAGATGCAGACCGCCTGCCGATGTCAAAACTGGTATTAACCGGTGAGCGCCATTACACGACCAATGACGATGTGCGCAAAGCGGTATTATCCCTCGGGACACCCGGCACGTTTATGACACTGGATGTCAATGACGTGCAGCAGCAGCTGGAACGGATCCCGTGGTTACGTCAGGTCACTGTGCGCAAACAGTGGCCGGACGAATTAAAAATTCATCTGGTCGAGTATGTGCCGTATGCACGCTGGAATGACTCACAGATGATAGATGACGCCGGGCGGGTCTTCAGCCTGCCGGCGGAGCTGACAGAAAAAGATTCTTTCCCGATGCTCTACGGGGCGCAGGGCAGTGAACAGGATGTTCTGAGCGGGTATCGTGAAATGGCGCAGCAACTCAGCGGGGCGGGACTGAAAATCAAATCAGCGTCCATGTCACCGCGTCATGCCTGGCAGCTGGTGCTGGATAATGACATCCGGGTTGAACTCGGACGGCTGGATACCCGGGGGCGGTTACAGCGTTTTACCGAACTGTATCCGACCCTGGCACAGGAACAGAACAAACGGGTTGATTATGTCGATCTCCGCTATGACAGTGGTGCTGCGGTCGGCTGGGCGCCATTGCAGATCGATCCTTTCGCAAACGGACATTAAGACATAACAGGTAAAGAAGGCGGGCAGAATAACAATGATCAAAGCAACGGATAGAAAATTAGTCGTCGGCCTCGAAATAGGCACCGCCAAAGTATCTGCGCTTGTTGGTGAAATTCTGCCGGACGGTGTGGTGAACATTATCGGTGCGGGTAACTGCCCGTCACGCGGAATGGACAAAGGCGGCGTCAATGATCTGGAGTCGGTGGTAAAATGCGTTCAGCGTGCCATCGACCAGGCGGAACTGATGGCGGACTGCCAGATTTCATCAGTCTATCTGGCGTTATCCGGTAAACACATCAGCTGCCAGAATGAGATCGGTATGGTACCGATTTCAGAAGAGGAAGTGACCCAGGAAGATGTGGAGAATGTGGTGCACACGGCGAAATCTGTCCGTGTCCGCGACGAGCACCGTGTTCTGCATGTGATCCCGCAGGAATATGCCATTGATTACCAGGAAGGCATTAAAAACCCGGTGGGATTATCCGGTGTGCGGATGCAGGCAAAAGTGCATCTGATCACCTGTCATAACGACATGGCCAAGAATATTGTCAAAGCCGTTGAGCGTTGCGGGCTGAAAGTGGATCAGCTGATTTTCGCCGGTCTGGCATCAAGCTTCGCGGTTCTGACAGAAGATGAGCGTGAGCTGGGTGTCTGTGTGGTGGATATCGGCGGCGGCACAATGGATATGGCGATTTACACCGGCGGCGCACTGCGTCACACCCGTGTTATCCCGTATGCCGGGAATGTGGTGACCGGCGATATCGCATATGCTTTCGGTACACCGCCGAATGATGCGGAAGCGATTAAAGTCCGTCACGGTTGTGCGCTGGGGTCTCTGGTCAGCAAAGACGAAACCCTGGAAGTGCCGAGTGTCGGCGGGCGTCCGCCGCGCAGCTTACAGCGCCAGACATTAGCCGAAGTGATTGAGCCGCGTTACACCGAATTACTCAATCTGGTTAATGACGAAATTTTGAAAGTACAGGAACAATTACGTCAGCAGGGTGTCAAACACCATTTGGCCGCTGGTATCGTGCTGACAGGTGGTGCGGCTCAGATTAACGGACTGGTTGAGTGCGCCCAGCGTGTTTTCCATACACAGGTTCGTATCGGACAACCGCTTAATATAACCGGCTTAACGGACTATGCGCAGGAACCGTATTACTCTACAGCGGTAGGGTTGCTGCATTACGGAAAAGAATCTCACCTGGTCGGCGATCCCGAGACAGAAAAACGTGCCTCGGTGAGCAGTTGGTTTAAAAAATTAACTGGCTGGCTCAGAAAAGAATTTTAATTTGTACTAAGGCTGGCGATAATAAGCGCCGGGCCATAATAAGAAAGGCACAAAACGGAGAGAGATTATGTTTGAACCGATGGAATTGACCAACGACGCGGTGATTAAAGTCATCGGCGTCGGCGGGGGCGGCGGTAACGCTGTTGAGCATATGGTCCGTGAACGCATCGAAGGCGTTGAATTCTTCGCTGTGAATACGGACGCTCAGGCGCTTCGTAAAACCGCCGTCGGCCAGACTATTCAGATTGGTAACGGGATCACCAAAGGCCTGGGTGCGGGTGCAAACCCGGAAGTGGGCCGTAACGCGGCGGAAGAAGATCGCGAAGCGCTGCGCAATGCACTCGACGGTGCGGACATGGTCTTTATCGCAGCCGGTATGGGCGGCGGTACCGGGACCGGTGCGGCACCTGTTGTTGCTGAAGTTGCCAAAGAGCTGGGCATTCTGACCGTTGCTGTGGTGACCAAGCCGTTCAACTTTGAAGGCAAAAAACGCATGGCATTCGCCGAGCAGGGGATTACGGAGTTATCCAAGCATGTTGACTCACTGATCACCATCCCGAATGACAAGCTGCTGAAAGTATTAGGCCGCGGGATCTCACTGCTGGATGCCTTCGGTGCGGCTAACGATGTGTTACGCGGCGCGGTTCAGGGTATCGCAGAACTGATCACCCGTCCGGGCCTGATGAACGTTGACTTCGCGGACGTCCGTACCGTGATGTCAGAAATGGGTTACGCCATGATGGGTTCCGGCGCGGCACGCGGCGAAGACCGTGCGGAAGAAGCCGCCGAAATGGCGATTTCCAGCCCGCTGCTGGAAGATATCGACCTGTCCGGTGCGCGTGGTGTGCTGGTTAACATCACGGCGGGCTTTGACCTGCGTCTGGATGAGTTCGAAACCGTGGGTAACACTATCCGTGCATTTGCATCGGATAATGCGACCGTGGTTATCGGTACGTCTTTAGACCCTGAAATGAACGATGAACTGCGTGTGACTGTGGTCGCGACCGGTATCGGCATGGACAAACGTCCTGAAATCACGCTGGTAACCAATAAAGCGGTGCAGACCAACAACATGGAACATCGTTATGCACAAATGCAAAACAGCATGACCAGTATGGATGACAGCAAATCAGTGGCACAGGTTGTCAACGATTCGTCAGCGCAGAGCAATAAAGAACCGGACTATTTAGATATCCCGGCTTTCTTACGCAAACAGGCTGACTAAACCGAAAAGATTTGCATCTCCGCTTTTTGTGCTAAACTATCTCCCTTGTCATTAGTTTATAATGGCAGGGAGACAGTTAATCAAACGAGACAGACACGATGATCAAACAAAGAACATTAAAGCGTATTGTTCAGGCTACGGGTGTAGGTTTACACACCGGTAAAAAAGTTACGCTGACAATGCGTCCGGCACCGGCCAATACCGGGATCATCTATCGCCGTACTGATCTTAATCCGCCTGTCGATTTTCCGGCAGATGCGAAATCCGTGCGTGATACGATGTTATGTACTTGTCTGGTAAATGAAGACAACGTACGTATTTCCACGGTTGAGCATTTAAACGCCGCACTGGCCGGACTTGGCATTGATAACCTGGTTATCGAAGTCGATGCCGCTGAAATTCCGATTATGGATGGCAGCGCAAGCCCGTTCGTCTTCCTGTTACTGGATGCCGGTATTGAAGAACTGAACAGCGCGAAGAAATTCCTGCGTCTGAAAGAGACCGTCCGTGTTGAAGATGGTGATAAGTGGGCTGAACTCTCTCCGTTTAACGGTTTCAGCCTGGATTTCACTATCGATTTCAACCATCCGGCGATCGATTCCAGCACTCAGCGCTACGCGATGAACTTCTCTGCGGAAAACTTTGTCCGGGATATCAGCCGCGCACGTACCTTCGGGTTCATGCGTGATATTGAATATCTCCAGTCCAAAGGTTTATGTTTAGGCGGAAGTTTTGACTGCGCCATCGTGGTGGATGATTACCGCGTGCTGAATGAAGACGGCCTGCGTTTTGAAGACGAATTTGTCCGTCACAAAATGCTGGATGCTATCGGTGACCTGTTTATGTGCGGGCACAACATCATTGGTGCCTTTACCGCATTTAAATCCGGTCATGCACTGAATAACAAGTTACTTCAGGCTGTTCTGGCTAAAGAGAGCGCCTGGGAACTCGTGACATTCGAGAACGAAGCACAGATGCCGGTTGCATTCCGTGCACCGTCAACCGTACTGGCGTAATCAGGTCATGGCACCACAGCTTGTTGCCCTGACCCTGACACTCCTGTCACTGACGTTATTTGCCAAATAACCGTCTGCTTAATCTGCTGCACTGGTACTCTCTCCGGCCAGTGCAGCCAATTTCTCCAGTTTCTTCCTCAGTTTCTCCGGGCTTCTCTGCGCCAGCGCCCTCAGTGAACCGGCACTTTCCGCACTCAGTTTCCGTCCCGGCCCCGTTGTCTTTTGCCCTTTGAACGCTGAATTGCTGCTTTTATCATCACCCGGTAACCCGGTTGACGATGATTTCATCAATGACGGATTGATTTTGATGTCGATAGCCGATAATGATGGTAAAATCTCCCGGCGCAGTGCAGAACGCAGCGCGGGAAGTTCGTAACGCAGCCGGGTCATCTGCGCGGCGTTAGAGACTTCCAGAATTAACAGTTGTTTGCGATAATTAGCCACGCGGCAATGTGGTTTGAGCATCGCGGGCAGCAGCGCCAGAACGGCGCGGTTGAGTTTAAGTAACACGACAGCACGCTGCTGAATACTTTTAAGGGTATTATTATCCTTAGTCCCGCTTTCCAGCAGGCTTTCAAGGGAAACTGGCTGACTGTCGCGCATCACATATACTCCGGATCTCGTGAGGGAAACACTATTTTAAATCTTTGGCGGCAATTTGGCAGGCGTTATTTCTGGTGCCATCTCTTTATCGGGATTGTGGCGACCGGTTTTGGCCTGCCTGCAGTCCTGAGTAATGGTGATGTTACCACAGCCGGTGCCGGGACAACACAAAACCGCCAGAGTCAGGCATTATCCGCCTTTGACAGCCTGTTCCTGCAAAGCAGCCAGCCGGCGAGAACCTCACAGAGCATCAATTACTGGCAGCAGCACGCTGTCCGTAATGTTATCCGCCAGATTTCCTTTGCGTTTTCCTGTCCGGAAGATGCCTCAAAAGATAATACCCCGGCAGAAGACCGGCATGATGGCGCCGCGCAAAATATGCTGGCGGCACTGTATGCCATTCTGACCGACTCCCCGGCACTGCCTGTTTATCATCCGGCTGTCATGCCGCAGCGCATTGCCGCAGATAACCCGTCCCCGTCTTTTTCGGTTCAGTGGATTGCCCGCACCGGCGGCATCCGTGCCGGTCCCGTACAATCAGCGTAGTTCCTCAACGACATTATTAACACATTCGATTATTAACAAGGCCTGATTGTGCCTGAACAGAGACGTCTATTATGCTGGTAAAATTACTGACCAAAATCTTCGGCAGCCGGAATGACCGTACTTTACGCCGCCTGCGCAAATCCGTGGAAGCTATCAACCGGATGGAACCTGAGTTCGAAAAACTCAGTGATGATGAATTAAAAGCCAAAACACAGGAATTCCGTGATCGCCTGGCCAAAGGTGAATCCGAGCAGGATATCCTGCCGGAAGCATTTGCCACGGTACGTGAGGCGAGTAAGCGTGTATTTGGTATGCGTCACTTTGATGTCCAGCTGATCGGCGGCATGGTGCTGAACGAACGCTGCATCGCTGAAATGCGTACCGGTGAAGGTAAAACGCTGACCGCGACACTGCCTGCTTACCTCAACGCCTTGTCCGGTAAAGGGGTTCACGTGGTCACAGTGAACGACTACCTCGCCCAGCGTGACGCCGAAAACAACCGCCCGCTGTTTGAATTCCTCGGACTGACCGTCGGCATCAACCTGCCGGGCATGCCTGCACCGGCCAAACGCGAAGCGTATGCCGCGGATATCACTTACGGTACTAACAACGAATACGGTTTTGACTATCTGCGTGACAACATGGCGTTCAGCCCGGAAGAGCGTGTTCAGCGTAAACTGCACTACGCGCTGGTGGATGAGGTTGACTCCATCTTAATCGATGAAGCCCGTACCCCGCTGATTATCTCCGGTCCGGCAGAAGACAGCTCTGAGCTGTACATGAAAGTGGATAAACTGATCCCGCGCCTGGTTCGTCAGGAAAAAGAAGATTCCGACACCTTCAAAGGCGAAGGCCACTTCTCTGTGGATGAGAAAACCCGTCAGGTCACACTGACTGAGCGTGGTCTGGTGCTGGTGGAAGAGCTGCTGTCTGAAGCCGGTCTGATGAACGAAGGTGAATCCCTGTATTCACCATCCAATATCATGCTGATGCACCACGTTATGGCGGGTCTGCGTGCGCACTCCCTGTTTGTCCGTGATGTGGATTATATCGTCAGCGAAGGTGAGGTGATCATCGTCGATGAACACACCGGCCGTACCATGCAGGGCCGCCGCTGGTCTGATGGTCTGCATCAGGCGGTGGAAGCCAAAGAAGGTGTGGAAATCCAGAATGAAAACCAGACACTGGCTTCTATCACCTTCCAGAACTACTTCCGTTTATACACCAAACTGGCCGGGATGACCGGTACAGCGGATACGGAAGCGTTTGAATTCAGTTCAATTTATAAACTCGATACTATTGTTATCCCGACTAACCGCCCGATGATCCGTAAAGATTTACCGGATCTGGTTTATATGACCGAAGCGGATAAATTCAATGCCATCATTGAAGATATCCGTGAGCGTACTGCTGCCGGGCAACCGGTGCTGGTGGGGACTATCTCTATCGAGAAATCAGAGCTTATCTCCAACGCACTGAAAAAAGCCAAAATTGAACACAGCGTACTGAACGCTAAATTCCACGCCATGGAAGCGGATATCGTTGAACAGGCGGGTCGTTCCGGTCATGTGACTATCGCCACCAACATGGCAGGTCGTGGTACGGATATCGTGCTGGGCGGCAGCTTACAGGCTGATCTGGCTGCGCTGGATGAGCCGACAGAAGAGAATATCGCCGCAGCGAAAGCGGCATGGCAGGAGCGTCACGATGCCGTTCTGGCAGCAGGCGGCCTGCATATCATCGGTACTGAGCGCCATGAATCCCGCCGTATCGATAACCAGTTACGTGGTCGTTCAGGCCGTCAGGGGGATGCCGGTTCTTCCCGCTTCTACCTGTCTATGGAAGATGCGCTGATGCGTATTTTTGCCTCTGACCGTGTTACCGGCATGATGCGTAAACTGGGTATGAAAGAAGGTGAGGCGATTGAGCATCCGTGGGTAACCAAAGCGATTGCCAACGCACAGCGCAAAGTGGAAAGCCGCAACTTTGATATCCGTAAACAGCTGCTGGAATATGATGATGTGGCAAACGACCAGCGCCGTGCTATCTATACCCAGCGTAATGATCTGCTGGATAACGGCGATATCAGCGAAACCATCGACAGCATCCGTGGTGATGTCTTCACAACGGTTATCGATGCATACATTCCGCCGCAGTCTCTGGAAGAAATGTGGGATATCCCGGGGCTGGAAAAACGTCTGGAACAGGATTTCGACTTACATCTGCCAATCAAAGAGTGGCTGGATAAAGAGCCTGAGCTGCACGAAGAAACCCTGCGTGAGCGCATCCTGGAGAAAGCGGTCGAGGTGTACAAAGCCAAAGAAGAGGTTGTCGGCGCTGAAATGATGCGTCACTTCGAGAAAGGCGTGATGCTGCAGACGCTTGATACACTGTGGAAAGAGCATCTGGCGGCAATGGATTACCTGCGCCAGGGGATCCATCTGCGCGGTTATGCACAGAAAGATCCGAAGCAGGAATACAAGCGTGAATCTTTCTCCATGTTTGCTAACATGCTGGAAGGTCTGAAATATGAAGTGGTCAGCACCATTTCCAAAGTTCAGGTTCGCATGCCGGAAGAAGTGGAAGCGCTGGAACAGCGCCGTCGTGAGGAAGCTGAACGTCTGGCGCAGCGCCAGCAGCTCAGCCATGAAAATGACAATACCGCGCTGATGACCAAAACAGAAGCTGAAATGGCATCCGGTGTCCGCAAAGTCGGCCGTAACGATCCGTGCCCTTGCGGTTCCGGTAAGAAATACAAGCAGTGCCACGGTGCACTGAAATAATCAGTCCTGACAGACGATTAGCATAAAAAGGCGGGGAAACCCGCCTTTCTTCTGTAAATAAAACGGACACAAGATGATGGAAAAAAAACACTTACGTATTGCCGCCGGCGTTATCCGTAATGCAGAAGGCGATATTTTTATTGCTCAGCGTCCGGCTGAATCCCATATGGGCGGTTACTGGGAGTTTCCCGGCGGAAAGCTGGAAGCCGGAGAGTCACCGGAACAGGCGCTGGTACGGGAGCTGGAAGAAGAACTGGGTATTGTGGCGGTTCCCGGCGAACTGTTGCAGACGGCAGAACATGAATTTCCGGATCGCCTGATCACCATCTATTTCTTCCTGGTGGAAGAGTGGCAGAATGCGCCGTATGGCCGCGAAGGTCAGCCATCCCGCTGGGTAAAACAAACCGCCCTGATTGCTGAGGAGTTCCCGCCGGTCAACCGGGGAATTGTGGCACTGCTGACGGAATAAGGTTCAGATATACGGACGGCGGCTGTTTTGTTCAGCCGCCGCCGGGTTAATCAGTACGGTGAACTGTCTTCCGGTTCACTCCAGGCTTCACTGTCAGAAAGGTCACTCTGGCTGGCAATCCGTTTTTCTTCCGCCGCCCATTCCCCGAGATCAATCAACTGACAACGTTTGCTGCAAAACGGGCGGTACGGGCTTTCCGGTCCCCAGATAACCTCTTTTTTGCAATTCGGACAGTTAACGATAATAGCTTCTGACATAACATCCTCCCCTGTCAGCAACAGGCAATTTCAAACGGTAAAGTAGCCGGTATTATACCGTGTTCGCTGTCAGTATGCAGGAAGCGTATGGCAAAACGTGTTTTATGACCGGAGACCTGCGGGTAAATCTGAAAATTAACCGGAAGGCGCAGACGCAGTAAGTCGGCACCTTCTGCGTTATCCTGATAAAAACCGTTGTGGCTTTCAGCGGCAACAAACGGTGCGGACTGACGCAGCAGCGTCAGCAGGCTGCTCAGTGCATTATGCAGCGGTTGCAAACCGTCAATCCAGGCAGCCTGCGTGGTATCACGGACACTTTGCGGCAGGTTCAGCCACAGATGAAGGTAGGGCAGGTCAAAGCCGCAGCAGCCGCCCGGAATACTCAGCCGCTGGCGGACAATGCTGATAATTTTATCTTCTTTCAGGTGCTGGGCGATACGGGGGGCTTTGCTCAGTGCCGTCGATTTTTGTTTCAGTTCGTCAGAAAAACCACGGATCAGCGCCTGGTCAGCATTAGGCGCTTCTGCCCACATGGCCAGTTTCTTTTGCTGTTTTTCCAGCTCTTTTAAAATTTCCGAACGGACTTCACCGCGATCAGTCACTTCAATAAACTCTGCGACAGCCCGGAAAAACGCCAGGCTTGACGGCAGAGAATCCAGTGGTGACAGCGTGCTCATTTGCTGAAGTGATGTTTCAATACGCAGCCATGAACGGGTTCGTTCGTTTAAAGGGTGTTCAAAAATAACTGACTGACGGATTTCGCTCATGGGTGTTCCTGTTCTGGCTGACGGGCCAGTGCTGTATAAAGTTCGTGCAGTGCAAGGACGCGGGGCATCAGCGGCTCATCGTTATCATGATTTGTCAGGATATCATCGGCAACGGCCAGACGTTGTTCACGGGATGCCTGCGCCCGCAGAATATTTTCGGCATGCTCTGCGGAAACACCGTCACGGCGCATGGTCCGGGCTATCTGCTCATGCGGATGGATATCCACAACCAGCACGCGATCCGCAAGGGAAGCAAGGTTATTTTCAACCAGCAGAGGAACCACCCAGAGGGCATAAGGGGCGGTGACATTATTCAGCTGACGTTGGGTTTCCTGATGGATAAGCGGATGCAGTAACTGATTGAGCCATGTTTTTTCTGCCGGGTCTGCAAAGATTTTCCGGCGCAGTGCTGCTCTGTTCAGGGTGCCGTCTGCAGACAGAATCTGCTGGCCAAAATGATCAGTAATAGTCTGCAACGCCGGTGTTCCCGGTTCCACCACCTGACGGGCAATAATATCCGCATCTGTCACAGGAACCCCGAGACGGGCAAACATATCCGCAACAGTGCTTTTTCCGCTGCCGATCCCGCCGGTTAACGCAACAATATAAGCCATTGTATCTTGTCCTGATTGAAACAACGGGTAAATTGTACCTGATGAAATTAATTTCGCCTATGACAAATAAGCGATTAATACAGAGATATTTCACAGGTTTGAATTTTTTAATCCTGTTTTTTAAATTATGAATAGTTTATCAGACTAAAACTTCACCGAGCCGGAATAAAGGTAAATACATTGCAATTAATAAAACAGCAATGAGAATTGCCGGAAGAATAAACAGCAGTGGTTGCAGTATTTTAAAAAATGCCTGAATTTGGTTTAAGGCGAGAGATTTAAACCATTCTGCAATATAAGGAAAAATATGCCCGAATTGCCCGCTGGCTTCACCGGTGGCAACCAGTTCATGGCAAAGCGCAGGGAATACCCCGGATTTTTTAATTGACTGACTGAATGATTTTCCGTTAAGCAACTCTTCACGTATTACGGTGAGTGACGTTTTATATAATGGATGCGTGGTTGTCATAATAAGTGTATTAATACCTGAAATGAGTGTAATACCCGATTGCTGTGTCATTGCCAGCACCTGAAAAATATGAGAGACATGATGACAGATAATAATATTACCGATAAACGGAATACGCAGAATACAGGCTGATTCTGTTTTTTTAACATTGGGGTATTTCCGGCGAAATATATGATAAATAAATATAATTATTGTCATCAGACTCAATGCCGGCATTGTGTCACCGGCAATAATGCCGGAAATTCGGATCAATTGCCGGGTCAGTACCGGGAGTTCCGCATCAAATGATGCATATATTTTTGCGAATTCAGGAATTACAAACAGAAACATTAATGTGACCATCAGTGAGCTGACAATGAATAGTGCGGCGGGATAACGCACGGATTTGATTAATGTGGCCCGGTGATCACGGTTGCTCTGGATATGCTGTGAAATAGTGTGCAGACACTCCGGTAATTTACCGGTTTCCTCCCCGACGGTAATCATCTGACAGTAAAAGGAATCAAATAAGCCGGGATACGCCGTTATTCCCTGTGTGAGGGTTTTCCCTTGTTGCAGTTGCCTGATAAGCGCGCGGATCACTTCTTCCCAGAGCAGATGACGGCATTCGCCGGCCAGCAGCGAGAGGGCTTTCAGTAACGGTAATCCTGATGTCAGTAAGGTTGTCAGTTGCCGGGTAAAATAGCAGATACTGCTTTTCTTTCCGCGAATAGGTCAGCCGTTTGCGGCAGCAGAGGGAAACAGGTGTGATGCTCTGCGAAATCAGCTGATTGACAGCATTATTCTCTGATGACGAAATAACCGTTCCGGTCACCACGCTGCCGGCAGATGTCAGGCCGGACCAGTCATACAGCCGGTAAAATTGCATGGCATCACTCCTGTTGTCGGCGGATATTAAATATCCTGCATATGGTAAATCTCACTGAGGGTGGTTACGCCGGTTTCTGCCAGTCTGACGCCGGCGTCAAACAGTGAGCCGGGTAACTCACCGGCAGCGGATGACGGTGCATGCTGCGGTGTCAGAAATGCAAAACAGGCTGTACGGCCGTAATAGCCGGAAAAACAGTGATCACAGCCGTTTGCCTGCCACGGGGTGAAGTGATGTGTTTTTCCGCCGCTTAGTATGACGGTCTCCGTTTCCTGTTTTTGTGTTTTACAATGCGGGCACAGCATGCGGACCAGACGTTGTGCAATAATCAGTTTGATACAGGTTTTCATGAAATACTCATCAATACCCAGCTGCCGCAGCCGTGAGAACGTATCTTCCGCAGAATTGGTATGCAGGGTGGACAGCACCAGATGCCCGGTATGCGCCGCTTTGACAGCCATTTCCGCCGTGGCTTTATCCCGGATCTCTCCCACCATAATAACATCCGGATCCTGGCGAAGCAGGGCACGGAGGATGGCGGCAAAGCCCAGTTCAATCTTCGGGTTTATCTGAGTCTGAGTGATCCCCCGCAGCGGAATTTCGACCGGGTCCTCAACACTGCAGATATTCCGGTTATTCTGATTCAGATACTGCAGGCAGCCGTAGAGTGTGGCGGTTTTGCCGCTGCCGGTGGGGCCGGTCAGTAAAATGATACCGGTGGCACTGCTGAGCCCGGTATGCAGTGTTTCCAGTTGCGGGGTTGTCAGTCCTGATTTTTCCAGCGCCAGGTTCTGTGTGGTGCTCAGCAGGCGCAGTACCACTTTTTCACCGTAAATGGTCGGCAATGTGGCAACGCGGACAGCATAGCGGGTGCTATTTTCCAGCCATTCAAACTGCCCATCCTGGGGTAACCGTTTTTCGGCAATATCGAGACCGGCAATAATTTTGATACGGATAATGATTTCCCCGCTGATTTCCGGCGGCGGGGAGTTCAGCGTATGCAGTTGTCCGTCGATTCTGGCACGGATCCGGTAGCCCTGCTGTGCCGGTTCGATGTGAAGGTCGGATGCCCGTTTAATGATAGCCCCGGCAATCAGCTGGTTAACAAACCGGACTGCCGCTGATTGTTGTTCTGCCGGCCAGGTATCCGTGTCCGGCGGTTGCCTGGAATCCTGTACCGGAGGCGGGGCAGGCGGCAATGGTGAATCTGCGGCTGTGACGCTGTTACCGGCACCGGCAGAGACCGGTGTCTGTGCTCCGGCAGTGATACCGGGGAACAGTACCGGCTCGGGCAGCGCGGTATTGCGGCGGCAGTAGGCCAGTTTTTCGCGGTGCCACAATTCAATATCAACCCGTTTACCGGCCAGAAACCGGATAGCGGACACAACATCCCTGCGCGGCTGTTGTGCGGCAGCAACTCTGACGGCATCCGGATTATAGTCAATCAGCATCAGTTCATTGCGTTCACACAGTGCATGAACTTCAGCCAGCAGAAGTTGTTCTTCCCCGCCGGAGCGGGTAACAGGAGACAGTGTGCCTGTTTGCATAATGAATTCCTTTTCATGTCAGTAGTTACTTGATGACGTCAAGACAGATTTTTTTCAGTGCCTCTTCTTTGGTCTCACAGACGGTAGTCCAGACAGTGATACCGTTATGCGGTTTTTTTGCCGGTGTTGTGCTGACAGTCAGCGCAGCCAGTGAGCTGTTCCCGAGCACAGTCACAACACCGTTTTCCGCTTTGGCGGATTTGATATAGCGGCCCGGCGAATCAGCCGGGATAGTGCCTTGTCCGCTGCTGCATCCGGCAAAAGCGGGGCTGTCAAAACTGCACAGCTCCACACCGGTTTTAAAGGCGGTCACCGTGCGCAGCACATCAATCAGTGCCGCCTTCCGGATATAGTTCTGATAGCCGGGAACCGCAATGGCACTGAGGATCGCCACAATGGCAACCACCACCATCACCTCGATTAATGTGAAACCGTGCTGGTTCATACTGATGCTCCTTTTGTGTCAGTAAACGGGGTACTTATTTAGCGTGATGCACTCTATTCAATGACGGATCGGCAAAAAAGAGAGGTCTCCGGATTTCTCGGCACAGATGGAAAACTACGGTGTAACAACTGAAAACGGCAGATTTTTTTTCGGTCTGACACGCAGAAATCAGCCGTAAAAAATCAGCACTCCCCGGAGAGGGGGGAAGACACGTATACTGTGCGGCACACCATGATATTTGTTATGTGATTCAATAACGGTTTTTTGCTCAGGAGAACGAATGGATATTCAGGATGGCTGGCTGACCACAGCGCGCCGGGTTATCTCACCGCATCACGATACCCGGCCGGAACAGGTGACTCCCCGTTTACTGGTGATCCACAATATCAGTCTGCCGCCGGGACAGTTCGGCGGCCCGTATATCGATCAGCTTTTTCAGGGTACGCTGAACCCGGATGCGCATCCGTTTTTTGCAGAAATACAGGCGCTGCGGGTTTCCGCACATTGCCTGATCCGCCGGACCGGAGAAATTGTGCAGTATGTGCCTTTTGATGCGCGGGCCTGGCATGCGGGGGTTTCCTGCTATCAGGGCACGGAAAAGTGCAATGATTTTTCTGTCGGTATTGAGCTGGAAGGCACCGATACCCAACCTTTCACCGATGAACAGTACCGGGCCCTGGCGGCGGTGACACAGGTGCTTTTGGCGCATTATCCGCACATGAACGGGCATATCACCGGGCACAGCGATATTGCGCCGGGACGTAAAACGGATCCCGGCCCCTGTTTCGACTGGAAGCGATACAGGGATTCACTGAATCCGGCAGACGTTCCGGCTGGATAACCGGCAAAATTACGCAGATATGACTGAGATGAAATTTTCCTGTTTAACCGTTCCCTGCTAGAATCAGTATTCCGGTAATTGTTGCGAATTGAATAAGTTTGATAACAATAGTCATAGCAGAGACGGTCTTGTTTGCCGTCATAACCTAAAAAACCGGCATGTATGTGCGGTAAAAATGCACAAAATAAGACTTTATATTCAGCAAATTGGTCACTGTAACGGTTCAGTTTGCGTATTTATCTGAATTTTAAACGTTAAATTCTGTAACATTCACGATGCAGCATTTAAACGTATCAGTTATCAATTTATGCTAAAATTTAAAAAAAATTGTTAAAACTTGCGGGTTTTTATGATTTAGCTCAAGGTCTTTATAGACAGTTGGTGAATACTTTGTTACTTTAAGACCCTGTAAAAGAAATTGGTATTACCAATTGACTACAAAACCCATGAAGCAATATTTATCCATGTTGATGGTTCTGATACAAATATGGCTTACAGCAAAATCCGCCAACCAAAATTAGCCGACGTGATCGAGCAGCGGCTGGAGCACTTAATCCTCGACGGCACTCTGAGCCCGGGGGAGAAGCTGCCGCCTGAACGCGAGCTGGCCAAACAGTTCGACGTCTCACGTCCCTCACTGCGCGAAGCAATTCAAAAACTTGAAGCGAAAGGCTTTCTGCTGCGCAGACAAGGTGGCGGCACATTTGTACAGAGCAATCTCTGGCAAAGCTTCAGTGACCCGCTTGCCCAGCTGCTGGAAGGGCACCCCGAATCTCAGTTTGATCTGCTGGAAACCCGTCATGCCCTTGAGGGTATCGCTGCCTATTATGCCGCACTGCGGGGAACCGAAGCGGATTTTGTCCGTATCACCAACAGCCATCAGGCCATTGCCGATGCCCGCGACGCCGGGGATGTGGAAGCCGAATCTCAGGCTGTGCTGCAATATCAGCTGATTGTCACAGAAGCCGCACATAATGTGGTGCTGTTGCATTTGCTGCGCTGTATGGTGCCGATGCTGGAAAAAAATATCCGGCAGAACTTTGAATTCTTATATACCCGGAAAGAGATGCTGGCGATGGTCAGCGAGCACCGGGAACAGGTATTCCGGGCCATTATGAGCCGGTCGCCGGAGCTGGCGAGGGAAGCATCCCACCGCCACCTGGCATTCCTGGAAGACGTATTGCTGGATATGAGTCGTGAACACACCCGCCGGGAACGTTCACTGCGCCGTCTCCAGCAGTATACCGAATAAATCAGTAATGGTTTTGGGGCTTACAGATCCCTGAATGCTGCGTCTGTAAGCTGACCTATGCATCAGCGGCAATATATAGCCGGGCCTATCTTCACGTCGCCCGCCACCGTTAAGGCGGGATACGTGAAGATAGGCTCCGAATATCATTAGAAACAGATAAACTATAAGGAATACACCATGTCAGACATTTTGAACAATGACGTGGATCCGATCGAAACCCGCGACTGGCTACAGGCGATCGAATCGGTCATCCGTGAAGAAGGTGTTGAGCGTGCACAGTTCCTGATTGATCAGGTTCTGAATACTGCCCGTCAGGGTGGTGTGAATGTTGCAGCAGGTGCTGCGGCCCGTAACTACATCAACACCATTCCTGTTGAGGATGAACCGGCCTACCCGGGCAACCTGGAGCTGGAACGTCGTATCCGTTCTGCTATCCGCTGGAACGCCGTCATGATGGTTCTGCGCGCATCCAAGAAAGATCTGGATCTGGGCGGTCACATGGCGTCTTACCAGTCTGCGGCTACCATGTATGAAGTGTGCTTCAACCACTTCTTCCGTGCGCAGAACGAAAAAGACGGCGGCGACGTTATTTATTTCCAGGGCCACTTAAGCCCGGGCTACTACGCACGCGCATTTATGGAAGGTCGTCTGACTGAAGAGCAGCTGAACAATTTCCGTCAGGAAATCGGCGGCAAAGGTCTGCCTTCTTATCCGCACCCTAAACTGATGCCAAACTTCTGGCAGTTCCCGACCGTTTCGATGGGTCTGGGGCCGCTGGCGGCTATCTATCAGGCTAAATTCCTGAAATATCTGGAACACCGTGGTCTGAAAGACACTTCTGAGCAAACCGTTTATGCCTTCCTGGGTGATGGCGAGATGGATGAGCCGGAATCTAAAGGTGCAATCAATATCGCTGTCCGCGAAAGCCTGGACAACCTGATCTTCGTTATCAACTGTAACCTGCAGCGCCTTGACGGCCCTGTCAACGGTAACGGTAAAATCGTTAACGAAATGGAAGGTATGTTCGCCGGTGCGGGCTGGCAGGTAATCAAAGTCATGTGGGGCGGCCGCTGGGATGAACTGCTGAAGAAAGATACCAGCGGTAAACTGATCCAGCTGATGAACGAAACCGTTGACGGCGACTATCAGACATTCAAATCCAAAGACGGTGCTTACGTCCGTGAACACTTCTTCAACCGCTATCCGGAAACCGCTGCATTAGTCAAAGACTGGACTGATGAGCAGATCTTCGCACTGAACCGCGGTGGTCACGATCCGAAGAAAATGTTCGCTGCACTGAAAAAAGCGCATGACACCAAAGGCAAACCAACACTGATCCTGGCCCAGACCGTTAAAGGTTATGGTATGGGTGATACCGCTGAAGGTAAAAACATCGCTCACCAGGTTAAGAAAATGAACATGGAAGGCGTGCGCCATCTCCGTGATCGTTTCAACATCGATGTGCCTGATGATCAGCTGGAAAAACTGCCGTACATCAAGTTTGACGAAAATTCAGAAGAGCAGAAATACATGATGGAACGCCGTGCGGCACTGCATGGTCCGGTTCCTTCACGCCGTTCTCATTTCGATGAGAAACTGGATATTCCTGCTCTGAGCGATTTCAGCCAGTTACTGGAAGAGCAGAACAAAGAAATTTCCACCACTATCGCGTTTGTGCGTGCCCTGAACGTGATGCTGAAAAACAAATCCATCAAAGAACGCATCGTGCCAATCATTGCGGATGAAGCGCGTACATTCGGTATGGAAGGTCTGTTCCGTCAGATCGGTATCTACAACTCCAAAGGTCAGCAGTATACGCCGCAGGACCGTGAGCAGGTTGCTTACTACCGTGAAGATGTGAAAGGTCAGATCCTGCAGGAAGGTATCAACGAACTGGGTGCCGGCGCATCCTGGCTGGCTGCTGCGACCTCTTACAGCACCAACAACGTTCCGATGATTCCGTTCTACATCTACTACTCAATGTTCGGTTTCCAGCGTATCGGTGACCTGATGTGGATGGCAGGCGACCAGCAGGCACGCGGCTTCCTGATCGGCGGTACTTCCGGCCGTACCACCCTGAACGGTGAAGGTCTGCAGCACGAAGACGGCCACAGCCACATTCAGTCTCTGACTATCCCTAACTGCCTGTCTTATGACCCGTCATTCGCATACGAAGTTGCGGTCATCATGCAGGATGGTCTGGAGCGTATGTATGGTGAAGCACAGGAAAACATTTACTACTACATCACCACTCTGAACGAAAACTACCACATGCCTGCAATGCCGGAAGGTGTTGAGGAAGGTATCCGTAAAGGTATCTACAAGCTCGAAACCCTGACCGGTGATAAAGGCAAGGTACAGTTACTGGGTTCAGGTGCGATTCTGCGTCACGTGCGTGAAGCGGGTCAGATTCTGTCTTCTGAGTACGGTATCAGCTCTGATATTTACAGCGTAACCTCGTTCACCGAACTGGCCCGTGAAGGTCAGGATTGTGACCGCTGGAACATGCTGCATCCGTCAGAAACCCCGCGTGTGCCTTACATCACTCAGGTGATGAACGATGCACCTGCTGTGGCGTCCACTGACTGGATGAAACTGTTCGCAGAACAGGTTCGCGGTTATGTTCCTGCTGACCAGTACCGCGTACTGGGTACCGACGGTTACGGCCGTTCAGACAGCCGTGATAACCTGCGTCATCATTTCGAAATCGATGCCGGTTATGTTGTTGTTGCTGCTCTGGGTGAGCTGGCTAAACGTGGTGAGGTTGACGTGAAAGTGGTTGAAGAAGCCATTAAGAAATTCAGCATCAACCCTGAAAAAGTTAACCCGCGTGTGGCATAAGAGGTAAAAATTAATGTCTATTGAAATCCATGTGCCCGATATCGGTTCAGATGAAGTTGATGTAACTGAAATCCTGGTCAGTGTCGGCGATAAAGTAGAAGCAGAACAATCACTCATCACCGTTGAAGGTGACAAGGCGTCGATGGAAGTTCCGTCTCCGCAGGCAGGGGTTGTTAAAGAAATTAAAGTGGCTGTGGGCGACAAAGTCAGCACCGGCTCTTTCATCATGGTATTTGAAGCAGAGGCCGCAGCAGCGGCTCCTGCTCCGGCAGCTCAGGCTGCCGCACCTGCTGCTCCGGCGGCGGCTGCCGCATCCGCACTGAAAGAAGTTCATGTACCGGATATCGGCGGTGACGAAGTTGACGTGACTGAAATTATGGTCAGCGTCGGCGATACCGTGACTGAAGAACAGTCTCTGATCACCGTTGAAGGCGACAAAGCGTCAATGGAAGTTCCGTCTCCGATGGCGGGCGTGGTTAAAGAGATCAAAGTGGCTGTCGGCGATAAAGTCAGCACCGGTTCCCTGATCATGGTCTTTGAAGTTGCGGGCGCAGCACCGGCGGCACAGCCTGCCGCAGCCGCTCCGGCTCCTGCAGCAGCGGCACCTGCCGTGGCAGCAGACAAAGAAATCCATGTACCGGATATCGGCGGTGATGAAGTTGACGTGACTGAAATCATGGTCAGCGTCGGCGATACCGTGACTGAAGAACAGTCTCTGATCACCGTTGAAGGCGATAAAGCCTCAATGGAAGTGCCGTCTCCGATGGCCGGTAAAGTTAAAGAAATCAAAGTAGCCGTTGGCGATAAAGTCAAAACCGGCTCTCTGATCATGGTATTCGAAGTGGTGGGCGCAGCACCTGCTCCGGCAGCACAGCCAGCCGCCGCCGCACCAGCGGCAGCAGCTCCGGCGTCTGCACCGGCAGCGAAAGCCGCTCCGGCAGCAGCACCGGCTGCGGGTAATGACTTCGTTGAGAACGATGCCTACGTTCACGCAAGTCCGGTTATCCGCCGTCTGGCCCGTGAATTCGGTGTGAACCTGGCGAAAGTCAAAGGTACAGGCCGTAAAGGCCGTATCCTGCGCGAAGACGTTCAGGCTTATGTGAAAGATGCGGTGAAACGCGCTGAAGCGGCGCCGGCTGCAGCAGGCGGTGGTTTACCTGGCATGCTGCCATGGCCGAAAGTGGACTTCAGCAAGTTCGGTGAAGTGGAAGAAGTTGAACTGAGCCGTATTCAGAAGCTGTCCGGTGCTAACCTGAGCCGTAACTGGGTGATGATCCCGCACGTTACGCTGATGGATGAAGCGGATATCACTGATGTTGAAGAATTCCGTAAACAGCAGAACAAAGAAGCTGAGAAGAAACAGCTGGGCGTGAAAATCACTCCGCTGGTCTTCGTGATGAAAGCCGCTGCCAAAGCGCTGGTCGAAATGCCGCGTTTCAACAGCTCTATCACTGAAGATGCACAGCGTCTGATTCTGAAAAAATATGTCAATATCGGTATCGCGGTAGACACCCCGAACGGCCTGGTTGTTCCTGTCATTAAAGATGTGAACAAAAAAGGTATTCTGGAACTGTCTTACGAACTGGCTGAAATCTCCAAGAAAGCCCGTAACGGTAAGCTGACGTCTTCTGATATGCAGGGCGGATGTTTCACCATCTCCAGCCTCGGCGGTATCGGGACAACCGGTTTCGCACCGATTGTTAACGCACCGGAAGTGGCTATCATGGGTCTGTCACGTTCATCCATGAAACCGGTATGGGACGGCAAACAGTTTGTTCCGCGTCTCATTCTGCCAATGTCACTCTCCTTCGACCACCGTGTGATCGATGGTGCTGACGGCGCCCGCTTCATCACGCTGATTAATCAGTACATGAGCGATTTACGCCGCCTGGCGATGTAAGCAATTACACTGAGACCGGTATAAAGCCGGTCTCAGCGGTGCAGGCTGAAACGTGCTCATCCCGGATAACGGGAGTCAGGTCACAGAACTGCGCCTTTCCAGGTTGTTAACAATTTTGTAAACTGCTCTCAGTGTGTACGTCCCGGTGGAATATATGTCGTCTGACCCGCCGGACAAACAATTAAGAGGTCACGATGAGTACTGAAATTAAAGCCCAGGTCGTTGTACTTGGTGCGGGCCCGGCAGGGTATTCAGCGGCTTTCCGCTGTGCTGACTTAGGTCTGGAAACTGTCCTGATTGAACGCTATTCAACCTTAGGCGGTGTCTGCCTGAACGTGGGTTGTATCCCGTCAAAAGCATTACTGCATGTTGCTAAAGTGATCGAAGAAGCGAAAGCGCTGGCTTCTCACGGCATCGTGTTCGGCGAACCGCAGACTGATATCGATAAAGTCCGTCTGTGGAAAGAGAAAGTCATTTCTCAGTTAACCGGCGGTCTGGCCGGTATGGCGAAAGGCCGTAAAGTGACTGTTGTGAATGGCCTCGGTCAGTTCACCGGCGCGAATACTATCGAAGTCAACGGTGAGAAGGGTAAAACCACCATCACGTTTGACAACGCGATTATTGCTGCGGGCTCACGCCCGATCCAGCTGCCGTTTATCCCGCACGAAGATCCGCGAGTCTGGGATTCAACCGATGCACTGCAGCTGAAAACCGTCCCGGGCCGTCTGCTGGTCATGGGTGGTGGTATTATCGGTCTGGAAATGGGTACCGTATACCATGCGCTGGGTTCAGAGATTGATGTTGTTGAAATGTTTGACCAGGTCATTCCTGCGGCAGACAAAGACATCGTTAAACTGTTCACCAAACGTATCAGCACTAAGTTTAACCTGATGCTGGAAACCAAAGTGACCGCCGTTGAAGCCAAAGAAGACGGTATCTATGTCACAATGGAAGGCAAGAAAGGTCCTGCAGAACCACAGCGTTACGACGCGGTTCTGGTGGCTATCGGTCGTACGCCTAACGGTAAACTGCTGGCGGCTGATAAAGCCGGTGTTGAAGTTGATGATCGCGGTTTCATCCACGTTGACAAACAAATGCGCACCAACGTGCCGCACATCTTTGCTATCGGCGATATCGTCGGTCAGCCGATGCTGGCGCACAAAGGTGTTCACGAAGGTCACGTGGCAGCCGAAGTTATCTCCGGTCTGAAGCACTACTTCGATCCGAAAGTGATCCCATCTATTGCCTACACCGAACCGGAAGTGGCATGGGTTGGTCTGACCGAGAAAGAAGCGAAAGAGAAGGGTATCAGCTACGAAACAGCTACCTTCCCATGGGCGGCTTCCGGTCGTGCAATCGCGTCTGACTGCGCTGAAGGTATGACCAAACTGATTTTCGACAAAGAATCTCACCGTGTTATCGGTGGTGCGATTGTCGGTACTAACGGCGGCGAGCTGTTAGGTGAAATCGGTCTGGCTATCGAAATGGGTTGTGATGCGGAAGATCTGGCACTGACCATTCACGCTCACCCGACGCTGTACGAATCAATCGGTATGGCGGCTGAGATTTACGAAGGCAGCATCACTGACCTTCCGAATCCGAAAGCGAAAAAGAAAAAGTAATCAGCTGACTCGGTAACCGTACTGTTACCCGGCTGAAAATAAAAATCCGGCTGCCTCTGGCGCCGGATTTTTTTATTCCCTGCCATCAGTACCCGTCTGTGTATTCATAGACAAACCGGTATTATTCAGATATTAATAATTTCAGCGTGCTGACCGCCGTTCCCAGTACAGCTGAACGATGTAAACGACCGTTTTTTGCATGTCCGGCGTAATCAATAATCGTGCAGATTCCTGTTTAAAACGGCATAACACTGGTGAAACGGGTAAGCAGCAAGTTTAATTCACTAATGTTATTCAGCTCACAAATTGTTTATGTTGCTTTAATGTGAATGAATTAACAATGTGTTTAAATTTTGATATGCTGAAACCCCGTTGCCGGGCACTCATAAAAAACACAAAGCAAGGAGTACGTCGTGCTGGAAAATTACCGCAGGCACGTTGCCGAACGTGCAGCACAAGGGATCGCCCCTAAGCCATTGGAAGCCGCTCAGGTTGCTGAGTTAGTCGAATTACTGAAATCTCCGCCGGCAGGCGAAGAAGCGTTTCTTGTTGATCTGATTACCAACCGTGTACCGCCGGGTGTTGATGAAGCCGCGTATGTGAAAGCCGGTTTTCTGGCCGCGCTGGCAAAAGGTGAAGCACATTCACCGCTGATCACCGCTGAAAAAGCTGTTGAATTACTCGGCACCATGCAGGGTGGTTATAATATTCATGCCCTGATTGAATCCCTCGATAACGAAAAACTGGCTCCGGTCGCCGCCAAAGCCCTCTCTCATACCTTACTGATGTTTGATAATTTCTATGATGTGGAAGAAAAGGCGAAAGCCGGTAATTCCTATGCACAGAAAATTATTCAGTCCTGGGCTGATGCAGACTGGTTCCTGGAACGTCCGCAACTGGCGGAAAAACTGACCGTCACCGTCTTTAAAGTCTCCGGTGAAACCAACACCGATGATCTGTCACCGGCACCGGATGCCTGGTCGCGTCCTGACATCCCGCTGCATGCTCTCGCGATGCTGAAAAACCCGCGTGACGGCATTGATCCGGATGAGCCGGGCAATATCGGTCCGGTTAATCAGATCGATCTTCTCAGCAAAAAAGGGTTCCCGCTGGCCTATGTCGGTGATGTGGTCGGTACCGGCTCTTCCCGTAAATCTGCGACCAACTCTGTGCTGTGGTTTATGGGGGATGATATCCCGTATGTGCCGAACAAGCGCGGCGGCGGTATCGTGCTGGGCGGCAAAATTGCCCCGATTTTTTTCAACACGATGGAAGACGCGGGTGCGCTGCCGGTGGAAGTGGATGTCAGTAATCTGAATATGGGGGATGTGATTGATGTTTACCCGTATAAAGGTGAGATCCGCAACCATGACACCAATGAACTGCTGGCAACATTTGAACTGAAAACCGATGTGCTGCTGGATGAAGTCCGCGCCGGTGGCCGTATCCCGCTGATTATCGGTCGCGGCCTGACTGCAAAAGCTCGCGAGTCTCTTGGTCTGCCGCATACGGATATTTTCCGCCAGGCGAAACCGGTTGAGAAAAGCAGCCGCGGTTTCTCGCTGGCTCAGAAGATGGTCGGTCGTGCCTGCGGCGTGGCGGGTATCCGTCCGGGCGAATACTGCGAGCCGAAGATGACTTCTGTCGGCTCTCAGGATACCACCGGGCCGATGACCCGTGATGAACTGAAAGATCTGGCCTGTCTTGGTTTCTCTGCGGATCTGGTGATGCAGTCCTTCTGCCACACAGCCGCTTATCCGAAGCCGGTGGATGTAAACACGCATCACACCCTGCCTGATTTCATTATGAACCGTGGTGGTGTGTCGCTGCGTCCGGGAGACGGTATCATCCACTCCTGGCTGAACCGCATGCTGCTGCCGGATACTGTCGGTACCGGTGGTGACTCTCACACCCGTTTCCCTATCGGGATTTCCTTCCCGGCCGGTTCCGGTCTGGTTGCCTTTGCGGCAGCGACCGGCGTGATGCCGCTGGATATGCCGGAATCGGTACTGGTACGCTTTAAAGGGAAAATGCAGCCGGGGATCACACTGCGTGACCTGGTGCATGCGATTCCGTATTACGCTATTCAGCAGGGCCTGCTGACAGTGGAGAAAAAAGGGAAGAAAAATATTTTCTCCGGCCGTATCCTGGAAATTGAAGGGCTGCCGACACTGAAAGTGGAACAGGCGTTTGAGCTGGCAGATGCATCTGCCGAGCGTTCTGCGGCAGGTTGTACCATCAAACTGGATAAAGAGCCGATTACGGAATACCTCAATTCCAATATCGTCCTGCTGAAATGGATGATTGCGGAAGGCTACGGTGATCGCCGTACCATTGAGCGCCGTATTCAGAGCATGGAAAAATGGCTGGCGGATCCGCAATTGCTGGAAGGTGATGCGGATGCAGACTATGCGGCGGTGATCGAAATCGACCTCAATGAGATCAAAGAGCCGATTCTCTGTGCGCCGAATGACCCGGATGATGCACGCCTCCTGTCTGACGTGGCAGGCAGTAAAATTGATGAAGTCTTTATCGGCTCCTGCATGACTAACATCGGGCACTTCCGCGCGGCGGGTAAACTGCTCGACAGTCATAAAGGCCAGCTTCCGACCCGCCTGTGGGTGGCACCGCCGACCAAGATGGATGCTGCTCAGCTGACAGAAGAGGGCTATTACAGCATCTTCGGTAAGAGCGGTGCCCGTGTTGAGATCCCGGGCTGTTCACTGTGCATGGGTAACCAGGCGCGTGTGGCGGATAACTCAACCGTTGTGTCCACCTCCACCCGTAACTTCCCGAACCGTCTGGGTACCGGTGCCGATGTGTACCTGGCCTCTGCGGAACTGGCGGCGGTGGCTTCCCTGCTGGGGCGTTTACCGACACCGGCGGAGTATCAGACCTTTATGGATAAAGTGGATGAGACGGCAGAAGATACCTACCGTTACCTCAACTTTGACCAGCTGAACGAGTATACCAAAGTTGCGGATGGTGTGATTTTCCAGACTCAGGTGTGATTTGCTGACCTTATAAAACGGGTGCACATTCAGATGTGCATCCGTTTTTTTTACATCCGAATTTCTTTGCCATTCAAATAGTTGATGTTTGTTTTATTGTAGTGGTTAATGATAATGATGTGTATTAATAGCTCCTTTATTTTTGAGGGAGAAATGCACGATGACAGTATCCGTAATATCCGCCGCAACAAAAACAATACACGTTAATACTGTGCCGGCAGCTGATGCTATCGGTAGCATGCATGATTTTGCATCAAAAATTGACAGCGTGAAAAATACATCTGAAGTGTTGTCATCATTTAAATCATGGCGCAGTACTCTGTTGGAAAACATGACTATGCTGTTTGAAAAGATCACATCACTTATCTGGGGAAAGAGTGATTCGCTCAGCAGCATGAAACAACAGACCGGGTCAGCTCCGGAACAGAAAATGGGGCACGTCGATTTAAGCCGCTTAACACCGGAACCAAAGAGTGAGTCTGAAATATTTCAGGTGAGCGGGCAGAAAAATATTTATTCTGACTATGATGTTAACCTTTTTTATAAAGAAAATAATCAATATTATCCGGTCACTTTTATCGGTACCGAACGGCGTATTATTCATATCGGCGACTCTGCCGAAAACCGTATTACCTGCCTTTTTAATCCGGATGACGGAACATTAATGCCTGCCGGAAAGGGTATCAGTAATACATCACTGTCGTTCATTCATTCAGTAAATCTTTATAAACAAACGTTGCCGGACGGTAAAAACAGTATTTATTTACGCTTCGATACAGCAACAAATCAATTGATCAGAACAGACATTACAGATATCACAGAGCTGGATAATCAGGTTACAAAAATAGCGTTCAGGCATTTTAACCTCTTTGTGCCTGAAAATGCGTCAGCAGAGGTTTATCTGGCCGCGCATGGTGAACAGGCGTTATTCGAAAAAAATACTATTCCTGACGGTATATCGCTTGGTTTCTATACTGATAAAGGAAAGGCACTGAATGGGCATATGGATGATATCCTCCTGCTGGCAAAAGGGCAGTTTCCTGTCACAGAGCGTCATCATCATGGTGAACGTATCGAGGGATACGTCATCACTCAGGGTAATGAAGAGAATACCGATTACGCCGGGCTGGCAAAGGAAAGCGGCAATACACTGATTAGTATGAACAAGGGGAAGTCGGACTCAATGAGTCATGTGATAAAATCAGTTTCAGATGTTTTTTGTGGTAAACAAATCAATCTGAATCTCTATATGTGCCGTACCCGTATATAACCGTAGCATGACTGATTGATATCAGAGCGGACGTTCCCGGGAGCGTTCGTTTTTTTATCATTACGATATAACGGGCAGAGATGTTTTCAGACTGATCCGGTACTGTATTCCTGACGGTTGACTGATATTTTCCGCCGGGTAACCCGTACCGGGCGACGGGATATATCTCAATCACGGATAACCCGCTAAAATAAGAGCAGGTGTTGCATACGTGACAGCGGTAAAGCATTAACAAGAGGTATACAGCGATGGATTATGAATTTTCCCTCGGGATCGACGGGAACGTGATAGTTAAGCTGTCAATGGATCACGAAGCGATCGGTCACTGGCTGAATGAAGAAGTGAAAGGGGATCTCTCGGTAATTGATGAGGTAACCGTGGCATTTGACAGTATTAAAGGGCGGGAACAGCAGTGGCAGCGTGTGGGGCATGAATACACTTTGCTGATGGATGATGAGGAAATCATGATTAATGCAAATCAGATTACCTTTGAAACTGACGAACCGGATGAAGGCATGAGTTATTACGATAATGAAAGTATTGCGTTCTGCGGAACAGCTGACTTTATGATTTTACTGGAAAATTATCGTAAATTTATTGTGACCGGCGGGCAGGGCTGAGAATTTTTATTCTGAAATTTTTATTTGTTACGGTAATATAAACCAGTAGTTCTTTACCTGAGGCGATAATCGGTCGGTTATTGCAACAATATTGTTTTCTTTATTTCCGATAACTTATGAGGTGGATGAATGAATGAACAAATCCTGACGGACGGCCTGAATCAGGCGACCGGCTGGCTGGCAAACAATCAGGCATTACTGCTGGAATATGCGGTAAATATTGTGGCTGCTGTGCTGACCCTGATTGTCGGTCTGTTTGTGGCGAAAATGGCCGCTAAAGCGGTTTCCCGCCTGCTGTCGATGCGCGGTGTGGATGTCACCGTCTCTGATTTTCTGTCCGCCATGGTTCGCTATGCGGTTATTGCCTTTACACTGATTGCGGTACTGGGGCGTCTCGGCGTACAGACAGCATCCGTTATCGCGGTACTCGGTGCGGCAGGTCTGGCCGTTGGTCTGGCATTGCAGGGTTCACTTTCTAATCTCGCGGCAGGGGTACTGCTGGTCATTTTCCGCCCTATCCGTGCCGGGGAATATGTGGTTATCGGGGCGTCAGAAGGAACGGTTCAGAATGTACAGATTTTCTCCACCACACTGCGCAGTGCCGATGATAAAATCATTGTCATTCCGAACGGTAAAGTCATTGCCGGCGATATTATTAACGTGACCCGTGAACCGAATCGCCGCCGTGACATTATTGTCGGTGTGGCGTACAACGCGGATATTGATCAGGTCAAAGAGATTCTGACAGAGATCGTCGCGGCTGATCCGCGTGTGCAGAAAGAGAAAGGTATCGTGGTGCGCCTCAATGAAATGGCACCGTCTTCTCTGAATTTTATCGTCCGTTACTGGACGAAGAACGGTGATTTCATGGATGTAAACTGGGATCTGCTGGAAAACTTCAAGCGCGCGCTGGATAAACATAATATCGGCATTCCGTTCCCGCAGCTTGATGTGCATATGCATCAGAATAGTCAGCAAACACAGGCGTAACAGGTGTAACAGGTGTATATTATCAGCGGTGCCTCTTCGGGTGCCGCTTTTTTTTGCCGTACTGTGAGAGATTATGATGAGCGAGCATTTACTTCATTTTATTCCTGAGACACTGAGTTATATCCCGGATGCTGAGCAGCAACAGGCTGCGGAGCAGTATCTGAGTGAATGGATGGCGGCTGACGATATTATGCATCAGGCGGATCCGGACGTGATGTTCTGGTCCGGCAGTGAAAATTTCCGTTATCCGCTGTGTCCGGTCTGCCGTAAACAGGTTTCCGGCGTCTGGTGGGGCGCACAAATGAATGCCATTTTTGCGGTCACCGGACAGGCGCGTATTTCTGCGGCGCTGACACCACGCAATACGCCCTGCTGCGGTGCGCCGGTTGTTATTCCGGATATGGATTACGATGAAACCGGCGGTTTCGCGTGTTACGGGCTGACCGTCCGTTATAACAACAGTTTTATTGTCTGCATGGATAACGGGCGTGACGAAATTATCCGTCGTGTGAGTGAATGTCTCGGCACACCGGTGCGTCTGGTCTGGGAGTGGATCTGACCACATTGCTCTGTATGTTATTAGCCGCAGTAATGGTCCATTAATGGTATTAATTTCACTAATACTGAAATCCCGGTAATATTCATTCCATCCGGCGTGGATTGAATAATTATCGGGATTTTTTGCATGTTATCGACATATTTTCAGGGGTTATTACTCGGTGCGGCAATGATATTGCCGCTCGGACCGCAAAACGTATTTGTATTACAGCAGGGGAGTCGCAAACAGTATCATCTGATGAGTGCATTTTTATGCACGCTGAGTGATGTTTTACTGATCACGGCCGGGGTCTTCGGCGGCAGTGCGCTGCTGAGCCGGTCAGTGTGGCTGATGGCACTGGTCACCTGGGGCGGCGTGGCGTTTTTGCTGTGGTACGGCTGGGGCGCCCTGCGGGCAGTCTTTACCGCTGATACCGCGCTGACCATGCAGGAGCAGGTGGTCCGCAGCCGCTGGCGGGTGATTATGACGCTGGTGGCTGTTACCTGGCTGAATCCGCATGTTTATCTGGACACCTTTGTGGTGCTGGGCAGCATCGGCGGGCAGCTCGGTTCCGATATGCGGATCTGGTTCACTGCCGGGGCGGTCTGTGCCTCCGTATTGTGGTTCTTCGGCCTGGCGCTGTTGGCGGCCTGGTTCTCTCCGGTGCTGCAAAAGCCGGTATCACAGCGGATTATCAATCTGTTTGTCGGTTCGGTGATGTGGTATATCGCGATACAATTAGCCTTAAAAGGATTGAATATTTCTTATTAATCCGAAATATTGTTTTGCCGGAGTGTGATAGTGTTATGAATTCCGGCATAACATCCTGTTATGTGACCGGTTTAAAACAGAAGGAGGAAATATGAAACTGAAATCTCTTGCTCTTGCCGCGATGGTTGCCCTGGGAAGTTACACGGCTGCGGTTCAGGCAGCGGAAACCCCGGCAGGCCCGCATATTTCAACCTCCGGCAGCGCGGTGATCCAGGCTGAGCCTGATATGGCGACATTGACTATCAATGTGACCGTAAAGGAAAAAGAGGCGTCAGCCGCCAAAGCACAGGCAGATAAACGTGTGGCGCAGTATTTTGATTTCCTGAAAGCGCAGGGAATTGAAAAGAAAGACATTAATGCGGCTAATATCAGTACCAGTCCGGATTATGTCTATGACAAAGAGAAAGAAGAGTCCGTTATCCGTGGCTATAACGCCTCCCGCTCTGTCACGGTAAAAGTGCATGACCTGAACAAGCTGAATACATTGCTCGACGGTGCGCTGAAAAGTGGCCTGAATGATATCAGTGCCGTGGAGTTCGGGGTGAATAATCCGGAGAAATACCGCGAAGAAGCACGCCAGAAAGCGATTTCAGATGCGATTTCACAGGCTAAATCCGTGGCAAAAGGCTTTGGTACTGAGCTGGGTGCCGTTTACAGCATCGGTTATAACGCACCACAGCCGGTTCCGGTGATGGCGCGTGGTAAAATGATGCTGGCTGCCAATGCACCGGCAGCAGTATCAGCGGATGAAACCTATGAACAGCAGACTATTGATTTCCGCGATCAGGTGGATGTTGTGTTTGAACTGAAACGTTAATCCGTTTCAGGCGGTTCCTGCCGTAAGGTCTGACGCCCGTGTTTCAGCAGGGCGTCAGTCACCCGGCGCATGGTGGCACTTTCCGGCGCAAACCGGTGCCAGTACAGCATCCGGCGCTGAAACAGCCCCGGTGTCAGATCCAGCAACTCTCCCCGTTCCAGTTCATCCGCAATCTGCAAATGCGGGATCATACAACAGGCCGAACTCTGTTTTGCCAGCTGTACAAACGCTTCCGAGGAATTGAGCACGTGGCTCGGCACACTGCCGGGAGCGAGGTCAAAATTGGTCTGCAAAAAGGCCATGTGCATATCATCGAGATAATCAAACGCCACAGCCGGTGCTTTCAGCAGGGCACTGCGGCTGACACCGTCAGGAAAATAACGGGCGGCAAATTCCGGTGAGGCGACAAAGAGGTAATCCAGCGCACCAAGCTGATCCGCCAGACAGCCGGGCAGCGGACGCGGCTGAATACTGACCGCACCGACCACTTCCCCGCGCCGCAGGCGTTCATGTGTCCGCGATTCATCTTCCACCTGAATATTCAGCCGGATAGACAGATCCGCCAGAACATGGCGCAGTGCCGGGAGCAGCCAGGTCGCGAGGCTGTCGGCGTTGACCGCCAGAGAGATCAGCGGCGGTTCAATATTCCCGGCGTCATCCCCCAGCCATTCCGCTTCCAGTAATTCCACCTGATGCAGCAGGCCGAGCAGCTTCTGGCCTTCTTCGGTCGGACGCGGCGGCACGGTACGCACCAGCAGCGGCTGCCCGAACAGATTTTCCAGCTGTTTGATACGCTGCGAAACGGCAGACTGGGTAATACAAAGTTTCTGCGCAGCCCGCTCAAAACCACGTTCACGGATAACAGCGTCCAGCGCCTGCAGGGCACGATAATCCGGTCGTCTCATGGCGGTTTTCTCCTCTTTTTTATAAGTCATTCACAATATGCCATAATTCGCATTCCGGGGGAGAAATAATTGCTATAATTATCACGGGCTATGCCGGTGGCATAGGATGACGATGAAAAGGCAATAACATGACTCAGGATGAATTAAAAAAAGCGGTTGGCTGGGCGGCATTAGAATTCGTGAAGCCGGGCACCATTGTCGGTGTGGGCACCGGGTCCACCGCATCTCACTTTATTGATGCACTGGCAACCATGAAAGGCCAGATTGACGGCGCGGTATCCAGCTCAGTGGTCTCAACCGAAAAACTGAAAAGCTACGGCATTCCGGTGCTGGACTGCAATGATGTGGACAGCCTGGATGTGTATGTCGATGGTGCGGATGAAATCGACCACCACATGAATATGATCAAAGGCGGCGGTGCGGCACTGACCCGCGAGAAAATTGTGGCGGCTATCGCGAAGAAATTCATTTGTATCGTGGATGAAAGCAAGCGTGTTGATATTCTGGGTAAATTCCCGCTGCCGGTGGAAGTGATCCCGATGGCGCGTTCTTATGTGGCACGTGAACTGGTCAAACTCGGCGGTCAGCCGGAATACCGTCAGAATGTGGTGACGGATAACGGCAACGTGATTCTGGATGTCTACAATCTGGAAATCCTGAACCCGGTTGAGCTGGAAAATAAAATCAACGGGATCGCCGGTGTGGTGACTGTCGGTTTATTTGCTAACCGTGGTGCCGACGTGGTGCTGATGGGAACTCAGGATGGCGTAAAAACCATTAAATAAATCAGTACGATATCTGTCATATTCAGATGCTGAATAAGGAACCGGAAACGGTTCCTTTTTTTATTTTTTTTAAATCATAAATTTCGGTGATATATATCACAATTTTGTCTTTGATATGGCCAAAATATCAGCGCTCAGCGGCATTTTTTCATTTTCTTCTGTAAACCGGCTTTTTCCCTGTGACTTGTTCTGTGACTTATACAGGAGCGTGTATTGCGGAGACGTTATTTTTTGTTATTTTGATGTGAGGACAGGACATTTCGGGAACTTAACAAAAGGCAGGGTCATGGTAAAAGTATCACTGGAAAAAGATAAAATTAAATTTCTGCTATTGGAAGGCGTACACCAGAGTGCGGTAGACAGTCTGAAAGCAGCGGGTTATTCAAATATTGAATATCATAAAGGTGCATTATCCACGGAAGAATTAAAAGAAGCGATCCGTGATGCACGCTTTATCGGTATCCGATCTCGTACCCAACTGACGGAAGAGATTTTTGCCTGTGCGGAAAAACTGGTCGCTGTCGGTTGTTTCTGTATCGGAACGAACCAGGTTGATCTCGATGCTGCGGCAAAACGCGGTATCCCGGTCTTTAACGCGCCATTCTCAAACACCCGTTCCGTGGCTGAGATGGTGCTGGGCCAGTTATTACTGCTGCTGCGCCGTATTCCGGAAGCCAATGCCAAAGCCCATCGTGGTATCTGGGACAAACAGGCGAAAGGCTGCTACGAGGCGCGCGGAAAAAAACTGGGGATTATCGGTTACGGTCATATCGGGACACAGCTGGGGATCCTGGCGGAATCCATCGGGATGGATGTCTATTTTTACGATATCGAAAACAAACTGCCGCTTGGTAATGCCACTCAGGTACGTCATCTGTCTGAACTGCTGAATATGAGTGACGTGGTCACGCTGCATGTGCCGGAAACGGAATCCACCAAAAATATGATTGGTAAACAGGAGTTTGAACTGATGAAACCGGGGGCGATTTTTATCAACGCCTCACGCGGTACGGTGGTCGATATCCCGGCACTGAGTCAGGCGCTGGCATCAAAACATCTGTCCGGTGCGGCGGTGGATGTGTTCCCGTCTGAACCGGCAGCGAACAATGACCCGGCGGATCCGTTTATTTCTGAGCTGATTGGGTTTGATAATGTCATTCTTACCCCGCATATCGGCGGCTCCACCCAGGAAGCACAGGAAAATATCGGGTTTGAGGTCGGCGGTAAGCTGGCGAAATACTCTGATAACGGCTCGACGCTCTCGGCGGTCAACTTCCCGGAAGTATCTCTGCCGGTGCACGGCCAGAATGCCAACCGTCTGCTGCACATCCACGAAAACCGCCCGGGACTGCTGACCAGCATCAACCAGGTCTTTACTGATCGCGGTATTAATATCGCGGCGCAGTATCTGCGGACGGCGGGTGATCTGGGCTATGTGGTGATCGATATTGTGGCGAATAACAAAGACGAAGCGGATGATGTTCTGCTGCAGCTGAAAGCGCTGCCGGGAACTATCAGAGCGCGTCTGTTGTTCTGAGAGCGGTGATTGCTCTGCGGTTAACGGGCAAATGAAACGAAAAGCATGCGCGTCATGGATGACGCGCCTGAGCGCACACGGATGTGTTTACCGCGACTTTTCGTTTTTGCCCGTTAACCGCTATCGCTGTCAGCTTCAGATGAATTATTTATTTATCTGATTGTTTATACTGATTTATTTATGTTCCGGCCACAACCAGCGGCGTGATGGTGTGATCACTTCCGGCAGCGGGACATCCCACTGTGCGGCGGGAAGTTCATCAACCAGCTGACAATCATGCGCCAGCCCCACCGGGTAAAATCCTTTCTTCTGCCAGCCCGCCAGGGTTCGGTCATAAAAACCGCCGCCCATCCCGAGACGCTCTCCTTTTTCATCAAACGCAACCAGCGGAATAAACATCATATCCAGTTCCTGCGGCGGCAATACCTGTGTGACATCCAATGCCGGTTCTGAAATTGAAAACTTGTTTTTAATCAGCGGGGTATCAGGGCGATAAGCGAGGAATAACAGATGATGGCGGCTGAACGGGTGAAGAACAGGCAAAAATACCTGTTTTCCCTGTGACCACAGCCACTCTGTCAGCGGACCGGTATCAATCTCACCATCAAAAGAGAGAAACAGGGCAATATTATTGGCGCGGTGTATATCGGGGTGATGAATGATTTGCTGAACAAGGTTTTGCGCTGCAGTGCTTTGCTGCTGAAGTGTCAGCGCACGGCGTTTGTTGCGGATTAACTGACGCAGATGATGCCGCGCTTGTAACAACGGGTCATGAGTCATAGTGAAATCAGCGAAATATCAGGCGATAAAGAAGAGAGAGGTCTCCAAGATGCCGTCGCAGGCTGTAACCCTTGAACCCTTGGTTCAAGGTGAACGCGGTGTTGCTTCCATTAGGCTGCCTGAACGAATCAGGTATGCTCACCGGTGACAAATCACCACATTCTGTCTGTATCAATATCGGCTCAGGGGACTGACCCGCAGACAAACATCTCAGAGAATTTTGTGAACGTTGTGTAACGCTGTTCTTAAACTCATTGTATGAAATCAGGCGGAGATTGCAACCTAATTTCGAAATTTTTTTTGTCTAGTGACTGATTTCTAAACAATTTTATTCAATAGGTGTTACCTGGCGCTCCGTGATACGGGTTTGGTCATGCAGCGCCTGCTCGATAGTCTGCTGTAACAGTTTTATCTTTTGTTCCATGTTATAGGCATAATCGCGCGTTTTCAATTTTTCTTGTGTCAGTTCGTGACAGATGTTTAGCGCGACGATAAAAACGAGCTGTTCTGTGTTGGACACCCGGCTGCGTTCTTTCAGGTCCTGTAACCGTTGTTCAAGCTCCGCAGCAGAAGCGAGCAGAGCTTCTCTTTGTTCCGGTGGACAATTAACGCGCATGGAACGCCCGAATATCTGGATATCAACGGGTTGTGCAGACATGAAATCTTCCTTTGGTTCTGCAACAGGATATTATCCTGTGTGACGTGAATTGTGTACGTTATAGCAGCAGGCCGCAGCCCTTATCTGGTACAGCGGCGCCTCTTGATGGTAGCATATCATGAACTGAAACCCGACTGGTGAGCAAAATAATGACTCCGGATAAAACACTGCCCGATTTTAAAACACTTGATGAACTTTTGCGTCAGCAGGCCGTCGCCATGAGCGCGTCAGAGATGCACGGCCTGATCACGGGTCTGCTCTGCGGCGGTAACACAGATGAGAGCTGGATGGCGCTGATTCATGACCTGACCAACGAAGGCATGGCGTTTTCACAGGTTCTGGCACAGCCGCTGCGCGCTCTCTTTAATACCACATTTGAATTGCTTGATGATACCGAATGTCAGTTTAATTTACTGCTGCCTGATGATGAGGCGGGTGTGTTTGCCCGGGCCGATGAGCTGGCAGGCTGGGTCAATCACTTCTTATTAGGTCTGGGTGTGGCGGATCCGAAATTCAGTGATCGCAAGGAAGTCAAAGAAATTGTGACTGATCTGCGGGAAATCGGCATGCTGGGCTATGATGAGGCAGAAGATGCCGAAGAGCTGGATGACGCGCTGGAAGAAGTGATCGAGTATGTCCGCGTTGCGGTACAACTGTGCTATATCTCACTGGCGAAACCGCGCAACGCACAAAAGGCTGATGCGCCGGAACAGAAACCGACATTACACTGATATATCTGAATCTGTCCGCAGCGGACAATCTGCGGCACACTGAACCATCAGATTTCTGAATCATCACACGTACAAGGAAAGAGGGTATGAATAAACACGAATTTATCTCACGCCGTCAGGCATTGCTGGAAAAAATGGCACCTGCCAGTGCGGCGGTTTTCTTTGCGGCACCCCCGGCACAGCGTAATGCGGACAGTGAGTATCCCTACCGTCAGCACAGTGATTTTCTCTACCTGACCGGCTTCAGTGAGCCGGAGGCGGTACTGGTACTGATTAAAAGTGATGAAACCCATAACCACAGTGTATTGTTTAACCGTGTGCGTGATCTGACCGCAGAAATCTGGTTCGGACGCCGTCTCGGCCAGGACGCGGCACCGGAAAAACTGGGTGTGGATCGCGCTCTGCCGTTTGATGAGATTAATGAACAGCTCTGTCAGCTGCTGAACGGCCTCGATACCCTCTATTTTGCGCAGGGCGAAATGGCGTATGCCGATACTATCGTCTTTAATGCCCTTGACACACTGCGCCGCGGCAGCCGCCGTAACCTTTCTGCGCCGGGCACCATTATTGACTGGCGGCCGATTGTCCATGAAATGCGTCTGTTTAAATCCCCGGCGGAGCTGGACATCATGCGCCGGGCCGGGAAAGTCAGCGCACTGGCACACACCCGCGCGATGGAAAAATGCCGTCCGGGTATGTACGAATACCAGTTACAGGGCGAAATTGAACACGAGTTTGTCAGTAACGGCGCGCGCTTCCCGTCCTATAACACCATTGTCGGCAGCGGCGAGAACGGCTGCATTCTGCATTACACCGAAAACGAATGCCGGATGAAAGACGGCGATTTGGTGCTGATCGACGCGGGATGTGAAATTGAAGGCTATGCCGGGGATATCACCCGCACCTTCCCGGTGAACGGTAAATTCAGCAAAGAACAGCGTGAAATCTATGATCTGGTGCTGGAAACCCTGAATGTCTCTCTTGAACTCTACCGCCCCGGTACTTCCATTGCAGAGGTGACAGATCGCGTGGTGGAAATCATGACGGAAGGGCTGGTAAAACTCGGCTTACTGACCGGGGATGTCCCGCATTTGATCGAGACCAAAGCATACCGCGCCTTTTTCATGCATAGTCTCAGCCACTGGTTAGGATTGGATGTGCATGATGTCGGTCATTACGGTACAGACCGCGACCGTATCCTGGAGCCGGGCATGGTGCTGACCATCGAACCGGGGCTGTATATCGCGCCGGATGCGGATGTGCCGGAGGCATATCGCGGCATTGGTGTCCGTATTGAGGATGATATTGTCATCACGGCGGACGGCAACGAAAACCTGACCGCATCAGTGGTCAAAACCGCAGATGATATTGAAGCGCTGATGGCGCAGGCAAAACAGGCTGAATAATTAATGAGTGTGATAATCACCGGGGGCGGAATGACCGGCGCAACACTGGCGCTGGCGCTTTCCCGCCTCAGTCACGGCAGGCTTCCCGTTGCACTGGCGGAAGCCAGATTACCGGATGACCATCATCCGGGGTTTGATGCGCGGGCGATTGCCCTGGCGTACGGTACCTGTCAGCGGCTGGAAAAAATCGGGCTGTGGTCCGCACTGAAAGCGCATGCGGCGCCGATTACCCGGGTGCATGTGTCTGATCTGGGGCATACCGGCTGTGTGAATATTACCGCCGGTGATTATGATATTGATGCGCTCGGACAGGTGATTGAGCTGTATGATGCCGGGCAAACCTTGTTTGCCGAACTGGCAAAAGCAGAAAATGTCACATTGTATTGTCCTGACAGCGTAAAAAATATTACCCGCACGATGGACTCGGTCAGTGTTCATTTGGACAGCGGCAAAACACTGAACGGGCAGATTCTTATCGCGGCGGATGGCAGTCACTCTGCGGTTGCACAACAATGCGGTATGCAGTGGACGGATACCCCGTATGAGCAGGTGGCGGTGATCGCCAATGTGATGACGGAATTGGATCCTCAGGGGCGGGCGTTTGAGCGTTTTACGCCACAGGGGCCGCTGGCTATGCTGCCGATGACAGAAGGGCGCAGTTCGCTGGTCTGGTGTCACCGTGCAGAGCATGCGGAAGCCGTGCGTGAATGGGATGATGAGACCTTCTGCCGCGAATTGCAGAAAGCCTTTGGCTGGCAGCTGGGTAAAATCGTCACTGCCGGTGCCCGTCACTGTTATCCGCTGACCCTGAGTGCCGCGCACGCTCAGATTTCCCACCGCCTGGCGCTGGTGGGTAACGCTTCGCAGACACTCCATCCAATCGCCGGCCAGGGGTTTAACCTGGGCATGCGTGATGTGATGGCACTGGCGGAGGTTATCAGTCAGGCGTTTTTATCACAGGAAGATATTGGTCAGTACCGTGTGCTGATGCACTATCAGGCCGCCCGCGAGGCTGACCGGCAGGCGACAATGACCCTGACCGACAGCCTGGTGCGCCTTTTCTCCAATCGCTGCTTCCCGCTGGCCGCCGGACGGAATGCCGGTCTGATGGCAATGGAAATGCTGCCGTTTCTGCGCAACCGGCTGGCAAAACAGACACTCGGCTGGGTCGCGCAGCCGCGTAATACCGCCACGGAAAGAGGATAAACAATGCAGTCATATGATGTGGTAATTGCCGGTGGCGGCATGGTCGGGCTGGCACTGGCCTGTGGTCTGCACGGCTGCGGGCTGCGCATTGCCGTGATTGAAAAGCAGGCACCGGATACCCGTTTTGATCCGCAGGCACCGTTTGCTGTCCGGGTCTCCGCCATCAACAGTGCCAGTGAGCGCTTACTGGGGCGGTTGGGTGTCTGGCAGGATATTCTGGCAAAACGCGCAGCACCGTATCAGGGCATGGAAGTGTGGGATAACGACAGCTTTGGTCGTATCGCGTTCAGCGCGGCGGAAGCCCATTGTGAACACCTCGGTCATATCATTGAGAACGATGTGATCCGCAATGCGCTCTGGGAGCGGGTTCAGACACTGTCTGATGTGACGCTGCTCACCGGAACACAAATCCGTCAGGTGGTGTGGGGCGAAAACGATGCCTTTATCACCCTGGAAAATGACGACATGCTCACGACCCGCTTAGTGGCGGGGGCCGACGGGGCAAATTCCTGGCTGCGCCAGCATGCGGATATCCCGGTTTCATTTTGGGATTATGAGCATCACGCGCTGGTCGCCACTATCCGCACAGAACTGCCGCATGAGAATGTGGCGCGTCAGGTTTTCCACGGCGACGGTATCCTGGCATTTCTGCCGCTGCCGGATGCCCATCACTGCTCAATTGTCTGGTCTCTGCCCGGACTGACAGCACAACACTGTCTGGATCTGGATGAGGCTGCGTTTAACCATAAACTGGCAGCGGCGTTTGATCTGCGGCTCGGGCTGTGTGAAGTGGTCAGTGAGCGGCGGGCGATCCCGCTGACCGGGCGCTATGCCCGTCAGTTTGCCGCGCCGCGTCTGGCACTGCTGGGGGATGCGGCTCATACCATTCATCCGCTGGCCGGACAGGGGGTTAACCTCGGTTTTATGGATGTGGCGGAACTGATTGGCGAAATCCGCCGTCTGACCGCGGAAGGCAAAGATATCGGCAACTATTTCTGGCTGCGCCGTTTTGAGCTCCGCCGCAAGCAGAGTGCCGCAATGATGCTGGCCGGGATGCAGGGCTTCCGTGAACTGTTCGACGGCAACAATCCGGTGAAAAAACTGGTCCGTGATGTCGGTCTGGTGCTGGCGGACACACTACCGGGCGTAAAACCGGCTCTGCTGCGCCATGCCCGCGGACTGAGTGATATGCCGGACTGGCTGCGTGAACCGAAACCGGCATCAGCTGAAAAAATCTAATTTAAGGGCTTTTTTCACATTAGTTTTATTCATAATGCACTAAAAATTAACCGGTCGATCAGACCGGTGTTTTAGTGCATTCCCGCCGCTTAATTCAAAACTATCACCTGTTAATGCTTTTTTGCGCCTCAGGGCTCAGAATGGCAGATGAAAAATCTGCATACTGACGGCTCGTATTTTTCCGTCTGCGTACACGGTCACAATTTTTTCTTATGGTTACGTTTGTGATTCGGTGATAACGTCAGGAAAAGGGTATCGTTTGCGCGGTACACGCTGCGCACTATGTCTGACTGAAAGGGGATAGAATGGCACAACACACACCACTGTCCGGTGAGCACGTTGCCTGCGGGGCAAAAATGGTGGATTTCCACGGCTGGATGATGCCGCTGCACTACGGCTCCCAGATCGAAGAGCACCACAATGTCCGCAATGACGCCGGTATGTTCGATGTTTCCCATATGACAATCGTGGACTTTCATGGTCCGCAATGTCAGCAGTTCCTCCGTTATCTTCTCGCCAATGATGTGGCAAAACTCACCGAAAAAGGCAAAGCACTGTACACCGGGATGCTCAATGCGTCCGGCGGTGTGATCGACGATCTTATCGTCTATTACTTTGCGGATGACTTTTACCGGCTGGTGGTGAACTCCGCCACCCGTGAAAAAGATCTGGCGTGGATTGACGAACATCGCAAAAACTTTGCGGCTGAGATGACAGTCCGTGATGATTTGGCGATGATTGCTGTTCAGGGGCCGCATGCCAAAGAAAAAGTCGCGACACTGCTGACTGCGGAACAAAAAGCCGCCGTCGCGGGGATGAAACCGTTTTACGGCGTGCAGAGCGGGGATTATTTCATTGCCACCACCGGGTACACCGGCGAGGAAGGTTATGAAATCGCGCTGCCCGCAGAGCAGGCCGCTGACCTGTGGAAAAAACTGCTGGCAGCCGGAGTGAAACCGGCAGGGTTAGGGGCGCGGGATACCTTACGTCTTGAAGCAGGTATGAATCTTTACAGCCAGGAGATGGATGAAACCATCAATCCGCTGGCGGCGAATATGGGCTGGACGATTGCCTGGCAGCCGGAAGACCGGAAATTTATCGGCCGTGAGGCACTGGAAAAATTCCGCCGTGACGGCACTGAAAAACAGGTCGGACTGGTGATGCGCGAAAAAGGTGTGCTGCGTGCCGGTATGGAAGTCCGCTTTACTGATGAGCTCGGCAAATTACAGACCGGCGTTATCACCAGCGGAACCTTCTCGCCGTCACTGGGGTTCAGTATCGCGCTGGCCCGTGTCCCGCAGGGGATCGGCAATACCGCTATTGTGCAGGTACGCAACCGTGAAGTGCCTGTTGAGGTCGTGAAACCGGGGTTTGTCCGTAACGGCAAAGCCCTGGTCTGAATAACTATTTTTTATTGTTAAATTTTGAGAAACCCGATAACAGGAGCCGTTGGCGATGAGTAATATACCTGAGAATCTGAAATACACAGAAGATCACGAGTGGGTTCGCCATGAGAGTGGTGATGAGTATGTGGCAGGGATCACCGATTACGCGCAGGAACTGCTGGGCGATGTGGTGTTTGTTGAATTACCGGAAGTCGGTGATGAAATCACATTTGGTGAAGCATTCGGTACTGTTGAGTCGGTAAAAGCGGCATCAGATCTGTATGCGCCGGTGACCGGTACCGTTATCGCCGTGAACGAAGCACTGGAAGACAGCCCGGAACTGGTCAACAGCGAGCCGTATGAAGGCGGCTGGATGATCCGCATTAAAATCGCGGATCCGGATGAGTTTGCCGGTCTGATGGACGCAGCCAAATACGCAGAACTGCAGGCTGAAGAACAAGACTGACGGATTGCGGAACCCTGTTTGTGAGCAAACAGGGTTTTTTTTCGGGTTTTTATTGAATCAGACAATGTCAGGAACCGGAGAACGATGACTCAAACGTTAACTCAGCTTGAAAATCGCGGCGAATTTATCCGCCGTCATATCGGCGCATCCCCTGAACAGCAGCTGCATATGCTGAAAACAGTCGGTGCGGCGTCACTTGAAGATCTTACCCGCCATATTGTCCCGGATGATATTCAGCTGGATATCCCGCCTGCCGTGGGTGAAGGGGCAACCGAACAGGATGCGCTGGCAGAACTGAAAACCATTGCCGGGCTGAATCAGCAGTTTACGTCTTACATCGGCCAGGGCTATACACCGACCATTCTGCCGCCGGTAATTTTACGTAATCTGCTGGAAAATCCGGGCTGGTATACCGCGTATACACCGTATCAGCCGGAAATCTCCCAGGGCCGCCTGGAAGCACTGCTGAATTTCCAGCAGGTGACTATCGACCTGACCGGTCTGGAGCTGGCATCCGCCTCACTGCTGGATGAAGCGACCGCAGCAGCGGAAGCGATGGCGATGGCGAAGCGCGTCAGCAAGAAAAAAAATGCCAACCGCTTTTTTATTGCGGATGATGTACATCCGCAAACCCTGGATGTGATCCGCACCCGCGCTGAATACTTCGGTTTTGAACTGACCATCGATAGCGCGGAAAAAGCCCTTGATTACGATGATGTGTTTGGTGTGTTGTTGCAGCAGACCGGCACCGGCGGGCAGATCCATGATTACCGTGACTTACTGGCACAGTTACATCAGCGTCAGGTGATCACCAGTGTGGCAGCCGATATTATGGCGCTGGTCCTGCTGGAAGCACCGGGTAAACAGGGCGCGGATATTGTCTTCGGCTCTGCCCAGCGTTTTGGTGTGCCGATGGGTTACGGCGGCCCGCATGCTGCCTTCTTTGCCTGTCGTGATGCTTACAAACGTGCGATGCCGGGCCGTCTTATCGGGGTATCCATTGATGCCGCCGGTAACCGCGCACTGCGCCTGGCACTGCAAACCCGCGAACAGCATATCCGCCGTGAAAAAGCGAACTCCAATATCTGTACTTCTCAGGTTCTGCTGGCGAATATCGCCGGGATGTATGCGGTCTACCACGGGCCGGAAGGTCTGAAACGGATTGCCGGTCGTATTCACCGCCTGACCGATATACTGGCGAAAGCGCTGACAGATGCGGGTTTGCGTCTGCGTAATACCACCTGGTTTGATACCCTGACGATTGAAGTGCAGGACAAAGCAGCCGTTCTGGCCCGTGCCAAAGCCGCGCGCATCAACCTGCGTACCGATCTGCCGGGTGCCGTTGCGGTCACCCTGAGCGAAACCACACAGCGTGAGTGTCTGGAAAATCTGTACGCGGTACTGACCGGACAGGAAGCACAGTGGGATATCGATGCGCTGGATGTACAGGTTGCCGCATCTTCTGAATCTATTCCTGCCGCGCTGCGCCGCGAAGGGGAAATTCTGAAGCATCCGAACTTCCGCAGCTATCACAGCGAAACGGATATGATGCGCTACCTGCACAGCCTGGCCCGCAAAGACCTGGCGCTGGATCAGGCGATGATCCCGCTCGGCTCCTGCACCATGAAACTGAATGCGGCTGCGGAGATGATCCCGATCACCTGGCCGGAATTCGGTAATATGCACCCGTTCTGCCCGCCGGAGCAGGCGCAGGGCTATCATGTGATGATAGAACAGCTCTCCCGCTGGCTGGTGCTGCTGACCGGTTATGACGCCATGTGTATGCAGCCGAACTCCGGCGCACAGGGGGAATATGCCGGGCTGGTGACTATCCGCCGCTATCAGGAAAGTAAAGGTGAAGGACACCGCACTATTTGTCTGATCCCGCAGTCCGCGCACGGTACTAACCCGGCCTCGGCCAATATGGCGGGGATGGAAGTCGTGGTGGTGGCCTGTGATGAAGACGGTAATATTGACCTAGCGGATTTACGGGCGAAAGCAGAACAGCACAGTGAGAATCTGTCCTGTGTGATGATCACCTATCCGTCCACCCACGGGGTGTATGAAGAAGGTGTGCGGGAAGTCTGTGATATTATTCATGAATTCGGCGGCCAGGTGTATCTGGACGGCGCGAACATGAACGCACAGGTCGGCGTGACCACACCGGGCTTTATCGGCGCGGATGTTTCTCACCTTAACCTGCACAAAACCTTCAGTATTCCGCACGGCGGCGGCGGACCGGGCATGGGGCCGATTGGTGTGAAAAAACACCTCGCACCGTTTGTGCCGGGACACACCATTGTCACTTCTGAGCTGCTGACCTCTCAGGGCGCGGTATCCGCTGCTCCGTTCGGCAGTGCCTCCATTCTGCCGATCAGCTGGATGTATATCCGCATGATGGGTGCTCAGGGGCTGCGTCAGGCCAGTCAGGTCGCGATCCTGAATGCCAACTATATCGCAGCACGGCTGAAATCCGCTTATGATGTGCTTTATACCGGTCGTAACGGCTATGTGGCTCATGAATGTATTCTGGATATCCGTCCGCTGAAAGCGAAGTTTGGTATCACCGAGATGGATATTGCCAAGCGCCTGATTGACTATGGCTTCCATGCACCGACCATGTCGTTCCCGGTCGCCGGCACACTGATGGTTGAGCCGACAGAATCCGAAAGTCAGACGGAGCTGGATCGCTTTATTGATGCCATGCTGAGCATTCGTGCGGAGATGGAGCGGGTCGGCAGCGGCGAGTGGACAGCGGAAGATAACCCGCTGGTGAATGCCCCGCATATCCAGACTGAACTGGCAGCGGAGTGGTCACATCCGTACAGCCGTGAAGTGGCGGTATTCCCGACACAGGCAACGCGTGATAACAAATACTGGCCGACGGTTAAACGGCTGGATGATGTTTACGGTGACCGTCACCTTCAGTGCTCCTGCGCACCGATGAGTGATTACGAGTGACCGGTAAACGATAAAGAAAAGGCCGGTTGTGGTAACACAACCGGCCTTTTTTATCAGTGCAGCCAGCCTTTTTGCTTCGCGGTATCCAGTTCGGCGCGTAACCACGCCCAGAATTCAGGATGCACATCGGCAATAAACTTCGTGCGGTCAATCACCTGTTCCAGTGAAATATTGTTTTCCACCCAGCTCTGACCGTTGTTGTGCAGATTCATCAGCACCGGCATCACGCGGTCGATCATATTGGCGATACGGGCCTCGCGGGTTTCTGCAGCATCATACTCATTCCACAGCGCCTGAAACTCATCCGCCTGCGGCTGCGGCAGCAGACCGAAAATCCGTTTTGCGGCAGCCACTTCTTTTTCCGCAATCGCTTCGCGGGCAGCCAGATCAAAGACCAGCACGTCTCCGGCATCAATTTCCACCACATCATGCAGCAGTGCCATTTTCAGGATGCGCAGCATGTCCGCATCTTCAACATACGGCGCAAACGCCATTGCCGTCATAGCAAAATGCCAGCTGTGTTCAGCGGAGTTTTCCTGACGTTCATTGTTCAGCAGGCGGGTTCTGCGGTAAACGCTTTTGAGCTTATCCAGCTCCATCACAAAGGTGATTAACTGAGAAAAAGGAATGACTTCCTGTGCGGGAACAGCTGATGACATAACAACCTCAATACGGATTTATACAAAATACCCCGGGCGCAGAGACAAGGTATCTCTGCGTCCGGGTATGATGGGAAATCAGGCTTCTTCAGTAAAGGAGTACGGCAGCGGGAAAAGACTCAGGCGGCTTTCTTCATCTTCACGGATACGGAAGACAGCCTCTTCTTCCGTATCATTATTCATCACAATCTGCACCAGCACGCGATCATCACTCAGGCGGACTGCCGCGAGGATAGTCCCGGTGCGGCGCCAGTTTTCACCCAACTGACGCTCAGCGGCATCACCAGCGACCGGCACATGGCGGCTGTGGCCGATAAGTGTGAACATAGCGCGTTTGTTGGCACCGCGAAATTTGGCGCGGGCCACCATTTCCTGCCCGGTATAACAGCCTTTCTTAAAGCAGATACCGCGGGGAAGGGATTGCAGGTTTGTTGCCTGCGGCAGAAATTCACTGACGGTTGCCGCATCAATCACGGCGTAACCGGCTTCAATATCCAGCGCCGTCCACTGGGTGTCACACGCATCCGGCAGAGACAGGGCATCAGATAACGCACCGGCCTGCTCAGCGGTTTGGATCAGAATAAAGCGCCCCTGCGGCAGCGGCAGATACAGCAGCGTGGTGTCATTGTTGCCGACAACCTGAGTGTCCGCATCCGGAACGGTGCTGAAATGCGCCTGTAAGGCGTCTGCCGCTCCGCGACCGGCGATCCCGGTCAGGACTGCACTCTCATCAGCGGCAATCGTCACTTTGGAAAATACCGCGTATTTTTTCAGTTCCGCGAGCTGGGTATCCAGCGCACTGCGGCGGATAAGGTAGGCGTAACCGTCTTTATAATGAAACAGACGCAGATCACTCCACATTTTCCCTTTGGCATCACAATGGGCACACAGCACGTGCTGATCATCAGTCAGAGCGTCGATATCAGCGGTGACCTGTCCCTGAAGATACTTCTGACTGTCCGGGCCGGTGATGGTCACCAGCGCCAGATCACTGAGGGGAATCAGCGTCAGAGGGAGAGAATCACTCAGTTGCGGGCGTAATGCATTTGTTTCTGTGTTCATGATGTTTTACCTGTCCGGAGAGCTGTGCAATGTATGGTAAAAGAGATAACAGACATTGCAAGAGAATATTATTGACCCTTTGTGTGATGCGGCGTATGCGGAGTGACAATGAAATCCTCAGCTGCGGGTTTCATTTATTTTTCCGCCTGAGACGCATTTTTCTCCGGCATGTGCGGCAGACGATTTTCTTTATTGTCAGGGCTTGGTAGGCTACGCTGGTATCATCAGTTATGTTTACCGGTCTGACAAACCGCTTCTTATAAAAAGGATATACCGGTGTTAGATATTGAAAATAAAGCCCGCATCCACTGGGCCTGCCGTCGCGGCATGCGGGAGCTGGATATTGCGATTATGCCGTTTTTTCAGCATGAATATGACACGCTGACCGATGCTCAGAAACAGGACTTTGTGCAGCTGCTGAACTGTCCGGATCCGGATCTGTTTAACTGGCTGATGAATAAAGGCCGCCCGGATGACGAGGCGCTGTATCAGATCATCCGGCTGATTCAGGAACGTAATCAGGCACGGATGGCAGCACAGAACGCAGCGTATTATCCGGACTGACCGGCAGAGAAAGTCATAACCGGTCACAGTTATTTCATAGGAAACCGGGAAGGAATGCCGTATATTTTCCGGCTGACGGACACGGGATAACCGGGTTCTCAGCCGGACAGCGGGTGCTGTCATTGTGTCAGGATACAGGGGGCAGGCCGTGGTTTTGTGGAAATCAGTATTACGTGTCTCATTTAAGACTCAGGTCTTCTCAACACTGATTTATGGTGCGCTGGCGCTGAGTGTGTTATTTGCGCCCTGGCCCGGCAGAACCTCATTTATCTGGCTGCCGCTCACCTTGCTGCTGATTGCTGGCTGGGGGCGGACACAACATAAAATCAGCAAACGTGCCGGTCCCGCCAGTCTGCAGAATCAGAACCGGATTTTATGGCGCAAAAGCGAGTGGGAAATCACCAAACCGCCGTATATCACCCGGCTGGGGATCCGCCTGCATCTGCGCTCACTGACTTCCGGGCGGCAGAAATACCTGTGGATAGCCTCTGACAGTGTCCCGAAAGAGGCATGGAACAGCCTTAATCAGCTGCTTTTACAGTACCCGGATATCTGATCCGCTTACAGCAGTTCCTGCACTTCCTCAAGTACCTGCATGCACCATGTGGCGATACGTTCTTCGCTCTCGTCATACTGATTGACGTCATCAAGTGCCAGGCCGACAAAGTGTTTGCCGTCCGGGGTCAGGGCTTTCGGGCTGGTGAAGGTATAACCGTCCACCGGCCAGTAACCGGCAAATTTCACCCCGGATGATTGCAGCTGCTGATGCAGATAACCCAGTGCGTCCAGGAACCAGTCACTGTAATCCACCTGATCACCCATGCCGTACATGGCGACAATTTTTCCCGATAAATCAAGCTGCGGCAGTTGCTCCCACACTGCCAGCCAGTCTTCCTGGATTTCACCGAAATCCCAGGTCGGAATACCGAGGATCAGCACCGGGTAGCTTTCCATCAGTTGCAGATCTGTCTCTTTCACATCATGGAGTTCAACGAGATCATCACCTAAAATATCACGGATTTTTTCAGCTGCCATTTCGGTATAGCAGGTGCTGGAACCATAAAAAAGACCAATTTTCATCTGTTTATTCTGCTGTGTATCGGGTAAAAAATGAAAGCTTACCGCCTCTGTGCGCTGCTTTCATCACAGGATTACGGTATTGTAACAGAAGATAAGTTAATTCTGACACGGGAATTCAAACGGGAGGTCAGCGGTGAAGGACGCCGTACAACACAGCGAAAGTGATGCACTGACAGAGCAGTTTCTTGATACTATCTGGCTGGAACAGAATTTATCGGAAAACACCCTGGCATCCTACCGCCTGGATTTACAGGCACTGGCGGACTGGCTGGCACCGCAGGATTTGGACTGGTTATCACTGACCACCCTTGATTTGCAGGCTTTTCTGGCAGACAGGCTGGATCGCGGTTACAAAGCGACCAGTTCGGCACGGATGCTCAGTTCGCTGCGCCGGTTTTTCCAGTATTGCTACCGTGAAAAACTGCGGACGGATGATCCGACCATTCAGCTGTCAGCACCCAAACTGCCCGCCCGGCTGCCGAAAGATTTAAGTGAAAGCCAGGTGGATGACCTGCTGGCGGCTCCGGATGTGACCGATCCGCTTGAACTGCGCGACAAAGCCATGCTGGAAGTGCTTTATGCCTGTGGTTTGCGCGTGACAGAACTGGTGTCACTGTCGCTGCCGGATGTCAGTCTGCGCCAGGGCGTGATCCGCGTAATCGGTAAAGGTAATAAAGAGCGCCTGGTGCCGATGGGGGAAGAGGCAGTGTACTGGCTGGAGGTCTATCTGGCACAGGCCAGGCCGTCACTGCTGAACGGGCAGGCCGCAGATGTGCTGTTTCCGAGCAAACTCGGGCGGCAGATGACACGGCAGACATTCTGGCACCGTATTAAACATTATGCGGTGGTGGCGGGAATTGCGACAGAAAAACTCTCGCCCCATGTGCTGCGCCATGCCTTTGCCACGCACCTGCTCAATCACGGGGCCGATCTGCGGGTGGTGCAGATGCTGCTGGGGCACAGTGATTTATCCACCACACAAATTTATACCCATGTCGCGACGGAGCGGTTACGTACGCTGCACCAGCAGCACCATCCGCGCGGCTGATAAGGAAACAGTATGCTGAAAATTGTATCATCCGCACTGGCGCTTCTGCTGGTGTTCAGCCACGGTGCAGCCGCCGGGGAAAGCGAAATCAGGGCGGCACTGGGCAAGATGGATATGACCGCCACCATGATCCGCCCGTCACCGGTACCGGGGGTCTCGGCAGTTGCCACGCCGCAGGGCGTTTTTTATATCAGCGATGACGGCCGTTATCTGCTGCAGGGGCCGATGTTTGATATGAGCGGCAAAACCCCGAAAAACATCACCAATAATGTGCTGCTGGATGAGCTGAACAGCCTGGAAAATGAGATGATCATTTATAAATCTCAGCGCGGCAACCACGTTATTACGGTTTTTACGGATATCACCTGTCCGTACTGCCTGAAATTACATAATGAAAATAAGGCGCTGAATGATAAAGGCATTACGGTCCGTTATCTGGCGTTTCCGCGCAAAGGGCCGGAGTCGGCAGTCGGGCGGGACATGCAGTCTGTCTGGTGTAACGGCTTCAAAACCAAAGCGCTGGATAATGCATTCCGTAATGAGCCTATCCCACAGATAGACAGCTGCAACATTGATATCAGTAAACACTACAATCTCGGCCTGAAATTCGGCATCACCGGTACCCCGGCGATTGTCCTTGAGGACGGAACGCTGATTGCCGGTTACTTATCTGCAGATAAAATTGCTGAATTAGTAAATAAATAATTAATAGTATAATCAGGTTGTTATGATAAAAACAGAACTCCGCCGCCGTGATGCGGCGGATTACACCGCACTGCTTTCTCCCGATCGCCCCGAACTGCTATGCCGCCTGTATGCCGCCAGAGGGATCACCTCTGCGGAGCAACTGGAGCGCGGCGCACGAGGACTGCTTAATTATGGTCAGCTCAACGGGATTGACCAAGCGGTTGTACTGCTGAAAGAAGCACTGCACCAGAATCAGCGGATTGTGATTGTCGGCGATTTTGATGCTGACGGCGCAACCAGCACCGCATTGTCGGTGCGCGCACTGCGCCGGATGGGCTTCCGGCAGGTGGATTTCCTGGTCCCCAACCGTTTTGAGGACGGCTACGGGCTCAGCGCACAGGTGACAGAGCAGGCCCGCCGCAAAGGGGCAGAGCTGATTATGACCGTGGATAACGGCATTTCCTCTCATGACGGTGTCGCCGCTGCGCATGCTGCCGGGATCCGCGTGATTGTGACTGACCACCATCTGCCGGGGGAGATCCTGCCGCCGGCGGAAGCAATCATTAACCCGAATCTGGCGGATTGTGATTTTCTCTCCAAATCCCTCGCCGGTGTCGGCGTAACCTTTTATCTGATGTCCGCGCTGCGGGCATCACTGCGGGCGGATGACTGGTTCGCGCAACAGAATATTGCCGAGCCGAACCTGGCTGAAATGCTGGATCTGGTCGCACTGGGCACGGTGGCGGACGTGGTGCCGCTCGATCAGAATAACCGCATCCTGGTGCATCAGGGGCTGAACCGCATCCGTGCCGGGCGCTGCTGTGCCGGGATCACCGCACTGCTGGAAATCTCCAAACGACAGGCTTCCGGATTGGTGGCGAGTGACCTCGGTTTTGCCCTCGGGCCGCGTCTGAATGCGGCGGGCAGACTGGATGATATGTCAGTCGGTGTTGAACTGCTGCTGACGGATGATATGGCGAAAGCCCGCATGCTGGCGCATGAGCTGGATGGCCTGAACCAGACCCGGCGCGAAATCGAGCAGGGGATGCAGCAGGAAGCGCTGACGCTGTTCAGCAAAATTGAGCATAGCACCACGGAAATGCCATCGGGCATTGCGTTGTATCACCCGGAATGGCATCAGGGTGTGGTCGGTATTCTCGCCTCGCGTATTAAAGAGCGTTATCACCGACCGGTGATTGCCTTTGCCCCCTGCGGCGATGGTCTGCTGAAAGGCTCCGGACGCTCGGTAAGCGGCCTGCATCTGCGGGATGTGCTCGAGCGGCTCGATACCCTTAATCCGGGAATGATGGCGGCATTCGGCGGGCATGCCATGGCGGCCGGGCTTTCGCTGCCGGAATCCTGTTTTCCTGATTTTCAGCATAAATTTGCCGCGCTGGTGGACGATATGATTGACCCCGGGCTGCTGCACGGCGTTATCTGGAGTGACGGCGTGCTGTCACCGCAGGATATGACACTGGAAACCGCCGGCCTGCTGCGCGAAGGCGGGCCGTGGGGGCAGGGGTTCCCGGAGCCGTTGTTTGACGGCACATTCCGGCTGCTGCAACAGCGTATCGTTGGTGAAAAACACCTGAAAGTGATGATTGAACCGGAAGGCGGTGGTCCGCTGCTCGACGGTATCGCCTTTAATGTTGATGTGAATTACTGGCCGGACAACAGTGTGCAGCGGGTTCGTCTCGCCTATAAACTGGATGTGAATGAGTTCCGCGGACAGCGCAGTGTGCAGTTACTGATAGAACATATCTGGCCGGATTAATTTTAGTCCGAAAGAGGGTTGCAATGCTGTCATGATGAGCGGATTTTCGTTACAATATACAGTTCTCACATTATTACCTGACAATCAACAAAAGATAAAAAGACATGTTTGAAATTAACCCGGTAAAAAATCAGATCCAGGATTTGACTGAGCGTACTTCGGTGCTTCGGGGGTATCTTTGACTACGATGCCAAGAAAGAGCGCTTAGAAGAAGTTAACGCCGAGCTGGAACAGCCTGACGTCTGGAACGAACCTGAACGTGCCCAGGCACTCGGTAAGGAACGCGCCTCTCTGGAAGCCATCGTGGAAACCATCGATGACCTTGACCAGGGGCTTGAGGATGTCAGCGGTCTGCTGGAACTCGCCGTCGAAGCCGATGACGAAGAGACCTTTAACGAAGCGGTTGAAGAGCTGAAAGGACTGGAAGACAAACTCGGTCAGCTGGAATTCCGCCGGATGTTCTCCGGTGAATATGACAGCGCTGACTGCTACCTTGACCTCCAGGCCGGTTCCGGCGGTACAGAAGCTCAGGACTGGGCAAGCATGCTGCTGCGTATGTATCTGCGCTGGGCAGAAAGCCGCGGCTTTAAAACCGAAATTATTGAAGAATCTGACGGCGATGTGGCTGGCCTGAAATCGGCAACAGTTAAGATCATGGGCGAATATGCCTACGGATGGCTCCGCACAGAAACCGGCGTTCACCGCCTGGTGCGCAAGAGCCCGTTTGACTCCGGCGGCCGCCGCCATACCTCGTTCAGTTCCGCGTTTATCTATCCGGAAGTGGACGATGACATTGATATTGAAATCAATCCGGCGGATATCCGTATTGACGTTTACCGTGCCTCCGGTGCCGGTGGTCAGCACGTCAACAAAACGGAATCTGCGGTGCGTCTGACCCATATTCCGACCGGTATCGTCACACAGTGCCAGAATGACCGCTCGCAGCATAAGAATAAAGATCAGGCTTTCCGTCAGATGAAAGCAAAACTTTATGAATATGAAATGCAGAAGAAAAACGCCGATAAACAAGAAATGGAAGATAACAAATCCGACATCGGCTGGGGCAGTCAGATCCGTTCTTATGTGCTTGATGATTCCCGTATTAAAGATCTCCGTACCGGTGTGGAAACCCGCAATACGCAGGCTGTATTAGACGGTGATCTGGATAAATTTATTGAGGCCAGCTTAAAAGCGGGTTTATAAGGATTAAAAATGTCACAAGACCAACACAGTGCTGAGCAGGCACCTGATTTAAATAACGAATTAAAAACACGCCGTGAAAAACTGGCACTGCTGCGTGAAAAAGAAGCCGTTGCATTCCCGAATGATTTCCGCCGTGACGCGGTATCCGGTGAGCTGCATGAGAAATATGGCGAAAAAAGCGCGGAAGAGCTGGAAGCGCTGAATATCGAAGTGGCGATTGCCGGTCGTATGATGACCCGCCGTATCATGGGTAAAGCCTCTTTTGCCACCTTACAGGACACGGCGGGCCGTATTCAGATTTACGTTTCCCGTGATGATCTGGCTGAAGGCGTGTACAACGAATCCTTTAAAAAATGGGATCTGGGCGATATCCTCGCGGCGCGCGGTAAGTTATTTAAAACCAAAACCGGTGAGCTGACTGTTCACTGTACCGAAGTCCGTCTGCTGACCAAAGCACTGCGTCCGTTACCGGATAAATTCCACGGTCTGAATGACCAGGAAACCCGTTACCGCCAGCGTTATCTGGATCTGATCGCCAACGATGAATCCCGTCATACCTTTGCGGTGCGTTCACGTATTCTGGCTGAAATCCGTAAATTCATGGTGAACAAAGGGTTTATGGAAGTGGAAACCCCGATGATGCAGGTGATCCCAGGCGGGGCAAGTGCGCGTCCGTTTGTTACCCATCATAATGCGCTGGATATCGATATGTATCTGCGTATTGCGCCGGAACTGTATCTGAAGCGTCTGGTGGTCGGTGGCTTTGAGCGTGTGTTTGAAATCAACCGTAACTTCCGTAACGAAGGGGTTTCTCCGCGTCACAACCCTGAATTCACCATGATGGAACTTTATATGGCGTATGCCGATTATAAAGACCTGATTGCGCTGACCGAAGAGCTGTTCCGTACTATTGCGCAGGATGTGCTGGGCAACCCGGTTGTGAAATACGGTGACCAGGAATTCGATTTCGGCAAACCGTTTGCCAAACTCACCATGAAAGAAGCTATCTGCAAATATCGTCCGGAAACCAATATGGCGGATCTGGATGATATGGATAAAGCGGTTGCTATCGCGAAATCCCTGAACATCAAAATTGAAAAATCATGGGGTCTGGGCCGCGTACAGTGTGAAATCTTCGAGGAAGTGGCAGAAAGCCATCTGATCCAGCCGACATTCATCATTGAATATCCGGCAGAAGTCTCTCCGCTGGCACGCCGTAATGACGATAATCCGTTTATTACTGACCGCTTTGAATTCTTTATCGGCGGCCGTGAAATCGGTAACGGTTTCTCCGAGCTGAACGATGCGGAAGATCAGGCAGAACGTTTTGCCGAGCAGGTCCGCCAGAAAGACGCCGGTGATGACGAAGCGATGTTCTATGACGAAGACTATGTTGTCGCACTGGAACACGGTCTGCCGCCGACAGCGGGTCTGGGTATCGGGATCGACCGTATGGTTATGCTGTTTACTGACAGCCACACCATCCGTGACGTCATCCTGTTCCCTGCAATGCGTCCGGGAAAATAATTGCTGCAGTAAATGAATACGGGGCCTCACAAATTTGTGGGGCTTTTTTTTTCACTATCCTCTTGATAAACAAGATGACCGGCGTATAATCTCACACATCCTGACGCGGGCGTAGTTCAATGGCAGAACGAGAGCTTCCCAAGCTCTATACGAGGGTTCGATTCCCTTCGCCCGCTCCAATCAAGTCCTTCTGAATATCTTCTTAAATTTTCAATTCCCTGTAAAAACCAGACCTTACAGCCCGGACTCAGTATTCTGAGATCTGCCGGAATCGATACATCTTTGTGTATAGCAATGGTATAGAATGAAATTTGATGATTTTCGGACATCTCAGAGCGTAACGATTTCTGTTTTCCGGCAGGCTGCAACCGGGCAGTACCGATCATGTATTTTTTATACGACAAAAAAACAGTCCCGTTCAACACGATGGCGATCTTGAATAAATCATTTATTGATAACATTAATGGATTGAAAGCATGAAGAAAATAATAGGGTTATGCATGTTAATTCCGGTTTTTGGTATGGCTGAGGAGACGTCTGACGTTGTTTATACTCCCTCAGAGCTGCTGGATATGACTGTTATCAATAAAATCCCTGATAGCGAAATACCCGTTTTGGATAAATCTGATAGCTCTGAAATGTTATTTAATGAATGTAAATCAATAGCGAAGACTGTAATCTCCAATTTCAGTAATGCTTACCCAACAGTGATTGACGTTGATAGCGGCACACATTTTAAAGTAAGAATCGGATCAATCAATGAGGTGTTTACCCTGGAATGTGTTAATGATGAGAAACGGATTTACAGGGCTAAATATAAATCCGGAAGTAATTAGTTTTTATGTGGAATAGTTAATTATTAGCAGAGTAATAAGAATGATGATTTATGTACATCGCAGGAAGCCCGTGAGGGCAGGCTGAACAGCGGAAAATTCAGATGCTTAATCTTAAAATCCTGGCATGAGTGGTTTACGAAACATTATATCTATGCTCATATACAGAGGGTATGCAGTCAGAATAAAATAGACGGACAGGTAGAATATGAAAATTTTCACATGGTTATTTCTTTATTTTATTGCGGCTGAATCTTTCGCTGCTGTTGATTATGACGCTATGTTAGCGGAAATCAGGGGTAAGCCTGAATACATCCTGTTGCTTCCCGACGCTCAAAAAGGAGACCCGGTTGCTCAAAAAAAAATCGGCGATATATATAATGAAGGTGATGGCGTTTTTGCATTCCCGGCTCAGGCACTTTACTGGTATGAAAAAGCCGGAATGCAGGGGAATTTAACTGCTCAGATACAGGCCGGAGACTTCTATTATTCAGGAACAGGTGTTCATAAAAATTATTTTCTTGCAAAAAAATGGTATGAAAAAGCCGCTGAACAGGGAAATGTAAGGGCACAAATAAGCCTTGGGGATTTATATTCCACAGGTGGTTATTTTTTTCCGAAAAATAAACTAAAAGCGAAAAAATGGTATAGCAAGGCTTGTGAGTCAGGATCTTTTGTCGGTTGTAATTTAAAAAAATCAATTCAGGATAAATGAATGTCGTGTTCTATGTTTGCGGAGTCTGATGTACTGTGCCGCTGCTGTCTCAGTCAGTGATGGAGCCGCCACAGAATACAGCCGGACGTGTTCTGAAATCGCCGGATTCTGTAATTTAATTCAATTTCCCGGCAATACCCTTGTCCCGCACTTTACCGGCTTTCGTCTGATCGCCAGTCTCATTAATCCGTTCAGCAATAACACGTCCGCTATCCGCTCTCTCAGGCAACACCTGATTCACCACAGCGACGATTGCCGGTTTAATGAATAATTATTCAAAAATAATACCTTATTAATTTTGCGAGTCTTGCGGTCACAAAATAGTATTGCTGGTAATTTATTGTTATCACGTCCTAATTTAAAATTAAACTATTAGTGCCATTTGATTAAATATATATATCACGGTTGTGTTTTATTATTTTTAAATAAAGAATATAGACCGTGTCACTATAATGATGGTGTGTTAGTTGTTATATATAATATAGACGTAGTAACTATATTAAATATGTATTTATTTTTTAATTGATGCGGGTGATATATACAACACAGCATTAACAAAATGTATTTTTACACTAATTAATTTTGGTGAAACCTATTTTTAGGATTATTATTTTGATATATGTCACGGTATGGCATTTGTACATGGTTATATTAATAATTGTTCGTCAGATAGTCTTAATTTTAAACAGGTGCAAAAATGGAAAACAACAACCGATTTTGGCCGCATATAAGACGTGTCACACACCTTATGATGTTCTCACATCGTTCGTGTTTTGATTTTAATCGTTTTAATGCACATAGGTAGTCCCTCTACTGACATCCATGACGTTGTCTGCATATTGCCATCGTATGGATCGTCGACCTCTTTCTCACTATATCCCGCATTTATGTGTGGATATGCTGAATTCTGATTGATAATTCATACTCTGGCTTTCATGCATATCAATGTGCAGGTAAACCGTTTTCGTCATTCCCGGCTGCGGTAAAAAAAAGCCCCTGCTGAGACAGTGAAAACCGTCAGTCCTGAATATTGTTTTGACATACGTAATGGCATAAAGAGAAATGTGATTTTTTAACTCAATAGTATATTGAGGGAACAAATTCGCATTTATGAAAATAAATAACTGAAATATTTTTTCTGACTGTTTCAGCGGGAAGTTTTTGCCAAAAATAAAAGGTATGAAAATGAAAAGTTATAAAGTAGCTGTCAGCTATGATATGTCTGACTATATTTCAACACACCGGGAATGTGTGGATATCCTGAATACAGATTTTACTGATGTTGCTGTCATTGTTATTTCACTTGATGATATCCGCGACGGAAAGCTGGATTTTATTGAGCAGCACAGTTTTGAACAGCCGGTTTTCGCTGTAATCAGTGATCACGAAGTCATTCCGGCAGATATCATTACACGGTTAACCGGTGTGATTGATTTAAATAAAAAGAACGGTGAATTATACAGTAAGCAACTGGAAACAGCGGCCCTGAAATATGAAGAAAGCCTGTTACCGCCATTTTTCGGCAGTCTGAAAAAATATGTTGAGCAGGGCAATTCGGCTTTTGATTGTCCCGGACATCAGGGCGGGGAGTTTTTCCGCCGCCACCCGCTGGGTAACCAGTTTGCTGAATATTTCGGTGAAAATTTATTCCGTTCTGATTTATGTAATGCGGATGTCTCCATGGGGGATCTGCTGATTCATGAAGGTGCTCCGTGCGCGGCACAACAGCATGCGGCGAAAGTCTTTAATGCGGATAAAACCTATTTTGTCCTTAATGGTACGTCGTCTTCAAATAAAGTGGTGCTGAATGCCTTACTGGCGCCGGGTGACCTGGTATTATTCGATCGTAACAACCACAAATCAAACCACCACGGCGCATTAATACAGGCAGGGGCAACACCGGTTTATCTGGAAGCGGCGCGTAACCCGTTCGGATTTATCGGCGGAATTGATGCCCACTGTTTTGAGGAAGATTATCTTCGCGGCTTAATTAAAGAAGTCGCACCTGAACGAACCGGTGAAAAACGTCCGTTCCGCCTGGCCGTAATTCAGCTGGGTACATATGACGGCACAATTTATAACGCACGTCAGGTTGTCGATAAAATCGGTCATTTATGTGACTACATTTTATTTGATTCCGCCTGGGTTGGTTATGAACAGTTTATTCCGATGATGAAAGATTGTTCTCCGCTTTTGCTGGATCTGAATGAAAATGATCCCGGAATTCTGGTCACACAATCAGTCCATAAACAACAGGCCGGTTTCTCTCAGACATCCCAGATCCATAAAAAAGACAGTCATATTAAAGGTCAGAGCCGTTATGTGAATCATAAGCGTCTGAACAATGCCTTTATGATGCATGCCTCCACCAGCCCGTTCTATCCGCTGTTTGCCGCTCTGGATGTGAACGCCAAAATGCATGAAGGGAAATCCGGTAAGCGTTTATGGATGGATTGCGTGAAAACCGGGATTGAAACCCGTAAGTTGCTGCTCAAATCCTGTCAGTATATCCGCCCGTTCATTCCGGAAACTATCGATGGCCGTTCATGGGGTGATTTTGAGACTGATGTGATTGCCAATGATCTCCGGTTCTTCAATTTTGTGCCGGGTGAGCGCTGGCATGCCTTTGAGGGATATGAAGAAAATCAGTATTTTGTTGATCCGTGCAAATTACTGCTGACAACGCCGGGTATTGATGCCAAAACCGGTAATTATGAAGCATTCGGTGTGCCGGCAACGATTCTGGCTAACTATCTGCGTGAAAATAATATCATTCCTGAAAAATGCGATCTCAACTCCATTCTGTTCCTGCTGACCCCTGCCGAGAGCATGGCAAAAATGCAGCATCTGGTGGCTCAGATTGCCCGTTTTGAGCAATTACTGGAGCAGGATGCGCCGCTGAAAGAGGTACTGCCGTCTGTATATCATGCGCATGAAGCCCGTTATCTGGGGTATACCATCCGTCAGTTATGTCAGGAAATGCATGATATGTATGTGAAGTTTAATGTGAAACAACGCCAGAAAGAGATGTTCCGCAAATCACACTTCCCGCAGGTCAGCATGTTGCCGCAGGCCGCAAATATTGCGTTTGTGCGCGGTAATGCGGAACTGGTCGCAGTGGATCAGATTGAAGGCCGTATTGCGGCTGAAGGTGCTCTGCCTTATCCGCCGGGGGTTCTGTGTGTGGTTCCGGGGGAAATCTGGGGCGGCTCCGTGCAGCAATATTTTCTGGCGCTCGAGGAGGGGATTAACCTCTTCCCGGGATTCTCACCGGAATTACAGGGTGTGTATATCCGCTGTGATGACGATGGTCGTCAGCGGGCATACGGCTATGTAATTAAACACTGAGTTCGTTAATTCGTGCATGACGGAGCGCGGATGAGCGTGCTCCGTCAGCCGGGGAGAAATATGATGAGTGCTTCAAAGAATAAAATGAGCGTATTACAGCTCACGATATTAACCGCAGTGAATATGATGGGATCCGGCATCATTATGCTGCCGACAAAACTGGCGGAAGTGGGGACGGTTTCTATTCTGTCATGGGTTGTGACCGCCGTCGGTTCTATGGCGCTGGCCTATGCATTTGCCAAGTGCGGTATGTACAGCCGCCGCAGCGGAGGGATGGGTGGTTACGCGGAATACGCATTTGGTAAATCCGGTAACTTTATGGCGAATTACACCTATGGTGTTTCTCTGCTGATTGCAAACGTTGCGATCGCGATTTCCGCTGTCGGTTATGGTGCTGAACTGATGGATGCGGCGATGACGCCGCTGGGTATCTGTATTGCCACAATTGTGGTGTTGTGGATTTGTACGGTGGCAAACTTCGGCGGTGCACGGATCACCGGACGGATCAGCAGTGTGACTGTCTGGGGGGTCATTATTCCGGTTGTCGGTATTTCGGTTATCGGCTGGTGGTGGTTCAGCCCTGAACTGTATGTTAATTCCTGGAACCCGCATAACTTTCCGCTTTTTGAGGCGGTCGGTTCCTCTATTGCGATGACATTATGGGCATTTTTAGGGATGGAATCTGCCTGTGCTAACAGTGAGGCGGTTGATAATCCTGAGAAAAATGTGCCGATAGCGGTATTGGGCGGAACATTAGGTGCAGCGGTTATTTATATCGTATCAACAAACGTCATCGCCGGTATTGTACCGAATATGGATCTGGCAAACTCGACTGCGCCGTTTGGCCTGGCATTCTCACAAATGTTTACGCCGGGTGTGGGTAAGGTTGTTATGGCGCTGATGATTATGTCCTGCTGCGGTTCATTATTAGGCTGGCAGTTCACTATTGCGCAGGTATTTAAATCATCATCCGATTCCGGTTATTTCCCGAAAATCTTTTCTGCCGTTACCAAAGCGGATGCCCCGGTAAAAGGTATGCTGGTTATTGTTATTATTCAGTCTGCACTGTCGCTGATGACCATCAGCCCGTCACTGAATAAACAATTCAATGTGCTGGTTAACCTGGCGGTTGTTACCAATATTATCCCTTATATCCTTTCCATGGCTGCCATGATTATTCTGCAGAAAGTCGCCAATGTGGATCCTAAGAAAGCACGGACAGGCAATGTGATTGCATTTATCGGTGCTGTTTATAGTTTCTATGCGCTGTATTCATCCGGTGAAGATGCTGTGATGTGGGGGGCGCTTGCCACCTTCCTCGGCTGGACACTGTATGGCTTTGTTTCCCCGCGGTTTGAAATGAAACAAAACCAGGACGTAATGATGAAATAACGAACACTCTCCGGTGGGTTCCTCCCGTGCAGTAACGGCGGGAGGATTTTTTCCTGCAGCGAAACAGCCGGAATGTATACGGACAGCAATCTGTCTATTCCGCATAACAGAGATAAAACGTAATGACAGCAATAATGACAAAGCCGAAACGGGGACGACCGCCGAAAAACCATGATGCAGGCACCGATGTAAAAGAAATATTGATCCGCAGTGGTACGGAGGTGTTTACCGAAACAGGGTATATGACATCAGATATCAGCGGAATATTAACAAAAGCCGGTGTTCCGAAGGGATCTTTTTATTATTACTTTGGCAGTAAAGAAAATTTCGGTGTGAAAGTGATACGTCATTATGACCGCTGTTTTTCTCATCTGCTGGATAAATGTCTGTCTGATACCACATTGCCGCCACCGGAAAGATTACTGACATTTTGCAGGATTGCCAAATCCGGAATGGAAAAATACCACTGGCAGCGCGGGTGCCTGATCGGTAATCTCGGGCAGGAAGTTGTCAGTCTGCCGGCAGGGTATTGCGAATTACTTAATGACATTATTACCGGCTGGCAAAAGAAAGTGGAAGATTGCCTTCTGGAAGCACAGGCACAAAGTCTTATTTCCGGAAATATTGATTGCAGGCAGATGGCAGTCTTTTTCTGGGCTGGCTGGGAAGGGGCGGTCATGCGTGCCAAACTGACCCGCAACGGTGAACCGCTGGATCTGTTTATGACTATTTTTATGAAGCAGATACTGGCATAACAGCCGGGAAAGATGATAATTCCGGGCTGAAAAATGGTTTTCTCTGATAGCAGACGGCAGTGTTTCCGGATACTATTTCCATCCTATGAAAGCCCGTAAACGCCTTGTTCTTGTCATTCTGTCCGGCATTATGCTGGTTTCTGTCCTGTTTATATCCGGGGTCATTCTGGCCATGGATAAAACACCGTATTACGATATTGACCGGAACGGGAAACCATTCGGGCACTCCGTTTTCACATTGTATGACGACCGGGTTTATGCCGCTGTGCCGTCTGACGGGTATTTTTTAATCCCCGGTGCGGATCCGGACAGTTTCCGGTTATTGCCTGACAATAACAACCATAATGGCCGGCAATTTGCAGCCGATAAATATCACGCCTGGTGCGGTAATCTTCCCGTTGCGGATTTTAATCCTCAGACGGCGGTTACTATCGGGAATGGCTATTTTACCGATGGTAAAAATACCGTTTTCTGTGCTCCGTATACGCGGATAAATAATGAACTATCCGGTCTGCAAAAGTTGTATCAGGAATGGCGTTACGGCTGGGGGCTGAGTGATAAGCCTCTGACTTACTATTATCCGCAGCAGCCATTGCCGTCGTCAGCCATACCTTACCGGATATTACCGGATTCCGGTCTTATCAGTAACGGAGAGCAGGTTTTCTTTGACGGTAAATTAATGCCGGGAGCAAATCCGGCGGCATTGCGCCCTGTGGCTGTCCGGCAGGATGATAAATCAGTGCGTGAGAGCCGGGTATTTTATCACGACGGGGAACATGTTTATTATCAGCACCATTTATTACCGCTGAAAGATACAGAATCACTGTATGGTTTTTACCTCGGTAATTTATTTCAGGAAGCCTATTTATTTGATCCGCAAACCGGTCAGGCGGCCATGAATAATGTCGTATTCCCGCCGGAATATGCGCCTTACCGTGTGATCAGTTACTATGGTCAGCATGTTAATCAGGGGCTGTTTTTATCCCGCCGGGGTGTTTATTTTTATGACCGGAAAAAAGAAAAAATCCGCCGCGCCGGTGATAACCCGCCGTTGCAGGATAGCTGTCAGGAAATATCACCGCTGATTTTCATCTGCGGCAATGAAACCCGGTATTTGCAGGGGGCGGAATCATGGGGCGGCCGGAAATCACCGGGGCTGATTTCCCGCAGTACGATACTTTATCGTCTTGATGATAATACAGCGGATAACTGGGTAAAAGTCGGCGACATTACCTCTCACCATTACGGGGAGGTCTGGCAGAAAGGCGGGCAATATTATTATTTTGACCGGCTGGGCGCATCACAGCTTATGCGCGGACCAATCTATTTAATTCCGGAGAATACGACTGTACGCGCGTTACTGAGTGATGACCTGCGGGTCGATGACCTCCGGAAAATGGCGCATGACGGGCGTTTGCAGGCGGTTTCCGGTACAGAAATGCTGAAGGCCACCACCCGTTATAAAGAGAGCATGTTCAGTTTCCTGAATTTTTCGGATGATGACTGAATAACCGCGATTATTTTTCTTATTGAGAATAAATTGCATTTGACAAATGCACTCAGATTCATAGAATAGCGCCATCAAAGGTCAATTCTCTGACCCGTAAGCGTTTACGTTAATCAACGCATGTAACTTTGTGCATTACAACAGTTATGTGTTGTTGTGTCGTCACTATACGGAGTCGTCTATGTCTTTTCAGGACAAAAATTATATTTTAGGTTTTCCGAAGCTGCCTCAGCGCGCGTTAATCTTTCTGGTGCCTTTTTTCTTATCGCTGGTGATGAGTGGTATTGTTTCGTTTATCAGTACCGTCAAAGCACTGGGATTCTCCTGGCTGCTGGTTTCTCCGTGGCTGACATCATGGGGAATATCCTGGGCTATTGCGTTCCCGACCGTCTTATTTGTTCTGCCGTTCGCCCGCAAATTATCGTTATTACTGGTCAGAAGTTCATAATGACGGGATCTGAATCCCTAACCATTGCCGGAAGTGTTTTTTCCCTTTTCCGGTAATTGTCACTTCCCGGTAGCCAGGCGTGCGGATCAGCCAGCCCTGTTGCTCACAGTGCGTGAATAGGGCTGCGCCCAGATAGCCGCCGAGGTGAAACCGGCGTTCACTCCAATCCAGACAGCCGCAGCAGAAAACCCGTTTTACGGTATGGGCGGCAGGCAGCCCGAGCGCAGTCAGTGCAGATTCGCCGGATACCGTCAGCGCCGTACCGTCAGCGGTTATCCAGCCTTTTTCCTGCATCGCATCATATACAGCCACTGCCGTTTCCCCCGCCAGGTGGTCATAACAGGTTCTGGCCTGCCGTAAATGCGGCGGGGCGGAGGATTTGCGGATGGCGGCTGTTACCGGAATGCCGGTGAGATTCATCATTTTTTCGATGATTTCGGCCACGTTTAATCCGGCCAGCTGATAATAGCGGTGACGCCCCTGCGGAATACAGATGATCAGCTTTCCGGCGACCAGTTTTGCCAGATGCGCACTGGTGGTGGAGGCACTGATATCTGCGGCAATGCTCAGTTCAGTTGCTGTCCAGGCTCTGCCGTCCATCAGGGCGCAGAGCATGCGGATGCGGGACGGATCAGCCAGTGCGGCAGCCACACCGGCAAGCGCGGTTTCTAACTCAGACGTGTGTTCTTCTGACATATCAGCTCCGCCGATTATTCCTGCCCGAAATCATATTCACGGGTGATTTCAGCAATACGGATGCGGTAAAAAGAAAAAATATCCGCTTTACCTTCTTCCTGAGCCCGGCGGTGCTGCAGGTTTTGTTTCCATTTCAGCAGAGAAGCTTCGTCTTCCCATAATGAGAGCGATAATAATTTGCCCGGTGTGCTCAGGCTGGCAAAACGTTCAATGGAGATAAAGCCCTCAGCCTCACTGAGCAGCGGGCGCAACCCGGCGGCGATATCCAGATAACGGGATTGCTTATCTTCCGGCATAGTCACTTCAAAAATTACAGCAAACATAGGCTTCTCCTTATGCAGTCCGGCTAATCATAACGGAAGCGCAGAGAAAACACTTCGCTGAGTAACGAAATAAGAAGAATTATGTCCGGTAGCGGACCGCGATTGCCAGCAGGATTAAAATCACACCGGTTATCTGCACCACCGGATGTGACGGCATGCCGTGCTGTAGGATATCGATAATAAAGCCGGATAATACCTGACCACAGATAGCCAGAATGGTGGTCAGTGTGGCACCGAGCAGCGGCAGAATATAACTGTTTATCACCACGAAACAGGCACCGATAATACCACCGGTGAATGCGATCAGCGGAATGTTACTCAGCGTGACAGGGAATTTCGGCAGGTAAAACAGAACAACCACACTCAGGAAGATAAACCCGGCGATATGATTAACCAGCGAAGCATAAAACGCATTACTGCTCTGAGATAATCTGCCGTTGATGCTGCGGCTGAAAATAATGCAAATGCCATTTGTCAGCGCAATACTAATATAAAACAGTAACATCATTATTTTCCTGCAATGATCAAAATACAGCCGCTGAATAACAGCAGCAGTGTCAGCCCGTCGCGGCCTGTCGCTTTGCGCCGTGTCAGTCCCATCAGACCAAAATGGTCGATAATCAGCCCTGTCACTATCTGGCCCGCAAGCATCAGCACAATCGAGCCGGAGAGTGACAGCGGGCTGTTAACAGTGATCGCCGCCAGCAGTACGGTAAATGCACCGGGTATCCCGCCGAGATAGCACCACCGCGGAATTTTCGCGCCGGCGCGGCGTTGCGGCAGGTGTTTTTTCACTGTCAGCCAGATAATCAGGGCAACCACAGCGCCGATACCGTGTGTCAGCCAGGAGGCGTGCAGCGGGGAAGTAAAGGTGGATAAATAGCTGTTGCTCATAATCATCAGGGTGAGTAATACCCCGGAAAGTAAGGCAATCAGCGGTAACAGGATCTCTTTTTTCATCATCATTTTTCACGTTATTGCGGACGGAGAGAGTATAGAGATTGCTGGTGTCCGAAATAAACGCTATAAATAGAAAAACAGCGTTTCCTGTAAGTTGACAATGAAGAGGGTGCTATGGATTTTTCGCTGTTACCGGTGTTTATTGCGATCACCGAGCAGGGGAGCCTGACAAAAGCGGCAGAGTATCTGCATATGACCAAATCGGCGGTCAGTAAAAAACTGGCGGCGCTGGAAACACAAACCGGCATCCGGCTGATCACCCGTACCACGCGCCATTTGCAGCTGACGGAAGCCGGGCAGCTTTATTACGCCTATCTGAAAAAAGCCCATCAGGCGGTGCTGGACGGGCAGGATGCATTGTCACATTACAGCCGTGAGGTTGACGGCACACTGAAAATCAGTGCCCCGGCGGTATTCGGCAGTCTGCATCTGGCTAACATAATGCCTGAATTTTTACAGCGCTGGCCGTCATTACGGGCGGAAATGGTGTTTGATGACAAACTGACGGACCTGGTCGGGGAAGGGTTTGATCTGGCTGTGCGGATCGGTGAATTGCAGGATTCCTCGCTGATTGCCCGCGTGTTGTCCCCCTGCCGCAGTGTGTTGTGCGCGTCTCCGGCCTATCTGGCACGACACGGCACACCACAGGATCTGACTGACCTGAAAGCACATAATTGCTTGTTTTACAGCTATTTTCAGGCCGGTCAGTCCTGGACATTTCTGCATCGGGGAGACGTCGTGCGTTTTACCCCGCAGGGCACGCTGCGCGCCAACAACAGTCTGGCGCTGCATCAGGCTGTTTTGCAGGGAACGGGGATCTGCCAGCTGCCGCAGTTTATCGCTGCACCGGATATCCGTGCCGGGCGGCTGCTCCCGTTACTGCCGGAATACCCGCTGCCGCTGCATCATATCTATGCGGTTTATCCGGATCGTGACTATCTGCCGAAAAAAGTCTCCGCATTTTTACATTTTTTGCAGGATGCGCTGGGCACGGAAGGGCCCTATCAGAAAGAATATGAACAGGATTTATCCTTTTTTAAGGCAGCGGAATAAAAACCGGCTACATTGGGTAAGGCAATCAGCCTGCTGTTTATATCCTTTATTTTAATTTCATCGGGAGGGGTTATATGTCTCTGCAATTGTGGATCGCCAATAAAAATTACTCTTCCTGGTCGCTGAGACCCTGGTTTTTACTGAAAGCCCTGAATATCCCGTTTGATGAACAACTGGCCACCTTTGTGCCGGGCGGCAGCAGTTATGAGAAATTTATCCGTTTTTCCCCGTCCGGGCTGGTGCCGTGTCTGGTGACGGCGGAGACCACGGTCTGGGATTCTCTGGCAATCTGCGAGTATATTGCAGAGGATCACCCGCAGACCTGGCCGGCGGAAAAAACCGCCCGGGCATGGGCGCGCTCTGCTGCGGCAGAAATGCATTCCGGGTTTACCACGCTGCGCCGCGAGTGCCCGCTGAACTGCACAGAAAGCCGCCCGGCCGCCGGGATGACACCGGAATTACAGAAAGAGTGCCAGCGTCTGGATCAGCTCTGGTGTGAGGGATTAACCCGGTTCGGCGGCCCGTGGCTGGCAGGGGAAAATATCAGCGCGGCGGATGCGTTTTATGCGCCGGTGGCTCTGCGCGCACGGACTTATCAGCTGCCGTTTTCAGCGGCGGCACAGGTGTGGATTGACCGGATCCTGGCGCATCCTGCCATCATTGAGTGGTGTGAGGCTGCAGCGAAAGAAGCGAAAATCATCCACGACTGAAAACAGAAAGGGCGGGAATACCCGCCCTGATTGTTACTTAACGGCGCTGTCCATCAGGATAAAACGCGGTTCGGCGCGCTGATATTGATTAATCGCGGGTACCAGGCGGCGGAAGTGCTCACTGGCGCAATGGGCATCCAGCGCAGCCTGATCCGGCCAGGTTTCGATAAAAACAAAATGCCCCGGGTCTTTCTGATCGACAAACAGATCATAACTGATACACAGCGGCTCACGGCGGGTGGCGGCAACCAGTTCTTCATACATCGGCATCAGGATCTCAACGGCATCCGGCTGCATAAAATCTTCAGCAATCACTTTTAACATTATCTTCCCCTTGTCCGGTGCGGACAACAACATGAAATATCTGCAAATGACTTCCCCGGCAAGCCGTGTAAATTCTGACTGATAACCAGAGCATAAATCACAACAACTACCGGTATAACATTGAGGAGGCAGAATGTCATTATCATTAATCGGCGCAATTAATCTGTTGAAATCCAAAAAATGGATCGACCTGACACACGCATTTAATGCGGATTCACCGCACTTTTTTATGTTTGAACCGGCGGAGTTTAAAACGCTGTTTGATTACCGCGACGGCTTTTTTGCCCAGCAGTTTACGTTTCCCGGCCAGTACGGCACCCACATTGATGCACCGTGCCATTTTGTGCAGGGGCGGCGCTTTGTTCATGAACTGGAACTGAAAGAACTGGTACTGCCGCTGGTGGTGATTGATCAGTCCGCCAGGGCACAGCAGGATGCGGATTTTGCGTTATCCGCAGACGATGTGCTGGCGTTTGAACAGGTTCACGGGCGTATTGACAGCGGCAGTTTTGTGGCACTGCGTACGGACTGGAGCAAACGCTGGCCGTCACAGGCACTGATGGATAATAAAGATGCGGAAGGAAACAACCATATTCCGGGATGGGGAATGGATGCGCTGGAATTTCTGTTCCGTGAGCGCGGGATCAGTGCCGTGGGGCATGAAACCTTTGATACCGATTCGGCGCAGGATTTCCGCAAAAACAGTGCGTTGCTGGCGGAATATTTTGTACTGGATCAGGATGCATACCAGATAGAACTGCTGACCAACCTCGATAAAGTCCCGGCCAAAGGCGCGGTGATTTTTAATATCGTGGCAAAGCCGGACAATGCGGGCGGATTCCCGGTCCGGTCATTTGCGATTTTGCCGGATTAATGCGGCGTATCAGCGGAGATTAAACTGAGAGAACGTCAGCTGGTTATTCACATAGAGCAGCTGATTGAGCTCGGCGGCAATCAGCGATTTGAGGTCACTGCCGGATAATGTTTCCGGCAGTGACTGCCAAAGACGGGATAAAATAAATTCCTGCTGTTCGCCGTATTCATCATAGCGGGACAGGATCTGTAAGAGTGAGTCTCTGGTTATCTGTCCGGTATGTTTTGTTTTTTTCAGATCACAAATCACCGGAGCCAGTAAGCTTACACAGATATCCCGGTATTCCTGACTTTCGGCAGGGAATGTCTCCAGTGTCTGCCATAACAACCGGCGTTCATCGGTAAACGCAGGTGTGACAGCTGTCGTTTCAGTGTGACGGTACATAAATATCAATCCTCTTGCGGTTATCAGGCAAATGCCGTTCGTGTGTTATTTCCCGTCGTGGTCACTATTTTATTTTTATTGGCATGTGTCATCAGATAAAAGGGATATTGCTATCCCTTTATCCGGTGTATTGACCGGTACTGTCAGCACCAGTGTATTTTATCTGCCGTCAGACAGATATTGCGGTTGTTCAGCCACAGATACAGCTGATTATCATCATTGTTATTTTTCAGCTGCAAAATCAGCTGCACAACAGTGCGGAAATAGTCCGGGATACCGTTGTCCGGTAAGGGTTTATGATGATAAATAACATCACGGAACACATTAATAAAATGACGCAGTGTGAACGGAATTTCCCGGCGGAGAGCATAAATATCCTGCTGTATCCGGGAAAGATCCTGTGCGGATTCAGTGAGACAGTGTTTAATATCTGACAGTTCAGTCTGTTCCGGTTGCGGATAATATGCGCTGTACAGTGTATACAGAGCCGACAGCTGGCTGTTTATTATCCGGCTCCGGCGGTATTCTTCTTCCCGATCCCACAGCTCACGGTGTGCGTCTTTTATCCGGTATTCATAAGTTTCATTTAATAGCCAGTCCACCCAGTAACGGGACCCGGATAATATAATGGTGTCAGACAAACAGGTATCCCAGTTATCAGGATAAGCCTGTATTGTTTGTCTGATCATGGTCAGGTCACGATACTGAAAAGGAATATTCCATTTCTTTCTGCGGCGGAACCAATTCGTTTTTTTTAAATAGTCTGTCTGCTGACGTGTAAGATATTTAGATAATAAATCATTCTCGTTACAAACGTCTTCTGAATTATATATTTCATCATCTGACAGATAACGATGACAGGTCGTTTTATTAAGCATAAATCCCTCTGGCTGAATAAAAGTGAAGCAAAGGAACGCAGCTTAACAGACCCGTTTTTTTCCGGTGTTATTTTTGTTTTCTGTTTTTATCACTATTCGTCAGTTTATATGATTACTCCGGGCTTTGCTGGGTGTAAATCCGAAACGTTTACGGTAACTTTGGGTAAAATACGACTGACTTGAGAACCCGGCTTCCATGGAGACATCAACAATACTCATCTGGGTATTGAGCAGAAGCTGATGGGAGAATAATAACCGCCGTTCACTGATCCAGGCCCGTGGTGATGTGCCGTATACCGCACCAAACAGCTCTTTGAAGGTTGTCAGACCCATACCAAATTCCCGGGAAAATTCATTTAATTTCCAGTCTTTCAGATAATGTTTTTCCATAAAGGTCTGCAAGCGTTCCGCCTGGCGGTTACTCAGCTGGCGCAATACCGACATCAGCCGTGTGCCTTCCTCACTGAGGGCGATAATTAATAATAATTCTTCCAGTTTCAGCTTTATCAGCGGTGACGGTGCATTATTACAGTAAGCATCATAAAACCCGCTGATACTGTTTTTCAGCATGGCGGACTGCGGGAAGTAAATGAGTCCGGATGTCGGGTCCGCAACGCGGTGAAGATGGCTGAGAATATCGGAAAAGCGGTGCAGGAAATCCCGCAGAAAATGGTTACTCAGCGGAACCCATAATAAGTTAATATCACCGGAAATATGCTGATATGCATAGCTTCCCTGGTTGGAAAAAATAACTTCATTGTCATGAAGGGTGTATGAGTTTATGCAATCCTGCCATTTCATTTTTCCGGACATCAGAAGGTAAAGACCTTTTTCCTGTTGTTCGGTAATATTGAAAATATCAGGCTCAACAATAACAGACTGTATCTCTTTATTATTGTCAGATGTCAAAGTACATGAGTTCATGGGCATCTCAGAGTAAACAATACGGCGTAGTTTTCGGAAATTAAATAACAGGGACAGTGTCAATCCATCCGATATAAATAATTATATAACTAATGTCGGACTTTTCTACTTGATACGTAGTTTTTATGACATTAACGGCCTTATTTATTGGTTTGAATGCTATTTTATTTACATGGTGAATAACTTTAACGAACAGCAAGTAATGTCATGATGAATTATGTATTTTAAATGCTATTTTCTTGTTGTTATTTTGTGTTAATCCATGGAATATATATACAATTAATTATCATTGAATCTGTTTTTTTGATAAAAAATTGAGCGGGAATGAATTAATACTGTAGTTGCCGGTGCAGTACAGCGTATTATTCTGCAAAGATGTAGCCATTGTTTTAATTCTGATAATTAACGTTATTATATTTAATATTATGTTTTTATTATGTTGCGGTTGGCTGATTTGAATTTTTTGGGTGAATATCAATCGTTATATTATTTATGTTATGGATTGTTTCCGGCGGGGAACGCCACCGGCATGACAGATGATACGCCGTTTCGTGATGACTGTCCCTTGCACCACTCACCGTTTTTAATCATTATATAAAAAAATATATAACGAGTGAGGTTACTATGTCGTCCCGTCGTCTGATGCTCTCCGCATTTCTGTTCTGCTGTTCCGTTCCGGCTGTGATGGCCGCTGAGTTACATATGTATGCCGGTGCCGGTCTGCGCCCGCCGATCGAAAAGGTGATCAGTCAGTTTGAAAAAGAGACCGGTAATACGGTAACGGTGGAATATGGTGGTTCCGGGCAGATCCTGACCCGGTTTGAACTGACAAAGCAGGGCGATCTGTTTTTCCCGGGATCGGCGGATTATGTGGAAAAGCTGCAGAAAGAAAAACAGGTGACGGACAGTTATCCGATCGTCCGGCATATTCCGGTGATTGCGGTACGCAAAGATAAAGCAGACGGAATTAACAGCATTGCGGATCTTGCCGCAAGTAATCTGCGTATCGGTATGGGGGACCCGAAAGCCATTGCGCTGGGCCGTAGTGGTGAGGTATTGCTGGATGCCAGCGGTTACGGTGATGCACTGCGGGAAAAAGTCATTGTCCGGGCGGCCACAATTAAACACCTGTCGTTGTATCTGCTCAACGGTGAAGTGGACGCCGCCGTTATCGGCCGCGCCGATGCGATGAAAAACCGCGATAAACTGATGATTCTGCCGTCACCGGAAGGCAGTCCGGAAGAAGTGGCCACGCTGGCCGTGCTCAGCACCAGTGCATCCCCGGCTGAAGCAAAACAACTGGCGGAATATTTTGCCTCTCCGGAAGGGATCAATGCCTTTACCGATTACGGTTTTCTGCCGGTCAGACCGGCTGACACGCACTGATCCCGGTATTACAGATGTATCCGGTGATGAAATGGGCGCTGGTGCCCTTGTTACTGTTGTTGTGTCTGATTACCGGGTCTCTGCTGGCATTACTGTTTCAGGTAACGCCGGCACTGCTGACTCAGCTGATTACCGATCCTGAATTTCATTTTGCGGTACTGATGTCACTGGCGACCTCACTGACATCACTGGTACTGGCATTTCTGATCGCGGTACCGGCAGCCTGGGTGATGGTGCGGGGGGATTTCCCCGGCAGGCGGGTGGCGGATGCACTGTTTGATATCCCGCTGGTCACACCGCCGCTGGTGATTGGTATCGGGCTGTTACTGCTGCTGGGCAGTCAGGGGCCGCTGGCCGGGATTTTTCCGCAATTGGGGCGCTGGCTGTTTTCCCCGCTGGGTGTGATTATCGCCCAGACCTATGTCGCGTCAGCGGTGCTGTACCGTTCAGCACAGGGGGCGTTTGCTTCAGTGGATCCGGCTTATGTCCGTACTGCAATGAATCTCGGGCTGACTCCCGGAAAAACCCTGTTGCTGGCGGAAATCCCGTTATGCCTGCAGGGATTGCTGAGCGGCGGGATCCTCGCCTATTCCCGGGCGCTGGGGGAGTTCGGCGCCACACTGATGCTGGCTGGTGCCACCCGCTTTAAAACCGAAACCCTGCCCATGGCAATTTATCTGAATATTGCCAGTGGTGATTTTTCACTCGCACTCGGCTGCGCACTGATCCTGATGGCACTGGCGATTGTGCTGCTGGTCGCATTACACCGGCTGAAAAGGCAACCTTCACATGCTGCACGTTGAACATCTGAGTGCGGGGATCCTGCAGGACCTCTCGCTGACATTGCCGCGCGGACAATGTACCGCGATTTGCGGCCCTTCCGGCAGCGGAAAAACCACATTACTGAACTGTATTGCCGGTTATCTGCCGTATCAGGGCACTATCCGGCTCGGGGATGTTCCCCTGGATCCGCTGCCGGTCTGGAAACGTCCCTGCCGTTATCTTAATCAGCGGCTGTGGCTGTTTCCGTGGCTGACAGTGATGGGCAATTTGCGGCTTGCACAGTATGCCGCCGGGCTGAAGCGGGATAAATCACAGGCGATGGCACTGCTGGACAAAATGCAGGTCGCACACCTGGCGGCACGTTTTCCGCATCAGATTTCCGGAGGGGAACAGCAGCGGGTGGCACTTGCCCGCGCACTGATCTCACCGCCGGCATTGTTGCTGCTGGACGAACCGTTCTCCGGGCTGGACCGGGCGACCCGCAGACAGTTATGGCCGCAGATTAATCTGCTGAAAGAAGAAGGGATCACCACGATTCTGGTCACACATGAACCTGAAGAGGCAGAGGCACTGGCACAATACCATTTAGCAGCAGAAGGCGGAAAAATCCGGGGGACGGCAGGGGCTTGAGAGGGATAAAATCGTGACGTAATTGTGATATTTTTATTCTGCCCTCTTCAGTTAATGTAGATACCGGAGAGGGCGGTGATGGATTGTAATGAAGGGATGCTGTCTCAGGGTACACGGAGTGTATCCGGCTATAGTCACCGCTTTCTCTATTTCCCTGATTACATACTGATACTGCTCTTAATCCGCCCTTTACCGGAGTGGCGGCTGCGTACAATATGCAAAAGTATCTTCCGTAACGTAAAAATACCATCACAAAGGTCTGCCATGCTTAATATTATGCTGACATCCCTTTGGTTTTTATGGGGATTGTTACTGTATGCAGTGATAGCCGGACACGCATCGTGGCCTGTTTATTTAACGGGTATTGCCGTCGTCATCTGTGCTATTACGATTCTCCCGGAAAGGAAAAGGAAAAACGTCATGTTCGGTAAGAAAAAACAAGCAGATATCCCTGAAACGGCGCCGGTTGCGGCACCGTTGCAAAAAACCAGAGAAGAAAGAGAAGAAGAGGAACGAAAAACGGCTGAACTCAGCGCACAGGCGAATGAAATTTCCCAGTTGCTGTCCGCGCGTGGTGAAGAGAAACAACGCCCGCTGGCATCGCTTGAATCCCGCCAGCCGACGGTTATCAGCAAAGAAACCCGCATGACCGGTGATATTGAAATCAGCGGTAACCTGCAAATCTGGGGTAAAATCAAGGGACAAATCAAAGCCCGTTCCGGCTCGGTCAGCATTATGCAGTCCGGTGTGGTGGAAGGGGATATTTTTGCCGAAACCCTGCTGATTGACGGCGTGCTGACCGGCACCTGTACAACCGAGCAGGTGGAAATTCTTGAGCACGGTGAACTTAACGGCGTCTGCCGGGCCTCTAATTTCTCTATCCGCAAAGGTGGCACCTTTATCGGCCAGTCAGAGCCGTATGCCCCGGCCGGTAAAACCGCTGCAACGCCACAGACACCACCATCCCGCCCGGAGAATAATAAACCGGCAGCCGTGACTGAGCGGAAAGCGTCTGAAAAAGCAGACGCTGCGGCAGAGAAATCACCGGAATCCGCACCGGAATCCGCTCCGGAATCCCCGTCACAGAACGGTAACGGTAAAAACAAAGAGCCGCAAAAAGTCCCGTCTGTCTTTAAGCGCGTGTAACCGCGCTGTCCCCGCGTAAATCCGTTATACTCCTCCGGTATATTTTATGAATGAACCGGAGGAGTATATGCTTACCCTTGATACCCCGCGCCTGCATCTGCGTCCCTGGACGCCGGAAGATTATGCACCGTTCCGCGCACTGAATGCGGATCCGCAGGTGATGCGTTTTTTTCCGGCCTGTCTGAGTGCGGCAGAGAGTGATGCAATGGCGGATGAAATTATCCGCCGCTTTGAACGGCAGAAAGTATTCGGGTTATGGGTGGCGGAAGAAAAAAGCAGCGGGGAATTTACCGGGTTTGTTGGTCTTAATATCCCGTCCGCGCCGTTTGATTTCAGTCCGTGTACTGAAATCGGCTGGCGTCTGGCGAAACGCTTCCACGGTAAAGGCTATGCGACCGAAGCGGCAAATGCGGTGCTGCATCATGCCTTTATGACGCTGAATATGCCGGAGATTGTCGCGTTTACCGCGAAGGTGAATCTGCCTTCCGAACGGGTGATGGTAAAGGCGGGGATGCAGTATCAGCGCGAGTTTTTGCATCCGTCACTGGAACAGGGACATCCGTTACAGACACATGTGCTGTATAAGATCACACAGGCGGATTACCGCGCGCGTCAGTCCTGATTATTGCGGGGCGTGCGGCGGCGGGGAGGCAGGGGCGGCACCGGTTTTTTGTCATCAATAAGATGACGGACAGCCAGGATCGGATGATGCCACAGCATACGCGGCCCGGCCCAGCGCATAATCACTTTCATCTCTTCCCGTGGCTTTGGCTGATAACAGTGCACCGGGCACTGTTTACAGGCCGGTTTGTCTTCACCGTAACGGCATTTTTCCAGCCGTTTCACCGCATAGGCCAGCAGATCACGATAATGTTCCGGAGCATCTGCCGGTGCCGGATGGTGCTGTTCATACAGTTCCACCATACGGGTAACGGTTTTGATTTCCCGTAAAATACGTTTGCCGGTCATCGAAAACTCCTCTTTCGTGCAGTAAAGCCCATAAATTTAAATACCGTGCTAAAAATTTGCTTTCTTTTTATTTAAAAATAAAATACTGTATATGCATACAGTTTACGGAGAGCAACATCATGCGTATTGAAATTCTGTTAGATAAACGAAATGCAGTGCCTGCGCATCTTATTCAGTCCCTTGAAGTCCAGTTAAAACGCCGGATCCTGCCGTTATATCCGGATATGCAGTTCCGTATTGCGCAAAGCAGCCAGACCACAATTAATATCTCCGGCGTGAAATCCCCTGACGATAAACAGTCGCTGATGGATACCATTCAGACCATCTGGGAAGATGACAGCTGGATGGATGATGACAATACACCCTCATGATTTTCTTCCTGTTACAGGAAACGCTATCTCCCGGTTTTTGTGCCTTCAGGGGAGATAGCGGTTTTTTTACGCCATTCAGTGATTACAGATTTTCTCAGCGGATGTGCTGAACCCCTCTTCAGTACCGGTAAACTTTCCGCGTGCCGCCAGAAAACTGACCAGCGCTTTTGCATCCATATTCTCTGCCGAGCAGGTATGGAAGCGGGTATCTTCGCCGAACGTGGCATGAATAGCCGTGATAAGTGATTCTGTGGTGTAATGCTTCCCGCTTTCAATAATCATATTCATGACCTCGTGACCATGGACAGACGTTTTCTCAGACATAATAACTCCGGTCGGATAATAAAGGTGTAATTATTATGCATCTTTTGAGGTGCAATAGATTGCGTCAGGTCAGATTATGGTGCGAAAGGGAAGGAGACATAAGATAACGCCCGCGAAAAAGGGCGTTATCTGACAGGGGGAGAAACTACTGACACTCCGCTAAAATACGCTGCATCTCATCTTTAACGTGCAGTTTTTCTTTTTTCAGCCGGACGACATTGTCGTTATAGCCTGCGCCGTTCGGGCCTTCAAGCTCGGCAATTTCATTATTTAACTGATGATGCTTCAGATACAGTGCGGCAAAACGAGGATTTGAGTCTTTAAGCTGTGCTATAAGGGCTTGCTGATCAAGTGGCATAGAACCTCCTGTTTGACGGGGAATACAGCCTTTTCAGTATAACAAACACACGCCGGAATGCATGGGTCGTATCGTTATATCCGTGATCGGAATGGCATAAATGGATCGTGATTTATTGATGGGGTTGATGGTACACCGGCCGGGTTATTGGTTTAACACACTGCCTATGGTAATTTGTCTGAGATTATATGCCGGTTTGTAAGAATTTTCTGTGTTTTACGCTGGCAGTGAACTAAAGATTATTATAATGTTCTTAATAGTCAGCATGAAGATTATGAGACGATTTCATAATCAAATGGACTTATAAAACAAGGTAATTATTTGATGAAAAAATTGATCCTTCCTGTTATGGCCATGTTCGCCGCCGGCGCTTATGCTGAAGAAGCAAAAACCGCTGATATGGAGCCGCTGAAGATTGTGAAAACCGACAATGGCATGAGTGAGCTGAAACATTTCCCGCAGGCTGCGTCAGGTCAGGTTCGCCATGTGATTGCCGTAGAGCCGAAATCTGATGAAGGGCAGTACAAAATCGAGCTGGTTGTCGGTAAAAAACAGATGGTGGACTGCAACCGTCAGTGGTTCGGCGGTACGCTGACACAGAAAACCGTTGAGGGTTTCGGTTATGACTATTATGAGGCCGGCGACTTAACCGGGCCGATGTCCACCATGATGGGCTGCCTCAATAATGAAAAACATGAAGCGTTTGTCAGCGCTAACCTGGGTGACGAAGCCTTTGTCCGTTACAACAGCCGCCTGCCGGTTGTGGTGTATGCCCCGAAAGATGTGGAAGTAAAATACCGTATCTGGAGCACGGATAACCAACTGCTGGATGCACCGGCAAAATAATCCGTTACTATCTGACATATAAAACACGGCATCCGCCGTGTTTTTTTATTCGGTTCTGTCATCATTTCGTCGTACACTTAAACCCATACTGTTTACGGGCGTAATTGTCGTCTATTACTGAGGCTATTGATTATGGAATTTCAGCCATCCCGCCAGATAGCAACCGCGCTGCAATGGGTTCTGAATATTGCACTGCTGATTTTAGGTGTGCTGCTGATTGTATTTATGGGAAAGGAAACACTGACGCTGATTAATCTGCTGTTTTCCGCGCAGGAGAAAACAACCTATCTGTTATTAGACAGTATCGTGACCTATTTCCTTTATTTTGAATTTATTGCCCTGATTGTGAAGTATTTTTCGTCGGGCTACCATTTCCCGCTGCGCTATTTTATCTATATCGGCATTACGGCGATGGTGCGTTTAATTATTGTCGATCACTCAGATGCCAATGCGACATTCCTGCATACCCTGTCAATACTGGCGCTGACCGTGGCGTTATATCTGGCAAATACCGATAAGCTTAAACGCAGCTGAAATAACATGCCCCGCAGTGACGCGGGGCAGAATAAACAGACAAACGGGTTCAGCGGATAACCATCACCGATGTTTTGGCGTGACGGACAATCGTTGCTGCGGTAGAGCCGAGCAGGAATGTTGCCGCACCCGGGCGGTGAGAGCCCATCAGGATCAGGTCGGCGTTAATCTCTTTGGCATAAGAGAGAATTTCGTTTTTGGCTGATCCGATAGCCGCGTGCAGGGTGTACTGACTTTCCGGCACAGCAATTCCTTTAATAATTTCTTTCAGTGCGGCAAGCGCCAGCTCAATGCGCTCTCCGGATTCCCGCATACTGACCGGCATTGAGGCGTATTCCACCCCGAAGAACATTTCCACGTTAGGGATAACGGTGAAGAAATGGATCTTCGGATGATCAATTTTCGCCAGTGCCTCCACATGGGGCAGCATTTTGTCTGTCAGGTCATCTTCAAGAATATCAATCGGAACCAGAATCGTGTTGTACATACAGCCTCCTGTTAACTGAAATCAGTGTCAGTATGACAAAAAATGACAGCGTGTGTTGTGATCATGACGGCAGCTTATTTAATTTGTGAAATGAAAATAACTATCGTTTATTTTTATTATTAACAATAATAAAAAGGAGAGCGTGAATTAAAGAAAATAATGCTAACGCAATCAGAGAAGGCGAATGAAAGAAGACGTTTTAAAAGCGATAAGAATAATGATTCTCAGTTATAAAAATCAAATAAAATCATAAAATTGGAGACGTGAAAAAAATATTGTGACATACTGCGGATGCTGAATTAATATTCTGCGTTAACCTTATTAATTGTAATTCTTTATTTCCTGTTCAGAAAGAACGGCATTGATCCGTTTGCTGAACTATAATGATTACGATCCACAGCAAGTATTTGCTTTGTATTAACCACAAAAATAATGTGGAATTAAATTATGTCTAATATACCTGCACAGGCGGATGAAACCGCTGAAAACAGCGCGGATATCAGCCGTGAGATAAAATTCGCGGCCGCGAAAAAAAGCACCTGGGTCAGTGTCTGGGTGAATACCCTGTTGTCTGCATGGCAGATAGTGGCGGGGATTTTCTCGCATTCACAGGGTCTGATTGCTGACGGGGTTCATACATTGTCTGACCTTATCGCTGATTTTGTGGTGCTGATTGCTAACCGCGGCAGCCGTAAAGCGCCGGATGAGGAACACCCTTACGGCCATTTCCGTTACGAGAATGTGGCATCGCTGGTGCTGGGCGTGCTGTTGCTGGTGGTCAGCGGCGGGATGCTGTGGACCGCCGGTTCACGGATTATGTCACCGGAAACCATTCCCGAAGTACACTCGCTGGCGCTGTATGTCGCGCTGCTGGCACTGCTGGCGAAAGAGGGCCTGTTCCGCTATATGCTGCATGTGGCGCGCAAAGTAAAATCCAATATGCTGGAAGCCAATGCCTGGCATGCCCGTTCGGATGCGGCATCATCACTGGTGGTGGCCATCGGTATCACCGGCAGTCTGCTGGGGTACAAAATTCTGGATCCGATCGCCGCGCTGGTGGTCGGGTTGTTTATTCTGCGCATGGGGGTGAAATTTACCCTGCAGTCCCTCCAGGATTTAATGGATCGCGGTGCGGATGAAGAAACCGTTGCCAGAATCACGCAGTCTGTGATGGAAACCCCGGGAGTGGAAGGGGTGCATGATCTGAAAACCCGTAAGTCCGGCGATTATCTGCTGGTGGATGTCCATATTGAAATTGATGAAAACCTGACGGTCAAAGAAGGCCATGATATCGCCATTGCAGCGGAAATGAATATCCGCCGTGACCCGCAGGTGCTGAGTGTGATGACGCATATTGATCCTGCCCAGTCCGTCCGTGCCGGGCTGACAACCTGATTATTATCTCTGATGGTGTGACTGTTACGGATCTTTATCCGTAATAGTTTCCGGTCTTTTTATAAAGAACTGCGGGAAAGGCGGATAAACCGGCCCTGTTTATCCCGGTGCAGGGAATAGAGTGCTTTTTTATCCCGCGCGGATAACCAGATTTCATCCTGTCCCTGATCCTGCGTCCGGTAAAGATAATAACCGGCATTATTCAGGTAATTTTTCAGTGGGGTACAATCCCGTGCATCATGAAAAACCACACTGCTCATCTCAGAAATTGTCCCTGCTGTCGGGATATATTCAAACTGATAGTTTTCCGAGATCCGCGGGGCATTGCGTATCCCGCTGTCCGTGTACATATAGTAACGGTAAATATCGGATTCATGATAAATAATGCGTCCTGTTTCATGAAAAAACAGAAATAAGCCAAACAGCAAAACAGGAATACAAAGAAGTGATAATCTGATTTTTTTCATGCGCTGACCTTCAATACGTTGTCTGTATTTTTCCTGAATATCCGTATTCCGGAATAGTGTGCTACAGATCAAACGATATCAGCGAACGATGCTATCGTATTTATCTGATAATTATGGAAATTAATAATTATCTGAAAGGGTTGGAAATAGCAGGAACAGCAGATTATCCGGCAAAAATAATCTGCTGTGTGCGGTCGGGATAATTACTGTTGCAGCGCCTGCGGATTGACGCAATTCTGACTGACATTCCCCTTCAGGGCGCGGAGAACATTATCAGCAGCACAGGCCGCCATGGCATAGCGGGTTTCATGGGTGGCGGAGCCGATATGCGGCATCAGCACGACATTATCCAGCGACAGCAGCGGTGAATCCGGCGGCAGCGGTTCCTGTTCAAAAACATCCAGACCGGCGGCGAGGATCGTTTTCTCTTTCAGCGCCTGTGCCAGTGCGACTTCGTCGATCACGGCACCGCGCCCGATATTGACCAGAATGGCACTGCGTTTCATTTTCTCAAACTGTTCGCGACCGAATAAATGGCGGGTTTCCGCTGTCAGCGGCAGCGTGATGCAGACAAAATCCGATTCTGCCAGCAGGGCATCGAGCGAACGGTACTCCGCCTGATACGCTTTTTCGGTTTTTTCATGGCGGGAGCGGGCGTTATAGAGCACTTTCATGCCAAATCCGCAGTGCGCCCGGCGCGCCAGTGCATCACCGATGCGGCCCATCCCGGCGATCCCCATCGTTTTATGGTGGACGTCACAGCCGTACCAGTCCGGCGTGATACTTTCTCTCCACTCGCCGCGTTTCACCCGTTCAGAGCTGATAATCATTTTTCGTGCCGTTGCCAGCACCAGCGCCATGGTGGCATCGGCAACGGTTTCGGTCAGCACATCCGGGGTATGCATCAGCACCACATTCCGCGCACTGAGGGCAGAGACATCAAAATTGTCATAACCGACGGTGATGGTGGACGCCACCCGCAATTTAGGCGCCATTGCCAGAAAACGGGCATCAATTTTCCCGCCGGAGCCGAGGATAGCATCCGCTCCGGCCAGCAGCGGTTTCACTGACGGGTCAATGTCCGGATCAATTTCCGGCACGCGCTGAACATTGCATTCAGCGGACAGGCGGGTGAGGATGTCGTCAGGAATATCGCGGTAAACAAGAACGGATGGTTTCATCATGACCTCTCTGAGTGAAAAACTCACAAAATAATCTCTCTTTGATAGTATGATCATTATCACTATATTAACAATAAATCTGACACTGCATCCGAAAGGCGTTATCCCATGATAAAAATGCAAAAAAGCCACTGGCTGTCCGGCTTTCAGTGGTATTTCTTTATTTTCTGCAATACGGTGCTGATCCCACCGACACTGCAATCTGCGTTTCATCTTTCTGACGCCGCCACGCTGACCATCACACAATACAGTTTTATTGCCACCGCGCTCGGCAGCCTGGTGCAGGTGTTTACCGGTCACCAGCGTGCGATTATGGAAGGGCCGACCGGCCTGTGGTGGGCCACCATTCTGGGGATCGCCGTGGCGGAAGCCTCTTTCGGCACCTCTGCGGGCGTGACCGGCGCAAACCTTGCTATCGGGATTGCCTGTGCGGGACTTATCACGCTGGTGATTGGTTTTACCGGCGCAGGAGCCCGTATCGCCCGGATTTTTAATCCGGCGGTGATGGCGGTGTTTATGTTTATGATAGGCGCGCAGCTGGTCTCTATTTTCCTGAAGGGGATGCTGGGACTGCCGTTCGGTATTATGCCGCCGGATGCCACCGTGAATTACCCGGTCTTTTTCCTCGCGCTGGCAACGCTGATCCTGGTGCTGGGCGTGATTGTGTATGCCCCGGTATCGGTGGCCAAATATGCGCTGCTGATTGGCGTGTTACTGGGATGGGGAGCTTACGTACTGCTGTTTTCCCCGCCGGGACGGGACGTGGCATCCGCATCATGGGAATTTCTGCCGCTCGGCAGCACTGACGGGTTTGAATTCCGCTGGGGCGTGATTATCACCTGTATCCTGACCGGGTTGCTGAATATCAGTAATACCTTCGGCGCTATCCGTTCGACGGATGTGTTTTACATGGATAAACTGCAGGAAAACAGTGTCCTGTTCCGGCGCAGCTTTATTGTCACCGGCTCGGTGACGCTGCTGACCGCGCCGCTGGCCGTGGTGCCGTTTGCGCCGTTTGTCTCCTCAGTGGGGTTAATCACCCAGACCAATGACAGCAGCCGGACATCCCTGGTGGTCGGCAGTGTGCTGTTTCTGCTGATGGGACTTATTCCACCGGTCACACTTTTCTTCAGCGGGTTGCCGCTCGCCATCGGCAGTGCGGTGATGCTGGCGACCTATCTGCCGCTGATGTTTTCCTCACTGGCGTTTGTGGATAAAATTTCCCTTAATGCGCGCAATATTTACCGGCTGGCAATTCCGTTGTTTGTGGGTATTTTTCTGATCAATCCGCCAGCGGTGTTTATCAGCGACCTGCCGGTGCTGCTGCGTCCGATGCTGGGGAACGGCATGCTGGTAGCAATTTTACTGGCGGTATTATCAGAAAGTCTGGTGCGCTGGGATAAGGTTAAGTAGGGTAATTCTGCGGCATTTTTCCGGATGCGCGGGAAACTGTGATAGACTTTGTGTCTGTTCCGGCTCCGGAAAATGCACTGACAAAAGGATATTTATGACGCACAAACTCTGGCTGGCAACCGCACTGCTCCCGATTTTGCTCAGCGGTTGTGCCGCGCCTCTGCCACCGGCGCAGACGCAGGAAAACTGCCCGGATTTCACCGGTGTTTATCAGTTGCCGCTGCAGGGAGAATCACAGAGTATTGCCCTGACGCTGCTGGATAAATCCACCAATCAGTATGGTGTGGGCGTGAAGGACAAAAACGGTGTTGATCATTTCACCTCACGTCCGTATCAGGGCGATATGGTGCGGATGGATAAAAAAGAGATGAACGGCCAGCTGGCATGCAGTGTGATGATCGACCAGGTGGGGTTGATTAAGCAGGTTGAAAAGGGCGGCCCGATGCCGGGCTTCCCGGGGATTGCCCGCAACGACGATATTAAAATGGCCACCGGCTATGCGCTGTTTATTTTCAGTCCGCAGGGGATTGATTTTATTAACCTGATTAAAACATCAGATGTGGTACCGGCGGAGTTGCAGCCACCGCGCTTTTGAGTGTACACGCGTCATCCTTCCGTCCATAGCTGTGTTGGCCGCAACGGGCCTTGCAGCCCCGTGTTGATAACGAAAGAGGTGGATTGTGATGCTGGTGATTCCGGCGATAACCGGTAAAAATGAAAAGTCGCTGTGAATACATCCCTGTAAGCTCAGGCTCGCCATCCATGGCTCGCATGCTTTTCATTTTTTTACCGGTCATCACCTGTGTTACATAAGGTCATAATGCAAAAAGCCACCGTTTTCGGTGGCTTTTCCGTATCTGCAGGCTAATCAGATATTCTCAACGGATCCGTCGCCGCGTGCCAGTGCGGTTTGCGCGGTCGGGGCATCAGCGACTTTACGCTCTTCTGCTGTCAGGGTTTTCTCATAACGGCTGTATTTCCACCAGGCGTAGCCCAGGAAAATCAGGATCCCGCTGACGTTATAGAACAGAATGGTTGCAATGTTGGCACCGGTCGGGAAAGTGGAGGCCAGGAAGCCGATAGTGAAAATCACAATCAGCAGGGAAACCACCGCAATTCCTGTGGTGCGTGAACCCATGCGGAAGTCACGCGGAATATGATCCAGCCTGCGGCGCAGATTCAGGTACGCCAGCATGATAAACAGCGGCGGCAGCATAGATGCGGCGGCGGTCATATTGATGACAGTGTTCATCAGATCCTGAACGGTATCGGAACCGAGGGTCGGGATAAACATCAGCGGGATCACAATCAGGAACTGGATCCAGGCGGCACGTGCCGGTACGCCGTGTTTGTTCAGCTCGACTGTTTTGGCACCAAAGACACCTTTCGGGATCTCCGCGAAGAAGATTTTAACCGGTGCAGCGGTCCACATCAGCAGAGAGCCGAACATAGCGGTGAAAGAGACCACGCCGACAAAGCGGTTCATCAGGATCTCAGGCAGACCGAAATACGTGGATAACCCTTCAAAAACCTGCACAGAGCCGCCGGTGAATTTCAGCGCTTCACGCGGCACAAACACGTTAATCACCACCGAAGAAACAGAATAAAGCAGGCCGATGAATAACCCGGCAATAATGATCACCTTCACGAATGCTTTACTGCCGCCTTTGACGTCATTCACATACACGGCAACAGATTCCGCACCTCCGGCCGCCATAAAGATCCACGCGGTGATCCCGAGGAATGCCCAGTTAAAGTTCGGCGTCATGGCTTCCACGGTGATCGGATCAGCAGGCTGTATCCCGCCGACAAGTGCAATACCGGCCAGCGCGATATACGAGAAGGTCAGCAGCAGCATCATCGAGGAAGTGACAGAGGTCATCGGCCCCAGCAGTTTTGCCCCGTTGGTGGACACATACGTGGAGAAGGCAAACAACACGGTACTGAGCAGTGCGGTGGTGACCGGCGTGAAAATATACTCATAGCCGAGGAAGGCGTAAGAGGCATAGGCGATAACGCGCGGCAGCAGCGAGGTGAAGAAAAACAGGTTCACAAACCAGTAGGTATAGGCGGCGAGGAAAGCCCAGCGACCGCCGAGGGCGCTGCGCACCCAGGCGTAAACACCGGCTTCGGAGTTTTTATTCAGGGAGACGAACTCCGCGATAATCAGACAGAACGGAATAAAGTAGAAAATCGTGGCGATAAAGAACATCGGTGCGGAGGCCAGTCCGAGTTCGATATTATTATTAATAACATTATTAAAACTGTACACAGCGGCAAAGGTCATGGACAGCAGTCCGAACTTGCCGATGGTATTACGCGCGGATGTGGACATAGCGTTCTCCGTGGATCTCGACGCGGGCGGGTACAGAGCCCTGTTTTATCGGGTGAAGGCGGGGTGGTTCCCCGCACATTTATTTATTAACTATTTATTTATTCAGAAAATAACCGTCTTCAATGGTCACGGTAAGCACCACTTTGCGGACATCACCGGTGCAGGTGAACCGGTATGCCTCGTGATTTTCACATACCAGCACATTGCCGGTTTTGCAGAGCAGGGTTTCTCCGTTACCGCGCAGGGTTTCGCGGTCCGTTTCATCACAATAGGCATTCACCGGAGTCAGCGCGGATTTGGCGGCATACTCCACGTTTTCCTCTCCTTCCAGCCAGTAATGCACCTGAAAATAGCGGCGTTTGCCGAGGAAATCCGGCTGCGGATCTGCTTTTGTCTGAAGGCGGTATACCAGGGAATCGCCGACAGAACAGGTCACATCAGGATGAATGGACGGCAGGTTATTGATGGCCTCAATACAACGCTGCCATTTTTTGCCCTGACGGAAAAAACGCTGAAAATCCGTTAAATCAGTAAACAGGATCATGCCCGGCCTCCTGAGTGTGTTTCGCCTGAAAAATGCAGTGTTGCCAGTGTTTCCGCGCGGCAGTCGCCTTGCGTGAACGGCAGCAGTGTGAATCCGAAACGGAACGGCCGGAAATAGACGCGGTAACTGTCGAGGACTTCACTGCCCCAGGAGTTAGAACCCAGCCCGGTCAGGGCGTGATCAAGGTTCAGCGTGATATGACCGTCCGGCTGCCATTCATGCTGATGTTGTGCGCGGTGGAGTTCTTCCCCGCGGCACGGCCAGCAGCTGAAATTAATCGGCTGATCAGGACGTACAAACAGGCCGCTGCCGTGATTGTCCGTCAGTGCCAGCCAGCGGGTGTCCTGATGGTTGCCGTTGTTCTGCGGGAACGGGTAATTGACAAACAGGTCGCTGACCGGTGACTGATAGCGACCGATAAGATTGGCTTTGCAACTGTCGGCGTAGTTCTCGCCCGGCCCGCGTCCGTAGTATTCCGCGTGGTCAAAACGGGCGTCGATGCCCATATCCATGCCGATGCACGGGATCACATGCGGATAATCACCGTACGGTTCACCGCTGAGGGTTACCGCAACATGGCCGTCCGGCGCAATGGTGTAGCGGTAAGTGCAGCGCATACCGAAGTCAAACACCGGCGGGGCCACCACGGAGTTCACCGTGACAATCACATGGCCGTTTTCCTGTGTTGTTTCCATACCGCGGAAATGTTCCTGCATGATTTGCAGATGTGCCGGATGCCATAAGCCTTCATATTCTTGCTTATGGTTATCAATCATCGGTTTAAAGAAACGCATCCGTGGTGCGGCAGCGAGCAGGGATTGCCCTCGGTTTTCCCAGCGGATTAATTTACCGTCGGTTTTTGAGAAGGTGAGGGTGAAATCACAACCGCGAATATGCATTTCCAGGCGCTCGTCACAGACTGTCAGCGGCGTGGCATCATGGCGGATAAACGGCAGCATCGGTGCGGATGCCGTCGCCAGCGGGAACTGATAAACCGCGATTTCATGTCCGGCAGCACTGTAACAGGTGGCATTCAGACGGGTGACGATGATATTGACAAACATTTCGCGGCCATCAGCAGCCGGTAAGTTCAGGGCAACACAGGCGTTTTCGCGGGGAGCGAGTTCAGGAAGCGATAAAATTTCACTGTGAATAATATCGCCGTCAGCAATATATTCAGCGCGGATCTGATATTCCGCCAGCGTACTAAACCAGAAACGGTTTTCAATGGTGATTTCGCCGCTGTTCGCATCAAAATCGCGCACTTTCACTGGTGCTATGACCTGTTTGTATTCTTTCAGCCCGGCGGACGGGGTTTGATCCGGGAAAATCAGGCCATCCATGCAGAAGTTATAGTTGTTCGGGTAATCGCCGTAGTCACCGCCGTATTTATAGAACGGACGACCCTGTTCATCCTGTGCCAGAATGCCGTGGTCACACCATTCCCAGACAAAATGTCCCTGAATGGCATCATGGCGGTCAAATACGGCCTGATATTCACTCAGTCCACCCGGGCCGTTGCCCATGGCGTGGGCATATTCACAGATAATGCGCGGTTTCGGGTGCGGATATTCACCAAATTCATTCATCATCGGTACACGGGAATACATGGTGCTGATGATATCCACCACATCGGCATCACGATCTTCTTCATAGTGGATCAGGCGGGTGTCATCAATGGCTTTTGCGGCATCGTACATAGCGCGGATATTACAGCCGTAACCGGATTCATTACCGAGCGACCACATAATCACGGACGGGTGGTTTTTCTGTGCATGCACCTGGCGGCGGATGCGATCGACATACACCGGCTCCCAGGACGGATCATCGGTGATCTGACTGAGGTTACCGACGTTGGCAAAACCGTGGGTTTCGACATCGGTTTCCGCCATCACAAATAAACCGTAAACATCACACAGCTCATAAAAACGTGGATCATTCGGGTAGTGCGCAGTACGGACGGCATTGATATTGTGTTGCTTCATCAGCCGCAGATCCTGCTCCATCCGGCGGATACCGACAGCACGGCCTTTCTGTTCATCATTATCGTGACGGTTAACGCCGTGTAATTTCACATAATGATTATTGATATAAAACAGGCCATTGCGGATTTTAATATCACGGAATCCCACGCGCTGCGGGATCACACTGAGCAAATTGCCGTTACTGTCCGACAGGCGGATCAGCAGGTGATACAGATACGGATCTTCAGCACTCCAGCAGCGCGGGGAATCCATATCCGCGGTGAATGTAATGGTCTGCTCACCAGCGGTCAGAATCGTTTTCTGCGAAAAACAGACGGTGCTGGCGTCATATAAAACAGCCTCAATCTGCATCCCGGCGGCGGAGCCCGAAATTTCAGCGGATGCGGTCAGCCGGGCGCTGCGGTAATCCGTGGCAAAATCGGTACGGATAGTCAGATCACGGACATGTACCGGTGGCTGTACTATCAGATACACATCGCGGAAAATCCCCGCCATCCACCACATATCCTGGTCTTCAATATAGGTGCTGTCTGCCCACTGCATGACGCGGACCGATAACAGGTTTTCCCCGGTGCTGACAAATGCAGTGATATCAAATTCAGCGGTCAGGCGACTGCCTTTGCTGAATCCGGCGTAGTGGCCGTTTACATAGACTTCAAAATAGGTTTCAACGCCGTCAAATTTAATAATGACTTGTTGTTGTGACCCGTTTTCATCAAGTGTAAACGTGCGCTGATAGGCACCGGTCGGGTTATCCGACGGGACAAACGGTACATCAATCGGAAACGGCCAGCCCTCATCGGTATACTGAAGCTGTCCGTGGCCTTCCATCTGCCACATATTCGGGACAGTGATGGATGACCATTCTGTCATCGGCGTGTGATAAAACGCCTCCGGCACGCGCAGCGGGTGATCAAAATAGCGGAACTGCCATTGCCCGCTGAGCAGTTTAAAACCCTGACTCAGCTCACGCTGATACGTGCGTGCGGCGGCATCGTTATCATAGGCAAAGAAATAGGCACGCGGCGGCAGGCGGTTTTCATGCAGCAGGGTGTAGTTTTCCCAGTTATTCACAGAAGCTCCTTCTTTATAGTCAGCAATCACTGCGGCTATCGGATGAGATCAATCATTAACGGGATATTAGTAAAGGTTTTACTAAAAACTACAAGGTAAAACTAAGATATTTAACCTGATCACATAATCCGCACATCAGCGGCACAATCTTGTGAGCTGAAACGCTAAATTGTGTAAAAGGTGGTCATTTTTGCAGGAGGTAAATTTTACTGAAAGAAAAACGGCTGCCCGGAAAGGCAGCCGTCAGAATCTTACAGAAGGTATGTTACTTCGTGGTGCCGCGCAGAATAAGGCGGGAGGCAACAAAGACCTGGAGCGGTTCCTGCCGTCCGTCACGCAGACGTTCAAACAGCAGATTGACACCCTGGCTGCCCATCACCTCGGAGTGGATGCGGACGGTTGACAGAGACGGAATGGTAAATTTGGCGGTCGGGATATCATTGACACTGATAAGGGCGATATCCTCCGGGATAGCGATATGCTGTTCATGCAGCGCCCGCAGTACGCCGATAGCAATGGAGTCAGAGGCGACAAACAGCGCCTTCGGGTAGCTCTCTTTGGTCAGCATCTCTTTCGCCAGCGCATAACCGGACGCGCTGGAGAAATCCCCGCGATAGATATCTTCCCCGCGCACCACACCGCGCAGTGAGCCGTATTCCGTAAAAGCAACCTCGCGGATATCTGCCGCCGCCGGGGAGTCTTGTCCGCCGATAAAACCTATCCGGTCATACCCCTGTGCAATAAAGAAATCAGTCACGGACTGCGCAATGTACGCGAGATCAATATCCACCGCGTCATAATCGCTCTGGCGATCACTGAAATCGATAAAACAGACCGCAGAGCAAAGCGCCTGTACCTCTGTCAGTACCGCACGGGCACCGTGTCCGATCAGCAGCACACCGTCCGGACGGGTAACAGTCTCCGGAAGATTATTTTCATAAGCATGTGTCAGCTCAATACCCAGCCGTTCACTCTGTAATTCAATGCCGTGGCGGATGGAGAGATAGTAAGGATCATTAATTTCTGCTGTTTTCGGATAACTGTAAACCGCCAGAAAATGCAGCCGCTGTGCCTGACGTTTGCCCGGGGTGTGACGGCGCTGAGCGGAAACGGTGTATTCCAGTTTCCCGGAGATTTCCAGAATACGCAGCTTGGTTTCTTCTTTCACACTGAGTGTCGGGTCGTCATTCAGCACCCGCGACACGGTCGCGAGTGAGACACCGGCTTGCCGGGCGATATCTTTTAGCGTGGCCATTTTTTGTTCTTTCTCCTCCGGCCGGGAACTGCGGCAGGGCAACAGGCGTCATTCAGGCAGTAACAGCTGCTTATAGTAGCACAGAAACTTTTAGTAAAAACCATTCAGCGCAATAGTGTAAACGTTTACATGAATCAGATCAGTATCACAGACTCAAAAACTATTCATGGTTAGAATCTTCCCCGTCCTCACGTTATACTTTGGTTTTCTCTGAATACATTACAAAGCCTGAGAGGTATATGTGGAAATTCTTGTCACCGGCGGTATGGGCTATATCGGCAGCCATACCTGCGTACAACTGATGAATGCAGGCATGACACCGGTTATTGTGGATAATCTGTGTAACGCCAATGCCAAAGTTTTGGCGCGGATCACTGCAATTACCGGAAAAGAACCTGTGTTTTATCAGGGGGATATCCGTGATGAAGCCTTTCTTGACAGCGTATTTGCCAAACACCGCATCGATGCGGTGATTCACTTCGCAGGCCTGAAAGCCGTGGGTGAATCCGTGGAAAAACCGGTTGAATATTATGATAACAATATCAACGGTACACTGGTTCTGCTGCGCAGCATGAAGCGGGCACAGGTAAAACGGATTATTTTCAGCTCTTCTGCCACCGTCTACGGCGATCCGGCCTGTGTGCCGATCACCGAAGAATCCGCTATCGGTAACACCACAAACCCTTACGGGACCAGTAAATACATGGTTGAGCGCATTCTGAGTGATGTGCTGATCGCCGATAATGACTGGTCTGTGTCACTGTTGCGTTATTTCAATCCGGTCGGGGCACATCCGACAGGCACGATGGGCGAAGATCCGAAAGGTATCCCGAATAACCTGACGCCATATATCACTCAGGTTGCTATCGGCCGCCGTGAAAAAGTCAGTATCTATGGAAACGATTACCCTACACCTGATGGTACCGGGGTGCGTGATTACATCCATGTGATGGATCTGGCGGACGGTCATGTTGCGGCACTGAAAACCGTGGCACAGTCTTCCGGGCTGCATATCTATAACCTGGGTACCGGTAAAGGCACCAGTGTGCTGGAAATGATCGCGGCCTTCAGTAAAGCGGCCGGTAAACCGATCCCGTATGCTATCTGCGACCGTCGTCCGGGCGATATCGCTGAGTGCTGGTCCAGTCCGGAAAAAGCCGCCCGCGATATGCAGTGGCGCGCCGTCCGTACTGTTGATGATATGGCGAAGGACGCCTGGCGCTGGCAGCAGAAGAACCCGGAAGGTTACGCAGACTGACGAAAACCGGTAACGCCTGAGGACAATCATCGCTAACCCGTTTCATTGTCAGAGAGAATTGTGTCTATGATGACTTTTGATCCGTCTGATTGCCCTCACCGCCGCTATAACCCGTTAACGGGACAGTGGATTTTAGTCTCTCCTCACCGGGCAAAGCGCCCGTGGCAGGGGAGAGATGAAGTCGCTGATGTGGCAGACTTACCGGCTTATGACCCGGACTGCTTTTTGTGTCCGGGAAATCCCCGGGTAAGCGGTGATATTAATCCTGCTTACACCGGTACTTATGTTTTTCAGAATGACTTCTCCGCGCTGAGACCGCAGCCCTGCACGCAGCCGGAAAACACACATCCGTTGTTTCAGACACAGGCCGTCAGCGGACTGAGCCGCGTACTCTGTTTTTCTCCCGATCACAGCAAAACCCTGCCGGAACTGCCGGTGGCACAAATCCGTGCGGTCATCGATACCTGGCAGGCGCAGGCAGAGGAACTGGGGGAAAAATACCTTTGGGTGCAACTGTTTGAGAATAAAGGGGAACTGATGGGCTGCTCGCAGCCGCACCCGCACGGTCAGATCTGGGCCGGGGATTTTCTGCCTGATGCCCTGAGCCGCAAGGACGGACTGCTGCGCGACTATTCCCGGCAGCACGGCAGTAACCTGCTGCTGGATTACGCACAGGCAGAGCTGAAAGACGGCAGCCGTATTGTAACGGAAACGGCGCACTGGTTGGCGGTGGTGCCGTACTGGGCGGCGTGGCCGTTTGAAACCATGCTGCTGCCGAAACACCGTGTGATCATCCGGATGGAAGACATGACCGATACGGAGCGGGATGATCTCGCACTGGCACTGAAAAAACTCACCAGCCGCTACGATAACCTGTTCCGCTGCGCTTTCCCGTACTCGATGGGCTGGCATTTTGCGCCGTATTTTCAGCAGGGCGAACCGCTGGATCACTGGCAGTTACATGCGCTCTATTATCCGCCGCTGCTGCGTTCCGCGACCGTGCGCAAATTTATGGTCGGTTATGAAATGCTGGCGGAAAGCCAGCGTGATCTGACACCGGAGCAGGCCGCAGAGCGGCTGCGTGCGGTCAGCGACCACCATTTTAAAACCCCTTTATAATCTGAGGTTTCCGATGAAAACAGTTATCAGCAAGGCACAACATGCCTTTGAGCAGTGCTTCGGCGCATCCCCTGACATGCTGATTCAGGCACCGGGCCGCGTGAATCTGATTGGCGAACACACCGATTATAACGACGGTTTTGTTTTGCCGTGTGCCATTGATTTCGGCACCGTGGCGGCGGCCTCGCGGCGTGATGATCAGAAGGTCTGCGTGGTGGCGGCGGATTATGATAATGATCGTGATGAGTTTGATCTCTCACAACCGATTGAATACCGCGATAATAAACTGTGGGCGAATTATATCCGCGGCGTGATCAAATACCTGGCGGAACGCGGTTTTGTGTTCGGCGGGATGAATATTGCGGTCAGCGGCAATGTGCCGCAGGGCGCGGGTCTGAGCAGTTCTGCCTCACTGGAGGTGGTGATCGGTCAGACCGTCAAAGCCCTGTATGATTTGCCTGTCAGCCGTGAAGTCATTGCCCTGAACGGGCAGCAGGCGGAGAACCAGTTTGTCGGCTGTAACTGCGGCATTATGGATCAGCTGATTTCGGCCTGCGGTGAAGCCGGACACGCACTGCTGATCGACTGCCGCAGCCTGGAAACCCGTGCGGTTGCCATGCCGGAAAACAGTGTGGTGATGATTGTTAACTCCAACAAAAAACGCGGGTTGGTGGACAGCGAATACAACACCCGGCGGCGTCAGTGTGAGGCGGCAGCGGCATTCTTCGGCGTGCCGGCGCTGCGGGATGTGACAATGGCACAGTTCGCCGCGCATGTTCATGAACTGGATGCGGTGACCGCGAAACGGGCCCGCCATGTGATCAGCGAAAATATCCGTACCCTGGCAGCAGCGGAAGCGCTGAAAGACGGGGACTTACCGCGCCTCAGCCAGCTGATGGCGGAATCCCATCATTCCATGCGTGATGATTTTGAAATCACTGTGCCTGAAATCGATGCACTGGTCGCGATCATCGGTGATGTGATTGGTCTTGAAGGCGGTGTCCGCATGACCGGCGGCGGCTTTGGCGGTTGTGTGGTGGCACTGGTGAAACCGGAACATGTCGCACAGGTTACAGAGGTGATTAACGCACATTACACCCCAATTACCGGCCTGACGGCGGATATTTATGTCTGCCGCGCCAGTGACGGTGCCGGTGTGATCCGCTGACCGGAGGTGATATGACATATAGGGAGTTGCGCCCGTATGAGCGGGCGCTGGCAACAGAACCGGCTGCAGACGGCAGACCGGCAGAGATTGTGGTGCTGACCAACCGCAACGGTATGCGCATCAGTATTGCCGATACCGGCGCGGCCTGGCTCAGCGGTGAGTTGCCGCTGGCGGACGGCATACGGGATGTGGTGTGCGGCGTGGCGGACAGCGCCGGATTTGCCCGTCAGACCGCCTATTTCGGTGCCACAGTCGGGCGTTTTGCCAACCGGATTGCGGGCAGTGGTTTCACCCTGAACGGGCAGTTTTATCCGCTCGCCTGCAATGAAGGTAGCACCTGTCTGCATGGCGGAACCGATAACTTCAGCCACCGGCGCTGGCAGATCCGCCGCCACTCAGCAGATTCCGTGACCTTCTCCCTGCAATCACCGGACGGCGACCAGGGCTTTCCGGGCAATCTCAGCGCCGAAGTCACTTATCAGCTGACACCGGAAAACGAGGTCCGTCTGACTTACCGGACACAAACAGACAAAGCCTGTCCGGTCAGCCTGACCAATCACGCTTACTTTAACCTTGCCGGTGAAAACAGCGGTGTGAAGGTGACAGAAGGGGAAGTGCAGATCCGGGCAGATAAACGGCTCGGACTGAATACGGAGAACTTATCGGACGGTACACTCTGTCCGGTCGCCGGAACCGTCTTCGATCTGCGCACCCGCAGGGCGCTGTCTCAGGGTTTTATGTCTGAGGCGGCACAGCAGCAGACAAAAGGATTTGATCACGCCTTTGTGCCGGACCCGGCATTGTGTGATGGTAAACAGACTGTTGCGTCATACTGGTCACCGGCGGGGGATGTGTGCCTGGAAGTGGCAACCACCATGCCCTGCATACAGCTTTATACCGGTAATTATCTCGGCGGTCAGCCGGGAAAACACGGCGATTATCAGGATTATGCCGGGCTGGCGCTGGAAACCCAGTATTTCCCGGACGGGCCGAACCACCCGCACTGGCCGGATGAGGTCAGGGGAATTTCAGCGCCGGGAGAACAGCGGGAGAGTGTGACGGTGTACCGGTTTGTGTTTTAAACAAAGGCTCACAACGGTGAGCCTTTGTTGTTTTATCAGACAATACGGACACCGGCAGGCATTACGCGTTCCGGAGCCAGCAGGACGCTTTCTGAGTCGTCATCAGTTTCGGCACACAGCAGCATACATTCAGAGGTTTCGCCGCGCATTTTGGCTTTTTGCAGATTGCACAGCACCACGACCTGCTTATGCAGTAACTCTTCCTCTGTATAATACGGCACGAGGCTGGTGACGGTCTGAAGTGAGCGGTCACCGACATTTATCTGAACAATATAGAGTTTATCGGCATTTTCGTGACGTTTGACATCGGTGATCCGGCCGGTGCGTATCTCCAGTTTAGCGAAATCAGGGTAAGCGACAGTGTCCATAGTAAAATCCAGTAAAATTTTAGTAAAAGATAATAAAAATTAGCAGAGTTACACCGGATGGCAAGTACCGGGATCACAAAACAATAACGGAGCGGTAAATGGCAACCATTAAAGATGTTGCGAAACTGGCGGGAGTCTCAGTGGCAACGGTCTCGCGGGTTATCAATCAGTCACCAAAAGCGGGGGCAGAATCTGTCCGTGCGGTTCAGGCAGCCATGAAGGCGCTGGCTTACCGCCCGAATGCGGCGGCGCGGGCGCTGGTCAGCCAGAGCAGTGATATTGTCGGTGTGCTGGTGGGGGATGTGTCCGATCCGTTTTTCGGTTCTCTGGTTAAAGCGGCGGATGAGGTGGCGCATCAGCACGGAAAACATCTGTTAATCGGCAATGGCTACCACCGGCAGGAAGATGAGCGGCGCGGTATTGAATTACTGATGAACAGCCGCTGTGATGCCTGTGTGATCCATGCCAAGGCGCTGAGTGATGAAGAACTGCGTGGCTATGCTGCGGAAATGCCGTCGATGGTATTTATCAACCGCATGATCCCGGGACTGGAAAACCGCTGTGTCGCTCTGGATAACCGGCGCGGAACTCAGCTTGCCACACAATATCTGCTGAAACAGGGACACCGCCATATTGCCTGCTTATCATCATCACACACCATTGAAGACAGTGCGCAACGGCTGGCGGGATACAGAGATGCGCTGGCAGAAGCCGGTTGTGAGCTGCCGGAGGCCTACATTGCCGTTGGTGAACCGGTGGCAGAAGGCGGGGAAGCGGCCATGAGTGCGGTGTTGTCTCTTTCACTGCCGGTGACGGCGGTGGTGGCCTACAACGATTTTATGGCAGCCGGGGCGCTGTCGGTGATTGAGGCAAACGGGTTGCGTGCGCCGGAAGACATTTCTGTTATCGGCTTTGATGACAGCATGATCGCACGATATATCCAACCCCGCCTGACCACAATACGCTATCCTGTTGACATGATGGCTCAGACAGCAACACAGCTGGCGCTGGCACTGGCGTCCTCACAGGCGCTGCCGTTTTGTCCGCCGTGTTACACACCGACTCTGGTTCTCCGCCACTCGGTGATGAGCAGATTTTCCTGACGATAATGTGTTAATTTTATTTATCTGTTATCCCTCACTATTTACTTTGGTACTTTGTTAGAAGGCTGCAAATTTATCTGAATTTGCAGCATTTTTTTTGTCCTGCGATTTTCATTCCTGCCATTTACCCTCCAGCTGTACTTTCCGGTTTAACGATATCACAGCAATTTATTATCATCATGATAATAATTTTCATTTGCGATCATATTCTCAATGGCATATATCAATGATAGGATTAATCATTCTCATTTAATATTTCAAATAAAAAATATCAATCCAGTCAGGGAATAATATGAACGTCTCATTCAAACGCTCACTGCTTGCTGTTGCTGTTATGTCAGCGGCCACTGCCGCTTATGCTGAAAATAAAGATGACACCATCGTGGTTACCGCGTCCGGTTTTGCGCAGGAAATGCGTGATGCACCGGCGAGTATCACCGTTATCACCAAGGAGCAGTTGCAAAATAAACCGGCTGCCAACCTGATTGACATGGTAAAAGATGTGGAAGGGGTCAGTGTGATCGGCGGCAGCCTGAAGCCGGATATCAGTATCCGTGGCCTGTCCGGGGACTACACTCTGATTATGGTGGACGGTCGTCGTCAGAACAGCCGTGAATCCCGCCCGAACGGCAGCGGCGGTTACGAAGCCGGGTTTATTCCGCCAGTGGAAGCCATTGAGCGTATTGAAGTGATCCGCGGCCCGATGTCCTCCCTGTATGGCTCTGATGCGATGGGCGGCGTGATTAACATCATCACTAAAGCAGTGGCAGATGAATGGCACGGCTCAATGGGTATGGGCGGCATTATTCAGGAAAGTAAAGATTACGGTAACTCCGCGAATACTGATTTCTACGTCTCCGGGCCGCTGATTAAAGATAAGCTGGGATTGCAGGTCTACGGCGGGCTGAACTATCGCCGTGAAGACCATCTTCAGGAAGGTACACCGCGTAAAGACGATAAAAATATCACCGCCAAACTGGCCTTTACGCCGGTTGAAGGGCAGAAATTCCTTGCGGAAGTCGGCCGCAGTACACAGGAACATACATCCACCCCGGGGAAATCGATTGCTGATTTCTCTGAGCGCGGTGGCCTGAAGCAGAAAAATAATAAATCCGAAGTACACAACAACCGTAATCACTGGGCGCTGACCTGGAAAGGTGACTGGGATGAAATCAACAGTGAAGTGAGCGTGTACCAGGAAAATACCATCCGTAAAACCAATACCGGTAAATGGAACAAAGTCAGTGAAGACTGGGTCATGGCATATGAAGCCCGTCAGCCGGAAGTTACCAATACCGTGGTTGACGGAAAGGTCACGGCATTCCTGCCGTCTAACGTCCTGACAGTCGGCGGACAATATCAGTATGCCAAACTGAAAGATGATTCCGTGATTAAAAACAAACAGACAGTCACTGAAAAAATGACTGCTGACCAGAAAGCCCTGTTTGTGGAAGACGAATTCAGTGTAACCGACGACCTGACGCTGACCGGTGGTCTGCGTATGGACGACCATGAATTCTACGGTAAACACTGGAACCCGCGTGCCTATGCCGTCTATAAACTGACCGATGAAATCACCATCAAAGGTGGCGTGGCGAAAGCCTTCCGTGCCCCGACACTGCGTGAGTTAAGCCCGAATTTCGGAACGTCCACACAAGGCGGCGCGGCTATCATGTACGGTAACCGTGATCTGAAACCGGAAACCAGTGTCACCGAAGAACTGGGCATTGCTTATGACCACGAATCCGGTTTCTCTGTCAGTGCAACCCTGTTTAACACCGAATTCAAAAACAAGCTGACCAGCTACCAGGTTGCCGGTCAAACCGATCCGCTGACCGGCCTGAATATGTTTATCTATGACAACGTGGGTAAAGCAAATATCCGTGGTGTGGAAATGGCCTCCCGTATTCCGGTGGCAGAAAAATGGAATCTGAACCTGAACTACACTTTCACCGACTCAGAACGTAAGAGTGACGACGAAAAACTCAACGGCAAATCCCTGAAAGGACAACCGCTGGAAATGACACCGCGTCATATGGCAAATGCCAAACTTGACTGGCAGTACCGCCCGGATATGAGTTTCTACACTCAGGCAAATTACACCGGCAAACAGGTCTGGGCAGCTCAGCGTAACGGGGCAAAACAGCCGCGTGAACGCAGCGGGATCACCACCCTCGACCTCGGGATGACCTACCAGGTCATGCCAAATGGGCTGCTGAACTTCGCCGTACTGAATATCGCCAACGAGAAAGGGGATGATATCGATACTAACGGGAACTGGCAGATCGATGAAGGGCGCCGGTATTGGGCTAATCTGAAACTGAATTTCTGATTACGCGTCATCCTTCGCCCTGTGGCGGCGTTGGCTGCTCTCAGGAAACCGGGTCACATACCATTGTATGCTCCCCGGTTTCCTTCGGTTGCCGCCCTTGCCACAGCGCGGATGATTTAGCAGATTGGTTTCTTTTCTGAATTTTATTGTTTTTCTGTTTTTGACAGAGTTGAAGTACACAGGGGATTAACCGGCAAAAAAAGGAAAGCGTAAAGCGCCAGGGATGACGCGATCCGAGCGGACAGGGATGTGTCAGCGACTTTCCGCTTTGCCGGTTATCCCGCCGCCCGGGTTCGAAAGAGGATGGTCTTATTTTTTCAGGGGATGGCGCGATCCGAATCTGCGTCATCCTCCGGTCTGTGGCAGAATTGTTTTTTTAAGTCAGTCATTCCCGGAGTCAGGATGTGGAAAAAAATAATGGTGATTTGTTGTATGATGGCGGTATCTCCCCTGATGGCGCGGCCCTCGCAGGAAATCACGCCGCTCACTGAAGCGGCACAACAACAGTTCACAATAACGCACCATGAGATGCAGCAGGGTGATCGTCACTACCGCCTTTTTATCGCGCAGCCGAAACAGCCACAAACGGCGTACACCGTGCTCTATATGCTCGACGGTAACGGTCAGTTTCCGATGATGATTAACCGGCTCAGTGCCGGTAAAACCCGGCCATTGCCGCTGGTGGTGGGGATCGGTTATCCCTCTGATCTGGCTTACCCGAAAACCCGCACCTTTGATTACACACCGCCCGCAACCGGTGAGCAATTTACCGCAGGCGGCGGCGAACTGCCTTTCCGGCAGTTTATCCGTGAACAGGTGATTCCGTGGGTGAGTAATCACTATTCCGTTAACGACCGCCGCTACTTCTTCGGCCACAGCCTCGGCGGGCTGTTTGTGCTGCGGACAGCCACGGATGAACCCGGTTTATTTACCGATTACATCAGTGCCAGCCCGTCCCTCTGGTGGGGTCATGGCTCTTATATGACAGCGGAACGATTTGATCGCCTCCCGGCGGATATCCGGCTGACCATCACTCAGGGCGGGCTGGAAGAAAAACCCGATCTGAGCAAAATGAGTGAAGAACAAAAACACAATCTGTCCGTCCGCTACAGTGATATTACCGCGCGGGAAGTGTGTGAGCAGTTACAACTGCGGGACAAACAATGTCAGTTCCGGATCTTCCCCGGAAAGTCACACGGCAGCGTTATCCCCGATGCGCTGGAAACGGTGATTTCTTTATTACCGGCAGATAAGGAAAAATAAGTTATTTTTTTGTTAATTTGCATGTAAAAATACCGAAAATAACAGGGGAAACCCCATATTCCTCTGTTATTTCCTTCCATAACAAAAACTACTCGCAGCCATTAGTTTTTTTGATTTCATTTTTCCCTTACAAGGGGCTATATTCCGCTCCGTTTCAGACATAAATTCACAATCCACTGCTTCTATCAATGACCCGTCATCCACCATTTTGGCGATGAAACAGCCTGAGAAAAAAAGCAGCGTCATGTTTTTTTGATTTTTTTGTTTTAGGTGGAGAAAAGCAGTGAGTCACAGCATCCGCACGCCGCGTCCTGACAGTGTGTTAATCCCTGTCGCCGGTCTGACGTTATTTGCGATTGCATCCGGTTATCTGATGAGCCTGATCCCGTTATCGCTGGATTATTTTGCCATCGGTACCGATTACGCAGGCTGGTTAGCCAGTGCTTACTATATTGGTTTATTACTCGGTTCGATGCTGATTGAGCCGGTGATTGCCCGTATCGGTCACCGCCGTTCCTTTATTCTCTTTGTGCTGGCGCTGGCGGCGACCGTGGCAGTTCTGCCGTTTTATACTGATCTGAGTGCGTGGCTGGCATCCCGGATGCTGGCCGGGGTGGCGGTTGCCGGTATTTTTGTGGTGATTGAATCCTGGCTGCTGATTGGCGATAACCCGGCTGTCCGTGCCAAACGCCTGAGCTTCTACATGACCGCACTGTACGGCGGCACCACCCTGGGTCAGCTGGCGATCGGTGTGTTCGGAACCGCAGGTGTCGTGCCGTTTGCTGTGGTGATGGTGCTGCTGTTTGCTGCGGTATTGCCGCCGCTGTTCTCCAAAGCACAGCCGGTATGTCACGGCGGACATAAAAGCTTATCCCTGAAACAGATCCTGCGTCTGAGTAAACCGGCTATGGTCGGCTGTATGACCTCCGGTATTGTGATGGGCACCATTTACGGGCTGATGCCGCTGGCATTGCAGGAAAAACATTACAACACCGAACAGGTCGGCGGCCTGATGGCGGCGATCATCCTCGGCGGGATGATTATTCAGCCGGTGATCAGCAAATTATCTTCCCGCATGAGTAAAGTATTATTGCTGGCGATGGTCTCTCTCGCCGGGGTATTTGCGATGGGAATGATTTATCTCTCCGGCCACTATCTGGTGATGGTGGTGGCGCTGACGCTGCTGGGAATGTCTTCTTTTGCGCTGTATCCGGTCGCGATCACACTGGCATGTGACACACTCACAGCGAATGTGATTGTGGCGGCAACCCAGGTGATGTTGTTCTGCTACAGCATCGGTTCAGCGGCGGGCCCGCTGGTGGCGGGACAGTTTATGAAACAGCCTGACGGCATCATGAACTTCTTCTTTATTGTGCTGCTCTCCACCGCGATTTATATGCTGTTATCTGCAGTGCGCCGCAAATCACGGATTCTGGCAAGCTGATACCGGCGGAATGAAAAATGCCCTCATTGAGGGCATTTTTGTACATTGGTATTTATTCTGCGGCTTTGGGTTTGTGGACAATATCCGCGTAATGACTTTTATCGTCCGGTTTCGGGTAGACGCGGTAAATGTATTCATCCGGTGTCACTTTGATATTTTCGACCACACGGGTAAACAGCACTTCTCCTTTGTCATTCTTACCGGTCAGCGACCGGGTTTTACCGTCCGCGCTGAAAGACCAGTCGCCTTGTAATTTCAGCTTTCCTTCCGGGGTGTACATCTTAACGGAACCGTCTTTTTCATAGTTGGCCAGGCCAAAGAAGCCTGCCACACTCTCATCGGTGGCCGGAATCGCTTTACCGTCCTGGTCCAGTGCCTCGGTGGTTACCCAGGTTTTGCCAATCAGATAATCAGCAGTATTTCCGGCTTTCTGAGCCGTGGCTGTCAGGGGTTTTACCTGAGCATCCGCCGGCGCCGCCAGCGCTGAAAAGGAATACGCCGCTGCAATAATACCGGCAATCATTGTTATTTTTTTCATGTCACTTCCTCAGGTTGTTCTGTTGGCTGTCTTTCTTAGTGATAACAATTCCCGATATCAATAATAAGGGGATTAATCTTATTAGCGTATTTTTTATGTAAGGAAGTATAAAAATAATTAAATTTTATATTCATTTCTGACACATCTCTTTTGAAACCGGCAGAGTGAAATATGGAGAGAAAATGAAGAACTGTGCAGAAATTATGATGAATTGTGCAGGGATTATGATTTCACCGTCAGAAAGGGTAAAACGGATTGTCATATATACCGGCATCGGCAATGATGACGTCAACAGCAAAACAGTGCTTCAGAAAATTAACTCAAAAGGAATATTAATATGAAAAAGATCATTGCAGGTGTTATCGGACTGAGCTTATTAGGTGCGGGTGTTACCGCTGTCGCAGCACCGGCGCCGGTCACTCAGCCGCAACAGAATGGTCAGTATATGAATGGTTATGGCAACTGTGACGGCAACGGTGGTCGTCATATGATGCGCGGTAATCATGACGGACGTGGCCATCATAATAAGCGCGGATACCATAACGGTGGTTACAACCGTGCTCCGGTCTTTCAGTCCGCACTGACCACCGCCACGCCGGGTGAAGCCCTGAAAAAAATGAGCGCGGATGCACCGGCAGTCAGTAAAGACGGCAAACAGTATTTTGTCCGCGCCAGTGTCCGTGATATCAACGGCAACACGCTGTATCAGTCTTCATTATCCACCACAACACCGAAAGAAGCGCTGGCAAAAATGGCGGGTGATGCACCGGCTGCCGCATCCGGTCAGCAGTATTATGTCCGCGCAGGTATTATGGAAATTCTGCCGGTTAATAACGCCGCACAGTAACCGCTGTCATGAACAAGCAAAAATGCCCTCTGATGAGGGCGTTTTTGTCTGCGGATAAAAAACTGTGGCTGTCAGAGTGTCAGCGCGGTTTCCAGCGCCAGCTCAATCATATTGTGCATCGCGTTCTGGCGCTGATCGATGGTCAGTTTACCACCGTTTTTAATATGATCAGAGGTAGTGAGGATCGCCAGTGCCCGCGCCCCCAGCTCTGCCGCGACGGTGTACAGCCCGGCGACTTCCATATCCACCCCGAGAATCCCGTACTGCTCCATCACGGTAAACAGCTCCGGGCGGGTGGTGTAAAACAGATCCGCAGTAAACACATTGCCGGTTTTGACCGGTAACTGCAGACGTTCAGCCGTTTTCACCGCAGATGCCAGCAGATGCCAGTCTGCCAGTGCCGCCAGATCGTTACCGTAAAAACGGTCACGGTTCACTTTGGAATCGGTACTTGCGCCCATGGCGATCACCACATCCATCAGTGACACATCATCCCGCACTGCGCCACAGGTGCCGATACGGATTAGGTTTTTCACACCAAAATCCTGAATTAACTCATACGCATACATTGAGATTGAAGGGATACCCATGCCGTGGGCCATCACCGAAATTCGTTTGCCTTTGTATTCTCCGGTATAACCCAGCATATTGCGGACGCTGTTTACTTCCCGCGCCTGCGATAAATAATGTTCAGCAATAAACTTGGCGCGCAGGGGATCTCCGGGCATAATGATGGTTTCTGCGAAATCGTTTGCGCTTGCCTGAATTGCAACTGCCATAAAAGCACTCTCCTCTCAATCAAACCGTGTGAAGGGTCGGTATTTGTAGGTCAGCATGTTAACACGGTTTGGTTTTTATGCCGCCGCTGCCGGCGGATTTTTCACTCAGGGTTTTTACCGGATTACACATATGAATACAGCAATCGGCATTCTCGGGATCGTGGTACTGCTGGGAATAGGTTATTTACTGTCTGAAAACCGCCGCGCCATTAATCTGCGCACGGTGGTACTGGCTTTTACTATTGAACTGGCGCTGGGCGGGTTAATTCTTTACTCCCCGGCCGGGCAGCACGTTTTATTTGTGATGGCGGAAGCGGTCACCACGGTGATCAATTTCAATAATGCCGGGACCTCTTTTATTTTCGGCGGCCTGGTCTCTGACAAAATGTTTGCGATTTTCGGCAGCGGCGGGTTTGTTATCGCGCTGCGGGTACTGCCGATCATTGTCTTTTTCTCCGCATTGTCAGCGGTACTTTATTATCTGGGGATTATGCAGATCCTCGTGCGCTGGGTCGGCGGGGCGTTACAGCGTTTGCTGAAAACCAGCCGTGCGGAATCGATGAACTCAGCAGCCAATATTTTTCTTGGTGTGACAGAAGCCCCTTTACTGGTTAAACCGTATCTCGGCAGCATGACCCGTTCAGAGCTGTTTGCCGTGCTGTGCGGCGGGCTGGCATCTATCGCCGGTACTATGCTGGTGAGCTATGCATCGCTGGGGGTGAAAATGGAATACCTGCTGGCGGCCTCCTTTATGGCGGCACCGGGCGGGTTACTGTTTGCCAAACTGATGATCCCGGAAACACAGCAGACTGCCGATGAATCCAACGCCAAACCGGTGCAGGAAAACCGTCCGGCGAATATTATTGATGCGGCGGCGGAAGGGGCGATTAACGGCCTGAATATGGCCCTGGCAGTCGGCGCAATGCTGCTGGCGTTTGTCAGCCTGGTGGCATTGTTAAACGGATTGCTCGGTGGTGTCGGCGGCTGGTTCGGCCTGCCGGATCTGAGTATGGAACTGATCCTTGGCTATCTGCTGTCCCCGCTGGCGTGGCTGATGGGCATTCCGTGGAATGAAGCACTGACATCTGGTGCGATTATCGGACAGAAAATTGTTATCAACGAATTTTTTGCCTATGCCAATCTGGCGGAATATCTGAAGGGCAATGAAGTCGTGGCGGCGACCGGCCTGCCGATGACAGAGCGGACACAAATCATCCTCTCGTTTGCACTTTGTGGTTTTGCTAACTTTGGTACTGTGGCGATTGCTATCGGCGGTATCGGCAGTCTGATCCCGAACCGGCGAAAAGAGATTGCCACTCTCGGGATGAAAGCACTGGTCGCCGGGGTGTTATCTAATCTGATGGCAGCTACGATTGCGGGACTGTTTATCGGTGGATAAAGAGTTTGTTATCTGATTTTCCGAAACAATCTGAATGTCAGGTTCATGATAACGGGCAGGCGAACGAAAAGCATGCGAGCCATGGATGGCGAGCCTGAGCGTACAGGGCGGTATTTACAGCGACTTTTCGTTTTGCCCGTTATCATCAGAACCGGAAAGACGGCGCCGTGCTTAACACCACGCCGTCCTGTCCGGGAGATGATTACTTATAATCCCCTTGCAGATAACGGTAAAAAGAGGGATTTACCCACACTTTTTCGCTCGTTACCTGCATCCCGCTTTTCGCTTTACGGATATTTTCCGCCTGTTTTTCCGCATTCTCCGGCAGTGCCATCAAATCCGCCTGATAGTGACCACCGGTCACACGGGTTTCGGTCACCACATCATAACTATCCACCGGGACATAACTGCGGTAAAACGGCTGCCACCAGGCGGCGCGGATCAATCCTTTCTGATCAGCGGTATTTTTCTTGGCGTACTGGTCAATCAGGCTCTGAAAGCGGTTGCGTTCCTCAATTGACGGAAATTCCAGGTCGAGATTATATTCACTGGCGATCGCCACTTTTTTGCCGCTTTTCAGCGTGGTCACCGGATAATCGGCCTCACCCCATTCGTCCAGATAGAGAAACGCGGAGGATTTCGGTGTCAGCTGCACTTTCGGATCAAACCCTTCACGGCGCAGCAGGTAAATCAGCTGGGCGGCGTGATCGATATCATTATGGCCGTAGCGGATCATCCGTGTTTTATCAAAGCCGGATTCTTCGCGGGTATCCACCAGGTTATAGCCGCTGGTATAGCCTTTATCAATAAAGTTATTCAGGGTTTTCAGCGTGTTCGGATCGTTCGGGAATACCGCGGTTTTCCATGTGGTATGCAGGCGCGGCACAATATTTTTATCCGACACATTGCCGAGATAACGGGTGTGATCCTGCTGCTGTGCATCCACAAAAGCCTGAAGCTTAGCACTCTCTGCCGCCGGGTTTTTCAGATCATCCGTTGTCAGCGCACCGATAGTGATCATCAGCGCGTCGAACCGGTTTGCTTCCGGCTGTTGTGTCAGCGCAGCAATCTGTGCCGGGCTGTAGGTCTCAGCCAGTTCGGTCAGCGCGAGTTTTTCGGCGGCCTGTTGTGAGGTCAGCGCCAGAGCGGGGTGTAAACCACTGAAAAAAAACGCAGACAACAACGTGCCGATAAATAACGATTTTTGCATAATTTATCCTGTAAATGCAGCGAACAAACGATTGCATCACCATAGCACAGAGTGGCATTCGGCGTGATAAAGTGTCGTGATTTTTTTACACCGGACAGTGATGAAAAAATGAATGCAGAACCTTGCACAGCGGAGCGGGATAAGTAAGATACGCGGTACGTGATAGTCATCACGGTTTTGGAGAGATTATGAAAGCGCTTTACCGTAAGTTTATCAAAAAAATCGATCAGTTTTCCGCTCTTATCCCGATGCGTTTTTTCTGATCCGGCGTTCCCGTCTCTCTCTGCGCGTCATATGAACGGCGCACTGCACCTGAATAAGCAGCCGCAGCGCCTGCCGGCGGGTAAACAGCGGATGTTGCCAGTGTAACAGGGTGAAATACATGATTTGCCTCCCGGCAGACCAGAGAGAACTGCTGCACAAGCGGCCGGGCATATCTGTCTCCGGCCGCCTGTAACACCTTTTATTTAAATGTCGGCAGCCAGCCGAACACATCCAGAATGACCGTCAGATACACAATCGCACCGCAGACAATCACCAGATTCAATACCGCGTTGTTACACGGTGAACGGTAAATGGTATCGCCGTCGCTGTAGCGTTTGCGGGAGGCTTTTACCAGGAACGGCGGTAAAATCACACTCCAGATGGTAAAGGCCAGACCGGCATAGCCGATGGCATAAACGAATCCGTTCGGGAAGAAGAAACACACCACCGCCGGTGGCAGATACGTCACTACCGCTGTTTTGAAACGACCGGCGCTGTCATTTTTAAAGTTCAGCAGGTCGGCAATATAGTCAAACAGGCCGAGTGTTGCTGCCAGCAGGGAACTGGCCACCGCAAAGTTACCGAAGAATGTCAGGATGACATCCATGGTTTTGCCTGACATCACCCCGCCGATTGCCTCAACAAACACATCAATGTTCCCGCCTTTGGCAATAATCGGGGAGAAGTTGGCGCGGCTGATGTTGCCCATCGTGACACCCAGCCAGAAGATATACAGCAGTACCGCAAATATTGTCCCGATAATGATTGAACGGGTAATAAAACGGAATTTTGGTTTGCCGTACAATTTCACCAGGCTCGGCACGTTACCGTGGAAGCCGAACGAAATAATACAGAACGGCAGTGTCATCAGAACATAAGGCAGATATTTTGTTCCGGGAATTGCCACTGATGCGGAATCCAGCAGATTGGCAATTTCCACGTGTGCAACCAGTCCGGAGAAGGTGGCAAAGAACGCGATAAACTTACCGAAAATTAAAATGGTGGTAATACGTCCGACCCATAATGAGCTGTACCAGACAATCGCAGCCACCAGACAGGCGACAATTACGACGGCGGCTTTTATCGGCAGCGCGACACCGGTATATTTTAATATCGTCTGAGCCAGAACTGCGGATGACCCGGAGATATAGGCATACGTCAGAATATAGAGGACAAACCCGAAGGCAATTCCCACGACAATATTCCATTTTTTGCCCAGTAACTCGGTGGTGAAGGTATTAAAGCTGGCACCCGGTTCAAAATGCAGGTTAACTTCAACTAACATCAGGCCGGTCAGTAACATCATAATTGCAACTAGAATCAAAATAACAGCGGCACCGGAAAACCAGACACCGGCCATTGCAATCGGTAACGAAAACATACCGCCGCCGACGACTGTTGCTATAACAAGCATGGTTCCGCTGGTCAGTCCGGGTGATTTATTTGTATCGGCACTATGAATACTCATAATAAACGTTTCCTATTAATGATAAATATCACCAACAGCATTCATATTTATCGATTTTATTTGTTCTTTATTGTTATAGGGATACAGAGACAAAAAGGCCCCATTAAAATAATGAGGCCGCTGTCATCAGATAATTACACGTAATCAAAGCGTGCAGTGAAGAAACGTAACTGCTTCGGTTCGTAAATGAACTTCAGCCCTTTAATATCTTCTTTGTGCTTGAACAGTTTGATAATACCGTCAGCAACCAGATCCATGTGTGCATAGGTGTATACACGGCGCGGAATCGTCAGGCGAACGGTTTCCAGCTTCGGACGGTGATGGTCGCCGGTTTCTTTGTTACGGCCTGCGGAGATAATACCGCGCTCCATTGAACGTACACCGGTTTCCATGTAGATGCTGGCTGCCAGGCTCTGTGCCGGGAACTCATCCTGGGTCAGATGCGGGCAGAAACGGCGTGCATCGAGGAATACTGCGTGGCCGCCGACCGGCTCAACAATCGGTACACCGGCTGCTTTCAGTTTTTCGCCCAGGTAACGAACCTGCTTGACGCGGTGCTCGATATATTCGAACTGCATCGCTTCGCGTAAACCGATAGCCATCGCTTCCATATCACGACCGGCCAGACCACCGTAAGAAGGCATCCCTTCATAAACCACGACCAGTTCACGTGCGGCAGAGAACATGTCGTCGTCGTTCATACACAGGAAACCACCGATGTTCACCAGACAGTCTTTCTTACCACTCATGGTACAACCGTCAGCGTAGCTGAACATTTCGTGAACGATGTCTTTAATGGAGACATCCGCGAAACCTTCTTCCTGCTCTTTGATGAAATAGGCGTTTTCCACGCAGCGGGTTGCATCGTAGAATACTTTGATGCCGTGCTTGTCACATAACTGGCGGACTTCACGCATGTTTGCCATAGAGACCGGCTGACCACCTGCCAGGTTTACGGTTACCGCCAGACAGATGTAAGCGATATTTTCCGCACCTTTCTCCGCAATCAGTTTTTCCAGTTTCTTAACGTCGATATTGCCTTTGAATTTCACATCCAGGCCCGCATCGTGTGCTTCATCGCGGACGATATCGATGAATGTCGCACCATTTTTTTCCTGGTGATAACGGGTGGTAGTGAAGTACATGTTACCTGCAACATACTGACCCGGTTTGATCGCTAATGAAGAGAGTAAGTTCTCTGCACCCCGGCCCTGGTGAGTAGGAACGATGTGTTTAAAGCCGAATAATTCCTGAACAGTTCTTTCCAGATGGAAGAAGTTTTCGCTGCCCGCGTATGCTTCGTCACCCATCATCATGCCGGCCCATTGTTTATCGGACATGGCGTTGGTGCCGCTATCGGTCAGTAAATCGACATAAACGTCTTTGGAATTCAACAAGAAAGTGTTGTACCCGGCCTCTTTCATTCTTTTGATACGCTCTTCGCGAGGGATCATGGATACGGTTTCAACACTTTTAATACGATACGGTTCTGCTGGATACATCATGGTAAAATCTCCAATTATTTATAATAATAACTCGATAATTTACACAGGCATTTATTTGTTTATAAATCTCATGCCTTGTGAATGATATAGCATTTGTAAATCCGGTAGTGTTCTTGTCTTAATTCAAATTCGGTTTTTTTATTTCTGTTTTTTCTTTCTCTGCCATCCTTCTTGTTTGGCGTGAAATCATCATGCGTGAAAAAAAAGGAAAAGGGAATGGGGGAGGTGGAAATAAACTAAGTGGGTATTAATTTCGGGTGTAAATCGGGTGATCTATATCACTTAAACTAAAATAATTGATTATATTCAATGAGTTGAGTTTGTTAATGCCTTGTTGCGTATTTATGTTTAATATACATTTAATTCATCGTTAAAACCCGGGGATAATATGAATAATTCAATGCTGTCGGGCAGTTATGCTGCAATGAATAGTCGTGTTATCAGGTGTTTTTTTATATAGGTTAAGAAAGCGTAAATAAGGATATAACGTACAAATTTAAATCTATCTTTACAGGATGAATAAAAAAACGGATGAGAAACACTGCTGCGGTTTAATCAAATCTATGCATCATATACACCTCCCTGGTCATTTGAATTAAAATAATTTATAAGTTACCATTGTTACAATTACATTTGTTTTTATTGATCGGGCGGAAAAACGTTATGATTTATTGAATCCTTCAACTGAAACTCAAGATAAAAATAAAAATGTGACACGGTCAGGATAAATTTGATGATAAGGATCACATTGATAATGTTACGTTACATGAATGAAAAGTCAGCGACAGCAGGGAATAACAAAGATATTTAATTAAAGCAGTGAATTGTTATGCAATTCGGTATGTGATTGTTTAGTGATCATATTCACGGTTTTGCATTTACCGTCATGTTAGTAAAGCAAAATGCTGTACTTAAATGTTTACATTATTAGCGGGATAATAGTAACAAGATGTTTGTAACGTGCATATCTTTCATATATCTTTTTTTGAAATTTAAATCTAAAAAATGACTGTAATTTGATTTTATAAACTGGAATTTTGTTAAATATTAGTTTTTATATCAATCAATATAATGATATTCAAATTATTTATCTGAGGAGATGTCCGGTATGTTTATAAAGGAAGACATGATTTCATGCAGAATAGATAACACTCCGTTGAAAACAGAAAATACCGGATTTGTGCTTCAGATCACGCCAGACAGGCATGAATACAGAAGAAAAAACAGGCAAACCGGCAGCGATTTCCGGTTTTCAGCTTGAAAACCGTGCCTGACAGGCGTGTAATAAGGTTGTGCCGGATTAGCTCAGTTGGCAGAGCAGTTCATTCGTAATGAAAAGGTCACCAGTTCGAATCCGGTATCCGGCACCACTTCGATCGACTCCCATCCTCCCATCCTCCCGCCCTCCCATTTCCTGAAGTGCTGACATTGGCACTCACCGGCCTGAATTAACCAGCTCGCCCGGGTGTGTCTCAGGCCGCGAAAGCGGAAATCGTCAATTTAATGCAGCCGGGGCCGGGTCACTGATACGATCCTTTTTTACGGAGGCTTTATTTTTTACTGGTACTTTTATTCTGGATTGATATCGTTTGTTGCCGGAAAACAGCCGGATTGAATGATAAGTTAAATATGGCGGGCTAACGTCACATTAAATCAGCGGATATACTGAACAATGAAAAAAATAACGATAATTTCTGCGTTGGTTGCAGCATCACTATTACTGGGTGGCTGTGATAAAACAGAGGCGGCGGATACAGGACAACATGAGCGTTATGCTGCTCCTTTCGGTCTGACATGGGGAATGACGGAAGAAGCTCTGGCGCCACGGCTCGGCAGTCAGCCGGAAACGGATAACAGCGAATATGCCTGCCCGCTGACCAAAGTGACGTCCAAAACATTTTCCGGCGGATTAAATGAAGCCGGTGAATACGAATTCCGTTTTTTACCGCAGTACGGGCAGCCGGATTTCAGCGGGCTGGTCGGTATTGGTTATTTTTATTCCACAGATGATGAAACAGCATATCAGACGCTGCTGAAAACATTGCAGCACAATCTTGAAGTGGAATATGGTAAACCTTCAATACTGGAAAGCAAAAAAGCAGATGAAGAACATTTCATTTATAAATCGGAAGAAAACGAAATCAGTTTGTTTGTCATGATGCGTGATGCCCGTTTTTATATTTCGCTGGACTACAGTTATTTTCCCACAGAACATCAGGTTTCTCTGAAGAATAATATACAAAAAATAAAAGAGATCTGCATTAAGCAGCGGGGAGAGTAAGTTATCGCTAAGTACAAAAAACCACCGGTTATCCGGTGGTTTTTTATTTGCGGGCGGCCTGTTTATCTGTCACTGATTGCGTTGTTTTTTGCATTTTTTATTAAAAGTGCGGTGGTGGAAAAAAATGAACAGATAAAAACTCAGGTTCTTGAGATGGTTCCGACACTGAAAGTCATTATTTTCGGCGTAAATACAGGAATCAGTGGATAAATACGGTGCTCGTTTCCTGGCTGATGATCCGTATGTACTGGCGGAAGACAAACTGCAAACCTGTCAGATGGAAATTGACGTAATGGCGGATGTGCTGAAAGCACCGCCCCGTGGATCCGCAGAATTGATCCGCTATGTGTTTGCGGATGATTGGCCGGAATAAATAAAGCCGGGCTTAATACAGATCAGGCCCGTATCGGGTATTATTACTGAATACCAGACAGCTTACGGAGGACGGAATGTTACCCATTGAGACAACCAGACTGCCTTCTGATTATTACTATTTTTCACTATTAATCAGAAGGAATAAACATGAATTTTACCCGGATTGACCTGAATACCTGGAATCGCAGGGAACATTTTGCCCTTTATCGTCAGCAGATTAAATGCGGATTCAGCCTGACCACCAAACTCGATATTACCGCTTTACGTACCGCACTGGCGGAAACGGATTATAAATTTTATCCGGTAATGATTTATCTGATCTCCGGGGTTGTTAATCAGTTTCCGGAGTTCCGGATGGCAATGAAAGATAATGCACTGATTTACTGGGATCGGACCGATCCTGTATTTACTGTTTTTCATAAAGACACTGAAACATTCTCTGTGCTCTTTTGCCGTTATTGTCCGGATATCAGTGAATTTATGGCGGGCTATAATGCGGTAATGGCAGAATATCAGCATGATACTGCATTGTTTCCGCAGGGAGAGTTACCAGAGAACCATCTGAATATATCATCATTACCCTGGGTGAGTTTTGACGGATTTAACCTGAATATCACCGGAAAGGATGATTATTTTGCCCCGGTTTTTACGATGGGGCAATTTCAGCAGGAAGGTGACTGCGTATTATTACCTGTTTCTGTGCAGGTGCACCATGCAGTCTGTGATGGTTTTCATGCAGCCCGGTTTATTAATACACTTCAGATGATGTGTAACAACATACTAAAATAAGTTAGTTAATCCTGTAATAAGCCACTGTATCCGGCAGGAATGGTGGCTTTTTTTTATATTTTCACTGTGATCTGTAATCTCGTTTCAGAATCGTTCAGGATCACTGTACGATACTACCCCTGTAGTTTGGTAATACCTTTAATAAGAAAGATGCAGTAAAACCATGTAGCGATAATAATAAATTATGCAGTAGTAACAACACCAGAAGAAACAACACCAGAAAAAACATCATGACAGCATAGAAATATGCCTGACGATGTTTAATTAAACAATAAATAAACCGCCATACATAACAGAAGACAGTATTCTGAATGGTATATTTTTATGTTCAGTATAAACGTAAACCCTTGCTATTCCGGGAAGGTATATTATAAGTTAAGCTGAGCAGGTATTTATTTTGGTTGTATTATTATTACTAAAAATCAGACGATCTGTTAAGTCAAAGCGGGGTATATTTTTATACCCTGCTTTTTTTATTTTTCCGCAGGACGCGGATAATGGATCAGGTTATGCAGTGTCACAATGGTCTTGCCGGGATTAGCGTAAGCGTGCGGAATATCGGCATGGAAGCGCAGGGATTCCCCGGCGGAAACGGTGTGCCAGTCATTCCCCAGCTGCAGTTGTAATGCCCCTTCCAGCACAATAACATGTTCGATAACGCCGGGTTCATGCGGGCCGGACTCGCTGAGCGCCCCCGGCAGCAGGTCAATCTTCAGTAAATCCGTTTTCAGTTCATCATCAAATGGGATCAGCGGTGTAACACGCATCCCTGAGCGGGTCTGTTCAAAGACCGGCAGTTTTGCAAAAGCGTGGAGTGCGGATTGCTGCTGCGGTTGCGCACCTTCCAGAAAGACAGAGAACGCCACATTAAAGCCGGTGGCGATTTTCCACAGTGTGGATACCGTCGGGCTGGACTGTCCGCGTTCAATCTGACCGAGCATGGCTTTGCTGACGCCGGTCAGTTGTGCTGCCTGGCTGAGACTCAGTCCGCGTTCGGCACGCAGTTGTTTAAAAGTTTCAGCAACAGCCGGTGTGATATCGTGCATAAATTGTCATTATTCCGGGTAAATGTCATTGTCCGTTATAGCATCCGGTGATAGAGTCCGCTCGTCTGCTATAACATCCGATGGTGTGTTCCTATGAATAAGTTAACATTTTTTCGTGCCTTTTCTCCAGCAATGATGATGACAGGGCTGGTTGCGGTGCTGGTCGGTTATGCCAGTTCAGTGGCGATTATTTTGCAGGCACTGAATGTGGCGGGACTTGATGCCGCACAAACCGGCGGCTGGCTGATGATGCTGGGGATCGGGATGGGAGTGACAACGATCGGGTTGTCGCTCTGGTATAAAATGCCGGTGCTGACGGCCTGGTCCACACCGGGGATCGCGCTGCTGGTGACCAGTTTGTCGGGGGTGACCATCAATGAAGCCGTCGGCGTGTTTATTTTTGCCTCCGGGCTGATGTTTCTGTGCGGTGTGACCGGTATTTTTGCCCGACTGATGAATTATATCCCGCGCGCACTGGCCTCGGCGATGCTGGCCGGTATTCTGTTGCGTTTCGGGCTGACGGCGTTCGGTGCGTTGAATACCAGCTTTGTGCTGTGTGCTGCGATGATAGCCGCGTATGTGGTGATGCGGCGGATTTTCCCGCTGTACGCCATTATTGCTGCACTGATCACCGGTATTACAGTGACCGGGCTGAGCGGTGATCTGCATTTTGTCCGAGCCGGTAATGTGTTTGCGCTGCCGGAATTTGTGATGCCGTCATTTACCCTGACATCCCTGATCAGTGTCGGCATTCCTTTTTTTATTGTGTCGCTGGCCTCGCAGAATGCGCCGGGGATTGCGATTTTACAGGCTAACGGTTATCCGCCGCACACCTCTGTGCTGCTGAGCTGCTCGTCGCTGGCGGCCATTCTGCTGGCACCGTGGGGTGGGTTCAGTATCTGTATTGCGGCGATCACCGCCGCGATTTGCATGGCGCCGGATGTGCATCCGGACCCGGCACGGCGTTATACCGCAGCTGTCTGGGCGGGGATATTTTATCTGCTGGCGGGGATTTTCGGCGGTGCGGTTTTTATGTTGTTCAATGCCTTTCCGGCGGTTCTGATACAGATCCTGGCCGGGCTTGCTCTGCTGACCACGCTGATGAACAGCCTGCATCAGTCCCTGGCAGATGAAAAAGGGCGGGATGCGGCAATTATCTGCTTTCTGCTGACGGCATCCGGTATTACGCTGCTGGGTATCAGTTCGGCTTTTTGGGGATTGCTGGCGGGTATTGTGGTGCATCAGATTATGGCAATACGCCGGGGCTGAGCGTCAGACTCCGGAATACCTTAACATTCTGATAAGGTATATAACGGCTTATATTATAGAGTGGAGATAATAAATCCCGCCGATGCTTATACCATTCCGGAGACACCATGAGTTTACAGAATTACCTCGCCACAGAGCGCCATTTCTGGCGCAGTATCGCGCAGGATGTCATTACAGTCAGTGACCGCGCAGAGTGCTATCTGACACCGCTGCCGGTGCCGGTTTTTAACTATATCTATCTGCAGGCCGGTGCGGATAACGCTGAATTTTCACAGGCACAGCAGCTTTTCACCGCCTGCCATAAGCCCCACTGTCTGGTGACGGAGAAATCTGTCGCAGAAGCACTGCACCCGCAGATTATGGCGGCGGGTTATGAAGCTGACGGTGAAACCAGTGCCATGCATCTGTGTGTTGAGGAATGGCAGCCGTCTTCTGTTCTTCCTGCCGGATGCGAGATCCGTGAGGTGAATGATCAGCTTTCGCTGTGGGCGGAGCCGCTGGATGCCGCTTTTCCGGTGGGAGAGGATGACGAAGAAGCGCCGGATTTCAGTATTGTCAGTGACTATATCCGCTATCATCAGCGGGCAATGGCAAACGGTACTGAGCTGCACCATGCCGTTCTGTTGTGTCAGGGGAAACCGGTCAGCTGCATTACGCTGTCGCTGTCAGAATACGGCGCGCGGATTGATGATCTCGGAACTGTTCCTGCATATCAGGGCAACGGCTACGCCACACTGTTGCTGGATTATGCACTGACACTATGCCGGAAGCGGGGTATCCGGGATTGTTATCTGGAAGCGTCGTCCGAAGGATTGAGCCTGTATCAGAAGCTCGGTTTCCGCACATTGTTTAATTATCTGTTTTATGTGAAGGGATGAAGAATGCGTAAGGCCGCCGTCTGTACGCTGCTGGGTTGTCTGCTGATGGCTCCTGCAATGGCATCAGAAATACAAAATAGCGGGAAAGAAACGGTCCGGACAGACAACCTTGCCCGTCAGGACGGCAGCGATATTCATTACTACCTGCTGCACCGGCAGGCGGAACCTGCCCGAAAATTACTGGTGCTGATTCAGGGTTCAGACTGTAACAGTGCCAAAAACAACCGTTTTATGGTGGATACTTTCGGCGGTGCGTTCCCGGATCATGACATTCTGCTGGTGGAGAAATACGGCATTACCGATGCACTGCCTTTTAATGACCGGGATGGTGAGCGGGCAGATTGCCCGGCGGAAACCATGCTCAATGATTCGCTGTCGGTGCGGGTCAGTGACTATGCTGCGGTGCTCGATCGCCTGAAAGGGGTGTATGACACTGTGCTGCTGTTGGGCGGCAGCGAAGGGGCGACGGTCGCGGAGCACACCGCCCTGGTATCTCCGGTGGTTGACGCGGTGGTAGCCATCAATGGTGGCGGGCGCTTTTTCCTCGATGATGTCACGGACAGCTTCCGTAATAGTCCTCAGCCGCCTGACGAGTCACAGTTAGCCGGTTTTCTGGCATTTACCGATGCGGTAAAACGTAATGAGGTGGCGGACGATATGCTGGTCAGCCAGCACGGGCCGCGCTGGTGGCGTGAGTTTCTGGAAGCCGATGCGCAGCAGACACTGAACGGGCAGATAAAACCGGTGCTGGTTATTCAGACGCTGAATGATACCAATGTCAGTGTTACATCGTTTAAGCAGATGCAGAAAGCGGTGGCGAATCCGGTGGTGACATTCAGAACCTTTGATAATCTGGATCACTATTTTAAAGATTCCGACGGAAACCGGCATACCGGACACGTTCTGTCAGCTATTCGTGACTGGTATGCCCGGCTGTGATCCTGTGCAGATTTCAGGAAAATAAAAAAACAAACGCCCGCAGTGCGGGCGTTCAGTCAGGTGCTGCCGCGTATCAGCGGACAACCAGAACCGAGGTATGGGCGTAACGCACAACCGCGGCGGCGTTGGAGCCGAGCAGATAGGTGGACATATCCGGGCGGCGTGAGCTGATCACAATCAGGTCGCTTTCCAGGGTATCCGCCAGTTTCAGAATCTGATCTTTCGGTGAGCCGGAAACCACGTGCAGTTCAAACTGCTCTGCAGGCAGATTAAAGTCACTGACCATCTTCGCCAGCTGCTCTTTGGCGCTGTCCAGAATCTCATCTTTTTCCGGCAGGGTGGCGGCATAGGCAATACCGAAAGAGGCAAAGTGAGAGAATGACGGGATCACCGCGACAAAGTGAATTTTGGCATTTTCAAATTTGGCTAATGTCTGAATTGTCGGGATCACCTCGCGGGTCAGCCCGGTTTCGGAAATATCGATTGGAACTATAATCGTTTTATACATACACACCTCGCAATCTGAAAGCCGGCAAATAAGTTATCAGTCATAGTAACCTGCGTAATGAGCACTATACGTGAAAACGATCAAAATTCACAAATAAACCCCTTAACGGGGCTTAATTGTGTGATGTGGTGACTAACTGAAAATAAAACGGTCGGATTTATCATCCAGAACCTGTTTCAGCAGTACACTCAGCGTGCCGGCAGGGCAGTCCGGATAAGGCTGCCATTTGTTGTTATCCACATAAAAAAGCTGCCAGTTATCATCAGCTTCTGACCAGGTCAGTCTGGCAATGTGTTTTTCAATGGTTTGCGGGGTGCCGCAAGGGCAGACGAGTTGTTTCTGATAAATCAGTATGTTGTTATTGTCCGTGCGGTACTGAACATCGAACTCATCGGGGATATGACCATTCGGATACAGGCGCTCAGTGAACAGGCGCATGTTCTGCTTTATTTGCTGTGTCTGAACTGAATTAAATTCCATAGCATTACCATTTTGTGACGAACGAAAATGAAAACTTCCCGTTTATCCCGCCCGTGGTTCCGGCGGCTCCGGCCGTATCAGGCAGCGCGTTATCTGCGTAAATTGCGGACCGTCACGGGAGATCATGTTAGCGCATTTCACTGAGGTGAGAAATACTTTTCCGGTGACTTCCGGATAACAGGCAGGGGATAATACAACAAAATTAATCAATCAAAGGAAAACAGACGAAAAAAAACGGTTTCCGCAGAAACCGTTTTTCAGTGTACAGACTGTGGTGTAACGCTGTTATTTTTTGATTTTGATGACAACCGTTTCGCCGACAGTGACCGGACCGGTCATTTTAGTCATCTCTTTGATTTCATCCATATTCGAGATAACCACCGGGGTCAGGGTGGATTTGGCTTTCTCTTCGAGAAGCGCCAGATCAAATTCAAGAACCAGGTCGCCTTTTTGTACGCGCTGGCCTTCTTCCGCAATACGTTTGAAGCCTTCACCTTTCAGTTCGACCGTGTCGATCCCGAAGTGAACAAACAGTTCAATCCCGCTGTCCGATTCAATGGAGAACGCGTGATTAGTTTCAAAAATTTTACCGATTGTACCGTCAACAGGGGCAACGATTTTATTCCCTGCCGGTTTGATGGCAATACCATCGCCGACAATTTTCTCTGCGAAAACAACGTCAGGCACATCTTCGATATTCACAATCTCACCGGACAGCGGTGCCACGATGTCAATCGTGCCGCTGTCTTTTTTATCATCCGAAACCAGCGACTTCAGTTTGTCAAACAGACCCATGAATACTCTCCTAATTGTTGATACGGGACCGGGCGTGAATTTGGCTTTCTCAGCACAGGGTTTTTTCTTTAGTGAAGGTTTCCACCAGTGCCATCAGTTCTGTTGCCGTCGGCTGAGCGAGTGCCTGTTCAGCCAGTGCTTTCGCATCTTCATAATGCGTATTGCGGATCAGTTTTTTGATACGCGGGATAGCAATAGAACTCATACTAAATTCATCTAAACCCATGCCCAGCAACAATAACGTTGCACGTTCATCACCCGCCAGCTCACCACACATTCCGGTCCATTTCCCTTCCGCGTGGGAAGCGTCAATGACTTGTTTGATAAGGTTCAGCACCGCAGGAGACATCGGGTTGTAGAGATGGGAAATCAGCTCATTTCCGCGATCCACAGCCAGAGTATACTGCGTCAGGTCGTTGGTTCCAATACTGAAAAAATCGACTTCTTTTGCAATGTGACGTGCATTAATTGCTGCCGCCGGGGTTTCCACCATGATACCAACTTCAATAGTTTCATCAAAAGGTTTCTGTTCATCCCGCAGCTGCTGTTTCATTTCGTCCACTATCTTATTGAGTTCGCGGACTTCTTCGACGGAAATCACCATCGGGAACATGATGCGCAGCTTTCCGAAAACCGAGGCACGTAAAATTGCGCGCAGCTGGGTATCGAGAATTTCACGGCGATCCAGACAGATACGGATGGCGCGCCAGCCGAGGAACGGGTTTTCCTCTTTCGGCAGATTCATATACGGCAGGTCTTTATCACCGCCGATGTCCATGGTGCGGACAATAATGGCTTCATCCGGCATCGCCTGGGCGACTTCTTTGTAAGCGCGGAATTGTTCTTCTTCCGTCGGCAGCGAGTCGCGATCCATAAACAGGAATTCGGTGCGGTATAAACCGACACCTTCCGCACCGTTGCGTTCCGCACCCGGCATATCGCGCACGGTACCGATGTTGGCACAGACTTCCACCTGATGACCGTCGAGGGTAATCGCAGGCAGGTCTTTAAGTTTTGCCAGTTCGGCTTTTTCCGCCAGATAGTCATCGCGCACTTCTTTCATGCGCTCAATCTCTTCTTCAGACGGATTGAGATAAATGGTGTTATTAACCGCATCCAGAATCAGGTAATCATCACTGCTAATATTTTCAGTGGCATTACCGGTACCGACCACGGCAGGGATTTCCAGCGAACGGGCCATGATGGAAGTGTGGGAAGTCCGGCCGCCGATGTCGGTGATAAAGCCCAGCACTTTTTTCAGGTTCAGCTGTGCGGTTTCGGACGGTGTCAGGTCTTTGGAGACCAGGATCACTTCATCAGCGATGGCGCTGAGGTCGATAATCGGCATGCCGAGGATATTTTTCAGCAGGCGGTTACCGATATCGCGGACATCTGCCGCGCGTTCTTTCAGATACTCATCATCAAGACCTTCCAGGGCGGTGGCCTGTTCTTCAATCACCTGGTTGACCGCGTAATCGGCGGTTTTTTTGCTTTTGATGATGTCAGTGATTTCGTTTTCAAGCTCCTCGTCTTCGAGCAGCATGATATGACCTTCAAAAATTTCGGCTTTCTCGGCACCGAGATTTTTTTCAGCGGTTTCTTTGATGGCATTCAGCTGTGCGGACGCTTTGGCGCGGCCTTCAGTGAAACGCCGGATTTCAGCATCAATCTGCTCAGCAGAAATCGACTTCTGGCTGATAATGATAGGTTCTTCTTTGAGTAACAACGCTTTACCAAAAGCGATACCCGGTGAAACAGAGATTCCTGAAACCATAATAATACCTTTGAGTTTACTGGGGGACGTACAGCAGCGGGCTGCGTGAGCGTACCCGGAAACGGACTATCCCCGGCATGACACGGCGGCCGGGGATCCTGGCAGGTGAGGGCGGAAGGAGATTACTCCAGTTCACCCATCAGTTTGACGAGGTGCTCTACCGCTTTCTGCTCATCTTCACCTTCTGCGGCGATAGTCACCACGGTACCCTGTGTCAGACCCAGCGTCTGTAACTTGAACAGGCTTTTGGCGCTGGCGCTTTTGCCGCCGGAAGTCAGGGTGATGTCAGAAGCGAAGGTTTTGGCTTCTTTGACAAACTGAGCCGCAGGACGGGTGTGCAGGCCGTTAGGAGCAGTAATGGTGACTTCTTGCTGATACATAGCGTTACCTCATGTTTGAAATTTTTTATCGGCAGTTAATATTAAGACATATAACAGTAATCATAGCCGGAGCAAGTAAAATAGCACAACCCGAAGATTCGACATACGTATTTGGTGTCATTATTTTGAGCTGTGAAATAATTACTTTTTTAATACTAAACAACCGCACAAAAATCACCCCGCAGAGTGTCAAACTTTGATCCGTTGCACAAAAAAAGCACCCTTTGCGGGTGCTTTCGAGGTCAGGCAGGACGGGAACTGAATCCGTTCAGTTGATCAGTTTTCACTGATATCGGCGAACAGGGCCGTACTGAGGTAACGTTCACCGGAAGACGGCAGGATCACCACGATATTTTTACCCTTAAATTTATCTTCTTTCGCGAGACGTTCCGCAGCAATGACTGCTGCCCCGGATGAAATACCGGCCAGAATACCTTCGCGCTCCATCAGTTTACGGGCGGTGGCGAAAGCATCTTCGTTGCTGACCAGCTCGACGCGGTCAATCAGGCTCAGATCCAGGTTGCCCGGGATAAAACCGGCGCCGATACCCTGAATTTTGTGCGGGCCCGGTTTGATCTCTTCCCCGGCCAGCGCCTGGGTGATCACCGGGGAACCTTCCGGCTCGACAGCCACGATAGTGACGTCTTTTTTCCCTTTGATGTTTTTCAGGTAACGGGCGATACCGGTGATGGTGCCGCCGGTGCCGACACCGGCAACCACGACATCCACATTGCCGTCAGTGTCTTCCCAGATTTCCGGGCCGGTGGTTTTTTCGTGGATCGCCGGGTTGGCCGGGTTGCTGAATTGTTGTAATACGATATAACGGGACGGATCAGACGCGCTGATTTCATCGGCTTTTTCAATCGCGCCTTTCATGCCTTTCGCTCCCTCGGTCAGTACCAGGTTGGCTCCCAGGGCTTTGAGCAGTTTACGGCGTTCGATACTCATGGTATCCGGCATGGTCAGGGTAAGTTTGTAACCACGGGCGGCAGCAACATACGCCAGTGCAATCCCGGTGTTACCGCTGGTCGGTTCCACCAGTTCCACACCCGGTTTCAGGATGCCGCGTTTTTCCGCGTCCCAGATCATATTGGCACCGATACGGCATTTGACGCTGAAGCTCGGGTTGCGGGATTCCACTTTCGCCAGAATATTGCCGTGACCAAAATGTTTGAGGCGCACCAGCGGTGTGTGACCAATGGTTAGCGAGTTATCTTCATATATCTTACTCATCGGTTTTCCTTATAGGGTTATTCATAATCGGACTAAATATAAAACCACATTACCCGCTGACCGGCGGAAAGGAAATACATAATCGGCATATCCTTATAACCGGACAGACGATCCATAGCGAAAAGGTATAAGGCGCAGGAAAACGGCAGGGCGGTGTGATAACCACCCTGCACGGAAGGGCGTTGCGGATCAGTCGCGGACAAACTGTGCGCGGTAGCGATCCACCCACAGCGCGGTGGCACCGCAGACCGCCGCAGGCATAATGAACAGGTTCACAAACGGGATCATGGTCAGCACACTGACCAGCGAACCGAACTGGAGATTGGTCATATTATCGCGGCGCAGGGTGTTTTTCATTTCCGGAAAACTGACCTTGTGATTATCAAACGGGAAATCCCCGTACTGCACAGACATCATCCAGGCACCGAAAATAAACCAGAGCACCGGTGCGAGTGTCTGCCCGATTCCCGGAATAAAAAACAGGATCAGCAGAATAACGGCACGCGGGATGTAATAGAGCAGCTTAACCATCTCCCGTTTCAGAATACGCGGGATATCTTTTATCAGATCTGCCCAGCCCTGATCCGGCGCGGGACGCCCGGTGAGTTCCGCTTCCAGTTTTTCTGACAGCCAGCCGTTAAACGGCGAGGCAATGATATTGGCGAGCGTGCTGAAAAAATAGGTGAAGATCAACAGCACGGAGATCACCGCCACCGGCCAGATAAAATAATCCAGCCATTGCAGCCAGCCCGGTACTTTGTCCATCAGCCAGGCTATCCACCCGCTGAACTGACTGAACAACCACCAGAGCGCACCGCCCATTACCACGATATTGGCCAGCAGCGGCAGAATCACGAAGGCCCGGAGACCCGGACGCATCATCAGCCGCCATCCTTGTGCAACATATGCAAAACCGCTGAGCGGCCTGACAGGATTTGTCATACTTCCTATTCACTCCTATGATTGTAAAACGTTATACTATCAGACTGAGCTATTGATTTGTTCGGTCACAAATGAAATGTCAGGATGAAAAATCAGTCAAAAAGAGCAATTCAATGATCTTTATTGCAAGAAATACGTGCAGGGACTTGAACTTAACATCATTGACAAATACTCTTGTAATCAAACGATAGTATTTTGCCATGGTGGCCTTTAATTTAAACAACAGAGATAGCACTGATGCAAGATTTGCGTCTGATATTAATCGTTGTGGGTGCGGTAGCAATCATCGCATTGTTACTCCACGGACTGTGGACGAGCCGTAAAGAGCGTTCTTCCCTGTTTCGCGCGCGCCCCATGAAGCGTCGAAAATACGAGTCACAGGACGAAGCTGCTGATGACATGTCAGAAGCACACGGTGCCCGTCATTCTGCTGCATTACCGGACGATCCGGCTCCGCAGATCTCTCCGTATTCAGAAGCGCAGAATGAGCAGGATCCGTTATTATCTGCCGGCAGAATGTCTCCGTCACCGGAGCCGGAAGAACCGCCTGTGATACCGAAAGCGCAGAGTCCGCGCCGTCAGCCGGTAAAAACACCGGAAGCCGAGCCGCAAATCGGATTATTTGATGCCCTTGAGCAGGAAGCCCCGGCACCACAGGTTGCGGTTACCCCGGCGCCGGAAGTGATGACAACTGCTGCCGTGATAACGGCGGCTGAAACAGATACGCCTCACGAGGAACAACCGGCAGCTGAGCCGGAGCCGGTTGTTGCGGTGCAGGAAGATGCGCCGCACAGCAGTGCGGAAAACAATGAGCTGGTGCTGGCACTGTTTGTGTCTGCCCATCCGGGACAGATGGTCGCGGGTGACATTTTGCGCACGGCTGTTGAGCAGGCCGGGTTCCGTTTCGGGGCGATGAACATTTATCACCGTCATGTCGATCCGGCAGGCAGTGGTCCGGTATTATTCAGTCTGGCCAATATGGTGAATCCGGGCACGTTTGTGCCGGAGCAGATGGAAGAGATCGAAACCCCGGGTGTGGCCATGTTTATGATGGTGCCGTCCTATGGTGATGCAAGCCAGAACTTCAAACTGATGTTACAGGCCGCTCAGCGTATCGCCTCTGATGTCGGTGGTGTGGTACTGGATGAGGAGCGCAAAATGCTGACACCGCAGAAAATTGAGGTGTATAAGGCACGCATCCGCAAAGTTCTCGTTGCCAAACAGAACTGAGACCCACAAATCGCACAAAAACCCCCGCAATGACGGGGGTTTTTTTCAGGTATAAACAGATTGCAGATTACTATGATGCCAAAAAATAACGAAAACGACATTGAACAGCTGCGCGCCGCGTTGCGCCATCATGAATACTGTTATCACGTGCTGGATAACCCGGAAATGCCGGATGCGGAATATGACCGCCTGATGCAGCGTCTGAAAGCGCTGGAAGCGGCGTATCCGGAACTTATCACACCTGACTCCCCGACACAGCGGGTCGGGGCATCACCACTGAGTGCGTTTGAACAGGTACGACATGAAATTCCGATGCTGTCACTGGATAACGTGTTTGATGAGGAAAGCTATCTCGCCTTTGACAAACGTGTGCGTGATCGCCTGAAAGACACGCAGGATCTGACATTCTGCTGTGAGCTGAAACTCGACGGCCTGGCGGTCAGCCTGCTGTATGAAAACGGCAGTCTGGTGCAGGCGGCGACCCGGGGTGACGGCACCACCGGGGAAAACATTACCGCCAATGTGCGGACCATCCGTGCTATTCCGCTGAAACTGCGCGGGGAAAACATCCCGCAGCGTATTGAGATCCGCGGCGAAGTCTTTATGCCGCAGAAAGGCTTTGAGGCGATGAATGAGGAAGCGCGCCGTACCGGAGGTAAAGTGTTTGCCAACCCGCGCAACGCCGCAGCCGGTTCATTACGCCAGCTGGATCCATCGGTGACAGCCAAACGCCCGCTGACCTTCTTTTGTTACGGTGTGGGCGTGCTGGAAGGCGGTACACTGCCGGGCAGTCACTATGATCGCCTGCAGCAATTTAAAGCGTGGGGCTTACCGGTCAGTGATCGTGTGATGCGCTGCACCGGCAGTCAGGCGGTGCTGGATTTTTATCACAATGTGGAAGAGAGCCGTCCGGTACTGGGCTTTGATATTGACGGCGTGGTGATCAAAGTGGATTCCATTGCACAGCAGGAGGCGCTGGGTTTTGTGTCCCGAGCCCCGCGCTGGGCGACAGCCTTTAAATTCCCTGCCCAGGAACAGATGACCGTTGTCCGTGATGTGGAATTCCAGGTCGGCCGTACCGGTGCGATTACCCCGGTTGCCCGTCTGGAGCCGGTGCTGGTGGCCGGTGTGACGGTCAGTAATGCCACACTGCATAATGCGGATGAAATCAGCCGTCTCGGCCTGAAAATCGGTGATACCGTGGTTATCCGCCGTGCCGGGGATGTGATCCCGCAGGTGGTGGGCGTGGTGGAATCAGAGCGTCCGGCAGATGCGCGGGATATTGAATTTCCGCTCAGTTGCCCGGTGTGCGGGTCAGATATCGAACGGGTGGAAGGCGAGGCCGTTGCCCGCTGTACCGGCGGTCTGATTTGCGGCGCGCAGCGCAAAGAAGCACTTAAACACTTTGTCTCCCGCCGCGCTATGGACGTGGACAGACTGGGAGACAAAATTATCGACCAGCTGGTGGATGCGGAATATGTGAAAACGCCGGCCGATCTGTGGCGGCTGACCCCCGGTAAGCTGACCGGGCTTGATCGCATGGGGCCAAAATCGGCACAGAAACTGACTGACGCACTGGCGGCATCAAAACAGACCACTTTTGCCCGTTTTCTTTATGCCCTGGGGATCCGCGAAGTCGGCGAAGCCACGGCGGCCAATCTGGCAGAGCATTTCGGCACCCTGGAGGCTTTGCAGCAGGCAGATACAGAGGCACTGAAAGCCGTTCCCGATGTGGGGGAGGTTGTCGCGAAACATGTGGTCAATTTCTTCCGCGAACAGCATAACCGGGAGGTTATCACTGATCTGACCGGGGATATCGGTATCAGCTGGCCGGATGTGGTGGCGGTGGATGCATCGGCACTGGATAATCCGTTTGCCGGTAAAGTGGTTGTACTGACCGGCTCACTGCAGATCCTGACCCGTGATGAGGCGAAAGATCGGCTGACGGCGCTGGGGGCAAAAGTCACCGGCAGTGTCTCGAAGAAAACCGATCTGGTGGTTGCCGGAGAAGCCGCAGGTTCCAAGCTTGTCAAAGCGGAAGAGCTGGGCATTAAAGTGATCAATGAAGATGAATTTATTGCGCTGCTGAACTGACAGACAACCTGAAAAACGGTCTTCCGCAGAAGACCGTTTCAGTCACATCAGGAGAGATGATGGAGAAAGAAGATTTAGTGGCTGTCGCTAACACGGCTATGCCATTTGGTAAATACAAAGGCTGCCGTTTAATTGACCTTCCCGAGGAATACCTGCTCTGGTTTGCCCGTAAAGACAGTTTCCCGGAAGGGTGCCTGGGCCAGCTGATGCAGATCACCCTCGTGATTAAAACCGAAGGGTTAAGTGGTCTGATAAAACCGCTTAAACGTCCTGCTCACTGATCCCGGGTCAGTGCATCGATGACTTTCCGGCTCAGTATACGAAACTGGCGCTGTTCATCGTCATCAAGACTTGCAAATACTTTTTCTGCATTGCGGGTGCGTCCTGTTGCCGCGCGGGACAGAAACTCTTCACCTTCGGGGGTCAGCTGAGTCACCAGTTCCCGTTTATCGGTCTCCGACTGATACTGGGAAACAAACTGGTGTTTTTTCAGTGCCCGTAATGATTTCGAGACATTCTGGCGTGAAATCCCGAGTTTCTGACTTAAATCCGACGGGGTTAAATCCCCCTGAAGGCGCAACATTTCCATTACGTCATACTGTGCCCATGTCACCTTTTCAGGTGAGCTGATGGTCCGTTGCGCTACCAATGTACACTGTAACAATGACAGTGTATTTTCCAGTTCCTTGAATGACATAACACCTCCCTTTTATCCTCACCCTTAGTTTAGCTGAAAGGCAAAATCAGGAAAAGGAAGTTGATTAACAAAAGTTAATCAATTAAGCTTTTGGTTAACTAAAGTTAATTAAAAGGTGATGTGATGACTGACTTTCAACAGAAGATTATTCTGGTTACTGGTGCGTCAACCGGAGTAGGTGAAGGAATTTCCCGTGAATTACTGAAAAGAGGCGCTAAAGTTGCGATTACCGGGCGAAATCCGGAACATCTGCAAAAGGCAATAAATGAGTGGGATCCTACGGGGTATAGCGTGCTGGCAATTGAAGCAGATGTACGTAAATCGATCGATTGCAGGCGGATGGTGAGCACGGTATTAGATAAATTTGGTGCTTTGCACGGACTGGTGAACAATGCCGGGATCACCGGGCCGCACGGCGTGAAGATTGCGGATTACGATGCTGAGGCCTGGCAGGATGTGATGGATACGGATGTGACCGGCACATTCCTCGGGATGAAATTCGGTATTCCGGCCATTATCAAAAGCGGCGGCGGAGCGATAGTGAATTTATCAGCCTGTAACGGCGTCACCGGTATTGCGGGAATTGCGCCTTATACTGCGGCCAAGCACGCGGTACTCGGACTGACACGGGCGGCGGCACTGGAATATGCAGAGCAGGGGGTGAGGATTAACGCGGTCGGTCCGGGCTATGTGGCAACACCGAATATTCTGGCGTTACCGCAGGATGTGCAGACCATGATGGCGGAGAGTCACCCGATGAAACGGATGGCAACGCGGGAAGAGGTGGCAAAAATGGTGGCGTTTCTGTTATCAGATGACAGTCGTTTTTGTACCGGCGGGTTTTATCCGGTGGATGGCGGGTATACCGCGCAATGACAGGAAGGCAGAAACGAAAAACCCCGGTCAGAGACCGGGGTTTGAATTTGGTGGAGCTAAGGGGGATCGAACCCCTGACCTCTTGCATGCCATGCAAGCGCTCTCCCAGCTGAGCTATAGCCCCGGAAAACCGGATGTCACGGTATTTATCAGTCACCAACGATTTGGTGGAGCTAAGGGGGATCGAACCCCTGACCTCTTGCATGCCATGCAAGCGCTCTCCCAGCTGAGCTATAGCCCCGATAAAATCGACCGGACGCGCAGCATAATAGGCAAGGTTCCCTGAACTGTCAACGGGTTAATATGAAATTCGTGTGTGACCGGTGAAAAAGCCGTCAATTCAGTAAAATGACAAAAAAATACCCGGCACTAAGCCGGGTATTGAGATTGCCGATAGTGATTACTGTGCTTCGCGTTCAGCAATAAAGGCCAGCGCCATATCGATACGCGCCAGAGAACGGGACTGACCAATCGCATGTACGGTCACATCCAGGCCCGGAGACTGACCGGCACCGGTCACAGCAACACGTAATGGCATACCGACTTTACCCATCCCGATTTCCAGCTCATCAGCCGTTGCCTGAATGGCTTCGTGTACGGCTTCCGGTGTCCAGGTGGTCAGGGCGGCCAGTTTGGCTTTAACCACTTCCAGCGGCTGACGGGCAACCGGACGCAGATGTTTTTTCGCGGCATCAGCATCGAAGCTGTCAAAGTCTTCATAGAAGTAACGGCAGGTTTCCGCCATTTCTTTCAGTGTTTTGCAGCGTTCGCCCAGCAGGCGGACCAGATCTGCCAGTTCCGGCCCGTTGCGGGTATCGATCCCGGCATTTTCAATATGCCACTGCAGATAAACGGCCACTTCTTCCGCCGGCATACTGTTAATATAGTGGTGGTTGAGCCACTGTAATTTCTCAGTATTGAATGCACTGGCAGATTTGCTGACGGCTTCCAGGGTGAACAGCTCCGTCATTTCTTCAATGCTGAAGATTTCCTGATCGCCGTGAGACCAGCCCAGACGCACCAGGTAGTTCAGCAGCGCCTGCGGCAGATAACCGTCATCGCGGTACTGCATCACACCCACTGCACCATGGCGTTTGGATAATTTTTTGCCGTCGTCGCCGTTGATCATGGAGACGTGGGCGTATTCCGGTACCGGTGCGCCGAGCGCTTTCAGGATGTTGATCTGGCGCGGTGTATTGTTGATATGGTCTTCACCACGGATAACATGAGTGATTTCCATATCCCAGTCATCGACAACCACACAGAAGTTATAGGTCGGGGAACCATCAGTACGGCGGATAATTAAGTCATCCAGTTCCTGGTTGCTGAATTCAATCGGTCCGCGGATTTTGTCATCAAAAATAACCGAGCCTTCCTGCGGGTTACGGAAACGCACCACATGCGGCTCATCCGCAGTATGGTTATGGGCGTGATCGCGGCAGCAACCGTCGTAACGCGGCTTCTCATTATTCGCCATCTGTTTTTCACGCAGGGCTTCCAGGCGCTCTTTGGAGCAATAGCAGCGGTAAGCGGTACCGTTTTCAATCATGGTGTCGATCACCTGATTGTAGCGGTCAAAGCGTTTGGTCTGGTAATACGGGCCTTCATCCCAGCTGAGATTTAACCAGTTCATCCCGTCCATAATGGCGTCGATAGCTTCCTGAGTTGAGCGTTCAAGATCGGTATCTTCTATACGCAGGACAAATTCACCGTGGTTGTGACGGCTGTACAGCCAGGAGTACAGAGCGGTACGTGCGCCGCCCACATGCAGGTAGCCGGTAGGGCTGGGTGCGAAACGGGTTTTTACTTTACTCATTGGAATGCCTTTCATAACGTCTGCGCCAGACGTAGTGGATGAAGAAATACGATGCGGGATATTTTAGCACTGAGACATAATTCCTCAATGAAAAGGGGAAAAGAAGGCCGAAAAAGTCATTTTTCCCGTGTTAAAAGGAAAAACACATGACAAAACAGGACGTTTTTGCAGCAATGAATCTGACGGCGATCACGATTCATCCGGTTTCTGCTTACATACTGCGCGCGGATGGCGATAATCAGAACAGGGTGACTAAAATTACAACGAACGATCATTTTCTTTCGAAAAAGCGTTGACTCAAACGCGCAGATCCCTATAATGCACCTCCATCACGACGGGCGATTAGCTCAGTTGGTAGAGCATCTCCCTTACAAGGAGGGGGTCACTGGTTCGAGCCCGGTATCGCCCACCATTCTTTTTAAGAATGAACGTTGTGATAGTGAAGTTAAGCAGTAAATGTTATGAATGGGCGATTAGCTCAGTTGGTAGAGCATCTCCCTTACAAGGAGGGGGTCACTGGTTCGAGCCCGGTATCGCCCACCATTCATAATAATGATGTAAGTTGCAGTCATCCTGAAGTGGGCGATTAGCTCAGTTGGTAGAGCATCTCCCTTACAAGGAGGGGGTCACTGGTTCGAGCCCGGTATCGCCCACCACTTCACATGATTCTCCCGCATCACTCAGGTATGGGTCGTTAGCTCAGTTGGTAGAGCAGTTGACTTTTAATCAATTGGTCACAGGTTCGAATCCTGTACGACCCACCATTCCTGAAAATTAATCCCAAAGATGGGTCGTTAGCTCAGTTGGTAGAGCAGTTGACTTTTAATCAATTGGTCACAGGTTCGAATCCTGTACGACCCACCATCTTTCTTATTTCCCCTGTATTTTATCTTCCTGTTTCTGTCTGTTTCCCGGTACATTCAATCAGATTTTTGTGATCTGCTTCATGCTGTTCCATTAAAGTTTTTAACCGGTCTGCCGTTATTCCCCTGTATCAGTCACGATTTTTTGTGATCTCTCTTTTTAAAACAAACACTGACGTCGTTTCGGAGTCCGGAGCGGCATATCTGTATTTCTTTCAGCATGGAGTTCTGTTCCGATGTCGTGGCCTGTTCCTGAATTTCCGGTTAAACGTGATGCACCGGGCGCCAAAATTACGCTGTGGCTGGGGTTGCTGTTCGTCGTTCTGGCCCTTATCTTTTTTCTCGATTTCTGTATTTTAAAACTCCCGCTGACGGAAGTGCTGATTTTTATCTATCTGCCGTACATTCTTATCTGGATGTGTCTGTTCACTTACGCTATGCACCGTCATGAGCAGGCGCGGATCGCTTGTCAGAGCTGGAATGCCTCCATTACTTTCAAACGCAATGAGTGGGTCAACTGGTGCCAGCGCAAACTGATGGTGACCGGGGTTTCATTGCTGATGCCGAAAAGTATCAGACAGGTTTATACCTCAGAGCGGAAACAACGGACAGAAGAGGAAGATAAACAACTGCTTGCCGGTTATGACCATTCTGTCGAAGCGGTTTTTACCGCCCTGGCAAAAGATCTGGATCAGCAGCATGAAGGTTATCAGTCAAAATTAAAAACGGTGTATGTTATCACCCCGAATCCGCTGCAAAATACAGAAATTGAACGCAATGTAACGAAAATCTGGAGCTGTGCGACGGAATTTATTCAGACACCGGAAGATATCGGTCATCTGTTTGATGAGGAAGACAACAGCGCCATGTGGCTGCTGGTCGGGCTGAATATCTGGCAGGCGGGGCAAATTCCGGCGTACCATGAAATGGCAAGTGCTGTTCTGCTGACATCCTGCTACTACTTTGAGCGCAATACCTTTCCGTTTCACGGCAGCCTGTCCCGCTTTATGCCAATCAATGAAATGCAGTTATCTGCCGATCTGCCGATGCTGGAAAAAATGAACCTGCTGGATAAAGAGGAAGAAAAATCCTTCTGGCTGATGCGGGAAAATGAACTGGCGCAGGATGTGATTTATCAGTACTGCAATAAAGCGCAGCGCCGTACTTTCCTGAAAAATAATATCTATATTGCGGATAATCAGGTCAGCGCCGACAGAGAAGCGGTTTTTGTGATGGCAATGATGCTGATAAAAGCGATGGAGACCCTCAGCCCGCAGTGTCTGCTGATGATGGACAGTGATGGCCTCGGGTATGCCACCGTGGTCGGGTGCGAAGTCCGCTGACATAACGTTCCGGTGGTGAGATACCACCGGAATCACTTACTTTTCCTGACTTGCGCGGATAGCGGCAGCCAGTTCAGCCAGTTTTTTATCATCTGCCCGCTCACAGTCGTGAGATGACAAAAATCCCGGATACTGCGTGTAAAACGCGGGTTGTTTATGCTCTATCGGCCGCCATTCTGTCATATCCGCAGTGCCGTGCATCGGGCTGAGTTTACTGTGGATATGATCCACGCCGTAACCCTCGAAAAACATGCCGCAGCGTGCGACATCCGGAAATGCTTTTTCCAGCACTTTTGCCACTTTTTTGGTCGCCAGTACCAGACCGGTCAGAACATCATCTTCCAGATCAAACGCATAGCTCGGGTAATGCGCTTTCGGGATCACCACCGTAAAGCCGTCGGTATTGGGAAATATCGACAAAAATGCCAGATAATGCTCATCTTCCCAGATCTTATGGCAGGGCGCTTTCCCCGCCGCGATATCACAAAAAATACACGCCATTTATCAGACTCTCCCGGTCAGTGAACAGGTCATACCCAACATACAGGATAGGGCACGGAAATACCATTATGCCGGCGGTAAATCAGTCACTTAGAGAAAACTTTATTATTTTCAGTAAGTTGCTATAATGGATGAATGTTCACAACAATGAGGAGTTTATTATGCGAACTAACAGAGCGGCGAGACGTTTGTTAGGAATGCCCTATACATTCAGTAAAGGGAAATCAAAAATTAACATCTTTATTGCAGCCACCGCAGATGAAAACGCGGATAACATCCCGCCGGCGCTGAAGTCAAAAAGCAAAATCTGTGTGATTCAGGACGACAATAAAAAAACCCGGACCTATCACAAAATCGAGACACATTATCCGGGCTATATGGCATGCTGATACCACTGCACATGTGATGACGGCATGATGCAATAAGAAAAGGGGCTGCGGCCTCTTTTTTAATATGCAATAACTCGCAACCTCAACAAATTCTGTTTATGCTGACAGCACAACAATTAAAACCATTCAGCATGTTATGACGGCAGGGGATGATGGACTATTTGTATTATGCGGGGCAGGGGCTCGGTATTGTTGCGTTTATTATCGGGACAACGGTTTTTATCCAGCGCAATGAGCGGAAGCTCAAAATCCGGTTATCAATTTACACCGCCATTATGGCATCCCACTTTTTTCTGCTTGGTGCATATCCCGCCGGGATCAGTGCCACGCTCAACAGCATCCGGACGTATGTGTCCATCAGTCACCGCCAGCGTTGGGTGCTGTGGTTATTTGTCTCGCTGACGCTGATTCTGGCTGTCCCGAATATCCGTACCTGGCAGGAAGTGCTGCCGGTAACGGGCACCCTGATGAGCACGTTTGCATTTTTTCTGCTGACGGGATTGCGTATGCGGTATGTAATCTGGTGTTCAACGGCGTGCTGGGTGGTGTATAACGCCTGGCTGGGAACGGTCGGCGGCACACTGATTGAATCAACGTTTCTGGTGATCAACGGCTGGGCAATTTTCCGTTTCCGGCGTCTGATAAAACAGGGAATTAATCCGTTCAGTTAAGCGGTTCCGGCTGCTCATCCGGGGGAAGGGTGTTTTCCGGATTACCGGGACTGCTGTCATCACCGGAGCCGGTTTCGCGCATCACCTCGTTACACATAAAGTAGAGGTTCGGACGGCGTTTGGCGATATATTTCAGGCGGTGTTCACACTCATGTTTGGTATAGATGTCTTCCGTGACCGGCAGTGCCTCACAGGCATCGTCGCCGCAGGTACTCACCAGTAGCACAAATCCGATAGTTTCTAACATAAACATCCGCCGGTTTTATTTCAGAGGCGCCATTATGTCGTAAAGGGTTGCCTGCCGTCCAGTTTTTATACGGCGAAGGGGTCATCACCGGCGGATAGATATTTCCTGCCGGACATTGCTTTTGCGGATGTATTTCGTGGCTGAATCCGGGTTGAAATGTAACCGTTTCATTGAAAAATGTGGCGGTAAGAGATAACTTTTACTTGAATGAGGCAAATGGTAATGATTATTATTGTCAGCACTATTTGCGTAAAGACAATGAGGAATCAGCATGCGTATCGGGATGAGTGTGGCAGCAGCATTACTGGGCGTGGTATCAACCTCTGCCCTGGCACTGGAATATCCGCTCGGGCAGCCTGTTATCAAAAACGGTATGGAGATTCAGGGTGTATATCTGCAGCCGATCACCATGGCGGTGGAAGGCAAACATGAAATGCATCACCTGGCGGCGGATAAGTCAGATATCCATCTGGAAGCAGATATCCATGCCGTTGAGGAAAACCCGAACGGCTTCGCGGAAGGGGACTGGATCCCGTATCTGAAAGTGGATTACAAAGTCACCAAACTGGATGATCCGAAGAAAGCCCAGTCAGGTACCTTTATGGCGATGGTTGCCAGTGATGGCCCGCATTACGGTGAAAACCTGAAGCTGGATGGCTACGGTAAATACCGCGTCGAATACCGCATCTCTCCGCCGAGCATGAACGACAATGTGGCTTTCGGTCGTCATATTGACAAAGAAACCGGTGTTGCTCCGTGGTTTGAGCCGTTTGATGTCTCCTGGGACTTCGAATATGCCGGTACCGGCCGCAAAGGCAGTTACTGAGTTTATTATTTAAGGAAAACAGCAGGCCGGTAACCGCGGTCTGCTGTCCGGACACCGGATGTCACTACCCCGCTGAGGTCACTCATGAAACTCGTTGTTATGGCACTGTGTTTATCGGTGCTTTCCCTGATGTCACTGCCCGCCGCGGCGGCAGAGAAATTCACTGTCGAACTGGAAATGAATAACGGCGAACTGACACCGCCGGTACTGAAGGTACCCGCGAAAACGCCGATCCGCATTAAAATCTCCAATACCGGTACCGAACCGGTCGAATTTGAAAGCACCCAGCTGCGCAAAGAGAAAGTGCTGGCGCCGGGAGCGTCTTCCGTGGTGGTGATTGCACCGCTCAAACCCGGAAAATATACCTTTTTTGATGATTTTCATCTGTCGCACCCGGCCGGTGAAATTATCGCGGAATAAGTGTCAGTTCACAGGAATTCATTATGGGACAGGTTCTTTTTGTCGTCTGGCGTGAAAGCTTTGAAGCTCTGCTGGTGGTCGGCATCATTTATGCGTGGATAAAACAACACCCGGATGCCGCCGCAGGGCGCCGCTATCTCTGGGGTGGCGTGGCACTGGGTGTTGCGCTGTCGCTCTTTCTCGCACTGCTTATCTATGGCGTGTTTAATGTGCTGGATGACAGCGGCCAGACGTACTTTATGATTGGCATGTCGCTGTTCGCGGCAGCCCTGATTGTGCAGATGGTGTACTGGATGCAGCAACACAGTGCATCACTGAAATCCGGCATTGAGCAGGAGATGAATGACAGCGCCCGGCAGCACTCCTGGTGGGGGGCGTTGTTTATTGTGGCGATCGCGATAGCCCGTGAAGGCAGTGAAATAGTGGTGTTCCTCTCCGGTATTGTGATGGGACTGAATGCGGACACCCTGTGGTCATTTACCGGGGAAGTCGTGGCCGGTATCGCCGTGGCGGCACTGACGTTGTGGCTGTTTCTGTTCACCTACCGGAAAATTGCCTGGAAATGGTTTTTCCGTATCACCGGTATTGTGCTGTTGTTCCTGGCCTGTTCGCTGCTGCTCAAAGGAACGGAAGAAATCGTCAACCTGCTGACCGAGCATGATATCGAACTGAATGACTTCCTTATCTATCCGCTGTGGGATACCACGAACTTGCTGGATGACACCAGCACCACCGGCAGCTTCCTGGCCAGCCTGTTCGGTTATCGCGCCCAGCCTATTGGCCTGAGTGTTATTACTTTTGTGGTGTACTGGCTGGTGATTATTGCGCTGTTCTGCCGCAAAGGAAAAAAACATGCGGATTAACCGGACAGCCATACTGGTTCTGGCATCACTGCTGCTCAGCGCTCCCGGCTATGCGGAAAAATACCGTGCCGGTAATCCGGATACCGGCAGTGATGTGGTGATCGCCAAAGGGGATATTCCGTCACCGGAAATATTTCGTCCGGTTGTGGCGGATTATATGACGATGATGGGAAAACAAACGGCAGCGGCTGAACATCAGCTGTTGCTGTTACAAAAAGCACTGGCTGCCGGGGATATGGCAGCCGCGCGGCAGGCTTATATTCAGGCACATTATGATTATGAGGTTATCCGCGCGGCAGTGGTGGTTTTCGGTCATGCTGACAGGGTGATTAATCCTCACGCCGGGTATTTTCTCAGCCGTGAGCAGGATCCGAAATTTACCGGGTTTCACCGCATCGAATATGCGCTGTTTGCACAAAATGATCCCGCTGCCGCACAGGACGCGACAGCAGATCTGCTGCGCAATATTAATGACCTGAAACAACGGATCGCCGTGGAAACGCTGCCGGCGGCAAAACTGGTGCAGTCAGCGGATGACAGTATTGAGCTGATTCTCAGCACGAAACTGAGCGGTGATGAAAACCGTTACAGCCGTTCAGATCTGTCAGATATCGCTGCTAATATTGAGGGCGCGCGGCGCATTGTCAGCGGGCTGGCGCCGTTATTATCCGCAAAAACCAATGAGACACTCAGAAAACAGTTTGCCGGGCCGGATGCGGTCATGGCCCGTTACCGGGATACCCGGGGGCAGTATGCAGAATATGAAAAACTGACAGCAGAAGACAAACAGCAACTGTATGCCGATCTGACTCTGCTGGCGGAATCGCTGGCACAACTGCGTGCAGAACTGAAAATAGACGTGTATTACAAATACCGGAATGAACCATGAAAGATGGCAAAGTGAAACTGACTGAGACAGAAGAGTCTGTCAGCCTCAGCAAACGAAATACCCTGAAATGGCTGGGGGCAGGGAGTGTCCTGTTATCCGGCGGGTTACCGGCCTTTTCTGCCGCTGCCGCACCGGCGGCGTGTGATAACAGCGCCCGGCTGCGGGAAATCCCGTATCTCGGCAAACATCAGGCCGGGGTTATCACGCCGGAGCAGAAAGAAGCCATTTTTCTGTCACTGAACCTGACGGTGAAAACACTGGATGAGGTTGAGGATGTTTTCCGGCGGCTGACCGGCTGTATTGCGGAACTGACCCGCAACCGGCAGGCAGCGGCACCGGGCGATGACAGAATGCCGCCTGCGGAATCCGGTATTCTCGGTACGGCACTGACGGCTGATGCGCTGACGGTCACGGTTTCTCTCGGCCATTCCCTGTTTGATGAGCGCTTCGGTTTATCGCCACTGAAACCACAAAAATTTACTGCTATGACGGCATTCCCGAATGACCGGCTTGATCCGGCCTGGTGCGGCGGGGATATCCTGCTGCAGTTTTGTGCCAACAGTCGTGAAACGGTGATTTATGCATTGCGTGAAGTGTTGCGCCGTCTTTCCGGCCGGGTGGCACCATTATGGAAAATTGATGGTTTTCTGCCCGCACGGGATATTGAATGCCGCACAACACCGGTTAACCTGTTTGGCTTTAAAGACGGTACCGGCAATGCCGATGCCGGTGATGATGCCCTGATGAACGATCTTATCTGGATCACCGGCCGGGAACCCACCTGGGCGGAAAACGGCAGTTATCAGGCCGTGCGTCTTATCCGTTTTGAACTGGAATTTTGGGATCGGACGCCGCTGGAAGATCAGGAAAATGATTTTGGCCGTCACAAAGCCAGCGGAGCGCCGATGGGGAAAGTGCATGAGCACGATGATCCGGATTTTAAGCAGGATCCGCACGGTGACCGGGTTTTATTTGATTCCCACATGCGCCGCGCAGAGCCCCGCTCCACAGAGAGACACGTTGCCAAACTGCGCCGCCGCAGTTACAGCTACTCGCTGGGGCTCACTCCGTCCGGACAGCTGGATATGGGGCTGGTCTTTATCTCCTTCCAGAAAGACCTGAAAAAAGGCTTTATTGATACCCAGAAACGGCTGAACGGCGAACCGCTTGAGCGTTACATCAAACCGTTTGGCGGCGGATATTATCTGGTATTACCAGGTATTACCTCAGAGAAAAGCTATCTGGGCGAGACACTGATTACTGCTGCAAGAGAGCAGGGCAGATAAGAGGATACCGGGCGGTATCCTCACCCGTGCTGTTTTATCAGAGCAGTGCTTCCGGGGATTCCGGTAAAATCTGGCCGCCGTCAATAATGATGGTCTGTCCGGTGATGTATTTAGCTTCATCGGAGGCAAGGAACGCCGCTGCATAACCGATATCTTCCGGCTCACCGAGCGTGTGTGTCGGAATTGTGGCGCGCATCTGGTCCAGATAGGTTTCACCCTGTGCTTTCAGTCCTTCAGTCAGGATATTGCCCGGCTGGACTGCGTTAATGGTGATCCCGAGGCGGGCATATTCCAGTGCGGCACTGCGCATGAAGCCGAGCTGCGCGGCTTTGCTTGCGCCGTAATGGCTCCAGCCCGGAAAGCCGGTGACCGGGCCGGTAATGGAAGACGTAATTACGATCCGGCCATGTTTTTGTTCTTCCATCACAGCCAGCGCGGCCTGAACCAGGAAAAACATTCCCTTCACATTCACCTTCTGCATGGTATCCCAGTCCTGCTCTGTCATGGATTTGATGGTGCACTGCGGGAAAATACCCGTATTTGAGCAGAGGATATCCAGACGACCGTACTTTTCTCTGACCTTACTGACGACTGCACGACACTGAGACTGAGAGGTCACATCCAGTGCTATAAAGTCTGTTCCCAGCTCTGCAGCGGTAGCACTACCGGTTTTTTCATCAATATCGGCAATAATAATGGTGGCACCGCCCTTTTTCAGCGCAGTAACGATGCCGCGCCCGATCCCTTTGGCGCCGCCGGAAACTACCGCAATTTTACCTGTCAAGTCGAACATATGCATTCTCCTGTTTACCGGGGTTAACACTTAAGTCGTAAATCATTACACCATGACTGTCCCGGAATACAATGGCAAAGCCGCCATGATTGATGAAGTATGAGGACAGTCACACCGGTTAGTTTGAGTCACACGAGCAGTGTGTTGTAACAGATAATTGTACTGATACCGCAGAAAACCATTCTTATGACTGAATCGATTTTAGAAAAATAACATTTTCTTCGGTTTTAATGCGGAGCGGCGCAGGGTTTGCCATAGGGCTGGTTATTATTACAGTAAACGAAACAGACTGATTTTGACGCGATTTGAAGAATAAATCACTAATACACCACCTGTAGTTGGCTTATGTTGATATTAGAGGCTATTCCCACAGTCAAAAACCGGCTATTTTCGTCCCGGGTAAAATAAAAGAAAGAAAATAGGTTATAAAAAAACAGGTGGGTATCATTTTTTGATTATTAAAAAATGCATTTAGCAAATTTATATTTTCTTCTGTTTAATTTTGGTTTAAAAATGACAGATAAATAAAGTTGTCACAAATTAGAGATATATTTAATTAATCGCTAGGTTAAAAAAAATACAGATTCAGGCCAAAAAAACAGCCATTTAGCTGTTTCCTAAAGTGAACACTTTTTCGGGCTGTCAGGCAAAAAAACGTTACGATTTATGTCATGCAAATGTAACATCACGGCGATAAATGGGAATTATTAACATGTAAACAAATGATTTGATGATTTTTTGTCCTGATTTGCTCCGGGTAAGTATTCGGCGATAATGCATACAGACGAACTGAACATGTTACGATCTACCATAAATCAGGCGTGTATCGGATGATAATTAGTCAAATCCATAATAAACAAATGGATATGATTTTTTTAGTGATTTATATCACATCGCATTTTCAGGATTGTTAAAAAAATCAGGATATTTTGCTGTGAGATGGGGCCTTAGTAAGATTAATTTTTGTCAAAATACCTGTGCTTTTTTACGTGTTCGGATCATTAACATGCCTTTTTATGCAGTTATTTTTTTACAAAAAAACAACATAAGCAACAGAAAACGGAAAACAGATCGCCATGTGCAACGTAGGGGTAAACTAATCGCTTGAATTTAACAAATTAGCAACATTAAGGCATTTTCATTTAACTTGAAATGAAATATAAAACATTAAAAAAGACAGAAAAGCGAAAGAAGTTTGGATTGGATCACACGTTGAGAAAGTTTTTCGGGAATATTTTAAAAATATGATTTGAAATACAGTTGTTTTTAAATTTGTCGGTATAGTTAGACTCAATTTTAATATATATAAAAAGATAGGACGAGGTTTGTCATGATTACATACGATCTTCCGGTAACCATTAAAGATATCATTGATGCACAAAAAACCATCAGAGGACATGTCTACAAAACGGGTATGCCGAAGTCCAACTATTTAAGTGAAAAGTGCAACGGCACAATCCACTTAAAATTTGAAAACATGCAGCGCACAGGTTCATTCAAACTCCGTGGTGCATTTAACAAGTTAAGTTCGCTGACACCAGAAGAAAGAGCACAGGGCATCGTTGCCTGCTCAGCCGGTAACCATGCTCAGGGTGTTTCTTTATCCTGCGCTATGTTAGGTATCAACGGCAAAGTTGTTATGCCTACCGGGGCACCAAAATCCAAAATTGCAGCAACCTCCGATTACTCAGCGGAAGTTGTTCTGCACGGTAATAACTTCAATGACACCATTGCTAAAGCAAGAGAAATCATTGAGCAGGAAGGCCGTATCTTTATCCCGCCATACGATGATGAAAAAGTGATCGCAGGCCAGGGGACTATTGGTCTGGAAATCCTTGAAGATCTGTACGATGTCGATAACGTTATCGTTCCAATCGGCGGCGGCGGTCTGATTGCCGGTGTTGCGGTGGCTCTGAAATCCATCAACCCGACTATTAATGTGATCGGTGTCCAATCTGAAAACGTTCATGGTATGGAAGCATCATACCGTGCTGGTAAAATCACGACCCATCGTGATGCCGGTACTGTGGCAGATGGTTGCGATGTTTCGACGCCGGGCAGTATCACGTATGATATCGTGAAAGAGCTGGTGACAGACATCATTCTGGTAACAGAAGAAGAAATCCGCGAAAGCATGATTGCGTTAATTCAGCGCAACAAAGTAGTGACCGAAGGTGCCGGTGCACTGGCGTCTGCTGCGATTCTGAGCGGAAAACTGAAAAAATATATTGAACATAAGAAGACAGTCAGCATCATTTCCGGCGGGAACATTGACCTGACTCGTATCTCTGAAATTATTGGTACCCACGAAAAATAATATTTGCATAGTCTTTTAAAAGGAAAAGCAACATGAGTACTGACAAAACCCAGATTCCGGCTGAGTATAAAAGCTGGCGTAAATCGGACACGACCTGGACACTCGGTCTGTTCGGTACTGCTATAGGTGCAGGGGTACTATTCTTCCCGATTCGTGCCGGTTACGGTGGTTTGATCCCGATTCTGATCATGCTGGTTCTGGCATATCCGATTGCGTTCTTATGTCACCGTGCATTAGCCCGTTTATGTCTGTCAGGCAGCAATCCGTCAGGCGATATCACAGAAACCGTTGAAGAACACTTTGGTAAAGGCGGTGGTGTTGTCATCACGTTCCTGTACTTCTTCGCAATCTGTCCGCTGCTGTGGATCTACGGCGTAACTATTACCAATACCTTTATGGCATTCTGGGAACAGCAGCTGGGTCTGATGCCGCTGAACCGTGGTGTGGTTGCCCTGGTTCTGCTGTTAGCCATGGCTATCATTATTTACTTCGGTAAAGACCTGATGGTCCGCGTCATGAGTTACCTGGTGTTCCCGTTCATTGCCAGCCTGGTGCTGTTATCTCTGGCTCTGATCCCTTACTGGAACTCAGCGGTATTTGACACTGTGAATGCAGACAGCTTCCAGCTGTTCGGTCACAGCGGTATCCTGGTAACCGTATGGCTGGGTATTTCCATCATGGTGTTCTCTTTCAACTTCTCACCAATCGTCTCTTCTTTCGTGGTATCAAAACGTGAAGAGTATGAAGCGGCGTGCGGTAAAGATTTCACCGAGCAGAAAGTGAACAAAATCATCTCCCGTGCCGGTTTACTGATGGTGGGTGTGGTTATGTTCTTCGCATTCAGCTGCCTGTTCGCGCTGTCTCCGGCTAACATGGCTGAAGCGAAAGAGATGAACATCCCTGTTCTGACTTACCTGGCTTACCACTTCAACAACGTGGGCGGTGCTAACGGTACTCTGGCCTCTATCCTGGTCTGGGCTGCACCAATCATCGCACTGGTTGCCATCTTCAAATCTTTCTTCGGTCACTATCTGGGGACTCTGGAAGGTATGAACGGCCTGTTACTGAAATTTGCTTTCGGTGGCGACAAAAACAAAGTCAGCATTGGTAAACTGAACCTGATCTCCATGGTCTTCATCATGGGTTCTACCTGGGTTATCGCGTATCTCGATCCGAACATCCTGGATCTGATCGAAGCAATGGGTGCACCAATCATCGCATCTCTGCTGTGCTTACTGCCAATGTATGCGGTTAACCGTGTACCGGCTCTGAGCAAATACAAAGGTCAGGCATCTAACTACTTCGTTACCATCATCGGTCTGCTGACCATCGGTAACATCGTATTCAAACTGGTCGCGTAATTTCACTGACAGTTAATGACTGAAAACCTGCACTCACCGGAGTGCAGGTTTTTTTTTGCGGCGTCATCTTCTCCCCGCATCCGGGGTAAAATTCATGCTATGGTAAAGACATCATCCGTATAATAAATGGAATAAACAGGAGCTTGTATGAATGTTATTGATGCTGTACGCCAGCGCAGAGCAACCAAGAAGTTTGATCCTGATTTTGTGATCCCGCTGAATGAAAAAAAAGCCTTGTTGTCACTGGCGATGGAAAATGCCCCGAGTGCCTTTAATCTTCAGCACTGGCGTCCGCTGCTGGTGGAAGATCCGGCACAACGCCGCAACATCCGCAAAGTGGGCTGGGATCAGCCGCAGATGACGGATGCTTCCATGCTGGTGATTTTATGCGGTGATATCGCGGCCTGGAGTTCCCGCACCCGTGAAATCTGGCATGATGCAGATCCGCTGGTGCGGGATTTTATGGTCAGTGCGGTTGATAACTACTATCGCGGTAAACCGGAAACCCAGCGTGATGAAATTATGCGCAGTGCCGGTATTTTTGCCCAGACCCTGATGCTGCTGGCAAAAGAGCAGGGATATGACAGCTGTCCGATGGACGGATTTGATTTTAATGCGGTGGCTGAAGTCATTGACCTGCCGGAAAACTATGAAATCTGCCTGATGGTGGCGATTGGCAAATCCGCCGGTGAGCCTTATCCGCGTACCGGTAAACTGCCTTTTGACCAGCTGGTCAGTATTGATCGTTTTCACCCTGACATGCCGTAACATTATCTGTTTGTCTCCGGCTGCTGTCTCCCGGCAGCCATCTCCTTTTATCCCTTCTGTTTCTGTTGAATCATCACTGAAATCAATTTTTAACAACGAAATATATTTATAATATTCAGTCTGTTATCTTAAAAATATCATTTTTATTAAATAACGGTTTAACTGGTGCTTGTATAATTTCGGTAAATTTATTGAAAATTCAGAAAGGAGTTCTGTGTGATTTCAGTATTAGTGGCAAATACGAATGAATTTTACCGTGCAGGGATTGGTGCCATTATCACGGCAACACAAGGTATGAAAATAGCAGGAGAGGTCAGGGACAGTGCCACTGCGGTGCGCTGGTGCCGTGATAATCATGCGGATGTGGCGCTGATTGATATCGGCTTTCCGGTGATGAGTGGCCTGGATGCCGCAAAAAAAATTACCCGCTATACCTCAGAAACTAAAGTGGTCATTCTGACAGATGAACACAGCCTGATTTCACCGTATAAAGTGATGAACAGTGGTGCAGCGGGGTATTTGTATCAGAACAGTGACAGTGAGGATTTACTGCACGCCATCCGGATTATCAGCCGGGGCCAGCGTTATGTGGCACCGGATATCGCCCAGCAGACCATTCTTGACACCCGCCTGCATGCACATGACAGCAACCCGCTGGATAAACTGAGCCACCAGGAGCGTCAGGTGATGGTCATGATAGCGCAGGGCATTAAAGTCACACAAATTGCTGACAAAATGTGTCTCAGCAGCAAGACGGTGAACAGTTATCGATATAGAATATTTAATAAGCTGAATATTGATGGTGATATTAAACTCACCCATCTGGCATTGCGCTACGGGCTGATCCACATTGACAGCGTGGTGCCATTCGTACCTGCGGAGGGCAGCAGGCGCGATACATGATGACTGAATTAACGCCGAAAACAGAGAGTTTGTATTCCGTATGGAAAAACCGGTTGTGACTGAATTTGATGCGAAAGCATTTTTAAAAACTGTAACCAGCCAGCCCGGAGTGTACCGGATGTATGATGCTGAAGGTACAGTGATTTATGTCGGGAAAGCCAAAGATCTGAAAAAACGGCTTTCCAGCTATTTCCGTACGCAGGTTTCGGGAAAAAAAACCGAGCAGCTGGTTAAAAACATTGCTCAGATAGATGTCACAGTGACGCACACGGAAACGGAGGCGTTACTGCTGGAACACACCTACATCAAAAAATATCAGCCGCGTTACAACGTGTTGTTGCGCGATGATAAATCCTATCCGTACATCTATCTGAGCAGCAATGACAAGCACCCGCGGCTGGCTGTTCACCGCGGGGCTAAACACGCCAAAGGGGAATACTTCGGGCCGTTTCCGAACGCCTATGCTGTGCGTGAAACGCTGGCGCTGATGCAAAAATTATTCCCCGTCCGTCAGTGTGAGGACAGCGTCTACCGCAACCGCTCCCGCCCGTGTCTGCAATACCAGATTGGCCGCTGTCTGGGGCCGTGTGTCAAAGGGCTGGTGAGTGATGAGGATTACGACAGAGAAGTGAACCTGGTCCGCCTGTTTCTGGAAGGTAAAGATCAGCAGGTGCTGACAGAACTGGTGGAAAAAATGGAGCAGGCCAGTCAGACACTGCGTTTTGAAGAGGCTGCCCGTTTGCGGGATCAGATTCAGGCTGTTCGCGCTGTTACTGAAAAACAGTTTGTCACCGGATCCGGTGATGACCTGGATGTCGTCGGTGTTTATTTTGATACCGGTCTGGCCTGTATTCATGTCCTGTTTATCCGCAACGGGCGGGTACAGGGAAGTCGCAGTTACTTCCCGAAAGTTCCGGCCGGTACGGAACCGGATGAAATTGTACAAACCTTTATCGGACAGTTCTATCTCCAGGGCAGTGAGAACCGTTCATTACCGGATGATATTCTGCTGGATTTCCCGTTACCGGAAAAAGAGATTATGGAGGAAACGCTGTCTCAGTTTGCCGGACGGCGGATCCTGATTCAGCCAAAACCGCGCGGTGATCGTGCCCGTTATCTGAAGCTGGCACACACCAATGCCGTTACCGCGCTGATGACAAAACGGGCACAGCAATCCACTATTGCGACACGTATGAAAGCCCTGTCAGAGCTGACCGGCATTGAAGCCATTAACCGCATGGAATGTTTTGATATCAGCCATACTATGGGTGACCAGACAGTGGCTTCCTGTGTGGTTTTTGACAGCAACGGGCCGGTGAAATCGGAATACCGCCGTTACAATATCACCGGTATCACACCGGGGGATGACTATGCGGCGATGGATCAGGTACTGCATCGCCGTTACGGCAAACATATCGGTGACGAAAAAATCCCCGATATTATTTTTATCGACGGGGGCAAAGGTCAGCTCGGTAAAGCGATTGAAGCCTTTGCCGGCCTGGATGTGGACTGGGATAAAAACAGACCAAAACTGATCGGGGTAGCGAAGGGCAGTGACCGTAAAGCGGGGCTGGAAACCCTCTTTTTTGCTGCCTCGGGGGAAGGCATGGCATTGCCGCCGGACTCACCGGCGCTGCATGTGATCCAGCATATCCGTGATGAATCTCACAATCATGCGATCACCGGCCACCGGCAGCGCAGGGCAAAAGTTAAAAACACCAGTGCGCTGGAATCGATAGAAGGCATCGGGCCGAAACGGCGGCAAATGCTGCTCAAATACATGGGCGGGTTACAGCCGCTACGTAACGCCAGTATTGATGAAATCGCCAAAGTCCCGACTATCTCGTATGCACTGGCGGAAAAAATTTACCATGCGCTTAAGCATTAATAAACAGGGCTTATCGGTGTGGCAAACGAGAGAATTTTTTCAATAACAGCGGTGAGTTATCCGTAACTGTGGTAGTATGGTGTTATCCGGTAGGATTGCGCAGAACCTGAAAATCACGCAACGTGCCCCGGAATCAGCGGGGCGGTAATATTGTGCCGGCAGATGCGCAAGCGGCTTTTTCATCTGACTTATAAAATAATGGCTCCGTTATGCGATTAAATATCCCTACATGGCTGACTCTGTTTCGCGTTATCCTGATACCGTTCTTTGTTCTTGCCTTCTATTTACCGTTCAGTTGGGCACCGGTTGTCAGCGCCGCTATTTTTGTCATTGCTGCGATGACAGACTGGTTTGATGGTTTCCTTGCCCGCCGTCTGAAGCAAACCACCCGTTTCGGGGCCTTTCTGGATCCTGTCGCGGATAAAGTGATGGTGGCGACCGCACTGGTACTGGTAACAGAAGATTATGCGAGCTGGTGGATAACACTGCCTGCCATCACAATGATTGCCCGTGAAATTATTATCTCATCACTGCGTGAATGGATGGCGGAGCTGGGCAAACGCAACAGCGTTGCCGTTTCCTGGATGGGTAAAGTCAAAACCACGGCACAAATGGTGGCGCTGGTGGGGCTCATCTGGAAGCCAAATGACCTGACGGAAATTGCGGCTTTCATCCTTTTCTACATTGCAATGATCCTGACTTTCTGGTCTATGTTCCAATATTTACGCGCTGCATGGGTGGATTTGAGTGAAGCCTGATCGATATGCTGTAAAAAACAGCGAACGATCATTTTTCATGAATTAAGCGGTTGACTCACAGCGTGAAATCAGTAGAATGCAACGCATCCGAACGACACAGCGGTTTACGAAAACAAATAAGTAAATCAGTAAGTTCAGAGATGCGGGAATAGCTCAGTTGGTAGAGCACGACCTTGCCAAGGTCGGGGTCGCGAGTTCGAGTCTCGTTTCCCGCTCCAGGGCGCGTTGGCAGAGTGGCCATGCAGCGGATTGCAAATCCGTGTACCTCGGTTCGACTCCGGGACGCGCCTCCATATTCAGCCCAGATGGTGAAATCGGTAGACACAAGGGATTTAAAATCCCTCGGCCGCAAGGCTGTGCGGGTTCAAGTCCCGCTCTGGGCACCATATAGAAATTCATTGATTTATCAGTGAGTTAGCGTTAAGAAAAGCCACCCTTGCGGTGGCTTTTTTCTTTGTTTTTCTGTGCATCAAAATCAAAAGTGGCAGCAGAAGTGGCAGCAGATTGGCATCACTGTTTTTTTATACAGCACCATGATTCCAACCAAAATAGTTCTTTTTTGCACCGCATTATAAACCCATTGATAATTGCTTATCGTTAGTGGTGTGAAGTGTTACCGCACCGATCAGTTGAGGTTTTGTAATGAATCGCGAAAGTGATTCAAGACTGACGAACGTTGCACCGCAATTAATATTCATGCACTGGTTATAACGTTCTTTTGTTTCGGTGGTGACATCACGGGAACTGCGGGTGCGGGCAAGTTCGCCGCAAAGAGGACATTTCATCATGATTGACTTACCTTTTATCATCATGTTGATATTGCGTTAATTATAGCAACCACTGATGATTTAATCAGTATTATTTTACGTGTTTATCCGTCACCCATTTCGACATCAGAAATTTTTACCTCAAATTCCAGCGCAGATGTAAACCCGCTGTCATTCAGTGAGTGTGACACTTTCGTCAATATCCATTCTGCGCCGTCAATTTCCGGCTTAAACCCCTGAACCTTTACCGGCATTTCCGGATAGATATCAGCCCGGCCTTTTGCCAGCTGGATAGACAGAGAGGCAACACCGCGCTGCATTTTTTCCCAGGCGGCTTTCGCTGCCCGTTCAGCGTTATTTTTGTTAGCGTAAGTGTGTGAAAGCGTCAGTACATTCCCTTCTTCACCAACCAGATAATCACCCTGCGGCTCATTTTGTTTTTGACTTTTTTCCTGATTTTTATTTTTGCCTGGCTTCAGCTTGCGTTTAACTTTCACCTCATCTTTTTTCTCCGGTTTGCGGGTGTTCAGCCATGAAGCAATAACGCCGGTGTACGCGCCACGGTCAGCGAGTGAAAACCGGTATCCGTCACCAACGGACCGGGTGATCAGCAGCGCCGGGATCGGTTTGCCGGAGGCGGTTTTTCCGCTGCCCTGCGGCATAAACAGCAACTGACCGTTTTTTACAGCCGCGACAGCGCCCTCCTGTTTGCCGAGTCGCGCCAGAAAGGAACCGTCTGACTCATTGGTCTGGTCGATATGGGCAATTTTAATCTCAGCGAGTGTCTTTTCGATCACCGGCTCCACGTTATTTCGCTTTGCAATCGTGGTGATGATGTCGCCCAGCGTCTTTTCGTGATAGGACACCTCGCGTTTTGCATTCAGTGACGAACGAAAGTCCGCACTGCGCCCGCGTATGGTCAGTTTGTCAGGCGGGCCACTGTGCTCTATTTCATCAACCGTAAATTTACCCTTAAAAATCAGCGCTTCATTCTTCCAGCCTAAGTGCAGCGATAACACCTCGCCGCGTTTCGGCAGCATCATTTTGCCGTCAGCATCATCGATCTCAATGTCCAGCTGGTCAGCCTCAAATCCGCGGTTGTCCGTCAGTGACAGAGAAATCAGCCGCCCCTGAATCCGCTCATTGATGTTGACGGATCCGGCAGAAAGCGAATACGCCGGGGCGCACTCAGTACCGGTGAGGAAAAAATCCGTCATGATAATAACCCCGTGATGCCGTCAGCAATGTTGTTTCCGACAGTGGCAGCCGTATCACTCAGTGAATCCAGTTGCGCACTGATATCACCGAACATCTCAGACAGCGATTCATCAACGCGGGTGAGTTTGATGGTGAAATCAATCTTTCTGGCCGCGCTGTCGTGAAAAAACTCACTTTTGTTTTTGCTGATGGACTCAATGACATACATCCCGTAAATGGTTCCCTCGCCGCCGATAAAGGACCAGGCTTTCCCGCTGTCTGCCATAGCCTCAAGCGCCATCATAGAAAACCGCCCGCCGCTGATTTCCGGGCAGAGTGCGCCTGACAGGGTAAGCGGATCATTGGATAATCCCAAAAATTGCCAGGACGGACGTTTTCCGACCCGGCTGTTATATGCAAAGCGGTATTGTTTTTCTTCCTGCATCCCCTGAAGCGGCACGGTTCGCAGCTCAAACACGAACAGACCGAGCGCAGCCATAGCCATAATCAAAACTCCTCTGTGTCACTGTACCCGCTGCGGCGGCTGGCCTGCTGTCGGCGGGCGTGCGCGTCCAGCTGGCGGGCAACTTCGCGGGCGATATCCTGTGCGGAATGCGCCGGTGTCGGATAGATGTTGATAACCGGAGCGGCGTTCTGCTGTGATGAAGACGAACTGCTGACAGAACCGCCGGCCGTTTGTGCCGGTGCCGCCGCTATCGGTTGTGACAGGGTACTCAGTGCCAGCATTGCCAGTGCTGCAGTGCTTTTCCGGCTGGTCACATTTGCCGGGCCGTCCACCACTTCCGGCCCGTTCTCACCAACAATACCCCACTGGCCTCGCGGTATATGTCCGCCGGAATCATAGGCTCCGGCGTACTTTTTCGGCGGAATGCCCCAGTTAGCGGTACGGATGCCGCCTGTTGTGGTGGTCTGCTTTGTGGCTTCTACTGCTGCAGCGAACTTCGGATCCTGTTTTGCTTCTTTCAGCCAGTCCGGCGTGATGGCGTCTTTTGCCATCTGCTTTATTTCAGCAAACTTATTTTTCAGGTCTTCCCATTTTTCGTTAATACCGTTGATGATGCTGTCTATCATGTCCGATGCGGCTTGCTTCATGGTTGCCGGGAGATTCTTAATATCCGTGATGATTTGATCCCATTTGGTTTTGATGGTGGTTTTCACGGTTTCCCACAGATCAGACATGTATTTTTTAATTCCGTCCCAGTTGCGGTAAATAATTCCCGGCAGAGAATATTTCAGGAAAAAACTTTTAATCGCGTCCCACGCGCCGGTGACAATGCGGGTGATCCAGTTCCATGCGGCAGAACAGGCGTTACTGATACCTGCCCACATGCCGCTGTAATAAGCGGATATTGAGTCCCATGCAGAGGAAAAGATACGTACCACTTCCGCCCATACTTTTTTAAAGAAAGCGACAATAGTGTCCCAGTTTTTATATATCGCGTAGGCAATGGCGGCAATCGCAGCTGCTGCAAGAAACAGCGGGTTTGTCAGCAGGGCTTTTCCGATACCGAATAAGGCCATCCCGACAGCTTTTAATCCTTTCGCCAGCAGACCAAACGCACCGGCACCCTTAATGCCAAGTACCGACAGACTCATTTTCAGCATTGCGACTGGGCCGAGCATAGCAGCCAGCATCAGAACAATCGCGCCGCCCACAGCGAGGATCACGCCGAGTGCCAGGGCAATTTTTGTCAGTGTGTTCGCCAGCTCCGGATTGCGCTTCGCCCAGTCCCCGACCTTACTGATAATAGTGGTAATGGATTTCGCGATATCGCGCAGCGGGCTGTCAACACCACCGAATATCTGAATACCGACATCTTCCCATGCCGAGGTGAGGTTTTTTAAATCGCCGTCAAGGTTATCGGTCATGGTATCGGCCACTTTCTGAGCCTCACCTTTAGCCGCTTTGACTTCGGCAATCATTTTTTGCAGTTCGCCTTTACCGGCCTGTTCAGTCAGTACCGACAGTGCGGAAAATGCCTCTTCACCGGCAATGTGTTTAAAGTACCCGGCACGCTGCGCCGTACCCATTTTTTTTGTTTTATTGTCGAGTTCAGCGAGGATTTCCGGCAAGCCGCGTAAGTTGCCTTTGGCATCCCGGGTCTTGATGTTCAGTTTTTCCAGTGCGTCAGCAGCCTGTTTAGGCGGCTCTGCCAGACGGCCGAGAATAGATCGCAGACTGGTACCGGCCATACTGCCCTGAATACCGGCATCCCCCAGCTTACCGGCAGCAACGGCGGCGGTTTCCAGATCAACGCCCAGCCCGGACGCGACCGGCGCGACATATTTCATGGTGTCGCCCAGCATGTTCAGGTTGGTATTGGACCGGGTAAAGGTGGCAACCAGCGTATCACTGACGCGGTTCATTTCGTCAGAGTTCAGTTTAAACCCGGTCAGGATGTTTGATCCGATATCGGCCGTGGTGGCAAGGTCGATATCACCGGCGAGGGACATCGACAGGGTGCCTTTCATGGCGTTCTGTATCTGCTCCGGTTTAAATCCGGCCATGGCGTAGAATGACTGCCCCTGTGCCACTTCGTTTGCCGTGAATGCGGTGGTTGCTCCCAGTTGCCGGGCCTGCTCACGCAGCGCCTTGTACTCTTCCGAGTTTTTATCCAGCCGTGTTAATGCCTGCACTTTCGACATCCCGACTTCAAAATCATAGCCCGGCGCCATAAATTTCTTCCCGGCATACAATGCCGCACCGCCGGTTGCCATCGCTGCCGCACCGGTACCGGCCATTTTATTTCTGACATCCATCGTTTTCTGATAGCTGCCTTTTGCCGCCGCCATACGGCGTTCCTGTTCAGCGCTGCGGCGCAGCTGCTGTTCCTGCCGTTGAAGTTGCTGGGTGGTGCGGGCAATGTCGCTGTTCAGGCGGCGCTGTGCCTGTCCGAGTTGGGTTGTCGAGATACCGCTGGCCTGCAAGGCCGTGCGCTGTTGCTGGGTGGATCGCCGGAGTTGTTCAAACCGGTTTTTCAGTTGACCGGCTTCACGCTGTACACGTTTGAGTGCTTCGGCCTGCTGCCGGGTCGGATTGCCGGAAGTATTCATTTCACGGGCGAGGGCGGCGGCACGTTGTGTTGCCGCCTGATAGGCCTGCTGCGTTTCGGTGAGTTGCTGTTTTGTTTTGCGGAAGCCGTCAATTTGTCCGGCCTGACGGTTCAGGTCTTTCAGTGCGTCACGGGACTGGCGGACTGCGCCCGCCAGCCGTTTATTGGACTCCTGCGCACTGCGGAACGGTCGCGTTAATTTATCGACGGCATTTAACACAACCTGTAAACGGAGGTTTCTGCTCATTCACTGTTACCGCTGCGTTTGTAAGCGTGATAACGCCATTCAATTAATTCTGTCAGACTCATGTCCGCCGTGTCGGCGGGGGTCCAGTGAAAAATGGTGGCAATATCAGCCACCAAATCATCTACCGTTAATCGTTCCGGTAATCGGCCTGCATCGACTTCGGCAGCAAAAAATTAACCACCTCAATTGACATATTAAGCAGGTCACCCGGCGGCATAGCACCGATTTCCGGTTTCGTCAGTGACGGGTCAGTGATACGCGGTAATATCTCGGTCATGGAGTTGACATCCATTTCCATCAGTACCTGTAAACGCACACCGCGTAACGCGCCGGAGTTAGGTTTACGAATAGTAACCCGGGTGATTTCTGTCTCACCGCGTTTGATGGGTTCATCCAGTTCGACAACGGCGAATGCTTTATTAACGTGTTCAGTCATTTATAGTGTTCCTGTTACAGCCCGATAGCGGCGCGTTGTTCTGCCAGACGGTCAACACCGTCCACTTTTTCAACCATGTTGATAACATCAATCTCAATGAGATCAGCACCGTTCCAGACCAGCCGGTAATAGGTCGGTTTAAAGCTGAATTTCACCTGAGTGTTATCGCCCTGTTTTGCACTTCCGGGATCAATCTCGGTAATCCGTCCGCGCAGAACGACTTCACAGGCCGTCACAGCTTCGTTTTCTTCACGCTGGTAGGCCCCGGTGAAACGTATCGGGAGGCCATCTATTGCCGTGATGCCCCACTGTTTATAGAGTTCAGCTTCGATGCCGCCTATCGTGAAATCACAGGCAAGCGCATCATCCTCAAGCCCGAGATCAACGTGAACGGCACCATTCATGCCGCCTGCACGGTAAGCCTCAAGTTTCCGGGTCAGTTTCGGCAGGGTGATTTCTTCAGCTTTCCCCTGCCAGTTGTCGCCGTTAAAAAACATATTCATGTTTTTCAGTTTATGCGGTAAGGCCATGATTACCCCTTAATTTTTGATGAGAAATCCATCAGGTATTTGTCGGTGATACGCTGACGTAATTTGATATTTTCAGCCGGTGGCACCGGTGTGTAGTCATAATCGATCGCTAACTGTCCGTCTTTCAGCTCTTCTTTGCTGTTGGCATCGGGATCAAACCAGCACTCACCGCCGAGCAAATAACCCTGAGTCGTCAGGCTGCGCATTTTGGCGTTGATACCGTCGATCATGTCTTTGACCAGTGTCGGGGTCACCGGCTTATCAACAGCCCACATGTGCGCCTCTGCCATGGTATCGGCCAGCACCTGCGCGGTGCGGGTGTAGTTTTCAAAGGCAAACAGCGGATCATCAGAACAGGTGCGGGAACCCCAGAAACGGAAACCGTCTTCGCGGATCAGTGTGGTGATGTCGTTTTCATTCAGCAGACCGGCATCAGTTGCCGGGTCCTGCAATTCCCATGACACATCGGCGGAAATACCGGTCACACCGTTAACGCCGATGTTTGACAGGGTTTTATGCCAGCCGGTTTCTTCGTCGATTTTTGCACGTATCCCCAGTGCCCGCGCTGTTGCGTAAGCCGTTGCCTCTGCATTTTTGACGGAATCCCACGACAAAAAGTCCGGGTAAATCAGCATCAGTTCACGCTGACTGAAGTTCTTGCGGTAGTCCAGTACGTCCGGAATAGTCTGACAGCCGTAGGCGCTGGCATAGGCAAATGCCCGCAGTGTCTGTGCAATTGTCACCAGTTTTGATGTAACCTCCTGCGTGTCATGCCCGGGAACACCGATAATGCGGGGCTTAACGCCGGTATGTGCTTTTGCGACAAGCAGTGCCTGCATACCCGTTTTGCGACCGTCGTCCGTCGTACCGCCGATAATATTTGATGTGGTTTCGGCTTCGCTTTCACCCTGTTCAACGCGGACAACAACCGTCACCGGTTTTGTCTGGTCGCTGATTGCCTGAAGTGAGTGCGCCAGCGTGCCGGTATCACCGGCTTTGCCGAGTGCGGAACGGATATCCGTCACCAGAACGGGTTTGTTCAGCGGGAATTGTTTTGGGTCCGCGTCGTCAGCGGTACAGACCATGCCGACAATTGCCGTGCTGACCGTGCGGACAGGGCGTGTACCGTCATTAATTTCAATGACCCGCACGCCGTGATGATAATCTTGTGCCATAGAAAGAAGCTCCTCTTTTTGGTGCTTTCTATGGTGTTATTGATGTGACGTAATGTCGTGCGGTTGGTGTTGTAGGAGAGGGTTGTACAACAAAGGGGCAAACGCCCCTTATTTTTGTTACTGCTTTGATGCTTGCCGATATCCGGTTCAGGGGATGTGTCGATAGCTTCCGGAGGATTCGGGACGGTATTTTACAATGCTTTCATACAGAGACAAAAACCATGGTAACCAGTACACCACCTTTCCTGTTCATGACATTAAATGTCTTACCGCTATTGGTCAGTCTGATTTCATACCAGGAATCATTTGTCACGCAGGCTGAAATAGTCATGTTGTCCTGGGGGATCACGATAGGGGTGAATCCCCTGTCCATTGAGTTTTGTAAATACAGCATCCTGCCCCGCAAATCCTCATTGACCGTAAAGGTACTGCCAGTGTTTAAATTTTCACCCTTATAAATTTGTTTTATCCCACTGACTAATAATGTTTTTTTCTGATATGCATCTAAATCAGATTTTAACGCATAGTTACCTTTCTGCTGATATTTGTTATCAGATTCTGCTTTTGAATAGCTGGTGCCTACGGCGGCTTTTTTGCCGAGTTCGGTGGTCAGAAGATTTTGTGATACCACTTTGGTGGTGTCATTTCCCAGCTGATGGGTGATATCCGCTTTATCTATTTTTTTCAGCAGTTCCAGCTTTAAATACGAATGCAGAACATAATCATCTTTTGGCTGAAATTTACCCGGTAACCCGAGGTTATCTATAAACTTCTGTTTATCAGGGATATCTGCACCGTTCTGGTCTTTGGCGAGTTTGCTGTTAACATCAGCAACACCGGCCTTTTTACCGAGTTCGGTGGTCAGAAGATTTTGTGACACCACTTTGCCGGTATCATTCCCCAGCTGCTGAGTGATATCCGCTTTATCAATCTTTTTAAGCAGTTCCAGTTTTAAATACGGATGCAGAACATAGTCACCTTTCGGCTGATATGTTTCTGCTGCTTTTTGTTCTGACTCTTTAATTTTTTTATCCGTTGTTTCAGTAACATATTTCTGAGTAGCGAGAATAACAGATGGATCGATTTTCAGTGTTACGGCTGCGGTGCTGCTGACAACAAGTATCATACGGATAATTTGTGTACGTCCGCTGCCTTCCTGTAACTTTGGTTTATAGCTTTCCGGGCAATTTCCGATCGCTATCATGTCACCATCTTCATCAAAAATAGCAATTTCACGTACCCACCAACCGCCGTCCTGCTCCGGGATAATTTGCTCTGCAATAATATGGTTAGGGTTTTCCGGATCAACAGATAACTGATTAATCGCCCCCCGGCGATTTTCATGCACCAGTTTTTTATTGCCCGGTTCCGGCATCGGAAGTGAGCCGCCGCCATCACCAACGGCCATCGTTGTTATATTTAATTTTCCGCCAAGAACGGTCGCATTTGCCAGTTTATTTGCACCGGTATCAGTCAGCACTGTGTAATATTTTTGACTCATTAAACCCTCACTGTATCGATAATATGTATTGCACCGGCGGTATATTCACCGCCCGTTGTTTCAATCGCATCAGGCTGATAGGGATAGACGGTAATTTCCTCCCCGCTGAACTCACCGGCGGCGATATGAATATCACCGCAGGTATCAAGGCTAATTGCCAGTCCCAGCAGGTGACGGCTGAGGGGCCTGGCATCAAATATCAGGCGTTCAAGTTCGTAATAGGTTTCTTCGGTGATGCCCGTTTCCGATACGCCGACCGTCAGTCGGAATGTCCCGTTCCGGTCGCCGGTTTTCCACCACTCAGTGATTCGGATCAGATAGCCGAGCGGCTCCACGACACGCCGCAGCGCCCCGATGGTACCCTTATGTTTATGAATGAACATTGACGCTTTGATAACATCCCGTTTTGTCCGCTCCGGCCAGTCAGCATCCCAGCGGTCAACCGACCACGCCCACGCCAGATACGGCAGCAGATGCAGCGGACAGGTATCAGGATTGATCAGGATTTTTATCGGCACCGGTACACGCTCTATCTCAGCGCAGGCCCGGGCGGCGGCAATCTCCAGCGGGCTGGAACCTGTCGGCAGCTGGCGGCTACTCATCCGATCCCCCGACCGTCACTGTCAAACCGGTGCAGAATGATGACTCTGTATCGCTTATCACAATATCTTTTGCCGGGCTCTTCAGCTCAACGCGCTGAACCCCTTCGACATGCAGGGCGGCGTAAATAGCTGACAGCCGGATATCACGCCCGATACGGTGCTGCTCTTTCACATACCGCGCTATCCGTTCCCGGGCTGCGGCTTCAATCGGTTCGGATTCAGGGGCCGGGAACAGATAAAGCACCGCGTCAATGGTGTAACGGACAATCTCAGCGGACTGCACAGTGACTCGGTCAGCCACCGGGCGCACATTTTCATCATTCAGTGCCTTATCAACGATGGTCAATAGTTCCGCCGGTGCTGTGCCGTCACCCTTGCGGGACAGCACGCTGACGGTCACACAGGCAGGCTCCGGGCTGATTGCTGAGGCATCCGCCACCAGTCCGGAGGCGCTGCGGGCATGGAAAACATACGCGCCGACAGGCCCGGCAACACTCATTCCCTCAAATGCCTCCGGAATACGCATCCGGAAATCAGCATCGGATTCATAAACGGCCGGCAGTGGCGGGATCACGGTATTGTCAGCCGCCCGGATGATCAGCCGGGGAACGTTGTTGTTCGCGCCCAGTTGATCCAAATCCGCCCCGTAGGCATAAGCCACCATGCAGGCGCGGGCGGCTTCATTGACCCGCTGGCGCAACAGTAATTCACGGTAGGCGTTTTCCTCTAACAACTTGGTCAGTGGTTCAGATTCCAGCTGCAGCACACGGGCGGCAGGCTCCCGCAGTTCTTCCGGCAGCGCTGCCAGCAATGCAGCTTTGCGAACAGCAAAAATCTGTTCAAATTCCAGTGACTCGATCACGTCCGGTGGCGGTAACTGACTGATATCAATGGTTGGCATAATTACCTCACAGGCACGGAAAAGGAAAACGGCTGGCCGGTTCCGGCGTATACCCCGGACAGGTCGATCACAATGCTGCCCGGCTGCGGGGATGAAATAGTCAGCTGCTGAATCTGAATCCGCGGCTCCCAGCGCAGCAGGGCGGAATAGCAGGCAGATATCAGTTGCAGCCGTACTGCTTTGTTATCCGGCTGATCAGTCAGGCGGAACAACAGGGAACCGTAGCTGCGCCGGGCAATACGGGAACCGACCGGGGTTATCAGAATGTCGCGCACCGACTGGCGCACATGGTCAATATCCGTGATGCCTCTGCCTGTCAGGGCATTAAATCCGTAATACTTCATTGCGGGCCATCCGTCCGGCTTCCGCCGCGCTCTACGCCGCCGTGGGCGTGTTTATCAATCACCACACCGTTTGAGGAGAATGACCCGCCGGTATGCTTAATGCTGCCGGACATTTCGCCGCCTTTCATCACATTCAGCGTGGCACAGGTCAGATTGTCCGAACAGATAACAGACGGGGTGACAAAACGGATATTTTCTTCGGCATTGACGATAACAACCGGTGATGTGGCGGTAATACTGTCAGCCGCGTCGATCAGCGCGGTTTTAATGCCGGTCGCAGTCAGTGTGCCGGTCGCCGGTTCGTACTCGATCACCGCGCCGTCCGGGTAGGTCACATGGTTTGCCGTCAGTGATCCGGTCGGTTCGTCATATTCATCAGAAAAAAGCCCCGGCAGTACAACCGCCGTGGTCAGTTCGCCGCCGACAGAGAGGATCACCACCTGTTCACCGACAGACGGCATCCAGCTGCTGCGGGCGGTTCCGGCACGCAGTGTCACAACCGGCAACCAGTCAGTTTCCAGATAACCGGTCTGCACACGGCAACCGCGACCGGCCTTAACAGCGGTGACAACGCCGGTGCGGATAATATTTCTGATCAGGCGGAGGAGTTCCGCGATTTTGGTGTTTTCGCTCATGGGGACAGCCTGCCACCGAACCGGGGATTAATGCACCGGCTCAGTGTTGTATGTTAGGCTGATACAACATCAGGATGCGAGGAAGTCGATAATAGCCGCTTCAATCCGCCGGGCATCATCGGGCGAAAAGCCCAGCAGTTCACGCTGCGGGTACTGAATATCAAGGTTGCGTAACCGTTCTTTCTGGCCGAACTGGTGTACTGCAGCAATGTTAGCGGCGGCAGGGGCAAAGAAGATCGCCGCCTCGTTTTCACTGGAAAAGATGCGCATATAACGGACGGTTGCCAGGCGTTTAAACATGCGGGTCTGTTTACTTTTGCCTTTGACCTTTATCCGGTCTTTTTTAATGGCTGTGAACCGCTGAATATCACCCTTGCGGAATGAGCGCTGCGCATTTTTGTCAATGTCGGTCCCGGTGATCAGCTTCCTGCTCTGCTGCCAGTTCTTCAGTCGCCGCTCCCGCCCGCGCCAGATAAAACGCATTTCCCGCTGTACGGTAATAAATTGTGCCTTACGCCGGGTATAGGCGCTGCCGTCCGGGTTTTTCTGCTCCCGGATGCGGGCTATCTGGCTTTTGCGCAGATCACGGACAATCGCCCGTGACAGTTTTTTCCGTTCTGCAGGACTGACCCGGGCCAGCAGCCCGGCGAGTTCATGATTCAGGGCATCAAGACTATTTTCTGACATTCAGATATTCCCAGCTGTCCATCGGGTTTGCTGGCTCCGGTGCCGCCTCAACGCGATATTTACCGTCCTGTGCAGAAACAATAATCCGCTCTGTCAGCTTCAGGTCAATACTGATGTTAGCGGTCTGGTTATTGAGAATATCGGCCTCAAAACGGATCCCGTTGCCGCGTTTGTCCGGGTTGGCGAGAATATCCGGCTGATGCTGTTTCACCCATTCGACCACCACGGCAAACACAATATTCTGATCACCGGGAAAGGCTTCAAGGATAATATTCAGGCTGTAAATGTATTCGTAGGAGAGTGACGGTTCATTGGTGGCAAAAATACCGCCGTCATCCACGAACAGATACAGTTTTTCCGGGTTCTCTTTCAGATACGGAATCTTCCGGCACAGAGTGTCTTTAATGCTGTTGAGTTTGTTCATGCTGTCTTGCCTTTTCGGCGGCGCGGATGCCTTCCAGTTGTGTGTTTGCCTCATCCAGATCCGCGATCAGTAAATCAATCCACAACGGGAGTTCACAGTAGGTCAGAGTCCGGGCGGCAGGGACGGCGGCACCGGTTTTGTCAGCGAGTCCGGCAGCGGCGTGCATTGTGCGGGCACGTAGACTGTACGTGTCGCGGTGCAGGCCGTCAGAAACAGTGCGAGGCACAGGCAGATCACAGGTCGGATTGTTTTTAAGAATGGTGCGGTATTCAATCTGGCGCTCCTCCGAGGCGGCACGCTGCGAGATATTATTCTGCGTGGCAACCTGCGCTATCTGGTTAAAGCGGTTAAATTCAAATGACTGTACGGCGATAATCCCGGCCTGCCGGTCGATATCTTTTTTCAGTACGGTATTTTCACCGGTCAGCTGTTCAGTTTTATCGTAGTAATGCTTCAGGCCGAATGATAATAAGCCCGCGATCAGCAGGCTGAATAACAGCGTGATAATGCGGGCCGGGGTTGTCATAACAATGAATACGCCTTTTCAAATAATGTGTCCGGATAAGGCTGACTGCCGTTCTCATGCTGAATAATCGCTTTTGCCATGCTGAGAACCGTATTCTTATCAGCCAGGCTGATCACGGCATCCGGTGAAACTTCAAGGGCTTTTGCCACACCGCGAACGTAGGCGGCGGTGTTGTTTTCATTCGACGGTGCCCAGCGGCTGATAAGACCGGTGACGGTATTCAGCCCGTATTTATGCTGATAGTTGCGTAACAGGGCAATAATGGCGCGAATACCGTACTCCGGCGCACTGAAGCGGCAGAAGCGCGGCTCAATGGTTTTATCGTGCGCAAGTTGTCCTTTCCAGTTGTTCGCCGGGTAATAGTCAATATTGCCCGGATTGTTATTTCTGATACCTCGTGACATGAATCAGTCTCCCAGTCGTTTATTAATCATGCGGTGTGCAATTTCGCGTATCTTCTCAACACCTAAAAACCCGACCGCGCCGCCGATCATGCCGGAGGCATCGTCCGGGATGCCGATAAACTCCGCGCCGCTGATAATCGCCCACGACAGCGCACCGCACAGCAGGCATTCCGCCCACTTGTTTTTGCGGGTGTCGCCGTCATAAATCAGGCACCCATAGCGGATCAGAACGGCACCCGCCACGCCGGACAGTTGCGGCCAGGCATTTTTAAGAGCGTCGAGAATATCAGCCCAGTGTTCTTTCATTGTTTTCATACCCATCCCCCTTTGTGGAGGTGTTATCAGTCCCAGAGTTGGATCATTGTTTTTTGCGGTTGTTCCGCCACATCCGGCAGCTCAACGGGTGTTCCGTGTGGTAACACGGTACCGTGACCGGCAAGGCCGGGATTCAGTTCAAGTGCCTGTTCAACCACACCGGCAGTCTGTCCCAGCACCCGGAAGCACAGGGCGTCAAGGGTTTCACCCTGCAACGCAAAAACGTTCATATCAGCTCACAGATGTTGTGTGACTCACCTTTGATACGCTGAATAGCCCACTGCACATCACGGCGCAGGTCATCCACGGTCTCACCCAGAGCGGCGGCTTTCTTTTCGCCGCTGCCGGTGGTGTCGGTATCGCGGTAACGTTCTGTCAGGTTCGCCTTTGCCTCGCTGTATACCGCCCGGCGGTAAAGCAGTATCAGCTCACTGTCATTGTTGATGTGATCGGTCGGTACCGCCGCCAGTGAGGTAAATCCGGCGGCAGTCTGTGACTGTTTCCAGCCCGACAGCTCACGGTTAACTTCCGTTATGGCGTTGACCAGTGCATGCCGCAGCCGTTCCGTGGTCACTTTGCCGTCTGTCAGCATCGCAAGCTGATAATGACGCAGGCTGATATCCGGGAAAAAATCCCCGCTGCTGAGTGTTTCGTCCGGTACGTCTGTTGTTTTGTCTGATGTGAAGTCCATCGGTTACCCCGTAAAAAGTGGGCGGTGGACAGCGGATAAGCCGTTCGGCTACTCCGCTGTGCCGCCCCGGCGCTGTGGCTCGTTCGTGGGTACCGTGCCGGTTTCGCTTTGCTGTTTTTCGATCAGCTTTTCCAGCTGGCGTAAGTCCTGCTTAACACCGACACGGTCATATAATTCAAGCGCCCGCAACCATGAACAGGTGGCAGGCTGCAAATATCCGTCATCACGCTGTGCATAGCCCAGCCATTTCAGGAGGTTTGCCCGGACCTGATCCGGCATGTCTTCTTCGCCGGTCAGGTTCAGGGTGCGGGTCAGCACATCCAGCGGGACCGGGGTTTTGGCGGTGTACAGCTTTTCCGCCATTTGTGCGATTTCTTCTGCGACCGCACACCCGGTTGTCCGGGTATGGTTTTCCGGCATTTTCAGGCCGTGGCGCAGGGCGTAGTCAGCAATATCCAGTGCGCCGTGAAAGTCTCCGGCGTCAATCCGCCAGAGCATCACGCGCATCAGTACATCGTCCTGCTGTCCTCTGCCGGAAGCCAGAATACCGCCGACCCACGGCGCATAGTTCGGCAGCATTTCCCGCTTCACGGCGGCTTTTTTCTCAAAGGACTGGATCCGCTTCAGCCTGCGGCGGTCAGCGTTCATCATCAGTGTCATCTGGGTGTAAGCTGTGCCGGTCTGTGTCTGCGGGTTGCGCTGCTGTGCATCCTGCTGCGCACTGACCCGCATCACATGACGGCGGAAAATACTGCCGCCCATTATTCGCCGTCCTCTTTGCCGGTATTATCGGTATTACCGGTGTCCGGTACGTCCGGCTTTTGGGTGCCGTTCTGCATCTGAATATTTTCGATCAGTGCGGTTCCGCGATAATCCTCAACAACATAGGCTTCATTGACGGATTCGTAGTTCTCGATCCGATCACGTTTCGGGTTGTCGATGATGTGGCGGCGGCGGGTTTCGTCCTGCCAGTAAATTGACAGGTTATCCAGACGGGTGATAAACAGGGCATTTTCCGGGAAATACGGCGCACGCACGGCCTGTAACCCGCCGATGCGTTTCTGACTGATAATCAGATCTGCGGCAATTTTTTCACTGTTTTCCTGCTCTTTATTGACCAGCGGGAAATACTTGTCGGATAACAGCTTGCGCCCGCAGATAACCACCAGTTCGGTATCGTCGCGGTACTCTTCGTCGATAACCTCATCAACGGCACTCATCACCAGCGCATCAAGGTTATTGAAATCACCGTCTTTACCCACGCGGATCACGGCGGAAATCACGTTACCGTCTGCATCTCTGACATCACTGATGACATGGGCTTCTGCATCGGTGCGGACTTTTTGCAGCCAGCCGATATTGACGTCTTCCAGCATTTTGTTTGCGGTGCGGTCGGATTTTTTGGCGCGGTGTGTACCGTTAAAGCCAATCATGATGCGGTCAAGCGCCTGCCGGCGGATAATGGCGTTGCGGATACGCAGCTGAAAATCTTTGAACTTTGCCCACAGATCCAGTTTCTGGTAGGTCAGCGCGGTGTCAAAGTTAGTCTGCTGACACTCATACTTAATATCGGTCATTTCAGACGGGTCGGTCGCTTCGCGCTCTTCTTTTGTGGTGTCCGTGGTACCGGCAATACTTGAGCCAACGCCCAGACCGATAACCTGACCATTTTTTTCAGGCACAGGAACAATATTGATAAGGCCGAGGAACGCAGCCGACATCTGGATATTATCTTCCAGTTTCTGTGCCACGGACGGGTTGATTTCTACTTTGCTGGTCATGTCCTCAACTGCCACTTCATACAGCACAGCCAGTTGCATCATGTAGGCGTTAAATTTAAAGCGCGTCTCTTTTTTCATGTTCTCTTTCTCAAATCGGGTGAGGCCGGGATCAGCAGTCGGTCAGCAGTTCTTCCGGTTGCGTGCCGTTGTTGCCGAGTGATACCGGGCGTTTCTGACTGTTGTTATCCTGTTGGCTCAGCTGCGTTTTCAGCTCACTGAGTTCTTTTTTCAGTGCGGACAGTTCCGCCGGTTCTTCCGGTGCATCCACCGTAAGTGAGGTTGTTTTCAGTGCGGCAACATCCGTCTGAATGGCTTCGACGGCTTTTGCGATCAGTTCGACGCTCCGGTGGACATCATGAAAACGGGCATCGTCCTGTTTGTTTTTTCCGGTCAGCACTTCGGTGATGCGGGCAAACAGGGACGGGCCTTTCGGCTCTTCCGGTTTTTCTTCCGCCAGCTCAATCAGTGTTTCTTCCGCCAGGGTGATCACGTTGTCTTTCGACTGTTTGCGGTCTGAAAACAGGCTGTTGCCGGAGGTGTGGCTGAATTGCAGCATCTGCGTGCCGAGGCTGGCCGGGTTGTCAGTGACAGCCAGACCGACCAAATAGGCTTCGCCGGTGTCGGAGAATTTCGGATTGATTTCAACGGAGGTATAGACTTTCTGACGCTTTTTATTCATCTGGATCAGTTCGTCAGTCGGTTTCAGTATGGCGTACAGGCCTAATTTGCCTTTCAGGGCACCATCGGTGATCTCTTCCGTGTAAACCGATTCGACATCACCAAATCGCGGCGCCCACTCATATTTATTGTGTTCAAGATTAATGCGCGCCCCGTAGACGTTCGGGTCGTAGTTTTTTTCGATATCGGTCAGCCAGCTGCGCTGTACGACACGGCCATCAGTAGTGGCACCTTCTGTACAGATACGCACCGGCTTTGTTGATTTTGCGTGCATGTGAATGACTCCATCAGTCAGGACGGGATTGTCAGTAATGATGGGGCTATGGTTCCGGTGAATGGCGGCGGAAACAATGAAAGGCTGTTGTACGCCGGGGGTATACAACAGAACAGCAGGGCACAGGGCAAGTGTGGTCAGTAATCTGGCGGCATGGAAACGATAACCGTATTTGACTCACGCAAAAAGGCCATGCACCTGTATTTCAGCGGCTACCGTATTGCACGGATCGCGGAAATGCTGGGTGAGAAAGCCTCAACCATTCACAGCTGGAAGCGCCGCGACCAGTGGGACGACATCACGCCTTATGACCGGGTGGAGTTCTCCATCGAAGCGCGGCTGTGCCAGCTTATCGCCAAAGAAAGCAAAGAGGGAAAGGATTACAAAGAGATAGACCTGTTAGGCCGTCAGCTGGAACGTGCCGCCAAAATCCGGCGCTATCAGAACGGCGGCAATGAAACCGATCTCAATCCGAAACTGGCGAACCGCAACGCCGGTGAACGCAGGGCCCCGGAAAAAAATGTGTTCAGCGACGAACAGATCGAAAAGCTGGAACAGATTTTCACGGGGAACATGTTTGAATACCAGAAAGTCTGGTACCGTGCCGGTGCAGAGAACTGCATCCGTAATATTCTCAAATCCCGCCAGATAGGGGCAACGTACTATTTTGCCCGCGAAGCCTTTATGGACGCGCTGCTGACCGGGCGCAATCAGGTGTTTCTTTCCGCCAGTAAGGCTCAGGCGCACGTTTTTAAACAGTACATTATTGAGATTGCCCGCGAGGTCGATGCTGACCTGAAAGGTGATCCGATTGTCCTGCCGAACGGTGCCACCCTGTATTTCCTCGGTACCAATGCCCGGACCGCACAAAGCTATCACGGCAATCTTTACCTGGATGAATATTTCTGGATCCCGAAATTTCAGGAACTGCGTAAAGTCGCTTCCGGCATGGCATTACATAAAAAATGGCGGCAGACCTATTTTTCCACACCGTCAAGTCTGACCCACAGTGCGTACCCGTTCTGGTCAGGGACTCTGTTTAACCGAGGCCGCCCAAAAGATGATCACGTCGATATCGACGTTACTCATGCGGCATTACGCGACGGCCGGCTGTGCGAGGATGGACAGTGGCGGCAGATTGTTACCCTGGAGGATGCAGTGCGGGGCGGTTGTGATCTGTTTGATATCGCGCAACTGCGGCTGAGATACAGCCCGGATGAATATCAGAACCTGCTGATGTGTGACTTTGTGGATGATATCGCGTCCATTTTTTCGCTGGAACTGATGCAAAGTTGCCTGGTTGATTCATGGGAGGTGTGGGAAGACTTTCAGCCGGAACTGTATCGGCCATACGGTCACCGGCCGGTCTGGATAGGCTATGACCCGGCGAAAGGTACCGAGGGCGGCGACAGTGCCGGGTGTGTGGTGATTGCACCGCCGGTGATGTTCGGCGGCGCGTTCCGCATCCTTGAACGCCACCAGTGGCGCGGGATGGATTTCCGGGCACAGGCGGAGGCCATCAAACAACTGACCGAACGTTACAACGTGGAATACATCGGTATCGACAGTACCGGGATCGGCCACGGCGTTTACCAGTCAGTGCAGGAGTTTTTCCCGCAGGTGCGGGAGTTCGTCTATAACCCGGCGGTAAAAAATGCCTTGGTGCTGAAAGCATGGGATGTCATCAACAGCGGACGCCTTGAGTTCGACGCCGGAGACCGGGATGTCATGCAGTCGTTTATGTCTATCCGCCGCTCAACCACTGCCAGCGGTAACCGCCCGACCTATGAAGCCAGCCGCAGCGAGGACGCCAGTCACGCGGATCTCGCCTGGGCTGCCATGCATGCCCTGTATAACGAACCTATCACGGGTGACAACACCCAGCATCATAATATCGTGGAGCTTTACTGATGAGTCGCAGAAATAAAAACAAACAGCATAAACAACAGAATACCGGCGGCGTGGAGGCATTCACGTTCGGTGAGCCGGTTTCGGTACTCGACAGCCGCGAGATATATGATTACCTGGAGTGTGTCCGGATGGAGCATTGGTATGAACCGCCGCTCAGTTTTAACGGGCTGTCGAAAGCGTTCCGGGCCGCACCGCATCACAGCAGCGCAATCTATGTGAAACGTAACATACTGACCAGCACCTTTATCCCGCACCCGCTGTTAGACCGGAAAACCTTTGACAGTTTCGCGCTGGATTTTCTCATGTTCGGCAATGCCTATACGGAAACCCGTCATAACCGCCTCGGCGGTATCCTGCGTTTTAACCATGCCCCGGCCAAATACACACGGCGCGGGATTGACGGGGATCAGTACTGGTTTACCAAATACGGCTATGAAAGTGAACCGTACCCGTTTGAACCCGGCGCGGTGTTTCACCTGATTGAGCCGGATGTGAATCAGGAACTGTACGGCCTGCCGGAATATCTGGCCGCGCTGCCGTCAACCCTGCTGAACGAATCCGCCACGCTGTTTCGCCGCCGGTATTATCTCAACGGCAGTCATGCCGGGTACATCATGTATATCAGTGATTCATCACAATCACCCGGTGATATCGACAACATCCGTAAAGCGGTACGCAGCAGCAAAGGACCCGGTAACTTTCGCAACCTGTTCCTGTATGCGCCGAACGGGAAGAAGGACGGGATTCAGGTGATGCCGCTCAGTGAAGTTGCCGCCAAGGATGAATTTCTGAACATCAAGAACGTCAGCCGTGATGACATGCTGGCGGCGCACCGGGTACCGCCGCAGCTGATGGGGATTATACCGGACAACGCCGGGGGATTCGGTGACGTTGAAAAAGCAGCAAAGGTATTTGTCCGCAATGAACTGATGCCGCTACAGTCCAAGATGAAACAGCTGAATGACTGGTGCGGTGAAGAGGTGATCCGGTTTGAAGATTACCGGCTGGACCCGGAGAATGATTAGCTGCTGATAGTGTTAACAGACCGCCGTTACCGGCGGTTTTTTTACGTCCGTACATAATGAAGATCGGCGTTACCAATAATAATAACGCCCCACGATATTATACTAAACCCGCTACCGGAATACGAATATGCCGGATTTTACCCCGCTGAAACCACCCGTAATACAGCCTGTATCACGCCGTGTGACGACCTAAAAAAAGATAACCCGTACCATCTCTTTTTGTTTTTAACGCCGCTACGCCCAGGAAATTTGCGACAACCCGGAAGCGAATAAACATGCCGCCGCGCAATCGTAGCCCCGCCACGCCTGCCCACTAAACAGGGCGGTTTTTATGCACCTGCAAGAGAGCCGCCGAACCCCGCCGGATATGGGGCTGTGCGTGGTTCCCGGTCAGTCTCCGTTCATGCAGTTTTCAGGGTTTTTTGCATGGATCTGTGCATTAAGCATCTTATTCTTTAAGTTATGAAGAGGTACACTATGATAAATACAATTAAATTAGTTTATAGTTGAATTAATCGTAATTTCTTTGTTCTCTAAATTCTCTAATCTTTCGGTAATCAATATATTTTTTGTAATTTTTGATATTTTATTTGTTAACTCATTAATATCCAGATTTCTTTTAAACTCATTTTGAATTACATTCATACATGTATCGTAAAGATTTTCTACTGTTAATATGCTATTACGCCCAACATTGAAACCTCTGTTTTCATGCTTATAGCAAAAAATTGTATTTTCTCTTAATTCTGATTTTTTTCGTTTTACAAATTCATCTTCGTTTTCGTTGTTATTTATTATTAATTTAACTTCATCAGGAATGGATACCATCCCCTTAAATGAAACACTTTCTGCAATGCCTTTATCATTTATTTTTACTGTGTGATGAATGTAATATTCTTGATTTGGTATTAATCTAGGGTTATAGAAAGCCGCAGATAATGCCGAATTAATACTATTGCTGCATATTATTTCATCTATTTTTTCTGTGATTTTAATAATTATTTTTTTATACTCTCCCGGCATGAATGTGTAAATTATTTTTATTGGGAAAGGAAATTGTAAGTTAAGTGAATAATCTATATTTAAATACGGCGATAATAATTTTATTTTATTTTCTTTGTATATTTCGCTTAGTGTAACAGCATTGATTAATTTAATTAAATCTAAAGTTTCAATGTAGTCATCAAGTTTAAATGACAATCCTTCATTTATTTCATATGGATTTAAATGTTCAAAAAAACATAAATCTATTAATTTTTGTTTATAAGATTTAAAGATAAGATCTTTGTTTAATGAGTTAATAGCCACAAAGTATAAAACATCATTTCTAATCATACATCGTAATACGGATGAATATTCTTTTTTCGCTTCTATTTCCTTTTCTTTATTTTCGAAGTTTTTTTTGAAAAAATTATCATCAATATGTTTTAAAATACGAAATAATGTTCTCATATAGGGGCTGAATTCATATTTTCGATATAGCTTTTCAGCAGCATTTACGTCTGATAATGTCCAGTTCATCAGTGTATTGCTTTGGTCTTTTTTCCCAATTATTATTTTTCCATTGTTTTTTTCGCTATATTTATCTATGTTTTCCATCATAATTTCATGAGATTTATTATGTAGATCTAATAATAAGGTAAATTGCTTAACAAAATCATCTTTTCTTAAGTTCTCTCTAACTAGATCTAAGTTTATTTCCGCATTTTTAGTTGCTTTATGTGTTGTATAAAAAACACCTACGGTAAATAAAGCTCCTAAGCTGGTAAATATTCCAACAATGGCACTATTATGCCTATCATAAAAGGAAAGTAATCTGTATATATATCCATCATTGTATGTATCGAAAAAAATTGCATCTATTATTAATAGAGTACAAATAAAAATAATGAATGTAACGACTAAAAAATATGATAACTTAAGTATAAAAGAAATTATAGATGGTATTTTTTGAAGAGATTTTAACATGTTCGGATATCCAATATGAATGAAAATCATACATCACAATTGGTTAATTTCATTTAATATAACCTAAGGCCATTGCTCTGTCTAACATCGCCATCACTTTCCGAACCCATTTAATCTTTGATATCCACTTTACCTGCATCCCCCTGCTCTAGCCGCGCCGCATCCGGCCATCACGGAACAACAGTTTTGATCACTGTAATCAACGAACATGCCATGGATAAACATCACCAGACTGGCTGCTGGTATTTCATGACCCTCTCGGATCACGGTTACAACGGTTACACCCCATCAAAACCACACCTAAGCCACTGATAATAAACAATACTGTTGTAACTTTTTACCGGTTACAACGGGTAACAAAACACAGGGTAAAAAGTTACACCCTTATAAATCAATATATTACGAATCTGAAATGTAACCTTTTAATCTGGTTACACGTAACCGCAAAGTAACCCATTTGTAACTCCTGACATCATCATTATTTCTTTATTAATTCAGTAAGATAGAGAGAAAATCTATTTTTGTAACCATTGTAACCCGTTTCCGAAGCCCCCCCACGGATTTTCATTCCCTATATAAAGCGCAAAAAACAATCACTTCTTTCTCTGTTTTTATCTTAGTTTTGTGCAGTTACTCACATTTTGTATTTACGTATATACCGCGCATAAAAAAGGCTGCACACGGCAGCCTGATTGCAGACAGATACAACCTAACTTTCACTGTTTTCCTGAAATACCCAGCACTTAATCACTTCCGGCTTTTTCGCTGTGCTGGCTATTGGTAAGCAACTGTTGTACATACTGTTTACACAGCTTCTTACTGTCTTGATTCCGATGAATTTACGCATCTTCCCGGCTTTCAGCAGGTTTTTGATGTCCGTATTCAGCAGCAGGGACTGACGCTGTTCACTTGCCGCCTGTGCGATATGGTTAAAGTTCACCGCATAAACGCCCGGTTCGGTGCTGTGGTTCACGCCGTGGGCTTCGTTGTCCTGGAGGTAATCAAAGGTTTCCCAGAACTCCATCACCGGCGGCTGATCAAGCTGGATGGCCTGAACGCGCTGTTTTGCCAGTTCAACAATAAAATCCCGCGTCTTTCTGATACGGTCAGCTTTCACCGGCAGTACCAGCGACACGGTTTCCAGCAGGGCGATCAGCTGGGCGTGGTTTTTGGCGATACGCTCATGATTAATCGCTTTATCCGCGAATAACTGCGCCTGTAAATCATCCACCCTGTTGGTGTACTGTTTTAAAATGGCATCTTCTTTCATCAGTACCAGCGGCAGGAATCCGGACAGTTTTTCGATAGGGTAGCGTTCCAGCGCAATAGCCGCATGGCGGGTTTCAATAGTCTGCTCGGCTTTGTCGGTGTAGAGGTGGATAATCCGCTCCAGAACGGCGCGTGAGGCGTTTATCTCCGCATTCTGTGCAATGATGATGCTGCCCTTAAATAACGGCTCATAGGTCTCGTTACCGTTATTTTTTACGCCAAGTGAACGGGTTGCACGCCCGTTATACAGGGCTTTCAGCTCCTCCCAGTCGAACGCCTTTAATTTTGCATTATCCTGAACGCGGTCACTTTCAATTAAGCAGACCGGCAGATTACTGATCTGCGAAAAATTACGGCCACGGGCGGCGGCACTGGATTTGGACGCATCAAAGCCCTCGTAATCCGCACGGCCGCACAGCCGCCACAAGAATTCAATCAGGGTACTTTTCCCGGAACCCGGTTCCCCGCAGATTTCCAGAAACGGATAACTTTTGTGGATCTTCCTGATCTGCTCTGAAAACAGCGAACCCAGCCAGAACGCCAGCACCACATAGCCTTTTTCACCGAATGCGCTCCAGAGAGAATCCAGCCAGCGGTTATCAAATTCATTTAAATCGGTATTGATTGATAACGACGGGCTTAAACTCAGGGTTTTGATATCCAGCTTATTCAGGGAAAAGTAGTCTTCTTCGTTCAGGGTGAAGCACTTACCGTTCTGCACGGCCACATCATTAAAGACATACACGCCGTACTCTTTGTTGTAACCGACATAATTCTGCGTGATCACTTCTTTGATATCAGGCAGCGCCTGTTTGCAGATGCGGTCTAATTGCAGGGTGGTACCGGTATACACCGCGCCTTTCGCCACATGCAGCAGCCGTTTTTTAAACTCACCGGCGCTGGTCAGCTGCGCGGCGGTAAAGGTGGCTTTTACACACGCCTGACGATGGGGGAAATCAACGCGGATATAATACCAGGACTCATCCGTTTCAACGGATTTCTGAAAATACAGTGGTGTGGGATAGCAGTTGGCGATCTCAACGACGGTCCCAGATTCTTTCACCGCTTTTTGCCGGGCTTCTTCGTCCGTCAGTCCCGGCTCTGCATCGTTGATGCGCTCAATGGCTTTCATCATCTTATCGACATCCAGCTTAAACCAGTACAGCCGGTTATCATGCTGAAAATCAAATTCTGATCGCTCGGTCTGGTTGAACATCAGCCGGGCTTTTTCAAACGCAGATGCAGCCAGCAACAATTTACCGTAATAGCGGTAACGGTCGAGATCCCGCTCCGTCAGCCGTTCCTTGATATGTAAATCGTTCCAGTCATTGCCGTTGTCGGTTTCCGCCGGTCGTGCAGCAGTAGCACGCCAGCCATCATCACGGCTGCGGGAAACAAATTTTTTCATCGCCCGTTCACCGGCACTGCCGTTATCCAACGCCCACACCAGTAACGGTTTTTTCTCTGCGCCCAAGGCTTCCCTCAGCGCGTTCAGGGCAATATCCGGGTAGTTGTGGCAGGTCATCAGGGAAATGGCGGTAATGCCGTTCTGAATCAGGCTCAGGGCATCGAAAATACCCTCCGTCAGCCAGATCTCTTTCGCCTGGGTTAAATCCTGTTGCGGATGCTGCCACCAGTAGCCCTTATATGAGCCGAAAAAGTTGGCTTTACGGTCAAAACGGGATGGCCGGTCGATAATCCGTTCCCAGTATGCGCCGTTCGGCAGGGGGAATTTAACGGTTGCCGCGCCCAGCCCGTCAGCGTGATAGGAGGATTCCGCGTATAACCCTTTCAGGGTGGTGAGATCCAGCCCGCGTGAATGCAGTAAATAGGCATCCGCCGCCGCGTTCGGGGCCTGTTCTGTTTTCGGATAGTGGGCTGACCAGTCATCAAAAACATCCGGATACATCTCTTTGACAAACAACTCGGCACCGCACTTATTTTCACGGCCGCAGCGCAGCACAAACGGCATTTCCACAGAGGTAAACAACTCTTTCTTTTTGCAGTTCGGGCAGACCCCCTGCCGTAAATAGCCGTTCTGCTCTTTGAACTTGAAGTCGTTTATAAGGCGCGGCAGCAGTGCCTGTAAGTGATATGATTTCATGCGATAACCTTACCGGATGATGATTAATTCAGAACTGCGATAATCTCGCGTTCTTTTTTTCGGTTTCCGTTCGCTGCAATTGAGCGCGGGGCGTCTATTTCATGGATGGTGAAGCCTAAATCCGCATACAGTTCTTTTGCTGCCATAGAATTTGATACCGTTACAGGGGTCTCCATTGATAAATTCAATGTAAGCAGGGCGTATGCTAAATTTTCGTGCTCTTTTTCACTGAAACCACCGGATGAATAACCAGAAAACGAGCCTAAGTACGGCGGGTCACAATACACACCATCACCCAGTTTTACGCTCTGTAATGTTTTTCCTGCGGATTGTGCTTTAAATTCTGCATTAACGGCTTTTTTGGAGAAGCTGATAATTTCTTCTTCGGGTAAATAAGGTTTTTTATAACGACCTTTCGGTGCATTGAACGCACCAGACTGGTTGTATCTGCATAAACCGTTATAACAATGACGATTAAGATAAATAAAATATGCGGCAGCATCAGCAGGATTTATGAACTTTTTATTTCTGTTGAAAAATTCTCTTTCGACATAGTAACCGGATTCAAATGATTCAAGTTCAAAAAGTTCGTACGCAGTATTTAAAATACGCTGATAATCTCCGGATGAAATTTCACGATATAAATTAATTAAGTCATCATTAATATCAGCAATTAAATACTGCTCATAGTCCGTATTCATCATCACAGCACAGGAACCGGCGAAAGGCTCGATCAGGCGTTTTGTTTTAGGCAGGTGAAGGCGTAACTGCTCCATAATGCCAACTTTTGAACCTGCCCATTTCAGAATGGTTCTTTTCATTACCAGCCTCCCCGTTTTATTATTTTCATTTTCCCGCAACCCGGGCATCTGACATGAAATTCGGTATATTTAATATTGTGAATACTCAGGCGGTGAAAACTGTAGTAAATTTTCCACCCATGCAGACCAAAACGGCAACGAATATCCATCTCACACGCTCCGGTAATGTTTATTTTTTAATTCATAAATGAACTGACAGTCCGTACACAGCGTGCAGCCGATAACTGCCTTTCTGCGTTCTTCCGGAATAGGGCGGTCACAGTTTTCACACACGAATACGGATATACGGGTGATCACCTGCCTGGCGGCGGCTATCTGGCTTTCAAGCACAAGCGCTGCGTGGTCATTGGCGCGGTCGATTTCGTCAGACATGGTTCAGCTCTCCCGCCTCGTTTTCGATACGGTCAGCCTCACCATTGAGCAGTAAACTTGCGTGTTCCGGTGCCATACGGTGAATTGATATCATCTGCGATATATGGCGCAAACGGTCAGCAAACCCATTCATCAGGGTTTTACGCTCGTCTTCGCGGTTGGCTTTGATGTTTTCAGCTACAGGTGTAAATATCGGGTCAGGAAAAGATTTCATTTTAAAACCTCTTTATTTTGGTAATGGGATGCCCTGCATTATTAATGCAATTATTTTTTAATAACCGGACTGATGTGTTTTTTATTTCTGGTTATCTGTAAATAATTTATTCTTTATTTTTAAATAAATTATCTATAAATTTAATCGCTTCCTGTAATGAGTTTTCATTTCCGAATGAGTGACTTTCATCGGCACCATTCCGCAATGTTATCTGATACTGGGTCAGTGGTCTGGTCGCATTACCCGGCAAGGTAACGATAACAAAGCCGCGATATGAATGACTGTGAGTGCTTATTTGTGTAACCATAAATCACCTAACTGTTCCGTAATGCGTCTTTTAGCATTGCAATTAAATTAACCTGAACCGTATCTTTTTCCCGTATTTTCGGACGGATGATAATCTCACCACGCTTTACCATCGCCCTGCATGTACTTAAAGAAATTCCGGATATACGGGAATATTCTTTTAGCGATACATAAGGTGATACGACACTGAATTCATACGTTATTTTGCTCATTAAATTTATCGTTGAATGATTTCAGCCCTTCAAGAAAAATCAATCTGGCCATAGCTGACATTGAGCGGCTATCACGTTTGGCAAGACTCTCTAATGCACCATGCTCAGAGCAAAGTAACCGCATAGGTACGAGTTTTTTTTCCTCAGCAGAACGCGGTAAACGCGACCGCGAGTGATCTTTTGCTTGTTTCATCATGATATATTGTGATCCACTAAGTTCCTGTTTAAATCACTTTAAGGAAGAATAATTCCTATGTCAACATCAAAAGAGGAACTATTGTTCCTAATTGGTCAACGAATAAGAAGAGAAAGGGAAAAATCCGGTATCAGCCAAGAGGAAATCGCGAAAAATATCGGAGTATCCACAAGAACATGGGGTAAATACGAGAGAGGGGAAACTGTTCCGGATGCGACGGTGCTCGCCATGCTATCCGGCCTGTACAATTTTGATACTCATTTTATTTTAACTGGACGGGCATCAATACCAACGGATATTAGTCAGGAAGAACAGGCCCTGATAGAAAATTATCGCGCTATGAATGAGGCGGCACGCTTAAATATGCAGGCGGTTGGCGTTGCGTTCGCGCAATCAGAATTAGTTGAAAAAACAAAGATTAAGTGACTTTATTTTTATCTATCCACAAAAGGAAATACTAAAATGAATAAAATACTTTTATCAGGCATTTTACTGTTAGTTTCTTCTGTTTCTTTGGCTTCGTCACTTAAAGCTGTATCAAAAGATGATTACGGCGATAAGTGGGCGTTCACCAGTGATGAAGTCCAACTGCAATGTATAGATGGAGGTGCTTTCGTGATGGATTACGACACTAATAATGTTTACGCGATATCGGGGCTTGCCAATCAATTAGCGAAAAAAGGAAAGTATCCTGCTGACGATATTAACGGTTCTTCATTCTGGAAAGAAAATCCGGATATGCCTGGTGTAAAAATAAGCCTAGCGCCATTCATTACCGATGCGCTGGCGTTGTGTGATAAATAGCAGGAGATCGTTATTTTTTGGGTGGTGTGATGATGGAGATAATGGTGTTTAGATCCTGCTTTTCTCTTTCATCATCATAATTGATAACTGCCACAGACTTACCAAAAAATAACACAGTTAACGCTTTTTTGAATAAGTTACAGGTGATTTTTATTCTTTTTAAAGGAGTTTCAGCACTAATGATAAGTAATAACATGACCAGCCTCCGGATTAACGCTCATGGTGTAATTATACAAGAGATCGCAAATGAACTCGATAGTGCAGAAATCCAGTATAACCGCAGTCCGATATGCTTTTCAGTCAATGCTCCGGAGTGGGTTAATGTCGCGTTATCTACTGGTGGCGCTATTAGTTTTGTTGCCTCAATTATTATCGCCTATATCAATAAAAACAGGAGAGTAAAAGCTGTTTTTCACGAAGATGGCTCTGTTAAGGAGATTGAGGCGACAAACGAGGATGAAATGATTAGGTTACTCAAAGAGATAAAATCTCTTGAGATAGAAAGATAATATGACTGTAAGCAAACTACCTAACGGAAAATGGTTGTGTCAGTGCTTTCCGGATGGTCGGAACGGCAAACGCATACGAAAAACTTTTGCCACTAAAGGCGAAGCTCTCAGTTACGAACGCCGGATGACTCAGGATGCTGAAGACAGTGATGAATATTCTGTCAATGATGCTAATGCAGTGCGGATCAGTGATCTGATAGCACGCTGGTATGATATGCACGGAAAAACACTGAGTGACGGCGCTGCACGCAAAGGAAAGTTAGACTCAGTCTGCGAACGGTTGGAAGATCCTCTTGCCTCTGACTTTGATAAAAATCTGTTTGCTCAGTACCGGGAACTACGGTTAAAAGGCAAATGGAACGTGAAAGGCAGAGGCTCCCCAAAACAATCGACGGTTAACCGGGAACAATCCTATCTTCACGCTGTTTTTTCTGAGCTGAAACGACTGGGTGAATGGGACGGTGATAATCCGTTAGACGGCGTTCGGCAATTTAAAGAATCGGATCAGGAACTGGCATTTTTATATGGAGACGATATAAAAAAACTGCTGTCTGCCTGTGATGATTCCACTAATAAAGACCTGGGGTTTGTTGTCCGGATTTGTCTGGCAACCGGGGCGCGGTGGGGAGAGGCTCAAAACCTTACACAATCAAATGTTATGCCGTGTAAGGTTACATTCACGCAAACAAAGTCCAAGAAAAACCGAACCGTTCCTATTTCAAAAACACTGTTCGACAAATTACCAAAGCGCAGAGGCAGACTGTTTACCAGTTGTTACGATGCATTTGAACGGGCGCTGAAAAAGGCAAATATTGAATTGCCGGCAGGGCAGAGAACCCACGTATTAAGGCACACATTCGCAAGCCACTTCATGATGAACGGCGGAAATATATTAGTTTTACAACAGATTTTAGGTCACAGCACAATTATGATGACAATGCGGTACGCGCATTTTTCCCCGGATCATCTTGATGCTGCCGTGGCATTAAATCCGCTTGATGAAATAGAAAAATAAGTGGCAGCAAGAGCGAACAAATACCAATAAATATCAACATATGATAACCGCAACCCGCTGAAATGTTGTAACTTATTGTTTTATAACAGTGGGTTATGGTTTTTAAAATCCCTCGGCCGCAAGGCTGTGCGGGTTCAAGTCCCGCTCTGGGCACCATACAGAAATTCATTGATTTATCAGTGGGTTAGAGTTAAAAGAGAGCGACCTTTATGGTCGCTTTTTTTGTGCCCTGAATCACACTTCACTATATTTTCACTATATAATTTCACTATATTTTCTCCTTCAAACTGTCTTTTTCTGACCACCGACAACAGGAACAACCACCACTTTTCTGTCATACCGGGCTGTTTGAGTGATATTTTTATGCCCCGATATTTTCTGTTTTTCTGACAGTGGTCCATCGAGATCTGAAATACCTTTAGCCTTCAAATCATGAAAGGTGAAGTTAAAATTCAGGTGCGGGAATTTTTTAGCTGCAGCTTCTTTGGCTTTTCTCCAGCGACTGTTGAAACCATCCCGTGTATACCCGGATCCTCTGGATTGATGAAGTACATAAATACTGCTGATACCAGAATCAAGGGGGAGAGTATTACTCAGGTTTATAGCTGCATGCAGGCGCTCCGTCCATGCCTTTATTTGTGCTACACCTGTTTTTCCCTGCTTAATGTAAATACCATCCTCTGTTAATTGCGAATAAGTTAATGCCAAAACATCAGCTTGCCGGGCTGCGCAGAGATACGCTATTTCCATTGCTATCCTGACAACTACAGGGGATACGGAATAGAGCGCATTATATTCATCATCTGTAATATAGCGATCCCTGGCTTGCTCCTTGAATTGCCTCACACCTTTACATGGATTGCTTTTTACCAGTCCGCGCTCATAACCCCAGCCAAAAACACGGGATAGCAGCGTTTTTTCCCTGTTTGCCTGTGTCGGGCTTTTAGTGCCGCGCTTATCCATATATTTGCGGATATGCTCAGGTTTTATATTATCGGGCTGCATTTTCCCGAATACAGGTAATAGCTTGCCGGAATATTTACGATAATCTTTCTGTGTTTCCGGTGACAGGTTAGTAAAGTCGGCGGAAATGAAAAATGAGTTAAACAATGCAGTCAATGTTGCCTCATTTTTCTGATCGTCTATCAGTTTTTCGTATGCTACCCATACCTCAGCCTGAGTACATGAAAAATCACAAAGCCGGATTGTTTTGTTATCCGGAGTAATAAATTCAAAAGCAGACCTGCCCCGTTTAACCCGCTTTGGCATCCAGTTATCAGCAGGGTTTTTCCTTTTCCTACCCATAATTACATAGCCCCGAAGTCAGGTTCTTCTGATACCGGTAATGCCTGCCGTTTAGCCAGCGGGCTATTAAAATGCGCCCAGGTTGTTTTTGGATATCCATCCGGCCGCTTTATAAAAAAGATACCGGCACGCTCCAGGGCTTCGCACTGTTTTGACGGGAATTGATAGCCGGTCAGTTCTATCATTTCGTCCGGGGTAATTACGTCACTCTCGTTTTTCATTTTGGTCTTGCCTCATCATCAATAAAATAAGAAGGTCAGCCGTATCGCATGAGCGTTTAATATCTGCCGGAGTGCATGGTCTGTTTTTTACACTCGCAGCCAGGCGGCCTAATTTAATATCAAAGTCGGTCAGTAATTGTTGTCCTGGTTGCCACGGTTCCATGATGCTTTCCCCTGTAATGGTATTGGTATCATGGTAATCACCGTGGCGAAATAAAACTGATTATGCTTAATCAACTTTTTGTCTGAGCAAAATCGGCCGAAATAATTTCATCGATCAGATAGCACTCTGACAAAATCCCCTTCACGGTCAGTGTTTCTTTATCCATCAGGCAGTTTTTTTCATCCGGATAAACGTAACCGTAGGGCTGATACTCGCAGCTGGTGGCAGAGCAAATCAGCATGAACAATCCATATATCATTTGCTTTCATCCTTATGCTGCAGCTCGTTACGGGCCTCAATTTTTATCTGGGGGGGCAGGTCATAATACACATCACACCGACGATCAGTACGGATGTAGCCGTGACTGCCATCAGGGAACGTGAGCTTTACCGGCCGGTCTTTGTAGTGTTGGTGTTTTAGCATTGAGCTCGCCTTATCGTGACATGTCACGCTGAAACAAAGTGCCCGGTTGCCGGGCACCGTGGGTAATCAACGAACCATCAGTGAACGTTCACCAATTTCAATATGAGCGCCCGGAACCTCAATACCATTTTCCAGCGCTTCTTTGATGGCTTTTTTATCCGGTGACACGATGGTTTGCACATCAACGAGTGAATCGGGGATCTTTGTTTCATCATCGATGACAATTGATGCCCGGCCTTTTGCCGCGGTAAATGTATTTTTCACCGTTTTCAGTTTGTCCTGGCCGGATGCCAGCAGACAGGTCAGTGCATATTTCTTCAGATCTTTGGACTGACGCTCAAATGACTTTTTACGATCTGCCAGGCGTTTTGATTCTTCACCCAGCGTATTTGCCTGCCCTTCAAGGTTGCGGACGTGGATCATTATCGCGTCCAGTTTATCGCCGAGTGCGCCCTCGATACCTTCCAGGGTGTCGGCTATTTCTTCCGGTGTAAATTCGCCAGCTTCCACCAGTTTCTGCAGTTTGTCGTAGTCTGCTGCTAATGCGATTGCGGTTGTACTCATTGGTCTGCCTCTTGTTTTTCAGTCAGTTTGGTTAAACATTCATCTTCAATAGCTTTCAGGCGGCGCAGGCGGCCCTCGAGGTATTTCTGATGTTCTTTATCGCCACGGGATTTTGCATTATTAACATGCACGGAAATCTCTCGTGACAGGGTTGATGCGATACCACGCAGTTCATTGGTCGTGACGGCGGTCCGCATAGTTTCTGTATTGCGTTTGAACTTCTCGTCCAGCTCCTCGCGGAGACGGACGGTGTCATCGGCGTTATCACTGGCCGCCTTAATTTCAAACTCCATTTTATTTTTGATAAGGTATTCAGGGTTATCATGCATACCCATAAACACATCAGAAGAGAACCCGAGCATTGACAGTGCTTTTTTAATCGCATCGGTCAGGGATTTTTTGATAACTTCAGCATCAACCTTTATGCCGTATTGGGTTTGATAGCGGTATGGTGTCGCGCCATAGCTTTCAAAATAACAGCACTTGCCATCTTTGCTGCGGTACCAAAACTGGATTTTTATTGAATGATTTTGCTCGCAGAACAGAGAACCGTCTGCGTCACGCAGGTAGCGCAGAGCAACCTGTTTGTTGTTTTCCATAACAGGTTCAGTCAGTGGTTTGCCGTCCAGGAATTTTTCTTCAACCACCTCATAGCCCCAACCCTCACCGATCGGTCCGAAAATTTCGGTAGCACGCATCAACATGTAGTTACTGTTAATGCTGGTACCCTGAAATCCCGCTCCCTCTAAAGGCTTGGTAAAGCGTGGATCTGTGCGCTGTACCTGCTTCCAGATACTCAGGTTATCCGTGTCTGCCAGAACTTCGGCAATCACCTCGGCACGGCTGCGGAAGTCATCAGTAGCGGGTTCCTCGGCATGAACCGGTACCGGTGTCTGCGCTATAGTCGTCGGTTCATCGTTAGCTGCTACTTCCGGATCTGGTTTCTCTGCCAGTTTCTCTGATTTTTTAGTACGTGTGCGCCTGGTCTTTTCCGGTGCTGCTGCTACGGAGGGTTTATCTTCCGTAATATCAGCACCGGATCGACCGGTTTCCTGATCATGACTGCTTTCTGCCGGCGTTATGCCGATACGGTCAGCTACAAACTGTTTACGGGCTGCCGCATCGCTTATCAGGTCAGGTAATTCTTTTCCTTCACGTACGACAGCAAAGACTGTTTCACGCGGGATCTGCAATGCGGTCGGGATAATACGGAACTCAGTAGACCAGCGCCGCCAGCTTTCATCTTCATCACTGATCAGCTTTTTCGCTGCCGTAAGTTTGCTTGGCTGAATTTCCCATGGGTCAAAATCACCGGGCAGAAGGGCGAGGGCGATTTCCTGATCCAGTGTCGCGTAATTGTGTTCAAAATTACGTTGCTTTTGCTCCGGGACAGGGAGTTGCCCGGTAGCCGGTTCTGCAGGGAACAGGTATTCTTCTGCCAACTTTTGCGCTTCTTCTTCGGTAATACCGTCCTGAGCTTTTTCCATCACAGTATTCACCAGCGCTTCTAAATCCTGCTCATTCAGCAGGGAAACCGTGCGTGTCGCTGCAATACCTTTTGCGATATTCCGGAGCTGAGGGTATTCGTCACTTTCGTGAACAAAGGTTACGGCACTACTGTATTCACTACGGGTAAATTGCGTTTTTTCATACAGCATGATTGCCGCGATGCGGACGACTGGTGCCGTTTTTTCAAACACAACAATTTCTTCTTCACGCTTCTGCCAGTCGGTGCCGTTGAATTCGTACTCTTTGGCAAAATGTTCATCAAAGCTGTCGCCGGTCGGTGCCGGATTGCCTGCCTGAGCTTCGCAGACTATTGCCCCCGCCACATCAAATTTTCCCGTGTTCTCCGGATAGGTTTCTTCCAGCATCACAGCAGCCATTGCTCTGGCCATCTTTTCAGAATTGGCGGAAATAGTGATTGCAACAGTTACAGCGCCGTCTTTAAGTGCGGCATCTATGGGATTAAATGCACAGATATAATTGGTCATTGGTCTAGCCTCTGGTCAGTAAGGTAATGCTTCGTCGTCTTTGGAAATGACTTTGCCCTCCAGGCATAGCAGCGCCTGTATCTGGTCTTCCAGTAATCTGGTTTTGGCGGTTGCATCAGCAAGGATCTTGTTTTGTTCTGCACGTAAGCTATCAATTTCGGCCTGAACTAAATCAAATTTGCTGACTGAGGGGACAGGTAATTCAAGCTGGTGTTCGGCAACAGGGAAGCCCATGCCGTCAGTCGCTTTGAATTTGTGGGTGTATACTGAATACGCGATACTTCCGTCAAAATGCTTTTCTGCGTGGACATAAAGCGTAACTTTAAGGGTGTCAGGTTGTGCTTTCATAGCAACTCCTTTAAAATGATGTTTCCAATGATTCGTCATTGGTCTTGCCTCTTCTGACGGTTGGTCCCGTCAGTGGAACTCCGGATTAGCTTTGGTCGGCGACTCCGGGTAAAAGAACCCACCTCGGTGGGTTTTTTTACGTCTGAAATATGGTGCCTGATTATTTATCCTCATCAGGCAGCTGAGGTTCTCCTGTACCCCTACAGTGAGAAATCGGATAAAATGCTCTCACCCCTACAGAGTGAGATATAATTCAATGTTCCCTGAAATTGTTGCTTCCATGTCGGCTGTTCGAGAAAGTTTAAATTTACTAAAAATTATCAATGAGGCGAAAAATGACACAGAGTTAAGAAACGCCACATTTGAGTTACAAAGGAAATTACAAGATATTCAAATGGATAATTTAAAACTCATCGACCTTGTATATGAAAGCAAGGCGCGAGTAACGGAACTTGAGCAAGAAATAAATAATAAGGTTTCCTTTGAGCGCAAGGTTGAAAGTTATTCTCCGCATACATTCGAATCTGGTACGTTTTCCTACATTAATAATTCTGCTATTGATGGCAGCGAGCCCCCGAGATATCTGTGCGCATCCTGCTATGAGCAATCTATAGTATCGATACTTCAACCATGCAAGGGAACCTCGGTATATCTTCATTCTTTTTGCCCTCATTGCAAAAACACATACAGGACCATCAAGGCTGCAAAAATTAAATTTGCGTAATTTGATTTATTTGCCCGTCTTTCCGGGCTGTCAGGGTCTGGTACTACTCTTGCCTCTAATTCCTGCTTTGGTCGTTTATAAAGTCAGCCATCTATGTGGCGCTGTTTGTTTCCTGGTGTTGGTGCAATTTTTTACCTGGTACTGCATAATAGTTTCCGACCACGTTAGTTCCATAAATGAAGAGGCAATAACATGACCGAAATAAATGAGTTAAAAAAAGAAATTGAGAGTATGAAATCTGAGTTGGCCGCTCATAAAATTCTTATTTCCTCACTCTTGGTACATTTTCCTGAGTCAACTACTCACGTCAGATTTATGTCTACGTGCCGTAAAATTTCCCAAGCCAATGGGGTAGAGCAAACTGATGATTTACTTTCAAAACTCGGTTATTTCACGAGAATATTGTTTGAGCGAGATAAGCATAAATAGCATCATCGACTTCGCTATCATCGTTTAAATGTTTGGTTGTCTCATAAATCACGGAGGCAACCTTTTTGATGTCAGATGCTTTGCATGCCCCGGTATTCTCCTTGGTGCTGGTCAGCATCGTTTTAATGGTTTCCCCAATCACATCAAGTAAGTCATCTGTTACCGTTGCTTCTGCCATAGTGATTCCTCTCAACTGTAAATCCGTGAACGTTTATCCTGAATACCCGCTGTGGGGTTTTGATGACATAGATATTAGCAATGCTATTTTTATTATGCAATAGCATTGCTAATTATTTAGAGCAAAAAAAACGCCGCAATAATAGCGACGCTCATTAAGGGACTGATTTACTTATGCAAAGTCAATCATTTTAATGGGGAGGGATTTTATAACTTTTCCAATGATGCGCAGATCATGGGTTTCATTTTCTTCGATGTAAAATGTTTCATAAGCTTCATTATCAGATTTTACAGCGAGTCTGCGACCTTTTACGCGCTGTAACCTTTTAATAAATAATGAATTTTCAAAAATAAAAACATAAACGCCATCACTGTCGAAAAAAGAGTTATGTGTATCAACAAATACAACATCTTTTGGGTTAATAACCGGAGACATGCTATCCCCACTGATGTTGATCATCTCTATACCTTTCAAGTTTTTTCTCCCAAAGAGTTCGAAAACTTTTTCTGGTGAAAACTCGATTGACTTTATCGTGTCAGGGAAATCAGTATTAATAAAGCCGCCCGGGCCAGCTTTTGCATATATATCCATTAGCCTTAATGTATTGATTTCATTGCTTGTGATGGTATTTGTCTGTTGGGCGGAGTTAGCTTCGGACGTAGTTCTTATATGTTCAAGCAGAGGCCCTATTTCCGGGTTTATTTCCTCAGGTTGAACCTGAAGCAAAGCAGAAAATTTTAATACGGTATCAGTGTTTAGTGCGGTTCTGGCATTTAAATATTGGCTGACAGCCGCTTGTGTATTAAACCCAAGAGCATCCGCGGCTTTTTCCTGAGTTAAGCCGAGGGATTCACGTTTTGCTTCCCAGATTGCCCGCAATCTTTGTGCCGCAGTTTTGTCTGTATCGGATATTTTTCTGTTCATACCATCCAGTTTATTTGTGTTGCTAATACTTTTCCAATAGCAATGCTATTGATTGTTTAAATTAGCGGTGCTAATATCAGGTAACCAAACTCACAGGAGGTTTTATGAAATTAGGTGCTTACCTGAAAAAACACGGAATCAGTCAATCTGAGTTCGCAAAAATTGTCGGCGTCACGCAGGGGTATGTCAGCCAGGTGATCGCGGGTAATTATTTTTTAAAAGGCAAAAAAGCCATTGATTGGGCTTCAAAAACTCAATGGTTTGTGACTCCCCATGATCTGAATCCGGATGATTATCCAAATCCACATGATGGAATTCCTACCGCTGAATCAGTATTACAGTAAGCCAGTTAAAAAACTGATTATTCATAATCAATTTCGCGACAGGAGACGCAAAGCTATGAATAAAAACCAGATACTTAAGAAAGAGATAGAAGCATGGGCGGTGGACAAGGGGCAAGAGCATGTAGCAATTGAAATTAGTCGTGCTTATTTTTTTATTACACACGACGAACGCAGCCGCTTACACCCGATTGAGGACAGGGCCGGTAACGCGGACTGGAAAGCGATTAACAATAACAGGCAGCAAATTTTCCGCTGGCTTCGCGGGGATTCACCGGCAGCGGCGAGAAAATTCGGTGAGCTGATCCCGGCAATTAAAACTGCATTACCTGCAGATCGGCTGGCGCGGGTTAACGGGGATGAATCGGTTAATTATCTGGCTTCCCTGGCAATCAAAGAATTTGCCGCGGCAATCAGCGAAACACTTTTAGGCAGTCGTGACATGTCACAGTGCATATCAAAAGCAGTAACCGCATTAAATGCGATGCGTATGACCAGCGCATAAGAGAGGCAAAGACCAATGCTGAATACAACTGAAAAAATTACCTACCGCAACGGGTTTATGCATAACGGTATTCCCGTTGATATCGAAACCATACGCCCGATATTCGACGGGCGCCGGGCGGCTGCCATCAGTGTGTGGGAGCAGTACGAACGGGCCAAAGCACGGCTGTGTATGCACAACCTGACACCTGAGCAGTACCAGAACGCCTGCCGTGATATCGCTAACGCGCTGGGGGTGTGACGTGAGTAATAAAATTCAGGGTTACGTGTGGGATGCCTGCGCCGTTTCAGGTGTGAAAGGCACAAAACTGATGATTATGGTTCGCCTGGCTGATTTCTCCAGTGATGAAGGGATCAGCTATCCGAGCGTCGAAACACTGTCCCGGCAGATTGGGGCAGGGGTCAGCACTATCCGTGATGCATGCAATGAGCTTGAAAAGGATGGCTGGCTGACAAAAAAACAACGGCGGAACGGTAACCGCAACGCATCGAATTTATATTTTCTCAATGTCGATAAGCTGGAAACTATCGCGTTACAGGAAATCGCAAAGCTGAAAAAACAGCGTGAAAATAACGCAATTTCTCACCCTCCGGTTTCTGACGGTTCAGAATCCGACCGGTCAGAAAACAGTAATTCCGGGCGTTTTGACCCTCCAGATTCTGGCGTTAAAGGGGGTTTTCACCCTCCAGAATCTGGAGGCGATCCATCAGTAAATTCAAAACATGATCCATCAGTAAATTCAAAAGAGGATCCGAAGCCTGCGACGCAGAAAAAATCCACGGTGAAATTTGACCCGTTGTCAGTCCGTCCGGAAAACGTCAGCGAACCTGTCTGGCAGGATTGGGTGAAGTTCCGGAAGGAGATTAAAAAACCACTGACGGAAACCAGCTGCCGGCAGATTGGCAAAAAACTGGCCGGGCACCCGGATCCTGATTCCGTGCTGTGTGATTCGATTGCCAACGGCTGGCAGGGAATATTCCCGGAACGCACCACAGGTCGGAAACCGGCTAAGCCGAGCACACACTCCGGATTCAGCGATAAAAACTACGAGGGCCGTCCAGCGGCATGGGTGAACGGGGGCAAGCATGTCTGACGAACTGAACGTGAACATCCCGCCGCGCTTTGCTGCTGCGACATTTGAGACGTATCACCCGGCGAATCCTGATGCAAAAAACAATCTGGAAATCTGCCGCGAGTATGCCGAAACATGGCTGTCCCGTAAAACCGCCGGAGAGGCACTTATTTTGTGCGGAACACCCGGAACCGGTAAAACACACCTCGCAGTGTCAATCGCCCGTCAGGTTGCCACTGAGGCGAAGGAATCAGTATTTATCACCACAGCGGCGCGTATCATCCGGGCTTTTCGCCGTACATGGGCTGGCGATGCGGAATACAGCGAGCTCGACGTACTGGAAAAATACTGCGGGCCGGGCCTGCTGATTATCGACGAAATCGGTGTTCAGTACGGAACTGACTCAGAGCGCAATATTTTGTTTGAAGTGATTAACGACCGGTATGAGGACATGCTGCCGACCATCATGATCAGCAATCTGCCGCTGAACGAACTGGCCCCGCTGCTGGGTGAACGCGTTGTTGACCGCATGCTGGAAGGTGGCGCAGTGCTGTCGTTCAACTGGTCAAGCTACCGGAGTAATTGATTATGTTCAGTGAGCAGGAATTAGAAGCCGCGGTTATTGGTGGTTTGCTGGCCGGTGGTGCCACTCAGGATGCCTATGACGTTCTGGCAACACTGCCTGATGATGCTTTCAGTGTCGGGTACTTTTCCAGGGTGTACCGGGAAATTAAAAAACAGGCACTGACGAGTGCGATTATCGATCCGGTATTTATCGCGGACGCACTCGGGGGAAATGGTGATTTTGCTCATATCATGGAGCTCACCAGAAAAACCATCTCATACGCAAACCTGAAAGGGTATGCCGAAAAAGTCAGGAACTATGCGGCTGTTCGTAAAATTACAGCGCTGATAAATAAATTTCAGAAAGAAATTACTGACGCGGCCACTCATGACCAGGCTGAAAGCGTAATTCAGAAGTTCAGCAGTGAGTTCACACTGCTCTCCGGTGAGAAAGAAAGCCTGGTACCGGTACATCTCAACGAACTGATTGACGGTTATGTTGATGTGCTGGAGAAGCGGAACCGGGGCGAGGGCAGCGGCATGATGATCCGGACCGGTATTGAAGCACTGGACGATAAAATCGGTGGTTTTAACCCTACGGACCTGATTTTTATCGGCGGCCGGCCGGGCATGGGTAAAACTGAACTGGCACTCACGATGATGGAAAAAATGACAACCGCCGGTGACTCTGTGCTGATGTTCTCCATGGAAATGGCAAATATGCAAATCGCCGAACGCATGATTGCCGGAGCTGCGCAGCTGCCGGTTTCCAAAATGCGCAATTGTGATTTGGACGACGAAGGCTGGGCGCGGATCAGCTCGGCAATCACTCATCTGATTGACCGGGATATTCACATTATCGATGCCAGCAATCTGACTATTGATCAGATATGCGCCATCAGTGAACGGCATAAACGCAAATATCCGGCCACAAAAGGTATTTTTATCGACTATCTCGGGCTGATTAAAAAGCCTAAAGCAGAGCGTAACGACCTGGCGATTGCCGCGATATCGGCTGGTATGAAAGGCCTGGCGAAACGGCTGCATACCCCGGTGGTGGCCCTGAGTCAGTTATCCCGTGATGTGGATAAGCGACCACTGAACCAGCGCCGCCCGGTGGCTGCAGATCTGCGTGACTCCGGCAGTCTTGAGCAGGATGCCGATTATATTTTCCTCACCTACCGGGACGTGGTTTATAACCCGAACAGCTCGGCAAAAAATTATGCGGAGATCATCATAGAGAAAAACCGGCACGGAGAAACCGGCACCGTGTATCAGGAATTTAAAAACGGTCACTATCTGCCGACCGACCAGATTTCAGCAGCAGAAGTAAGCCGTATGCAGCAACAGGCGGAGGTTCCTAAGAGACGCCGTTACGCCGACAAAGCATTTTAAGACCAACAGAGGCAAAGACCATGATAATCAAAGACCCTGTTACGTGCGAATCTCTCGTGCGTGATAACTATCCCCGCATGCCGGATGATGGCTGTGACCATACCAACTGTCACTTAGACCGGCTGCATGCCGCGCGCCGGGCCCGGAAAAAAATCCCGTATCAGTCTGCCCCTGAACCAAAGAAACAGGGGGAATAATCATGTCAGCACAATCAGATTATTTACCTGCAGGCCTGCCTCACAATCGCGCCCTGTGGCCTGCTGAGTATCAGGAAAAAGAGCAGCTTGATTTGGCTGCCAGTCGTCTGATTAAGCAGCTCAGAATGCAGAAAATGCACAGAACGGCTGTACTGGTGGCTATCGAAAAAACACCGGCGGATCAGCAACCGTTTTTCCGGGAACGTCTGAATTATTGGCAGGGGGTGATGAAGTGATGGAATCAATACCAACTCAGCGTTCAGACTACGTCATCATGCTGGAAGAACTACGCAACAAGCCAACCCACATGCTGAAAGAGATCGGTGACCAGTGGCGGACACCTGATGCGCTGTATTGGGGTATCAACGCGAAGTTCGGCCCGTGCACCCTCGATCTGTTTACCGATGGCCAGAACAGCAAGTGCCCGAACTATTACACCGCCGAAGATAACGCGCTGACACAGGACTGGTCAGAAAAGCTGAAAGAGCTGGGCGGGGCAGCATACGGCAACCCTCCGTATTCCCGTGCAACCTATCATGATAAACAGGCCGTTACAGGGATGGTTCATATCATGGAGTACGCTCAGGCTATGCGTGAGAAAGGTAGGCGGTATATTTTTCTGATAAAAGCCGCGACCAGCGAAACGTGGTGGCCGGAATGGGCTGACCATGTTGCATTTATCCGTGGTCGTATCGGGTTCGATTTACCGGATTGGTTTGTGCCGGCGAATGAAAAACAGAAACCGTCAGGTGCTTTCTTTTCCGGTGCGGTTGTCATTCTGGATAAGGATTGGCGGGGAGAAAAAATCAGTTATATCAGCCGCGATGAGTTGATCACCATTGGCGAACTGTTTATGTGGCAGGCACGCTGGTTGGTGGCGAAAACAGGGGAGGCAGCGTAATGTCAGCCAAAACAGCAGCAGAACGCAAAGCCGCGCAGAGAGCGCGGCAAAAGAAAACCGGTATCGTCAAACTTGAGTTGCTGGTGGATGAGCAGGAACTGGACATGTTGCAGCGTAATTGTGCACTGCGGCGTCCGGGCCGGGAACCTTACGAACTGAACGAATACATCACAATGCTTATCAGAATAGATGACCGGTCGCTGAAATCAGAGATTGAGGAACTGGGTAAGAAAACTTGCCGGAAGTGCGGCGAGAAACTACCGGTTGCGGAGTGTTGTATGTCCGGTGATTCGGAGTGCTGGAATACGCTCGGATGGCATGGGTTGAAACTCAATATATAATCAATTCTATTGATTCTTATCTGGCATGCATCAAATGTGAAATAGAGATAAATTGAAAGTTATTTTATTTGGATCATAGCCTGTGTTATTGCATAAATAATAATTTCAATCACCTGTTTTTTATTAATCACAGGTGATCTTTAAAATATGGATTCCTCTTATTTTGTATCACTGAGTGGAATGTGGCTTTTTATTCCAATGAGATTTTTTAATTTATCAAGTTTCGCATCATTGAGTATCTCTGATGAAAGTCCGAAATTGCCAAGGTGATCAGTGACAATGCATTTTCTCCCTTCGTTAATTTCAATTTCACCTGAAGGTGATAATTTTGTATAAAAAACAAAAAAATCGCCAGAGTGCGTAAAGTGTCTATTTATTCTAAGTATGTGTTCCACTTTTTCTTTTTTTATTGTGTCGAAGTTTGGTCCAAATATCACACCGATAATTTCATTTGGATAGTGATGGAAAATTCTCTCTCGTGGGTTAATTCGATAGCTATCCTCAGGCATGTTAGCGATAAATGAACTTTTTTCTTCACTTATTACAAATGCTCTTTTTTCATTCTCATATGACCAAAATTTGTTTTTTATCAGTAACTTATTTTGGATTAAGACTTTTTTGTCATCAGTGCTTGCACATCTTATAAGAGGAATTGACTTGTCTCCGTCATCATAAGATACATTTAATACCGATGTAGGAACGTACCTATTAGAATATAGATTTTCAGTGATATTTATTATATCATTCTCTGCTTTATAAATAACGACACATCCCTTAAACCCATCAGCGTAGTGTGCCCACATCATTGGGTTAAGAGCATCAATAGAAAAAGACACACTAAAAAATTTTATGTTAACACCACGAGCCAGCAATTCCATGAGGTATAATTTAAACAAAGCCAATCTATGGTTTAATTTTTTTTCTTTATCTTCATTGCCATTGCCATTGCCATTGTCATTTTCACCTTCACCTTCACCTTCACCTTCATCTTTGCTTAGGCGTTCATTTAAAAAAGGTATCAAAGCTTTCTCAAGTTCAGAATTTATTTCTTTAAAGAATCTTTGAAGAGAAAAGAAATCGGAAGAGATCTTCTTTTCTTTAAATAAACCATTAAGACTTTTTACGAGGTTTTGTTCTGAGCAATAAAGTTGTTTTATATCCCAGCTTTCATAGGCCGCAGGGAGTGCTAACAACCGATACCACAATGATTCATCATCTTCAAATTTATAGAATGAGACAAGGTCATTGGGGTCGTTGAGTTCATGGTTAGCAGAGAAATAAAGCTCATTATACCTCAGTGCCTTTTCAAGGTAGATTCCTGGACGGAAATATTTAAACAATGACATTTATTTACCTTTAATGTTAAATAGTATGTATTTTTCAGTTTATTTTGTTTTAATGAAAACTAACATACCAATCCAAGTTATTTTACTCTTTATAATATCATACTGAAAAGTTGTTGATATCCTTTTATTTAAGGTCGATAGTCAAGTTTAACAGTGTATTGCCTATTAATTTACTAGTTAAGCTCTGAGTTAATTCAGACTGGTCATATTCGTTATATCAAGGTATCATTCAGAATGCCGACCTGAACAACCGGCATCCTGAATATCCGCTGTGTCACCGGAGAACACCATGGCACAGCATAGCTTTTTCAAACTCCCCAACGATACTCTTGCGCCTGCAAACCCGGCAGCAAGGGATTACCTGCATTCAAAAGTTAAGTGCGGTGATGTGCTGTCAGCAGACTTCAAAAAGGCACGTAACCCACGATTTCACCGTAAATATTTCGCACTCCTGAACCTCGGTTATGAATATTGGGAACCGGTCGGCGGTACCATTTCGCCGGAAGAAAAAGAACTGGTTCGCGGGTATGTGAAATTCCTCGCGTATTACACGGACAATGACGATGCTCTGCAGACAGCGGCTGACGTCTATCTTGATGATGTAGCACAAAAGCGCGCGCAGAATATTACCGCGACAAAATCCTTTGACGCTTTCCGCTCCTGGGCTATCGAACAGGCCGGACAGTACGACACCTACGAAATGCCTGACGGCAGCCTGCGCCGTGTCGCCAAATCAATCAGCTTTGCCAAAATGGACGATCTGCAGTTTGGCGAACTCTATAAATCCACGCTCGATGTGCTGTGGAACTTCATTTTGTACCGCAATTTTTCCACGCAACAGGCTGCTGAGAACGCAGCAGCACAGTTATTAGATTTTACCTGAGAGGCAAGACCAATGACCAAATCAAAGACCAAAGCAGAGCAGCAGTGGCTGTCAGATGTGGCCGAACTCGGCTGTATCTGCTGCCGTAACATGGGGTACGGGGCATCCTGCGCAGAACTGCATCATGTGCGCAACGGGCAGGGCATGGGGCAACGGGCGGATCATTATTCTGTGCTCCCGTTGTGTCCGCAGCACCACCGGGCATGCTACGCAACGGGATTCCATGCAGCGCCTGAAACATGGCAGCAGATCCACGGCAGCGAACGTGAATTGCTGGAGCAGGTAAAACAGGAAGTCAGGGAGCTGCGTTTATGTCGGGTATAATGAGTATTTCAGACGGTTTGCAACTGGATGAAGAACGCGAGGCCTGGTTACAGAACTGGTTGGCAAGGTTCGGGGCGTGGGTGCACAGCGGTCGGTTGGTGAAACGGCAGAGCAGCATGATAGCAGAATTTATGGCTACAGTTGAACGTCGCAGCTACCCGGACAGACCGACCTGCAGTGATGAGGATGGACTGCTGATACAAGGGGTGGTTGATCTCCTTTATCATCTGGACCGTGAGGCGTTTAAAATGCTGTTGGCCCGGTATGTCTTCTGTGCCTCGGATCGTGAAATTGCCCGGCAGCATCATAAGGCCTGTGCACCACGCGTCATGGTGCGCAGAAACGGTATGTTACGTTCCCGCAAACCGTCATTATCTACATGCCGTCGGGAGGTGGATGAAATACTAAAAGCGGCTGAGTATTTATTATACCAACCGCTGGTAGATGCATTTAAAAACAGGGAAAAAGAAAAGATCATGAAGCGAAATAACAAAAACGTGTTGACTTCTTTGAATCAATGAGCCAGTATTTAAAGGTAGGTTGCCATTTTTGTAACCTTACCAACTAACCCAGCCAATACGCTGGGTTTTTTTTTAGGGAGTTTAAATGGAAAAATTTATTTTCTCTCGAGTTATTCGGAAACGAAAGAAAAAGATTGGCCCGATATTTTTCCAAACGTAAATCTTTCGAAATTAGTTAAAAGAAAATCATTGTGTGTAAATATATTTTTACTCTTAATGTTCTGCATGAATATAATAGTCTCATCCATAAAGTGTTTTGCAAAATCCGGATGATTTAATGCATCAAATAAATTTAAATTGAATTTTTTACTTGTATATATATTTGCTGCATTTAATCTGTTTTGCCATATGTAAGGGTAGAAATCTTTTTGATCTTCTGTCATTTTGCTGTTCGGGGAAATTAAGGCCGTGCCATGAGCTGTAGCATTTCTCAATGTAAATAAGGTTTGGAAAGTATCTTTGTTAGGCATGCAATCATTTAGGTTTAGATTTGTATAATTGAAGATTTCATTCTTTAATTTATCCCAACCACCATTAAGTTCAATATCATAATTAGCTTTCATGATATTTTGGTATGCCTTAAAAAGTATATGATTATTTAGAGTGGCTTGCTTTGATAACGCACCCAGAATGGGACCATCATTTTTCAGTAAGCTCGAAAAGAGCTGACGAAGAGTGCCTTCAACTATTGCTGCATTTAAATTTAGTAAAGCTAAATTATATCCCGCATGCTCTGTTGAAATATTTATTCTTGAAGTGGGGCCGTGGTCGATATCAATATTGATTTCACCATGATCACTAAATACAGGCGTGGTTCTTTTTTTGTTTACAGTAAGAGCAATATTCTCGTAAGCAAGTAGTAGGTGGACGCTAGTGTTAAAGGTTAGATAACTAGTTGTATGTTTGCTAATTTTCATCTTTTTTCCAGTTTATCATTTAATAATTGCAGTGAAGTAAATAATGATATTGTACGAGTATACCAATTGATTCGAATCATATAAACATCATTGGTTCTATCCAATTATATTTTAATGGAACACTCCACAGGGGGTGTATATGCGCATGCCTGAAAAAAACACTGAATTCTGGGCGCAGGTCTGGAACTGGATATCTGTTAATGCGCCACTTATAGCAGGTGTCGCACTTGCTGCGATGACAGCATTCACCCGTGAAAAACGGGAGGGCGCAGGATGGAAAGCGTCGTTTTCAGAAGCATTCATTTGTTCATGTATCAGCATAGGTGTGATCACCGGTCTGGAATATGCCGCTTTACCACTGAGTCTGGCGCAATTCTTTGGTGTGTTCATCGGCTTTCTGGGAACCAAAAAGATCGGCGCTGTTACAGATGCCGTATTTTCATTTTTCAAAAACAGATTTGGGGTCAATAAATAATGGCTAAATACAGATTCAGTAAACGCAGTGAAGAGAATTTGCGTGGCATTCATCCGGATCTCGACAAAGTTGTTCGCCGGGCGCTGGAACTGACCGATGTTGACTTTATGGTTATCGAAGGTAAACGCAATGAAGCCCGTCAGCGTGCTCTGGTTGCCGGAGGCAAAAGCCAGACTATGAACAGCCGTCACCTGACCGGACACGCGGTAGACTGTGCACCTATCATTAACGGTGTTATTCCGTGGAATGACTGGTCGATGTTCCGGAAAGTCTCCGAAGCGATGATGGTTGCCGCTGAAGAGTTCGGTATCGATCTCGAATGGGGCGGCAACTGGAAAACATTCAAAGATGGCCCGCACTTCCAGTTATCTCACAAATCCTATCCGGCCTGATCATGAGTACGGCGGCAAAGATACTCACCGGCGTTTGCCTGGTGATGTTCATCGGGCTGTTGTCGGTATCACACCTGTACGGCGGACTGAAAGATAATTACCGGCTGCTGTCCTCTCAGTTTGCTGAGCAGGTCGCCATCAACAAAGACTATCAGGAACGTGCACAGAAACTTCACGAACTGGATACCAGACATACACAGGAGCTGGCAAATGCAAAAATTGAAATTGGGCGGCTGCGTGTTGCTGCTGATCGTAACCCTGAGCGGGTGTACATCAGAGCCAGTTGTCCAAAGACCGGCAGCGATACCGCCACCGGCATGGATGATGCAGCCCCCGCCCGACCTGATGACACCGCTGTCCGAAATTATTGGTTACTCAGTGAGCGGATTGCAGAATCAGAGCAGATGATTAAGGGGTTGCAGGATTACATTAAAAATGAATGTTTTATAGCGTATTAATATTTACCTCATCATCTTCTGCCGCATGTAGTGCTATAGGTAAATAATTTGCTAGATTGGGTATCTTTTCTATTAATTTTGAAGTTGCTTTTTGGCGGGTTTGTTCTAGACCCGACTTCACTCGGTCGTAACATGCCCAAAAAGTTTCATCTTCATTAATTTCAGCGCCTACGTACATCAGGTTTAATGCCACAATAATATTGTGGTCAGGTAATGAATTTAAAACATTCTCAACATGACGTATTTTTTCGGATAATTCGGGAAGTTCTTCGAACGCTTCGGTGAAAGTAACGTTTCCTGTATTTTGAGCATTTTCGTTATAATTTTCAGATAGGCAGATTAATTGATGGATTGTGGTGGTGATTGACATATAAGTACCTCGGCTAGATGAATGTTAATCCTTACTGTAACACTTATATTAGAGAAGTTAATGTAAGTTCTGATATATCTGTTGTTTATAAACATTGAGTTAGGAGAAAGCACCATGAAACCGGATTGGGGGGTGTTACAACAACAGTTCCTAGCCGAGCATTCAGTAACGGGAATATCCCCGAAAGAATGGTGTGAGATACAGGGACTGAATTACGCAACAGCGCGGAGGCACATCAAAAAGCCAACTGCGCAGAGTGCGCAAAAAACTGCGCAAAAGAAAGTGCGCACTGCGCAGAAAAAAGAATACGCAAATGAACCGGTGCGCAATAGCAATACACCGGATGCGAAGAGTAATGAATCCGACAATGCGCAGAATGATGAAAGTGGATTCAGCCTGCGCAATTACAGGCTCACAGGCTTACAGGCTCGTTTCGTGACTGAGTACCTTACCGACCTGAACCGAACTGCTGCATATAAACGGGCAGGGGGTAAATGTGAGGGGCATAATGCTTACGCAAGTGCGAGTCAGTTATATAGAAATATTGAGGTCAACCGGGCAATTGCGGACGCGCTGGAAGCCAGAGAGCGCCGGGCTGAAATTACTCAGGATGCCGTTTTAAAAATGTGGTGGGATATCGCCACGGCGGATGTTCGTGAGCTGACGGAATATCAGCGGTTATGCTGCCGTCACTGCTGGGGATTCAGCTTTAACTATCAGTGGCGTGACAATGTTGAGTTTGAGGAAGCACGGCTGGAAGCAGTTGAAAAGAAAAAGCGAGAGCCTGTAGATGTCGGCGGCTACGGTTACGACAGCACACTTGACCCGAACCCTGACTGCCCCCGCTGCAATGGTGCCGGTATCGGTCGTCCTCATTTCCACGACACACGGGATTTAAGGGGCGCAAGCCGCCGGTTATTTGCCGGGATAAAAGAAGGCAAGTTCGGTACCGAGGTTATCACCCGTAATCAGGATGAAGCGCTGAAAATGGTTGCGCAGCATTTGGGGATGCTGAAAAACAGGACTGAGGTCACCGGTGCAGATGGCGGCCCGATACAATCAACGGGATTTGATTTTAGTCATCTGAGTTTCGAACAGCTTGTTCAATTGAGAAAAATGCAAAAAACAATAAATTAGTTCAATGTGGTGTTGATGGTTATATCGGATTTAGGCTAAGCAAGGACATTTTTTTATACTATCCAATCCTAATATCTCACAACCTTCATCATCCAATTCTTCGAATGAGTCTGAGACTAGCTTTGCATACATTTTTCCGGTAAATGGAGTCGATGATTTTGCTGCCTGGCCGGAATAAAGGCGTTTACATGATGCACTATGTAAACGTGCAAATCTCTCTGTACTTTTACTGCCTTTTCCTTCGGTATCTTTTCTGAAGTTTAAAACAAAACCATCGGGGTGCTCATTAAGCCACTTGATATAGTTATCTTCAGTGTTTTGATTGTGGTTACCATCAAATCTGTGTAGTTCCATCAGGGAGGCCTCGTGAAAGTGTCAATTCATTATGTGCATAGAGTGTAGGAGAAAGGTGTAGAACTATCAAACAGGTAATATAGAGACGAGATGATTAATTTCTCTGTTTTTTCTTTTGTTTAACATAATGGTTCTTACCCGAATAAGCGAAATCAGGTTCACGCAAAAAGCACACTGAACCCGTCAAAAGCAATACTCATCCCGGGTCAATATGCCCGTTTATTTTGTTACTCATTTGTTATCAAAAAACCGGAAGCGGCTTCGGAGTGATTCGGCGCTGAAAGGCTTGTTTTTGTCATTTTAGGTGATGTGATGGATATCAATGTCGATCTGTTTGATGAAGAAGTTCGCAGAGAGATAGCGCGGCGCAGTCTGCATGAATTTATTCAGTACATTAACCCGGAATACATTACCAGTCACTTTTCAGAAACCGTCTGTGCATCACTGGATAACTTTCTGGTTGAGATGATGACCGGTAAGCGTCCGATCCTGATTCTCGGCGCACCGCCGCAGCACGGTAAATCCGATATTGTGTCGCGGTATCTTCCGGCGTATTTCTTCGGTAAGTATCCGGATAAACGTGTGGGCGCATTGTCCTATTCGTCAGATCTGGCCGGTGACATGAACACGGATGTTCAGCGCATCATGTCGTCAGATGAGTACCGGGTGCTGTTTCCTCAAAGCTGGTTAGGCAACAAACCGACTGATGGCGTGGCGGTTAAGCGTAATACCGAAGAATTCGGGATTGCTAATCACAAGGGAACATACGTCTGTGCCGGTGTTGGTGGTCCGCTGACGGGTAAAAAGGTTGATCTCGGGATTATTGATGATCCTATTAAAAACGCGAAAGAAGCGCTCAGCCCCACTGTTAAAAAGTCAATCTGGAACTGGTACGCATCAACGTTCAAAACCCGCCTGTCCCGGAACAGTGGCGAAATCATCATGGCGACCCGCTGGGCGACAGATGACCTTTCCGGCCGGGTAAAAGAGAAAACGCCAAAAGCCAAAGTGCTGGCGTTCCCGGCCATCAACGAACAGGGTGAGGCGCTTGTTCCTGAGTTGCATCCGCTGGACAAGCTGCTCGAAACAAAAGCTATTCTCGGTGATTACTTCTGGTCTGCCATGTACCAGCAGAAACCGAAACCGGGAGACGGGCAGATATTCCACGAAGAATTCGCGCAGTACTACCTGCCGAAAGATCTGCCGGACACCTTTGATGAAGTTATTCACAGCTGGGATATGACGTTCAAGGACAGTGACGGCACGGACTACGTTGTCGGTCAGGTATGGGGCAAAAAGGGCGCAAATGCCTATCTTCTGCATCAGATTCGCAAACGCATGAGTTTTACCGAAACCCTGAAAGCCGTGAAGCTGCTGGCTGAGAAATACCCGCAGGCGCGGCGCAAGCTGGTGGAGGATAAAGCCAACGGACCGGCAGTCATTGATTCGCTGAAAACGACTGTATCAGGATTGGTGCCCATTGAGCCGGACGGCAGCAAAATCGCCCGTGCTCACGCCTGCACCGCTGAATGGGAAGCCGGGAACGTCTGGCTGCCCCATAAAGATATCGAACCATGGATCACCGAAACGGTGGAAGAAATCACGACATTCCCGTTTGCCGGGCACGATGACACCGTGGATGCCATGACACAGGCGCTGCGCTATCTGTACCAGAAGAAAGGCGGCGGATTCTTTTCACGCAAGAGGACATAACATGTGGCCGTTCAGAAAGCGGAAAACAGCAGAGGTTGCCGCACCTAAGCGGTCAGCGTTCTCAACGCATTTATATTCAGCACTGGCAGCCGAAACAGGGTTTCAGGGGCTGGATTTGCCGCAACCCACTATGCAGGGTGTGGCAATGGACAGTATCGACAGCACCATTCCGGCATTTAAAGGCGGACAGGTTTACGGTGTTCCTGAGTCACAGGCAGCATGGTACGCCTCACAAATGTTCATCGGCAACAATATGTGTGCGGTTATCGCTAAGCACTGGCTGGTGGATAAAGCGTGCAGCATGCCTGCCCGTGACGCTGTCCGGCAGGGATATGATCTTGATTGTTCCGGCAGTGACAAAGAGACGCAGAAAAAACTGCGTAAACTCGATAAAAAATACCGCATCCGGCACCACATAAAAGAATTAGTCCACATGGGGCGCGTGTTTGGCGGCAGACTGGCACTGTTTGTCGTTGAAACATCAAATCCGCAGGAATGGTACGAAAACCCGTTTAACCCGGATGGCGTGACAAAGGGCATGTACAAAGGAATTAAGCAGATTGATCCGCAGTGGGTCACACCTGACCTGACGGAAGCTAATTTACAGGACCCTGCAGGGCTTGATTTTTACGACCCGACTTACTGGATTATCGGCGGACGCCGGTATCACAAATCGCACTTCGTAAAGTTCATCCCCTTTCCGGTGCCTGATGCGCTGAAACAGACATACAATTTTTTTGGCGTATCAGTCCCTGAGCGTGTGTATGAGCGCGTGTATGCCTCTGAGCGTACAGCGAACGAAGCACCACAGCTGGCGATGACAAAGCGCCTGACGACTATTGGTATGGCAGATGTTGAGGGTGTTGACGCAGCCACCATTCATCAGAACATGATTGAATTTACGGAGATGCGTGATAATTACGGCGTACAGACAGTCGGAGCTGCAGACACTGTTCAGCAGTTCGATACATCACTCGCTGATCTGGACGCGACCATTATGACGCAGTATCAGCTTGTTGCCGCTGCGGCAAACGTTCCTGCAACAAAGCTGCTCGGCACAACCCCGAAAGGCTTTAATGCGACCGGTGATTACGAGGAAGCCAGCTACCGGGAAGAACTGGAAAGCATCCAGACCAATGACTTAGAAGACCTGCTGCAGCGTCACTATGACATGTTACAGCGCAGCGAGGGCATGGGCACGGACGAGCTTTCAATCACCTGGTTACCGCTGGACAGTCCTACCGCGCTTGAGGATGCAGATATCAAACTCAAACAGGCACAGACCGATTCAGCATATGCGGCGGTTGGTGCGGTTGACGGGCTGGATATCCGCAAGAAGCTGGCGGCAGATAAAGAATCGGCATTTTACGGTATTGACGTGAACGAGGACGATTATGCCCCGGAAAATACGGGTACGAACCAAACGGGCACGGTGGGCGGCATCCCGTCAGGCGGTTATGAAGGGCAAGCCGCTGCAATATTCGGCAGCAGCCCAAAGCCGTTACCAGCGTGACATGTCACAACTGATTAGAGGCATGATTGCCGATTACGAAAAGACGTTCAGCAGTCTGCATGAAGATTTTGACGGCGTGACCATGGATGCCAGCTTTGCCAGCCAGACCAAAATCTGGCTGAACCGGCTGAAACGCAAGTGGGATAAGATTTTTAACAGTCAGGCCGCAGAGATGGCGGATAAGTTCACCTCGCAGGTGGACATAAACGCACAGCGCAGCCTGGACGATTCACTGAAACAACTCTCCGGCGGTATTACGATAAAAACCCCGTCCATGCCCGAAGCCCTGAAAGATAAAATGATTGCCGCAACGGCAGAAAACGTATCCCTGATTAAATCCATCCCGCAGCAGTTTCATTCCCGCATCGAGGGCGCGGCACTCCGTTCTGTCAGCCAGGCTGGCAGCGGCAGTAAAACCCTGCTGGATGAAATACGGGATATCGGCGGGGTGACAGAGAAACGGGCTAATTTCATTGCCGTTGACCAGACCCGCAAAATCACCACCGCGGCGAACTATGAGCGGATGAAGTCTGCCGGGATCCGCAAAGCAATATGGCATCACTCGGCGGGCAGCGCGGAACCACGGAAATTACATCAGCAGCTTGATGGTGAGGTGTTCGACCTGGACGACCCGCCGGTTATTGATGAAAGGACCGGTGAACGCGGATTGCCCGGACAGTTGCCGAACTGCAAATGCTTCTGGACACCGGTTATCGACTTTGGTGAGGAGACATGACAAAGCGAACCTATGACAACAACGGCTGGCTCGAAGTAAAAGACAACCCCATCTCAAAGGCTGGGGTTTTTGATTATCTGGGGGCTGAAATCGGCGCACCGGAGCCGGACAGAATTTACAAAGTGTTCCGGCCGCCGGAGGAACTGGCCAGTGAAGAAACCATTAAATCATTCCGCCTGACTCCGTTCATTATCGATCACGAAATGCTCGGTAAGAACGCCACACCGGCAGAGAAAAAAGGTATTCAGGGCGTTATCGGCGAAAACGTATATTACGACCATCCGTATTTGCGCGGGAATATCAAAATCTTTTCTGACGCCGCTCTGAGCGATATCAGCAGCGGAAAGATTGACCTTTCACCGGGCTACCGCAGCCGGTATGACTTCGGTAACCCCGGCGTGTACGAGGGGGAGGCATACGAAGTTGTTCAGCGCCACCTGCGTGGCAATCACCTTGCATTAGTCGATGAAGGGCGCACCGGCGCTGACGTGGCTGTGCAGGATCATCTTGTTGTAACCATTGATACAAAGGAACTTATTCGTATGAGCGAAGAAGGCAAAGATAAAAATCAGCCGACCGGTGATGATAACGGATTCACCCCGGAGCAGGTTGAGCAGATTAAACAAATCGTCGTGGCCGCACTGGCTGCAGGTAAGCCGTCTGCTGATCAGGATCCGGAAAATACAGATAACCCGGACGAGAATGTTAATACCGGCGCTGCAGGAGAAGGCGCCGCATCAGCAGAAGAAGGGGCAGAGGCGGCAGTTGAAGCGGCGGAAGCAGCCACAGAAGCTGCTGAAACCGGAGAGCCGGAGGCGGTGGAAAAAGCAGAGATTGCCATCGGGGCAGCGGAAGAAGCTATCACGGAAGCCAAAGAACACCTGGATCAGGCGACCACAGACAGCCTGAACCGCCGCCTCAAGCGTCTCAAACGTGGTATCACCACGATGGATGAAATGTCCTCAATGAAACGCAAAATTGCCCGTCTGGAAAAAGCCAAACCGACCATGGACACCGGCGAACTGTTAAAGCAGATCGGGGAACGTGACGCACTGGCGCACAAGCTGACGCCGTTTATCGGGGTATTTGATCACGCACCCATGACGAAACAGCAGGTGGCGGAATACGGTGTGGAAAAACTCGGGATTCAGTGTGCAAAGGGCACGGAAAGTGTTTCCCTGAATGCCTGGATGCAGGGGCGCACACCGGACTCACAAAAGGTGCATGTGACGATGGATGCCGCTGCAGGTACAGACTCAATTATGAAAAAGTGGGGTGAAAAATAATGGCAATCCCGAATACTGTGGCGAACGGCATGATTTCCGGTGTTATCGGTGAAATCAGTCATTACGGCCCGACCCGCGTGACCGCAGCGGTGATCAGTTCTGCGGATGAAAAGAAAAATTTGTTTGGTCGTGCCTACACATACAACGATGATTCCGTTGATTCCGTTGAATCCGTGCAGGTGGGCGGTGACGGTGCGTTTGCCGGGATCATGATTAACCCGAAAGCATACCGTATCGGTGAAGAATACGCCCGTAACGGGACGCAGGGTGAATTTCTCACCATGGGTGAGATTAACACTGAAATCACTGCCGGGGTGAAGAGAATTAATGCCCCGGTGGTGTTCAGTCCGGATGACGGTTCGCTGTCTGCGAAGGCAAAAGCGGAAGCCGGTGATCTGGTTATCGGTTATGTCAGCCGTCACATTGAGTCACCGGAATCGCCGCATCTGTGTGTTCTCCGTCTGACCGAAATCCCGTACACAGTGGCTGCGAAGGAAGGTGAATAATGCCAGTCAGTAAAGAAAAGTTTTATATGTCCGGCCGCGATATCCGCAAACACGGGCAACTGAATATTAAGCCCGATCAGAAATGGACATACGGTGAACTGGATCAGATTGGTTTCGGTGGTCTGGCCGCAATGGACTCCGCGTTAACCGGCCCGGCCATGTCCGGCGGGTTCATTCAGCGTGAGATGTTGCAGCATGTGCTGCCGGGACTTATCCGTACCGCGACCCGCGTCCGTGTACTGGACGAAATCACCGGCGTACTGAATGCCGGTAACTGGCACGATGAAGAAATTATCCTGAACGTGGCAACACCGGCCGGTAAGGCGGAGTTGTACGGCGATCATACCAATATCCCGCTGGCATCCTACGGGCAGGATCAGGAACGTCGCGGTATTGTCCGTTTTGAGCTGGGTTTTCAGGTCGGAAAACTGGAAGAGGCCCGTCAGTCAGCAGCAGGATTTGAGACTGCCGCAGAGAAAAGGATTGCTGTTACAGAAGCACTGGAACAGGGGCGTGAGCGTGTCGGGTATTACGGGTTTAACAGCCCATACACCCGAGTGTTTGGTCTGCTTAATGAGCCTAACTTACCAGCTTACGAAACGGCAACTGCTAAGTGGAAAGGCGGCGCGTTCGAGGATATCACTGGTGATATTACTGCCATGTTCTCACATCTGGAAATACAGTCCGGCGGTATCATCAAAGATGATACTGAGATCACGTTGACATTACCGCTGGGATATCGCTCTACGCTTAACACTGCAAATCCGGTAGCTCGTGGAGAAACCGTATACCAATGGATAAAAGAAAACTATCCAAATATGCGGCTTGTGTTCTCTCCGGAATTCGCTGGTGCAAACGGCGGCGCTGATGTTGCCTATATGTTTGCGGATAAAATTGATGATGGTTCTACAGCAACATCTGCATCAATTTTGCAAGTTGTACCGACAAAATATCAGCTTCTCGGTTCTGAAAATAAGATCAAGGGATATCTTGAGGATGCCACAAACGCAACAGCAGGTGTTACCACGGCTCGCCCATGGGCTGTGACTCGTTTGACTGGATTTTAAACCTGTAACGTCTCATTGCCCTCTGCGGAGGGCTTTTTTATTTCCGGGAGAAATTATGTCTCTGTATATCTATTGCACCCTGTCCAACGACCAGAACTATGCCACACCGGACGGTCCGGTATTTATCGCCGGTCAGGCCAATGTCATGACCAAACACATGTACACCCCGCGCGGCCGTGTGACTGAAATCAGTGATGAGCAGTATGCGCAGCTCAAAAATAACCACGTCTTTAAGCTGCACAAAGAAAACGGGTTTATCGCGGTGGAAAACTGCAAAGAGGATCCGGATAAAGTGGCAACCGATATGGAAGCCAGCGACAAATCCGCCCCGCTGACCGAAGAACAACTGGTTGCGGAGGGGAATGAGCCGCCGGTCAGCAACAAAGACAAAAAGAACAGTAAAAAATAAGGGGGTTCCGTGAACCCGACCGACTTTCCGTTAGTGTCTTTCCGTGCCATCTATAAGGCTTTTGCCGCGGTGCCCGATGATGAAATTTTTATCATTGCACTGGAAGCACTGAATTACTTTTCGCCGTGCCGGGGTGTCTGTACAAATTCAGCGTGGATGCTGGTTGTCGCGCACATGCTCGACCTGAACAGCCGTATTGCTGACGGGGAATCACCGACCGGTGTCGTGACCAGTGTCACGATAGATAAGGTCAGTGTGTCCTACACCGCGCCGCCTGCCGGTTCCGACTGGTCGCACTGGTTCAAGATGAGTACCTACGGCCAGCAGTTTCTGGCGCTGATAAAACGGTGCAGTGTACCGCGCTACCACGGCGGCGGCGGGGAACGGGCGGCATTTCGCGGCGCGTTCGGGCGCTTCACACGGGGAGGTCACCGGTGACAAAGCTGGCGCAACTGAAAGCCGCGTATGACGAGTTGGCAAAGAAACAGCTTAAGGTTGGCTTCTTTGCACATTCAAAATACCCGGACGGTACACCTGTCGCGTATGTGGCGGCGATTCAGGAACTCGGCTATCCGGCCGGGGGGATCCCGCCGCGCCCGTTTATGCGTCCGGCCATGACAGAGCACAAACAGGAATACAGTAATCTGATTGTCCGGTCTGTAAAAGCTGCAGTGAAAGGCAATATCACGATCACTGACGGACTGACACAAGTCGGTGCAAAAGCGGCGGGTGACGTGAAGATGGTGATTAAATCGGTCACCACACCGCCGCTTGAGGATGCCACGGTAGCCGCCCGTGCCCGGCGTCACAGCAAAGGGAAAGCCACCAGTAAACCGCTGGTTGACTCCGGTCTGATGCTGCAATCCGTCACTTTTGCCGTGGAGGATAAATAATGTTCGGAAATCTGCACCGGATTGCCTCGCGGTATGTTCCGCAGCAAACCGTACTCTGGTACCGCTTCAAAAGCCGGGAGCCTGACGAGCGGGGTCATGATCAGAACACGTATTATGACCCGGCTGAGGTTCGCGGGAGCTGGCAGGCGGTGGATACTCAGGACATTCAGTCTATGGGGCTTGACACCAGTCAGGTATACCGCCGTTTGTATACGTCTCACGATATCAGCGCCATTCAGCGCGGAACTTCACCGGATTATCTGGTCTTCGGCGGCAAACGCTACGATGTGACCGGGGATGCTGACTGGTATGCACAGGACGGCTGGAAGTCGGTTATCTGTATTGAGGCAGGAAATCATGACGGATAACGATGTTGAGATTGCTGTCAGGAAACAGCTTCTGGCACAGCTGGCGCAGGCAGGTATCGATATTCCGGTCAGGGCAGGGTTTCAGTCAGCAAAACAGGGGCGGGAAGATAATTTCGTTATGTTCTTTCCTGCAGGGGAAAATCCGCAGGGCTGGCAGAAACGCAGTTATAACCCGCAGGGCAATGATGCCGGTCACCTGGAAGCACAGCAGTACGAAACAACATTCCAGGTGCAGGCATTTATCACCGGATTCAGCGGTTACACCGCGAAAGATATCACAGCTGTCGTCCGGATGATCGTTAATTCGTTACCGTTTACTGAAGCGCTGAGAAAGCAGGGGATAGGTGTGCAACGCGCAACCGGCATCCGTCTGCCGTACTTCGTTAATGATCGCGGAGACTATGAACAAAACCCGTCTTTTGATTTTAATGTGACTTATACCCGCACACTCCGTCCGGAAACGGCTGCAGTTACCGCGCTGTGCCCGGATATTCACCGCATATAAGGTTTTATTATGCCAATTAAACAAACCCGTTACGTCGATATCGCGTCAGCGGTGATCGGCGCGTCTGCCGTGCCGATGCGTAAGCTGACGGCGCGGTTATTTTCCACCAATCCTAAAATTCCTGCCGGGCATGTACTGGAATTTGCATCCGGTCAGGTTGATGACCTGCTGGGCGCAGACTCTCCGGAGGCTCAGTTCGCACGGCAGTATTTCAGCTATGTCAGTCCGGCCCCGGTCAGTAAACCGAAAGAACTGCAGATCGCCTCTTACGAGCCGGTTGGCCGGGCACCGACTTTGTTCGGAGCAAAAGCCGGAGCTCTGGCTGATCTGAAAATGATTGCTGACGGCACGTTGTCAGTGACATTCGGCAAGGTCACCAAAAGCTACAAAGATATCGATTTATCCGAAGCCAAATCGTATGCCGATATCGCTTCACTGATTCAGGCGAAACTGAATGCCGAAAGTGAACCGCAGTTTGCCGGGGCATATCTGACCTTTAACGCGCTCGACAGTGCATTTGAACTCAGCGGCGGTGTGCAGGAACGTGCATCGGTCAGTGTGGGGTATTCCGTTCTTGCGGATACGATGGAGCTGTCAGCCGGACGCGCATCCGAAGGTAACCCGGCACAGACACCGCTTGAGGCATTCAAAGTTGCCGAGCAGGTTTCTGACTCCTTCGGCAGCGCCACATTTCTGACAGATCTGTCGCTGGATCAGGCCGTCACGCTGGCACAGTATGTTGCCGGGGAGAACGTGAAATACCAGCTGCATCTGAGCGTGACAGAAGACAATGCCGAAGATTTCAGCGCAGCGCTGATCGGCACCGCATCAACCGGTCTGAACCTGAAAACGGAAACCGGCTGGTTTGTCCAGGCGCTGCCGATGGCGGTGATGGCCGCCACGGATTACGACCGTACCAACGCGACCACCAACTATATGTTCCGTCAGCTCGGGGTGACATTCCCGGCGCAGGTCACCACGGATCAGGATGCTGACCGCTTCGATAAACTGCGGGTGAATTACTACGGCGAAACCGCTGTGGCCGGTTCACAGATCCGCTTTTATCAGCGCGGCTTCCTGTGCGGCGGCAGTTCCAACCCGCCGGATATGAGTGTGCATGCCAATGAGCAGTGGCTGAAAGCCTATATCGCGCAGCAGTGGTTCAGCCTGTTACTGGCAACACGCGGCATTCCGGCCAACAAAGACGGTGAGGCCCGGGCACTGATGGTCATTGCCGGTGCGGTCACCAAAGCTGTGGACAACGGCACCATTCTTGCCGGTAAAACCTTAACGGAAGTACAGAAAATCGCGGTGACGGATGCGTCCGGTGACGATCTGGCCTGGCACGATGTACAGGACAAAGGGTACTGGTACAACGCACAGATTGTTGAAAGTACCGGTGAAAGCGGGTTACCGGAGTACGTGATGAAATACGTGCTGATTTACGGTAAGGGCGACTGGGTGCGGAAGGTCGAAGGTTCACACAATTTAGTGTAAGGATAAAATATGAATGATGTTTCAGCAACCGGCCTTGCACTGGTGGTACAGGCCAGCAAAACATTCCCTTCCGGGATTTTTATCACGCAGTTTGCGGATGATGCGGATCCGCTGGATTTACCGGCGGTGGATATCGCCCAGACCGGCATGGATATCAACGGCAATCTGGTGAGCTGGTCAACGCCCACACCGCAGACTGTCACCATCAACGTGCTGCCCGGCAGTGAGGAAGATCAGAACCTGTCGATTCTTCTGGAAGCCAACACGGCGAAGAAAGGCCGCCGTCATGCCGGTGACATTATCACTATAGTGGCTTCTTACGGTGACGGCTCCACCACCACCGCCCGTAACGGCAAAATCACCAACGGCAGCCGGGGTAACTCTGCGGCCAGTGCCGGGCGTCTTAAATCAAAACAGTACACTTTTGTGTTTCAGGATTTTGATTCCACACGTAATCGTTAATCACCGGCGGGCATGTCCCGCCTTTTTTTACGGAAAAAACATGCTGATTAAACCGAAAGAAGTTCAGATTAAAGATGTGGATGGTATTGAAAAGACATTTGTCATCAGCCGTCTGCCTGCCGTGACCGGCCGGGAAATCCTTGCCAAATATCCGCTGTCGAATGCCCCGAAAATCGGGGATTACGAGGTCAGCAAAGAGGCCATGCTGAAAATGATGGCGTATGTGTGCGCGGTGTCTGACGGTGAGGAAATCCCGTTAAAGACACAGACGCTGATTGATAACCACGTACCGGATGGTGAATCCCTGATCCGTCTTGAGCTGGAAATGCTGAAATACAACACCAGTTTTTTCGGGACCGGCGGGAACTCCGGCTTCCTGCCTTTCCTCATCAGCAAGGTCGGCAGTTCACTCCCGTCAGTTATAAAAACGCTGATGGCTTCTTTGCAGTCATCATCAGCGAAGGATTCGCCACCTTCACCGAACTCAAAACCACAGTAGATCTGGAAGAAGCGATGGACTTGTGGGAAATCGCTATCATTAACCGCTACAACGAAGCGCTGGCCGCTTCAAAGGACCGATAATGTCATTGATGGATACCTTTGTTCAGGTCTTTGAATTTGATACCCGGCAGGCTGATGGTGCTTTTGACCGTGTGCAGCGTTCAACGGATGACATTATCGACGGGATGAAGCAGGCGCAGACTGCCGCGCAGCAGGGGGCTGATTCTCTCGGCGGGGTGTTCACTGAACTCTGGCAGTCATTACAGGGGCTGTCCGGTGAGCACGCTGTTGATTTTTCCACGAACGCGGCTGATGTGGCAGAGCAGACCGGGGCGGTAAAAGCGCAGGTGGAGTCGGTGACCGGCGCATTGTCGGATCTGAATACACAGCAGAGTGAAACCGAAGCCGGGTGGCTGAATACACAAACCGCTCTGGCAGGGGCGGAAGATGGGTATCAGGCGCTGGTTCAGGCGGTGGCGGCACTGAGTAATGATACCGCCGTTCTGACGGATGAGGAGAGTCGCGGTAATAAAGTCCGGCAACTGGCCGGTGGCATCATTAAAGCCCTGCAGGGGGATTACCGTGAACTTGGCCGGATTGCGGAGGAAGCCGGTAAAAACAGCGTTACAGCGGGTAACAATGAGGTTGTGACACAAAAAAAAGTACAGAACGAACTGAACAAAACGGATACACAATACCAAAAGGCCGGGGAGTCCGTGGCCGGATTTGCCAAAAAAGCCCTGGCAGCAGTCGGTTTATTTATGAGTGCTTCTGCCCTTGTTGGTGAATCTGTTGCCCGTGCTGCTGAAATTGAATCCCTGGATAAATTCGGCAAAAAAATCAATGTTGCCACGGCAGATGTGGATGCCTTCGCCGGATCAATGGCTGAACTCGGCGGTACCCGTGAGGCGGCGCAGTCAGACATGGAAGCGATGGCGAAATCATTCGGATTTGCCGGTAACTCCATGGAGAAAATTCTGCGGACGGCTGACAAAGTGCAGGGGATGAAGTTCGACAAGGCAAAAGCCACGTTGTCAGCGCTCGGTGTGTCGGATGATAAAACTGTCGAACTGATGATGAAAGGCCGCAAAGAGCTTGAACGGATGATGGGGGCGCAGAAGGAATATTCCGGCATCACGAAAGACAGTATTGAACAGTCAATATCGTTTAATAAATCGATGCGCAGTTTTGAACAGTCCTCCGGCCTGCTGAAAAACAGTTTCATGGAAATGGTGATCCCGATACTTGCCAAAGGGCTGACATGGATTAATAAGTTTGTCGGCTTCTGCAAAGAAAACAAAACACTGGTCACCGGATTTTTTATCGCGATAGGTATTGCGATAGCCGCCTATTATGTACCGCCGATGATTGCGGCAGCGGCTGCCACACTTGCAGCCACATGGCCTATTATCGCGATAGTGGCAATCATTGCTCTGCTCGCAGCGGCGTTTGCGCTGGTATATGACGACATCATGAATTTTATCGACGGCAACGATTCGATGATTGGCCGGATACTGGATAAATATCCGGGACTGAAAGCCGTCATTCTGGCGCTGTGGGACGTTTTCAAAAAACTGTTTAATTTCATTATTGATGTTGCCGTTATTGTCGGCAAAGCGGCAGTTGATGCTTTCAATCTTATTATCGACGCCGGTAAATCGTTGTGGAACTGGCTGCTCGGTTTTATCAAAAGTCTGGGGAACTGGGGAAAAAGCTTTAAGGGGGTTTTCGATAACGTCTCCAATGCGGTGGTTGGTATTTTCAAATGGCTGTGGAAACAGATAGAAGCTTACCTTGGCTGGATCAACAAAGGGCTGAATAAGATTAAAGAGGGATGGGCGGCCTTTAAAAGCTGGTTCGGTGCCGGTGATGATGATATTGAGGTTGACCAGACCGTTAACCGCACAGTGAATGAACAGGGGCAGATTGAGTACGACATGCCGCCTGAGAAAACTATCAGTGAGGAGGACGCGGCAAAAATGGCACAGGCTATGACCGCGCATCTGTACGGAGTATCAAATAATCCGGTGAATCCGATGACCAGTCAGGCGATCAGTAATCAGTCAAACACCAGTAATGAAACAAACATCAGTATCGGTGAGCTTAAGGTTGAAACACAGGCAACGGATGCGCAGGGTATGGCATCGGGGGTCAAAGATGAGCTCGGTTCTCAGTTACAGGATTTAGGGCATCAGACAGATACAGGGTGGGGTAAATGATTACGGAAGTGAAGATATTTGATACGGAATCCTTTGTCACCCTGTTTGAGTCGGTAAGCCCTCTGCAGCTGAGTATCCGAGATGAGCATAAGGCAACCCAGTTCCAGGTGGAATCCGGTGAAACCCGCAGTGATCACGTTGTGATTAACCCAGTAGAAATCGGTATGGATCTGATACTCACCGGCGAACCGAAAGACGCCTTTGAAGCCATGCAGCAGGCTTACGATCAGCATCAGCTTGTCGGCATTCAGACCCGGGTAAAAACCTATCAGCCGATGCTGATAGTGAATTTTTACCACGATGAAATCCCGGATATGGCGGACGCGGTGAAACTCTCCCTGCGCTTTACCGAATGGCGGACGGTTGAGCCGGAATACGGTGAACTGCCGCCGCGTAAAGTCGCGAAGAAAGAGCAGAGCAGTACAGTAAACAGGGGGAAAGTCCAGACAAAAGAGGCCGATACTGCCACGAAGAAAAAAGGGTCCGCGCTGACAAAAGGTGTTGACTGGGTGGCTGAAAAAGTGGGGGGAGAATGAAAATCATACCACTGAATGCGGCTCCCAATCAGCGTCTGCGGGTTACCCTGGACGGGCGGGAATGGGAGCTGACGATTAAAGCCGCGCGGCGTGTAATGTGCTGTGATATCCGGTGTGATGACCGGGTGATTGTTCAGGGAATGCGTATTATTCCGGGACAGCCGCTGATACCGTACCGCCATCTCACTCACGGCGGTAATTTTGCCCTGCTGACAGAGGGGGATGAACTTCCGTGGTGGGAACTGTTTGAAAAAACACAAACACTGATTTATTGGGGGAGCGATGATTGATTTGCGCCGGATCCGCTGCGGCATTGAACTTAACGGGCGTATGCAGTGGTATGAGGGATTGCGCATCCGGGCCAGCGGCACCAAATATGCCAATCCGCTGCAGAACGAATGCACGGTGAATATAGACGGACTGAACGCGGAAACCCGTACCATGCTGCTGACCGAAACCAGTCCGTTTGCCGGGAATAAATCCTCACCCCGGATTATTGTTGAGGCCGGTCGTGCCGGTACCGGTATTTTCCGGATCTACACCGGCGATATTGTCAGTGCTGAAATCTCATCACCACCGGATGTGACGCTGACACTGAAAGCAAAAACCAATAATGCCAGCGCCCGGGACATTGTGTCACCGGAGGGTAAACAGATGGCAAAAATGAGTGTGATTGCGGCTGACATTGCCCGTGACTGTAACGTGACGCTGAATTTTCAGGCAACGGATAAAAATATCGGGAACTGGTATTTTTGCGGTTCGGCGCTGAAACAGGTTGAACGGTTGCAGGAAGCCGGAAATGTAAAAGCGTTCATTGATGATGATGTGCTGTATGTCAAAGACAGTGATAAAGCACTTTCCGGCAGACTGCGGATCCTCAGCCAGAAAAGCGGCATGGTCGGTATACCGAAAGCCACGGAGAAAGGCGTTGATGTCACTTACCTTATCGACGGCGAATCATCCCTCGGCGGTATGCTGCGTCTGGACAGCAAATATAACCCCGCCCTGAACGGGGATTACATTATCGAGCAGCTCAAATTCGATATTGCCTCACACGACGATCCTTTCTTTTATCAGGCAACCTGCAAACGGGCCTGACACGGGCAAAACAATGAACAAACCAAACAGTGACCAGGCGAATGACGGCAGTCTCGCCGGGCAGTTTATGGCTGCGTTCCGTAATCTGCTGATGAATGTTGATGACATGCTTCCCGCCACGGTTGTGAGTTACGACGATAAGGAAAACCGGGCGGTAATCAAACCGCTGGTAATGATGGTTACCACAGAAGGGAAGCGGATCGGGCGTGGTGCGTTGCCTAATATCCCGGTATTCCGGTTTGGCGGCGGCGGGTTCTTTATCCGGATGCCGGTAAAGCCGGGGGACTTCGGCTGGCTGAAAGCGAACGACCGGGATATCAGCCTGATTTTTCAGCGCGGCGGCCTGGAGGATGAACCGAATACGGCCAGGTTGCATACATTCAGTGATGCCATGTTTTTCCCTGACACGCTCAAAGGCTGGGTGATCGACGGAAAAAACGCAGACGCACTGGTTGTGCAGTCAACGGATGGTTCGGTGTGTTTATCCCTGCATGCGGATAAAGCGGTACTGGATACACCATTATTTGAGGTTAATGCACCGGAAACCATTTACACCGGCAATGTGACCGTCAACGGCAACCACGCCGTAAACGGCAACAGTGATTCAGACGGCGGTACCCTGAAGCATAACGGTAAAGATATCGGTTCAACGCACAAACACAGCGGTATCCAGCGGGGTAATGAGGATTCAGGAGAGCCGGTATGAAGACCTTTGATGTAAACAGCAATAACGACCTGTTCATCGGAAATGACGGCAATCTTACCATTGTCAGCGGTGAACCGGCGGTAAAAAACGTTTGTGCGCAGTATGTGAAAGCGCTGCGCGGGGAAATGCTGCATAAACTGGATAAAGGAATTCCGTACTGGAAAACCACCTTCGGGCGGCAGGCGGATCTGCCGCTGTTTGAATCCGCATTCCGTGAGCGAATGCGGGAAATTCCGCAGGTGACCGCCGTTGTGTCATTCAGGGCCACGCTGAACGAAAATGAACTGAATTATGTGGCTGTTCTGCAGACAGAATATGGGAGCATTACATTAAATGGCTGACTATAAATACATTACCTCATCCGGCGTGATTATTCCGGATACCGCAGATCTGCGGACGGCTGTTGAGGACGAATTTAAATCCGTATTTGGTCAGGATCTGGTTATATCCCCGGAAACCCCGCAGGGGGCGCTGATTACAATGGAAACGGAAAACCGTGATGCGGTAATCCGCAATAATGCGGAACTGGCAAACCAGATTAACCCTGACATTGCCGGAGGGGTTTTTCTGGACGCCATCTGGGCGCTGATGGGCGGTCAGCGCTGGGACGCCACTCAGTCGATACTGACGCAGGTTGAATTCGGCGGCGTCCCCGGAACTATCATACCGAAAGGTTCACTGGCTGAAACGCAGGCCAGTAAGCAGTTCGCTACCACAAAAACGCTGATTATCGGTAAAGACGGGAAAATAACCGGCGATCTGCGGGCGGTTGAAACCGGGCCTGTTGAGTGTCCGGCCGGTAAATTAAACACGGTGGCAAGTTCGGTTCTCGGCTGGGAAACGGTATCCAACCCGACCAGTGCGGTATTAGGGCGTGTTGCCGAATCTGATTTACAGTCCCGCCGCCGCCGGAAACTGACGCTGGCAAAGAATACCGTCAGTGTCGGTGAGGCGATTACCTCCGCGTTATATGAGCTGGAAGGCGTCCGCTCGCTGGCATACCGCGAAAATTATACCGATACCCCGATGGTTTTTGACAGCATAACGCTGGTACCGCACAGCGTATACGTGTGTGTTGAAGGCGGGGAAAGCGGGGAAATTGCCCGCGCTCTGCTGCGCACCAAAACAATCGGGGCGGCTTTCAACGGCAGTGAGGAGGTTGAAGTACCGGAGCCGGTCAGCGGACAGACCTATACCGTAAAATTTGACCGGGCAAAAGAGATTGTCCTGTTCTGCCGCGTGACAGTGAAAAAAACATCACTGGACGCACAGACGGTTATTCCGGCGGCGGTTGAGTCATGGGCCCGGGGCGAAACAGAAGGGGATGGCGGGCTGGTTGTCGGTCGTGAAGTCTCTCCGTTTGAAATATCGGCCGGTATTAACGTTTCGGAACCCCGGCTGTTTGTCACACGGGTGGAACTGTCAGTCAACGGTACGGACTGGTCATCCGATACTTACCCGGTAAAGCTGACTGAGGTTGCCAGAATCAGCCGCAGTGCGGTGCAGGTGGTGTTTGTATGACACAGACTATTCAGCAGTTAACATTTCACTCCGACCTTCTGAGGGCGATCCTGTGGCAGTACGAAGGGGCGGATAATATGAAAGCGCTGGCTCGGTATAAATCGGACTGGTTTGAACGGTCAACCGTCAGCTTCTGGCAGAACTGGTACCGTGATGTGTTTAATATCGATACGGCCAGTGATTTCGGTCTGTCGGTATGGTCCCGTATCCTCGATGTTCCGCTGGGGATTGATATCCCGCCGAGTGACAAAGCCAAAATCGGCATCGGATTCGGGAAGAAGAAAGCCAATTTCCGGGCGAATTTCCGGCGTAATGCCGATTACACCCTGTCGCTGACACCGGAGCAGAAACGGCTGATTATCCGGATGCGGTACTTTAATCTGACCCAAAGCCCGACGGTCACCAATATCAATGAATTTCTGAAGCGTTTTTTCTGGAATGAGGACAGTAAAGTCTTTGTGCTGGATCCGCTTGATATGACGTATATGTACTATGTCTTCAACTTTAATCCGGATGAGCGTCTGCGCGTTCTGCTGGAAAACTTCGATCTGATGCCGCGCCCGTCCGGCGTGGGTGTCAAATACCGTATCGTGGCGAAAAAAGCCTTCGGTCACGGCGAATACCGTAAAAACTTCCTGGAAAGTAACTTCGGAGAATAATCCCTCATGACAAAAATATTTAAAATCCCCTTTGCGACACAGGGGGATCGCACTGCTGTGCCTGATGAAGTGCAGGCAGACGGCTCACTGTCTTACACTCAGGGCTACGGTTACGATTATGAACGTGACCAGGCGACGGATCCGGCCGCCAAAGATATCGAACGCGAGAAGATGAACAGTCTTTTCCATGATATTACCGGTGCTGTCGGGGAAATACAGGCGTTCGGTATGCCGGTATGGGCGGAGGAGGGTAAACCCTACGCTATCCGCAGTATCGTGTATCACAATAAAAAAGCCTGGCAGTCAAAGATTGAAAATAATAAGACCGAACCGGCTGCCGGTACCGCATGGACGGAACTGAAAGCCGACCTGACCGCCGGTGATATTGACGTATACACCAAAGGTGATGCAGATAAAAAATTCCAGCCGTTGGGTAATTATCAGGTCGCAGGTTATAGCTATTCAAAAGCGGAGTCTGATACTAATTATCAGCCGAAAGGCAACTACGCCCCGGCGGGTAATTACGCCATGAAAGGTGAAAGCTACACCAAAGCAGAGGGGGATCAGCGGTATCAGGCAAAAGGGAACTATGCACCGGCAGGGGACTATGCTTTCACCGCTGACCTGGAAAAGAAACTTGATAAAACGTCAGTATTTCAGACAACTGGGACATCGACAACAGGTACTATAAGTCAGAAAGGGATCACCGATGCACTGAAAAACGCCGTTAATATCGATACCATTTACCCTGTTGGTGTGGTGATCTGGTTTGCGCAGAACAAGAACCCGAACAGCCTGTTTCCGGGCACCAAGTGGTCATACATCGGGGAAAACAAAACCATCCGGCTGGCAAACAGCAGCGGTAATAATGTTCTGAGCAGCGGCGGCAGTGACAGCGTGACACTGACAACCGCACATTTACCGGCGCACAGCCATAGCTTCTCAGGGTCTACATCAAGCTTTGACTATGGGACGAAGACGTCAACCAGCGGCGGCGCGCATACGCATCCGTATTCAACTCTTAATTACAATACGGGTAGTGGATATGATGTAGGAGGGAATTCTAATTCTGGTTGGAATACCAGAACAACTTCGAGTGCGGGAGCGCATACTCACAATATTACTATCGGAGCACACACACACACCATATCAGGTACAACTGGGAATACAGGTAATGGCTCGTCAGTATCAGTTATTAATGCTTATATCATGCTCATGGGGTGGTACAGGATAGAGTAATCATAACATTTTGATAAAACGTGCAGGAGTTCCGGCATAGAGAGAGTTAGCTGGCACGTTGCGGTTAACAACACTATTTGCCGCAATAATACTGTTATCTCCGACGGTAACTCCGGGTAAAATTACAGCTCCTGCACCTATCCAAACGTTTTTACCGATTTTGACTGGTTGTATTATGTTGTCTTCATGTCTTTTTTCGGGGGAAGCAAAATGATTAACTGTGCATATAGTCACATTGGGGCCAATCATTGTTTTATCGTCTATTGTAATTAATGCGTTATCTAAAAAATTACAATTTGCGTTAATGAATACATCACCAATTAATTTTACATTTCCGAATTCAAAATATATAGGGGATGTAATTGAAGCGTTTTTTTCTGTATGGAAGCCGGATTTTATTAATATCGAGTTTCTTTTCCTTCTGGATAATGTTGAAGTATTAAAAAATATTACCGCTTGGCGTGGCGTTATTTTGTTTTTTAATAAATAATAAAGATATTTCAACATTTATAATTTCCTGTGACGACTTTACGTGTACGTACACCTCAGTGCTATCATACGTTTTGATTTCACAATATCATATTGAATTTTAGTCTACTACATTGATTTTGTTGATATGGAACATAAGTTGTTATTGTGAATATCGATGGTAACTAATTGATATTTAGATAATAAGCAATGAATTTAAAATCCCTCGGCGGCAACGCTGTGCGGGTTCAAGTCCCGCCCTGGGCACCATACAGAAATTCATTGATTTATCAGTGAGTTAGAGTTAAAAGAGAGCGACCTTTATGGTCGATTTTTTGTGCCCTGGATCACACTTCACTACTGTTTTGCTATTAACTTTCGCTATTAATCCCCTTGTTTTGTTCTGTTTTTGGCCGCCGACGACCGGAACAACCTGAATTTTCCTGTCATATCTGACTGTCTGAGTAATGCTTTTATGCCCGGATATTGTTTGTTGCTCCAGCAGCGTTCCTTCCATTGCCATGAAATACATTGCTGACTGCAATCATGATAAGCGGGCAATACGAGAGACAGAACCGCTGTTCATTGCTAAATAGTTATAGCACTTATAACTATTTAGCCCGGTGAAAATACCGGGCGGGTAAATTATTTATCAATAAGTAATTTGTATATTAACTCCCACGATAGGTAGAGTATCCATATTGGCTTAATAATAGTGGTATATGATAATGCTGGCTTGTATCCTCTATGTTGAACTCGACAGGAATTTCAGGGAAAAAGCTATTTAAATTGTTACTTTTAAAATAATCACCGGTTTTAAATGTAACCCTGTATATTCCTTTTTCTTCATTGATATTGTCTGGCCAGAGTTTTTTTATTCTACCGTCATTATTTGTCTTTGCAGTGTTCAAAACATGCCAGCGTTCGCCTTGTTTTTGCTCCAGTACTACGTTGACGTTGCTTGCCGGAGTCCCTGATTGTTGATTCAGTATATGCACACTTAAAAGGTCAGAAGCAAAACCTGTAACGGGTAGAATTAATGAAGAGTATAAAAAGACTGATAATATATTTTTTTTCATTAAATAATCCTATTGTATTTGCGATATTCGCTGGAATTATACTATTTTTATTGGCTATATATCCTTACAAAAGGATTACAATTTTGTCATCTTGAATATCAGCGATTATAACTAATCAAATTATTAACATGCGTTAAATATGAGTTTATATGTGATAGCCGGCGAAAAAAAACGTGCAAAATAAAGTGTACACTGCGCAGAAAAAAGAATGCCAACTGAACCGGACAGCTGCATATAAAACAGCAGGGGGATTAGGTGAGGGGGATAACGCCTGCGCAAGTGCGGGTCAGTTATAGTCCGCTACTGTGCTGATGAGTTTTTAGGAATGGTGAACCAACGATGCGGAAAACCCGGCAATAATCAGCTTCCCGCAGAATTATCCGAATATGCTCTCACGATTATCCGGAAGCATTTACTTATGTTTATATTTTGCGATAATTTCGGACAAGATGCTAACATAAAGGAACTATAACATGAATAAATTAAATCTATTAGTAATAGGGTTAATGTTTGGATGCACAACGGGAAGTGCTTTAGCATCAACCAGTAATGAAGGTTATTATGGTGCTGCGAGACTTTCTAAGGTATGGCAAAAAGCAGACAGTATGGATACCAGTAGCAGGCCTGGTATTGGTCAGTTTGTCTCTGGTGATGATAAGGATGATTTCTATAATGCATCACTTGCTGCGGGTTATCAGTATGGTAATGGCTGGAGGACAGAAGCTGAGTATACGTTTAATAAAAAAGCAGAGTACACCAGTGGTTCAACGGCTTTTCCGGCTAGTTTTAATCACCATAAAACAGAATCACAGCGTTTGATGTTAAATGCTTACCGTGACTATGAAATTTATCAGGGAATTTCTGTTTATGGCACTGTAGGTATCGGTATTGCAAAAGTGAAATCATCAGGATGGCAAGGGAATACGACACGCCAATATGCTGGTAATACCGATACTAATTTAGCGTATTCTCTTGGTGCAGGTTTCAGCTATGAGCCTATCGACAAACTTAATTTTGACTTAGGTTACCGTTACGTCGATTTAGGAAAAACTGAGAGCGGAATGAACCGTTTTGCGAATGCCCGGGGCTTACAAGACGAACAAATGAAAGCACACCTTAAATCACAAGAACTTACATTTGGCATCAGATATTTATTCTGATATTTTTATCGTGTTTACCTCATCGGTTATGTCATAAGAATAGCTAACTTTTGTTAGCTATTTTTGATTGCCGCTGCCAGAATTATATTTAATGTTGACCATTCGATTCAACGACCTGCCTGTAAACAATCAGACCTGACATGCCCTGTCACATACCAATAAAAATATTATTGTTAATAACACCTCTATAAATATAGACATATCTGTTTTGCAGGATTCGGTGACATTTTAAACTTACAATAACAAGTGAAATCAGGTCCACGCAAAAAATAGACTAAACCCGCCAAAAGCAATACTCATTTCCGGGCAATATGCCCGCTTATTTTGTCTCTTATTTGTTATCAGAAAACCGAAAGCGGTTTCGGCGTGATTCTGAAGCAGCTGCGAGAAAAAATATTTGAGATGATAGAAGACGGGTACAGACAAGAATTTGTTCCCGAACTCTGTAATGCTGGCGATAAGGTCAGAACATTATAACCGGCAGAGTATGAGCGTTGTGTTATGGCTCAGATTGTAATATCCGGCACCGGAATGTTGCGGGGGCCGGTGTTTTCTGAAATGCTTCGAGACATGTAATTTTTTCAGTCAGATTCTTTTTTTCATCACGGGATAATAAATTAACAGAATTATCTGTGATCAGCGCAGAATGGTAATAACGCAGTGCTGCTTGTAAATTCCCGCCGGAGAGTGTACAGCCACCGGGGTTATTTTTATTGTCTGTCAGCATCATAAGATTTGCATCGGTGTAATTAATGATCATTTGCGGTGACGGATAACGAAGCAAATTCTCAGAAAAGAATTTGATTGCGGATATGTAATTTTTATTGTGCATAGCATCAAATGCCAGGTCGTTAAACTCTGAAAATAACGAATTATCCGGCGTGATTTTTGCTTGTCTGAGGCTGGAGATCACCAATTTTGTATTCACTGCATCCGATGGGGAACGTAGTACAGCCGGACTGGTATCAGCGGAAGCAGAAAGGAATATGCTGCACAGAAATAGCACCGAAAATAACGGTTTCATTATACAAAAATAGCCTTTTATTGATTATCTTCTCTTAAGATTAATCAATTAGTAATCTTATGTAAATATCTGATCACCAAGTTAATTTATTTTATTATTCTTATGTGAATTATACCGAAAAAAAAGAAATGGCAAAATAAAAAGGTAGAAATGAAAATATTATGCGTCTGATTTTGGTCAGTCATGGCTGTGCAAATAATATATAATGCATAATGGTATTTATATTGAAAAACGGAATAACAATACAAAGCCAGAGGTGTCAGATGGATAATACATCACCGGATAATGCTCAGATCCGGGAGTTTGTGGATCGCTTAAAAACAGTGACCGGATCACGCTTTTTCCATTATCTGAATGATAAACAGGTTAAAACCACGTGTCTGATGTGCGGGTATAATGGCAGGCAGGTTATAGATGAAACAAACTATACAACAGCGCAGGACAGGCTGGATAACAAACCTCCGCATACGTTTGTCACATTTTATTACCACACTCCGGGAATTCCGGCAGACAGTATAAACCATTATTATTATCGTCTTATCTGCGATAACTGTGGTTTTGTTACTCAGCACAGCGCCAGATATGTCATAAACTGGCTTGATGAAGAAGCACGCCGGGAACAACATCTGACGGATGCTGAATGGGTAAATATGCCGGAACAGGCTATTACAGAACCGGACGAAAAATAACTGCACATATCATACCGGGCGATAACGTCCGGTTTTTTCTTTTCTGTATTCCGTTGACTGCGTTTTTAATCACCATCTTCTTGCTCCCTCATCAAAATATTGTGATTTTTAAGAACTTTACTTTACCTTAACAGCAAGGTTCAATGTCATACGCAGAATTACCTGCAGGAAAAGGTGAGCGGAGGATATATGGAAGATGGTTTAATGGTTATTGCAGGACTGGCGCTTATTGCCGCTGCAGCCGGTTTGGTAAAGCCTTCTCTGGTGGGTATGAAGAGTCGTATTGGTGCAGTATTGGGTTATCTTATTGTCTTCATTATTTTTTTAGTACCCGCATTAATACTGATGCCGGACTGATAAAACAATATCTGAATTGTTCAGATATTGTGGAGAGAATTTTATTAAATGTAAATAAGGTAAAGTTATTCTTCATTGCATTGACCTTTCCCTTAGGTCAACCTTTATGATTGATTCCATCAACCAAATACAAAAAAGGAATTAATCATGAAAAAAACACTTATTCTCACTGCTCTGTTATCCGGCGTTATGACATTCGGGGCAATGGCAAATCCGGTATTATTAAGTGGTGATATGCATGCTGTTACCACTCCGGTGCAGAAAGAGCTGGGTGATTCTATGATGCGTATGCATGATGATATGGCAAAAACATTGTCTGAGCAAAATGCGGATATTGCCTTTGCTGAAGGTATGATTGCTCATCATAAAGGGGCCGTTGAAATGGCACAGATTGAACTGAAATACGGTTCAGACCCTGAGATGCGTAAGTTAGCTCAGGAGATTATTGATGCTCAGGGGCCGGAAATAAAGCAGATGCAGGATTGGCTTAAAAATAATAAGCCAGCAAAGAAATAAATCGTTAATAATAATCGCGGTATCTCTTTTCAGAGATGCCGTTTTTGTGTTACTGCCTTTAATTTTATTTATTAAATTCCATTCAGATCGCAAAAAAATATTACGGTGCTAAAAAAAACACAACTCCGGTAGACAATACTCGTTTAAGAGCATATTAAATATCCCGTCAGCTGATAAAAATTAATTCAGTATAAGATTAAATCCCCTGCATTGTTATCAGGTTAAATTATTTAAGAAAAGGATATTCTATGCCGGATCCGGAAATTATTGTATTTTTTACAAAACTTCAGATGTCAAAAAAAATAACGGATTTTTCCCGTCAGCAATGGCTGACAGATGCGGCAGGTCGCGCGAAACAACTGTCGCTGACAACACATCCTTTTGCTTTTACACATCCGGGAGCCCGCAAAAATCGTGATGGCAAAGTGAGAGCGGTGCTGGCGGAGGTCAAAAAGAAAAATGATGGCTTTCTGCGGTCCGGTAATGTGGTTGTTCCGCCGGATGCTGAAGGTAATGCGGCTGCACTGGAAATATATACATTCCTGATGCTGAAAATTCAGGATGGAAAAACATTACTGACACATTTGTGTGAAGAAAGTGAACTGGCAAAGACAATTCTCAGCGGAAAAGATTACCGGGAGCTGCGTGCCGGTTTTTTGCAGATATTTTCCGGGAGCGGAATACCGGCAACACACGCAAAAATAAAACAGGTTTTTTTTCCTGTACCGGATAAAAAATGCAAAGCGGGTTATCATTTACTGTCAGTACTGACGCCGTCCGGATTATTATCTGAACTGTACCACCGGTTTGGTATACGCGGTGTATTCTCAGGTCCGTCTGTTATTATTCATATCGGCGGGTCTAAACCGCAAAATATCTCTGCGCTTAATATGCGTAACAAAGGAAAAGCCTGTTTGTTGTTATCAGTCCCTCCGGGAACGGTCAGTGCCGGAGGACATTACCGTGGTCATTAATTATCTGCTGCTGAAAAATATCCTTATCCGGAATGCCAATGCGCTATCCGGTGCATTGATAGTTGGTTTTCCGGCTGTCACAGCCTGGCTTGGATTTGTTCATGCGCTTGAGCGAAAAATGAAAAAATGCGGATTTTCGTCAGTCAGGTTTAATTATGCCGGTATTATTTGTCACCACTGCCATTTACAACTGTATGCAGAGCCCGGTGAAATGGTGTATTCCGTACTGAACAGCCGGAAACCCCCGGATAAAAAAGGCAGAAACCCATCACTGACTGAGGAAGCGTATTGTCACCTCAATGTGTCACTGTTTATTTGCGGTGAAAATATAAAAGATAAAAATGAGGAAGTTATCACTGCAATACCGGAGGCAATAAACATGCTGAAGATTGCCGGGGGGGATATTACCGATTCAGGCAGACAGGAGACAGGTATCTTTCCGGATAATAAACAGAGGTGGTGTGAATTACAGCAGCGTATTGCACCGGGGTACGTATTACTGGAGCGGCGGGATGTCATGATAAATGCCATGAACAGCGGAATGGATGCAATGGCGGCATTACTGAAATATACCGCTGCTCCCGGTACGGGGCTGATCCCGGTCGTCACCGGATATCAGGGGCTTTCTCCGCCGGGAACAGTGGAAAATGCCAGGTCAGAAGGCATACCTCACCGTTTTGCGGAAAGTGTTATCACATTAGGGGAATTCCGGCCGGTGGATAAATTACGCCATCCTTCGGATATGTTGTGGGGTTATCACTACTTACCTGACGAGGATCTTTATTTGTGTCAGCAGGGAAATCACCATTAAACGGAAAAGAAAAAATGACCGGGTACAGAAATATACCGTCGGTTTTATCCTTTTCGAAAAAACTGATCCCTTCTGACGGTATTTTTTACGGCGCATCACAGCGTCCGGATTCACCGGTTATTCCGCTGAAAATACAGGTAAGAACGGTCCGGGGAACATCTTCGTTTCGCCGGAAAAACCGGGAAACAGATGAAAAAACGCCCGGACAAAAAATTTATGATCCTAATATTCAGTATATGGATTACTGCATGCTGGGAGCTGAACAGAATGTGCTCATATTCCGGTTTTCACTGAAAATCACCGGCGGGCTGAAATATCCGGCTGCCTGCAATAATGAAACCTTTCGGCAGCGCTATCAGGCAGTAATGACGGATTATCTGGAAAGAAAACAGTGCCGGGAGCTTGCAGGGCGCTATGCACATAATATTGCCGGTGGTCGTTTTTTATGGCGGAACCGGGTTGGCGCAGAGCAGATCGATGTGATTGTGGATAATCTCAGTGCGAAAAAAAACCAGCAGTGGGTATTTGATGCACGGAAATACAACCTGCGTCATTTTGATCAGACGGATAATATCGTCAGTGATCTCGGGAAACATATTGCCGCCGCACTGAGCGGTGATGATGGCGCATTATTGCTGGCCATTACCGCCAGAATGATAACCGGAAAGGGACAGGAGGTTTATCCGAGCTGTGAATTTGTGGTCAACAAAAGAAAGCGCGGAAAAAGCCGGATACTTTGCAATGTTGATGGTATTGCGGGGATGCATTCACAAAAAATCGGTAATGCTTTGCGCTCGGTGGATACCTGGTATCCGGCTTTTTCTGAACCATCCGCAGGAGGGGGAGCGATCGCTGCCGATCCCTTTGGCGCAGTCACCCATCTGGGGGCGGTATTCCGGCCACCGGGGTCAGGGCAGGATTTTTACACGCTCTTTGAAAAATGGGTCAGCGGGGAAAAACTCACTGAGCATGAAGAAAGTTATGTCGTGGCAGTGTTAATTCGTGGCGGTGTTTTCGGCGGCGGAGGGTAAACAGATGCGATTTTATCAGACAATCAGGATCCTGCCCGATGCACTGATATCGGCTGTATTTCTCCGCCAGCAAATCTGGCGGCAACTTCATCTGATACTGGCAGAGAATAAAACCGGTGAAAACGACAGTGCAGTGGCTGTTGCGTTTCCGGATTATTGCCGGGAGCGGCAAACAGCAGGAAATCGTCTGCGTCTGCTGGCCGGGAATTATTCTGCTCTGAAGTCGCTGGCAATTGCTGTGCGGTTGTCTCCTTTTTATCCGTACATCCGGTTAAGCCCTATTTTACCCGTGCCGGAAAAAACGCAGCCGGTCAGCTATGTCCGTCAGCATGTCAAAGGGTTGCGCCGTTTTCAGGCTGCGGGGGCCGGGCGATTATTTATTCCGGAAACACTGCCGTTTATCTGGACTCAATCTTTGTCAGGCGGCAGACATCACAGGCCATTTCCTTTTTTTATCCGGAAACTTGCGCCGGGAACGGCTGCAGAGGGGCGGTTTACCTGTTACGGACTGAGTCAGAAAAAATCAGAAAATGGGGGAATTGCAACAGTACCTCACTTTTGAGGCCATTTACTGCCACAGCGGCAGCTGAGAAATAATTATGATAAAAAAATAATGCACTGCCGGAAATGCCCCTGTGCTTCAGCAGACAGGGGCGGGCAGCTTACTGTTCCGGCGGAAAGCCGGCCGGTGCCGGCGTGGAAATGTGTGAACCGGGATCAACGGAAAAATGTATGTCGGAGGAAAAACGCTTTTTCGGTGCCAGTTCCCATATCACCCGCACCGGAAACTCACCGTATTCTGTCGGGGTACCGTGCAGATTACCGGTTTTGTCGTTAAAACTCAGACCGATATTGCGCTGGAAATAAATACCGAGGATGGTGACCGCCCGTCCGTCATCCAGTGTTGCGGTGACCGGTGAACTGAATGGTTCAAGCAACCGGGCACGGGCAATGCTGACACGGATTGCCGGTTGTCCGGAAGGTGACGACATTGTTGCAGGAGTCTTATTTTCATGGGAAGTGTTTTGTGTAACAGCCTCTTCTCCTGCAGATTCCCGGACGGGTGCCGCTGTTGCCTGTGACGGAATGTCCTCTTTCCCCGCAGCAAACAGCGCCGTCAGCCCCCAGGGCTTCTGTTCTGCAGATTCCGCCTGTAACGGAGCGGGGATTGAATCTGCACTGAATGACCAGCTGCTATCCTGCAGGGTATCACGGGTTGATCCGGCAGGTGTGTCTGTGGTCAGCGGGGCGGCAACAATGTTATCGCCTGATGCAATTTCTGCCGGTTCCGGGAGTTCTCCGATTACCGGGGTATCAGTGTCATCGGTATCCAGGTCGTCAAACAACCAGTTGCCGTCTTTCAGCGGATCACTGAGGGCAGCAGGTTCCGGAAACAGGGATTTATCACTGAATACAGAGGCGGTCAGTTCAGTATTGTCTGCGGCTGCCGGCGTAACGGATGCTGCTGCCTCAGGTTCGTTGTATACAAAGGTGAACTCTGCGGATTCGTCATCAGAAAGTGGTGAAAGCTGGTTTATTATCACCGGTTCAGCATATACCGGGGCAGATTCTGTGATGCTGTTGTCAGTCGCTGCGGGATCATCCGGAAGAAAAGCATGCTGACCAAATATTGTGGATAAACGGTCAATTTCTGCAGAAGCCTGTTCTTCTGCACCCGTGGTGTTATCCGTGATAACCGGCTCTTCAGGTGCAGGAGGAACAATGAGGGGGTCCGGTTCAGCAGCAGGCGGAAATACGGTCTGAGCTGTGTCCGGCTGTGAGGCTGGCATATCCGCCGGCGCAGAAAGTGTGCTGTCAGCGAGCGTACTGCCCATCATCATCTGCGGGTTATTGCGTTCATGTTCAGCGCTGGCCGCCGCCAGTGCGGCGGAGACTTCACGGTATTTTACGTCAATCAGGCTGCCGAGGACGAGCAGGGCGGCGCGGATGGTTTCATCATCACACAAGGCCGTGATTTCTGCGCTGCGGACAGGGTATCCGGCCTGTTCAGCCAGCATGGCACAGATTGTCCGCTTCTGATCGGAGGTTATTTCCATTTAACGTTTCCCTTTGTGACTCACTGATTGTCACGGTTTTTAGAACGGAACTACGGAGGCTTCCGCTCCGGCACCGGTTACAGGCCGGGAGTGTTCCCTGAACAGCGGAATGCCGGGAAATTGTCCAGTAATGATACTGTGAAATCCGGCTGCTGAAATATGGGGGAAGTCTGATTGACGCAGAATGACGCATAATAAAATAATGACAATCTTATTAATCCGAAATTATCATTATTTTATCAATAAGAAGAATTATCCCGGATACGCTGGCGGCCCGCTCCGGCAGGAAAAGGTGCGTAAACAGCATATGCAATGTTTTTTCATGATATTAAACAAAGATTCAGGTATCGCTGATTGTTTCTGAAATGAAGGTCGCTAAGATAGGCATTCCACTTAAGGAAAAGCGGCAGTGCGGGTAAATTTACCGGAGGAGACGGCGGAATGTCGTATCGCGCATTTTTTCAGCCTGTAAAAACCCTGACACCGGCGCAGCGTCAGGAGATGGCCTCACTCTATTTTATGTATTACACCGGCAGTGACGGCGCACAGTTTTTATCCGATCTCGATCATAAACAGGAAGTCCTGTTTCTGATGTCAGGGGATGAGATGGCCGGGTTCAGTACCCTGCAGTTTTACCCGTTCCGCGGACACCGGATTGTCTATTCCGGCGATACGATTGTGCATCCCGCCCACTGGAAGCAGCAGACGCTGCACGGTGCCTGGCTGCGGCGTATTGCGCTTTTGCGCAGTGAATACCCCGGCGAACGGGTGTTCTGGTTTTTGCTGGTGAAGGGCGTGCGCACTTACCGGTACATGAGCACGCTTGCACAGACCTTTTATCCGCACTGGAACGGCAATGTCAAAGAGCCGGAACTGGCACGGCTGGTGGCGGAACTGGCAAAAGATAAATTCGGCTCACTCTATAACCCGGCGCGCGGTGTGGTGGAATGCCCGTCAGCATTTGGCTATCTGAACCGCACAATGGTAACGGTTACTGACGCGCAGCGCAGTAAGCCGGACGTTGCCTTTTTCCTGCATAAAAACCCGCATTATGTCTGCGGTCATGAACTGGTCTGCTTGTGTGAGATTTCGCCTGATAATGTGGCAAAACGTTATCAGTCACTGTTTGAAGAGCCTGATGTTGAGTTCTGCTATGGATAATGCCTGGCAGCATTTCCGTGCCGGAATGCCGTCTGTTTCATCGCAGGGCACGCTGCGTGAGAGGCAGTTCCGCTGGTTAACCGCCTGTCTGGCGGCGAATGCGACGTGTGAATACGGGCGGCAGTATCATTTTTCCGCTGTAAAATCCGTGACGGATTATCAGCAGAACGTCCCTCTGACAACCTATTCTGAGTTAAGCCCCTTTATTACCCGGATGACGACCGGGGAAAAAAACCTGCTGTGCAGTGCGCCGGTCCCGGCATTTGAGCTGACCGGCGGCAGTTACAGCGGCGGCAAACTGCTGCCTTATACTGCTGCCGGGTTAACTGATTTTCGTCTCGCCGTTACCGGCTGGTTGCGGGATGTGACCCGCCGTTTTGATCTGACTACCGGCCATGTTTACTGGGCGCTCAGCCCGGCAGTGACACGAACGACAAAAACGCCCTGTGGTATCCCGGTCGGCGGCGGTGATGCGCTTTATCTGGGGACTGATAATCTGGCGGCGTTCAGTGAATTATCGGCTGTGCCGTTGACACTGGCACAGGTTGAGAATGCGGCAGACTGGCAGTTACTGACCCTGATTTATCTGTTGCAGTGCCCGGATTTACGTCTGATATCCGTCTGGAGCCCGGTATTTTTATTTCCGCTGCTCACGGCTCTTGATACCCGGCAGGCTGAGATTTCCGCACTGCTGCGCGACGGCGGGGAAATGGCTGGGCATTCTCTGAAGGCTGACCCGGCGGCGCTGGTGCGTTACCGGCGTTATCTGCAGGAGCAAAATACTGCACTGTTATGGCCGCAGCTGGCGCTGATCAGCTGCTGGGATCAGGCGGCGTCCGCTTCACCGGCACAGGCACTGATGATGCGCTTTCCCGGCGTGACACTTCAGGGTAAAGGGCTGCTTTCCACCGAGGCGGTGATCACGGTTCCGTCTGACGACGGTGACCCGCAGCTGAGTGCAGACAGTAATTTTTATGAATTCCGCCGGGATAGCGGGCAGATATGTTTAGCGGATGAATTACTGCCCGGTGAAACATACAGTGTGATTGTCACCACAAACAGCGGGCTGTACCGCTATCAGACCGATGATCGGGTGTTGTGTACCGGCCACACGCCGGAAGGGCTGCCGCAGTTGCGTTTTTGCGGGCGTGACGGAATATGCAGTGATTTGGTCGGGGAAAAACTGACTGAGCCGTTCGTTTGTGCCGGTTTACCGCCATCGCAGGATTTTGCCGTACTGGCAGCGGATGAGCAGGGTTATGTACTGCTGCTCAGCGATACCTGCACTGAGACACAGGCACAGGCATATTGTGAGGACACTGAACGCTATCTGTGTACCAATCCGCAGTATCACTACGCCCGTCGTATCGGACAACTGAAACCGCTGACATTCTTCCGCCTGCATCAACCGGCGGAGCACTATTTTCACCGGCAGCTGCAACGGGGAAAACGGCTGGGAGAAATTAAAATCCCGGCCTTGCTGACCTCGCCTGACTGGCGTGCCATGTTTGAGATCAGGGAGTTTCTGTGATGACACAGACTGTTTATACGCCGCAACGGCCGCTGGATCTGGTGCTGCTTTCGCCGAAAGGGCCGCTGTACCGCAAACGGGGCGGAATTTTCAAACGTTCGCTGCGTTATCAGCCGCTGACGCTGACCACCCTTTCTGCACTGGTGCCGAAATCCCTGCCGGTTAATATCCGTCTGATCGATGAAAGTATTGAGGAACTGCCGGAGGATTTCACCGCTGACCTGGTGGCAATGACGGTGATCACCGGGAACGCGCCGCGTGCTTATGAACTGGCGACGCAGATGCGGGCGAAAAATATTCCCGTTGTGCTTGGCGGGCCGCATGTCACACTGTTGCCGCAGGAGGCACTGCAGCACGCTGATACGGTCTGCACCGGCTATTCCGAGCAGAGCTGGCCACAGCTTATCCGCGATTTTATGGCGGGTAATATGCAGCGCGAATACCGCCAGGGGGCTGATTTTACCCTTGATATCCCGGATTTGCCGTTTCCGGAACGTGAGCGGTTTGATGCAAAACACTTTCTTACCCAGGGCGTTTTTGAGGCAACCCGTTCCTGTGCGCACAATTGTGAGTTTTGTGTCGCGCCGAGTGCCTGGGGGCGCAAGCAATTTCAGCATCCGGTGGCGTGGGTGGTTGAGGATATCCGCCGTTATGTGGCGCGTACCGGCAAACGAAAAGTGATTTTTGTCGATCTGAACCTGGTGTCAGATATCGGTTATGCCAAACGACTGTTTACCGCGCTGATCCCGCTGAATATTCAGTGGTTCGGTTTATCCACCGTGCTGATAGCCCACAATCACGAATTGATGGAGCTGATGGCCCGCAGCGGTTGTAAAGGGTTGCTGCTGGGGCTGGAAACGGTCAGTGACGGCAGCCTGAAAGATGCCGGGAAGAAGTTTAACGGCTCGGTGGATTATAAAGAACTGATTGGTGACCTGCACCGGCTGGGGATTGCGATCCAGGGCTGTTTTGTGTTTGGTCTGGATCACGATACGACTGATGTGTTTGACCGCACGGTGGATCTGGCCATCGACGCCGGCATTGATTTGCCGCGTTTCTCCGTGCTGACACCGTTCCCGGGGACGCCGTTGTTTAAGCGCCTTGAGGAAGAACAGCGTATTTTAACCACGGACTGGTCACTGTATGACGCGCAGCATGTGGTGTTCCGTCCGGCGCTGATGAGTGCGCGTGAGCTGGAGCTGGGGCACGAACGCGCCTGGAAAAAAGTGTACCGTTACCGCAGTATTGCGAAACGGCTGTGGCAGGCGCGTAATTTTAAACCGCTGGCGCTGACGGCAAACCTGGGTTACCGCTTCTACGCGCATCACCTGCATCAGTATTATACCTGTGACTGGCCGGTTGAGCACCGTCCGGCGAAGTCGGGCAGCCATTGATGCGCCTGACCTTTATTCATCCTGCGATCGGCCACCGGCGCGGCGAAACCTATCTGCGATCGTGGCAGATGGAGCCGCTGCCGGTCGCGGCACTGAAAGGGCTGACACCGGCGGATATTGATACGCGGTTTTATGACGATCGGCTTGAGCTGATCCCGTTTGATGAACCGGCAGATTTGATCTCAATTTCAGTCGAAACTTACACCGCAAAGCGCGCCTATCAGATAGCCAGTGAATACAGAAAGCGCGGTGTGCCGGTACTGATGGGCGGATTCCATGCCACGCTGATGCCGGAGGAAGTAAAACGCTTTGCGGACGTCATTATCACCGGAGAGGCGGAATCTGTCTGGGAAACCATGATTGATGATTTACGCCACGGCACACTGCAGCGGGAATATCACGGAACACAAACCGATCTGCGCAGTATCCGTGTTGACCGCAGCCTGTTTGCGGGGAAACGTTATCTGCCGATAGGGCTGGTGGAAACCGGGCGCGGCTGCCGTTTTCACTGTGAGTTCTGCGCAGTACAGTCGTTCTATCAGCAGCGTTACCGGCGGCGCGATCCGGATCATGTACTGCGGGAGCTGGCGGGTCTCAAAGGCACAAAAAATCTGTTTTTCTTTGTGGATGATAATTTCGCAGGCAGTCTGCGGGAAAGCCGTGAGTTTCTGCCTGCACTGGCGAACGCCGGGATCCGCTGGGTGACCCAGATGAGTATTGATGCCGCGCATGATGAGGAATTTGTCCGCGCATTGTCACAGGCAGGCTGCCGGGGGGTGCTGATTGGCTTTGAATCCCTGAATGAAGCCAATCTGCGGCAGATGAAAAAAGGCTTTAACATCATGAAGGGCGGCTACAGTCAGGCACTGGCAAATCTGCGCCGCCATCATATTGCCGTATACGGCACATTTGTGTTCGGCTATGACCACGATACGCCGGACTCATTCGGCGAGGCGGTGGCTTATGCCCGCGAACAGAGCATGTATATTGCGGCATTTAACCATATGACGCCGTTTCCGGGAACGCCGCTTTATGCGCGGCTGGCGCAGGAAAATCGTCTGCGCTTTGAGCACTGGTGGCTCGATGATAACTACCGCTACAACGAACTGCCGTTCAGTCCGGCACAGCTATCGCCGGAGGCAGTAACGCAGGGGTGCCTCTCAGCAAGGAAGGCATTTTACAGTTCACGTTCAATTCTTCAGCGCAGCTGGCGTAACCGGGGCGATTTCTTTATGTTTCGCAACTATTTCCCGATTAACTGGCTGCATCACCGTGAAATCAGCTGCCGTAACGGCTATCCGCTCGGTGATGAGAATTGGCAGGGTAAATTAGCAGAGGTTAAATGATAGAGGTTATTGACGCGACAACGGAGCATATCGCGGACTTACTCAGGCTCCTTGAAGAGAATGCCATGCAGGGTGACTGGGAGCTGGTGATGACCCGGCGGCCCGGTTATTTTTCCCCGAAAGACGATTTCGGTGAGATCTATCCGGCACTGGCAAGGGACGGTGATACTCTGGTCGGTATGTGCCAGCTGAGTATACAGACCGGCCGGGTTAACGGCGAAGAAGCGCAAATGGGCTATCTCGGCAGTCTGCGTATTGTCCCGAAATACCGTAATCATCTGAAAGTGTTACAGGCCGGATTTTCTTATCTGCGTCAGCTGCCGACACCGGATCACTGTTACACCAGCATTGCAGAAAATAATGTACTGGCCCGGCGCCTGCTGGAGCGGGGAGTGGAAGGGCTGCCGCTCTACCGGCCGCTGAGCAGCATGAGCACACTGGCGATCAGCAAAAGCAGAGGTAAAAACCGCGGATTGTGGAAAGTGGTGCCGCCGGAAGATTACACGGATGTGATCCGCTTCTTTGCTGAAGAATCCGTGTCCCGTCAGCTGGCACCGGCACTGAACCTGAAAGCGATGCAGCAGACCGGCATCACGGTGCTCGGCAGTTATCAGAACGGGCAGCTGGTGGCCTGCGGCATGCTCTGGGATCAGCGGTCATTCAAACAGGTGATTGTGGCCGGTTACTCCGGCAAAATGAAGATGCTGCGCCCGCTTTACAACGCCTTTGCCGGGATGGCCCGGCGACCGCAGATGCCGGCGGCGGGAGAGGTGGTTCCGCAGAGTTTCCTGTCATTCCTGGCCTGTACTGACGATACCAAACTGCCGGATTTGATTGAGGAAGCGTTACTGCATTGCACTACGCCGATTATGACTGTCGGGCTGCCGTCCGGGCATATCTGTACCAATGATGTGATTAAACGCACCGGGGCATCGGTTTACCGTACCCGGATTTACGGCGTCGATCTGACCGCTGCGCCGCAGTGGGACGGCCGCATTGTCTGGCCGGAGATAGCGTTGCTGTGAATATCGTGCTTATCTACCCGAACATGGGGGATTACCGCACGAAAGATGCCATGACACCACTGGCGATCGGCATTCTGGCTGCGCTGTCGCCGGGGCACCGGGTGACATTTTATGATGACCGGCTGGATAACATTCCGGAATCACTGCCGGATGTGGATCTGATTGCCATTTCGGTGGAAACGTTCACTGCGCGGCGCAGTTATCAGCTGGCTGACCGGTTCCGCAACCAGGGTAAAACCGTGGTGATGGGCGGCTGTCATGTCACCTTTATGCCGGATGAAGCACTGCAGCATGCAGACAGCGTGTTGCTCGGTGATGCGGAAGGGGCGTGGGAACAGATGCTGGCGGATTGTGAACAGAATGCGCTGAAGCCCCGTTACCGGGGAGCGCATGACCGCCCGCTTGCCGGTTACCGTATTGACCGGACTGTTTTTGCGGGCAAACGCTACGCGCCGGTGTCGCTGGTGCAGTTTTCGCGCGGTTGCCGGTTTGCCTGTGATTTTTGCTCTATCCACGCATTTTACCCGGAAGGTGTGCGTACCCGGCCGGTGGATGAGGTGCGGGATGAAATTTTATCTCTGCCTGCAAAGCGGTTTCTGATTTTTGTGGATGACAATCTCTTTGCCGGTAAACGGGCGCTGAATGAACTGCTGGCCATGCTCACACCGCTGAAACGCCGCTGGGGATGTCAGATAAGTATCGATATCGCCCGTAATGAGGAGATGCTGGATAAACTGGCCGCAGCCGGTTGCTGTTTTGTGCTGATCGGGTTTGAAAGCCTGAATGAAACCACGCTGAAGCGGATGGGAAAATCCCGCAGTCATGCGGCAGCGGATTATGCTGCGGTGCTGGCGGCGCTCTACCGGCGTGGCATCTGTGTTTACGGTACTTTTATTTTCGGCTATGACGAAGATACGCCGGAGACACTCCGCAGCACACTGGCGTTTGCGGAGAATAACAAACTGGCGATTGCCAATTTCAATCTGCTGATCCCGACCCCCGGTACGGCGCTGTACGCCCGGCTCGAGGCAGAAGGGCGGCTGATTTATCCGGCCTGGTGGCTCGATCCGGATTTCCGTTACGGCGAACCGGCTTTTCGCCCGGGCGGGATGAGTATTGCGGAGCTGGCTGCCGGGTGTTTTTATGCCCGCACCCGTTTTTACCGTTATACATCCATTATCCGGCGCCTGTGCCGTTCCGGCAGCCGGGGCCGCTGGCGCACGTTGCTGGTCGCCTGGCTTTATAATATCGCCTCGCACCGCGATATCGCCCGCAAGCAGGGAATACACCCGGGAGAAAAAGGGTGAAACTGATACTGATTAAACCGAATATCGGACGTCAGGAGCACAGCCTGTATGTGGATGAGGGGCGGATGGAGCCACTGATGCTCGGTGTGCTCGCCGGTCTGACGCCGCCGGATGTGGACGTGGTGCTGTATGACGACCGGATGGAAGCGATTCCTTATGATGAACCGGCGGATCTGGTCGCGATCACGGTGGAGACCTTTACCGCCCGCCGCGCTTATGAAATTGCGGCGGAATACCGGGCCCGTGATGTGCGGGTGGTGATGGGGGGTATCCACGCCACACTGTTACCGGAGGAAGTCGCGCAGCATTGCGACAGCCTTTTTACCGGTGACGCGGAAACCCGCTGGACAGAGATGATCCGCGATGCGGAGAAAGGCCGCCTGAAGCCGCGCTATGATGCCCCGGCAGGGGTTGGTCAGGTCGATCATAGCCGGTGCGGTTGTCTGCCGCGCCGGGATATCTTCCGGGGGAAAGGGTATCTGCCGATCAGCCTGATGCAGTTTACCCGCGGCTGTCGTTTTGCCTGCCGCTTCTGTGCGGTCAGCCGTTATTTCGGGCGGCAGCACTATATCCGCCGGATCGACGAAGTGGTGCGGGAGATTGAAACACAGAAACCGAAGTTTATCTTTTTTGTTGATGACAATATTGCATCTGACCACCGCGAGCTGAGTGAACTGTGCAGTGCGCTGATCCCGCTGAATGTTCACTGGATAAGCCAGGCAAGCCTGGATATGACCCGCAACCGCCGTCTGATGTCGCTATTACAGCAGAGCGGCTGCTGGGGTAATGTGATGGGATTTGAATCCATCAACCCGGACAGTCTGCGTGATGCGCGAAAATCGCCGAACATGCGGATATTTTCACAGTACCGCGAGGAAATTTCGGCATTACGGGATTTCGGGTTACAGACCTGGGCGGCGTTTACCCTGGGATACGATCATGATACCGCCGCGACCGTGGAAGATACCGTTGAATTTGCCCTGAAAAACCGTTTTGCTTTCGCCGCCTATAACATTCTGATGCCGTACCCGAACACACCGCTGTATCAGCAGCTGGCGCAGGAAAACCGCCTGCTGTTTGACGGGAAATGGTGGCTGCATCCGGAATACCGTTTTAATCAGGCGGCCTTTCAGCCCGCAAACATGAGCCCCGAAACCCTGACGGAACTGTGCCATGCCGCGCGCAGCCGTTTTAACAGTGTGCCGTCGATTATCCGCCGTTTTTCTGATTTGCGTCTGACGCTGCAATCGGTATCGCGCATGGCAACATTCTGGCGTTATACCCTGTTATTCCGCAAAGAGGTGCATAAAAAACACCGGATGCGTTTTGGTTTAAAATAAGGGGGGATGAATGAATACTGAGCAGGATCCCTTTTCCCGCCGGGTGATCAGCTATCTGTTGTGGTGTATTCCGGTCAGTGTGGTGTTTTTCACGGTTTACCCGCTGATGAATGCGTATACTGCCGGGCGCGAAAGCCTCTATGCCCTGTGGCTTCCGGCTGAACTTCATATCCCGTTTGTGCCCGGCTTTATCTGGGTGTACTGCTCGTTTTACCTGATTATTCTGATGCCGGTTTTGTTTCTGCCGCGCCGGGAGCACCGGCAGCTGGCACTTACCTTTATGGTGATGACATTACTGGGCGGCGTGATCTTTTTTCTGTTTCCGGCGCAGCTCGGTTTTGTCCGCCGGGTGCCGGAATCTCCGTTGTATCAGACGATGTACACGACACTGTTTGCACTGGATCACCCGCATAATCTGGTGCCGTCCCTGCATGTGGCCTGGTCGTGTGCAGCGGTGCTGGCCATTGTCCGCCATACCGGACGCGGGTTGACGCTGTTGTTTCTGTTGTGGCTGGTACTGATTGTGCTGTCTGTGCTGCTGGTTCATCAGCACCATGTGGCGGATGTGGTCACCGGCCTGCTGTTGGCGGTAACGGTTTCATATATGATGAGGAAATAGTGATGAAAAGGATAATTATCAGCGCGTTAATGATATTCAGTTTTTCGGTTTACGCGCAGCCGGGTGAAGAGGATGGTGCTATCCACGATGAACTGCGGCAGGTGATCGGCACCGTGGAAAATGCTATCAACAGCGGTGATTATGACAAAATGCTGCCGGTGATGAGTGAGAATCTGCGTGCCACACCCATCACTCAGGAGTTTATCTCCGGCAAAGCAGCAATAAAACCGTATTTTGAATCCTGGTTCGGGCCGGACAAATTCCTGAAAAAACTGAATATCAGTTTTAACGCCGATGTGGTGACAGAGTTATCCCCGGATAAAACCTGGGGTATCGCCTACGGTAAAGGGATGGAAAAATATCAGCTCAGTGACGGGCGTACCTACGATTTTCCGACCCGCTGGACAGCAACGGTTGCGCTTGAGGACGGTGCATGGAAAATCCGCACCATTCATATCGGCACCGATTTCACGGATAACCCGCTGCTGAATGAAACCCGTTATGCTTTACAGGGCATGATGTACGGGGCGGGTGGTCTGGTGATTGGTCTGCTGGCCGGTATTGCGCTGTTCCGCCGGAGAAGTGCGGTAAAACCGGTGGCAGAAGCCGGAAAGAAATAATAATTTAATAAATCATAATGTTATGTGAGTCGTCGGGTAACGGGCAGGTGAACGAAAAGCATGCGCGTCATGGATGACGCGCCTGAGCGTACAAGGATGTATTTACAGCGACTTTTCGTTTTGCCCGTTATCAGACGTTGCACGGACTGACAGAAATCATCGTCCCTTTTATTTTTCCGGCGGAAACAGAAAATCCAGATCCGCCGCCGCTCCCATTTGCGGTGCAGGGCGCACACCATAGCGCCACATGGTGAAATAAACACGCCAGAAGGTCGGGCGCGGCTGGTCATCCACCAGTGACGGCAGTTCATACCACGGTGCCTGCGGGTGCTGGTGGTGTGCGAGGTGGCAGTGATAATTCAGTGCCAGCCAGCGGGAGACCGGCAGAACTTTCAGGTTCCACGCGCCGTTCATCACATCGCGGCGGCTCCAGGCGTGATCTGCATATTGCAGAGCCGACCAGTGCAGCGCAAAAGCCCACAGACAGAGCAGATAACCCGCCGCACTTAAATCCAGCACCCAAAACAGCAGTGCCTGCCAGAGAAATGCACCGAGCAGTTCACACCAGATGGTCAGCGGCGGCAGTTTTGCCAGTTCCGGTACCTGTGACCCGAAGCCCAGCGCCGGGGCGATTTTGGTGACAAACACCCGTGAACGGTATACGCCCGGCGCAATAAACCAGAGAAGATTGCCGAACAGTACGCAAAAATAGTACAACCCGAGCAGATTACCGCCGTACATCCAGATATTACGCAGCCAGCGCGGTTGGTTTGGCAGGTAATAATCATACAGCTCTTTATCCGTCCGGTTATTTTTATGGTGATTCAGGTGTGCGCGGTGTTGCAGGGTAAAGGAAGTCGGAAATGCCCATGCGGCAATAATCCCGATGGCGCGGTTACCGGTGGCAGAACGTGCGGCCACGCCGTGTACCGCTTCATGCAGAATAGCAAACGGCATGTTGTTGATCAGCATAAAACCCATCAGGGCAGGCAGCGCATAATACCAGGCGAGATGGCTCACTCCCCATAAACAGGCCGCTGCGGTAGTCATCGAAAAAATCAGCAGAATACTGTTGAGTAAAAGACGCATCAGTCTGTTTTCCTTGTGTTATTCGTCACTATTGCCGGGTTGAACAACCCGGTTTTTTCGTGGCGTAACCGGCGGGCATACAACCGGAAGCCGAGATTGGCCGCCAGGCGGATAAAGCGGCTGCCCGGGCGGTGCAATACCCGGCGCAGAATCGCTGTCAGACGGTATGTTTCCCGCCAGGCCTCGTGCAGTAAGGATTGCAGGGTTTCCGGTGACATATTTTGCGGCTGAAAAACCACATGTTCGTTGTCATACAGGCTCAGGTCCTGTGTGATTAAGCGGCCGTTTTCCGCCATCCGCTGCCACAGGCGTGTGCCCGGCAGCGGGGTGAGAACAGAAAAACGCACCAGATCCAGCCCGAGAGAGGGGATCTGCCGTATCGTATCGCGGATGCTCTCCGGGGTGTCTTCATCAAACCCGAGCACAAAACAGCCGAGTGCGGCAATCCGGTTATCGCGCAGCCGCCGGATCTGACGGCGGTATTCGCTGACCTGGTTACAATTTTTGCCGGTAGCCGTCATGGTCTGCTGACTGAGGTTTTCCAGCCCGATAAGCAGCCCTTCACAGCCGCTGTCACACAGAGCCCGGAAAACTTCGTCGTCATCGGTCACATTGAGTGTCGCCAGTCCCGACCAGCGGATTTTCAGCGGGATCAGTGCCCGGAACAGTTCCAGACTGTATCGCCGGTCAGCGTACAGATTAGGGTCGAGGAATATCCAGCGCTGTCTGCCGCTCTGTTTTATCTCGTCAATCACCTCCGCCACCGGACGTGCCGTGCCTTTGCGTCCCCACTGATGCTGTACAGAGCAAAATTCACAGGCGAGCGGACAGCCACGGTCAGCAATAATAGTGGCAATATTCATATAGGCGCGGGGCGGCAGCAGATCACGGCGCGGCACCGGCATCGGCAGAAAGCCGCGCTCAGGGCGGTGCTGATAACGCGGCTGTGGCTGCCCGTCAGCCATATCCTGCAAAAATTGCGGCCAGATAAATTCACCGGCACCAATGAGGACGGTATCAGCATACTGCGCGGCGTCATCAGGCTGCAGGGTGACGTGCGCACCGCCCATTGCGGTTCTTGCCCCGCGTTCGCGCCAGTAACGGCACAGCGCATAGGCGCGGGGGGAGGAGGAGGCCGTGGCGGTGATCACCACCAGATCAAAATCGCCGGCGGTGACCGGCGGGGAAACGCCTTCATCACAGAGGGTCAGCTCTGCATTCAGATGCGGGGGAACCAGGGCAGCGAGGGTGATAAGGGTCAGCGGGGCGTAACTGATCGCCACGGAAAACGCGCTTTTCCGGTAGCGGTAAGTCCTGTCAAACGGCAAAATCAGTAATATTCTCACCGGTGCTTCCTGCTCCGCATATGACATAAGGCCTTTTACAATGGCACAGTACGCCGGGGGACGCACTGTGCCGGATCAAAGATCAGGCCGCAACCACTTCAAGTACAGAGATATAGCACTCTGTCGGAATAAGGCGGTTTATTTTCAGTCCTGCTTCAGCCAGCAGTGCCTCAAACTCCGGGATCGTCCGTTCACCGCCGCCGGGCAGGATCGCCATACAGAGAATACCCATGCCGTAGTGCGCCGCCGGGTTGGTTTCCGGATGCACAACAGATTCGATGATCAGCAGTTTGCTGTCCGGTTTCATGGCGTTGCGGCAGTTTTTCAGTACGGCGAGGGCGTTGGTATCATCCTGGTTAAAAATAACTTTTTTCAGCAGATACATATCCGCCTGCGGCACGGATTTAAAGAAATCACCGCCGTCGAGCGACCAGCGGGAATCGTCACCCAGCTGAGACAGGTATTTGTCCGACACCACATGCGGGCTGTCAAACAGGGTGGCGGTCAGTGTCGGGTCACTGCGCAAAATCCGCAGCAGCAGTGAGCCTTCGCCGCCGCCGATATCGGCAATATGGCACGATGACGGGAAGTCATAAGCGCGGGTGACAAAATAGTTTTCCATTTCTGACAGGGCAGACATCCCGGACGGAAAATTATAGCTGTCATCACGATTGGGTTTGGTGGCCTGATATTCATAGAAGGTTTTTCCGAACCGTTTTTTGAAGTTCAGTTCACCGCGAACGGATTCATTCAGCTGGCCGATGGTTGACCAGTAAGTATTGTCTGTCAGTGTCAGAACCGCATCCCGCTGTGAGCAGGGGTGGTCGCTGCGGAGAAATTCCGCATCCGGAGAGAGCCGGTAACCATCATCATCCGTGCCGGTGAAAATACCGTTCAGTGCCAGCATCCGCAGAATGCGGCGCAGATTATCCGGATCTGAGCCGGTACGCTCTGCCAGTGTGGTGACAGAGAGCGGGCCGCCAGCCAGATGGTCGGCAATATTCAGCTCTGCCGCAACCCGCAAACAGCCGGGCAGTGCCAGCCCGAGGGTGGCGTTCAGGATACGGATGACGGATTGCTCTTCTGCGGAACTCATCAAATCCGGTTCAGTATAAGACATAGAGGTAACTCCTTTCAGACATGAAATAACAGGGCTGGTCAGAGTGCCTGCTGCGGTATACGGCACTCCGTATGTTAAATAAAATTAAACAATATAAGGAGGGTAGCCCGGAATCAGGAAATTACCGTATCGAAATCTGAAGTATTATTAATTAATGATAAGTGAATCAAGAATTCAGTGGTGAATAAGCCTGTTTCGGCTGATTTTCAGGCCGCGCATCATACATAACCAGGCGCAGGCAGAAACACCAATCAGCAGCAGCCACAGGGTATTTGGCGGGAAATAGGTCAGCACACCGCCGGTCAGCAGCGGGTTAAAGGCACCACCGAGCCAGCCGAGGGATTGGGCGGAAAAGTAGCTGGATTTCATGCCGTCCGGCGCAATGTTGTCGATCAGCATATATTCACCCGGTGCATAAATCAGTTCACCGAGAGTAAAGACAAATGCGGCAATTCCCCAGAACACAAGGTTACTGCCTGACATCATAAATCCGGCCAGCCCGGCCATAAAAAAGAGTGTGCCGAGTGTCATCAGCTTTTGCAGATTATCGGTACTGATCCGGCGGCCGACCATATATTGCAGTGAAACCACCACGGCGGCATTAACCGGCAGTACCACGCCAATCACCTTTTCCGCCAGTGTGGTATCTGCCACCGTCAGGACATACTGGGAAATACAGGCGGAAAACGAACCGAACACCAGTGATCCGAGAAAAGCGGATAATGTAAACCAGAGCAGAGCTTTATCATGCAGCATGACAGAAGGCCGCCAGGCGGTACTGTTGCTGCCGGAAGCGGAAGGCGGCACGCTGCGGACAAAACGCTGAATAAAGAATATCGGGAATGAGGCAGTACAGGCCGCCAGCCAGAATGGCAGATCCGCACTGTACATCAGCAGCCCGGTACCGATCGGAGGCCCGACGGTCCAGCCCATATTGACGAAGGTGTAGTTCAGGGAAAAGACTTTGGTTTTGCGCGCCGGTGGCAGCGTATCAGCAAAATAGGCTTTCAGTACCGTAGCAAAGACCGAGTAGGCGCAGTTAATCAGTGAAAAGAAGACAACAACCAGCGCGATATGGTGAGTCAGCGGAATGGCAATGAACCCGGCGATATAAACCACAATTGCCATCAGCATATAGCGTTTTTTATCAAATTTATCAGCAATAATGCCGAAGCCGAGACTGAACAGCACACCGGTTGTCAGTGCGACGGTCAGTGCCATCCCGACCTGATCCACCGCCATATCATACTGACGGCTGAGATAAATCGCCATAAACGGGATGGTGGCACCCCGTCCGATAGTAATTAAGAATGAGGAAGCGAGCAGTGCAATGGTGGAGCGGGTGGCGGCTTGCATGGTGACATTCTCAGTATTTTTATTTTAATATTCACGTGATCAATATCATGCAAATCATGCGCTGTACAGCGCCTTCCGATCACGGCAGTACGGCGTGAACGTCGGTTTCCTTCACCTGACTGAAACCCTGTCACAGGAAATTATACAGCGGAAAGGATTAATCCTAATTAATAATACGACAGTTTGTTGTCAGTTATTATTTGATCTCTGTAACAGCCGTGTTTTTATATTGTCAGACAACATAGCTAACATTGTCATTGGCAGCCGACAACGGTTATCTCTGCATTTATTTAAAACAAAAATAAAAAGCCGGTTTTTATAGCATTAATATCAGGCGTTGTTATTTTTATAAGGGTATGTCAATGAATAATTCTGATGAAATATCCGGGCAATACTGCAGCTTTAAGTCCCCTCTCAATGAGGGCGAATTTTTTGCCATACAGGCCGGATTCGTCATGCCGGAAGGTGTGAAGCCAGTGATTGATGGCTCTGCCGGATTGTGCATCGGTTACCTGTATGGTATGGGTGATATCTACCATATATATGATATTAATGGGTATTCTCAGGGTATATGCACACTTGCGCCGGAATCAGCATTATCTGAACCACTGGATTTACTGCTGGTCAGCGGTATAGTGGCTGAACCGGACGGACGAATATCGTTGCTGATGCGTTATGGTACAATCCGGTCTGTCAGCAGCGGCAGTACATTACGGGATATGCCGGTTATACAGGCACTGAAAAGCAAAATTATTCAGCACAATACAAAAAGAATCAGATATTCGCCACTGGCGATCCGTGCCATGGCAGAGCGTCATCGTTATGTGCCGGCTTATATTCTGGACAGGGCAGTTAAAAAGGGCCGGCGGGTTAAATTAACCCCGGCGGTCTGCGGAGGAGATTTATTAACCTGTTTGCTGAAAATAAGAAAATACAGTCATAACGGGCAGTATCAGGATATAATGCTGAGTGTTATTGTTGATGGCGACAGGAAAATAATAAAAGAATTTAACTATTAATTTTAGCGTAAGTTATCTGCGGTGATGCAAATAAAGCATCACCCTTATTTTTTCAGATTATTTAATATAGGAATCCAGCACCTTCAGGACAATATCCAGATCACCCTGACGTTTTTCCTCATCTTCCTCATGAACCACATGTTCAATCAGATGGCCTTTAATCACTTCCCGCATCAGTCCGTTTACCGCCCCCCGGATAGCGGCAATTTGTTGCAGCACAGCGGAGCACTCATGCGGTTCATCAAGCATTTTTTTCAGTGAGTTGACCTGCCCCTGAATTTTACTGGCGCGGTTCTGAAGTTTCTGTCTGTCCCTGATGGTATGTGACATGGCAACCCCGTGAAATAAGGTGAAAAGAAAGTGACGGCAAAATAGTAGCATCTTCGTGATACAAAGAGGTAGTGTAATTATACTGGGGGGGAGTATACTGAGGTCATGCTTTCTTCATTCTGAAAACAGGAACCACACACCATGACTGATTTTTCCTCGTTATTGCAGCAGGGAAACGCCTGGCTCTTTATCCCGGGGGCGATAGCACTGGGGGCACTGCACGGTCTGGAGCCGGGCCACTCAAAAACCATGATGGCAGCCTTTATTATTGCAGTGAAAGGGACGGTCAGACAGGCGGTGATGCTGGGACTGGCAGCAACGTTATCGCATACCCTGATTGTCTGGCTGATTGCCCTCGGCGGGATGTACATCAGTGCTCGGTTTACGCCGGAGGCTGTGGAGCCATGGTTACAAATGGTGTCGGCGGTGATTATTCTGACAACCGCATTCTGGATGTTTATGCGGACATATCGCGGCGAAAAAAACTGGCTGACAGAAATGCAGCAGGAACGCCATACACACGGTGATCATCATCACAGCCATGATCATGACCACGACCCTCATCACCATCATGCAGAGCATCACCATGACCATCATAACCACCATGATGACGAATATCAGGATGCACATGCCAGAGCGCATGCCCATGAAATCAAAACCCGGTTTACCGGCGGTAAAGCCACCAACAGCCAGGTTTTGCTGTTTGGCCTGACCGGCGGATTAATTCCGTGTCCGGCGGCGATTACTGTTCTGCTGATTTGTCTGCAACTGAAAGCCTTTACCCTGGGGGCAACCATGGTGCTCAGTTTCAGTATCGGACTGGCACTGACACTGGTTACTGTTGGTGTGGTGACGGCAGCGGGGCTGCGTCAGGTCAGCCGCCGCTGGCAGGGGCTCGGCGATATCGCCAAAAAAGCACCGTATTTTTCGGCGGCACTGATAGGGCTGGTCGGGCTTTACATGGGGATCCACGGCTATATGGGACTGGCAAACTGATATCAGCTGCAGGTGTGGTCGTTTGAGGTAAATCAAAAAGAGCTTGCCGGATAACAAAATATATGGCTTAATAGCGGCATTGGTTTGGAAGTACAGACCTATTTATGTCAGTCCGATTTTAAGTTGTTCTCCGTCAAGCGTTATCCAAGATACCACTTCATAGCGAATTCCTTCTGATAGTTCCCATAAGTAAAAACGTAATCAAACCGCTTATATGCCTTATGGCAACAAAATCAATTTAAAGGAAATTCATATGTCCGCAACAATTACCGGTACTGTAAAATGGTTTAACGATGATAAAGGTTTTGGCTTTATCACTCCGGCTGACGGCAGCAAAGACGTGTTCGTTCACTTTTCTGCAATCCAGAGCGACAGCTTCAAATCTCTGGCAGAAGGCCAGCAGGTTTCTTTCACCATCGAAAATGGTATGAAAGGCCCGGCTGCAGCTAACGTGGTTGCTCTGTAATCACCGCTGCCAGTAACAGATTTTAAAAACCTCACTCCGGTGAGGTTTTTTTATGCCTGTAAAACAGAATCGTGGCGGAAACCGGTAAATTATGACTATAATTTGCTCATTATTTAAGGAGTAAGTTATGTCTCAGAATATTTATGATAATCCGGATTTTTTTGCCGGTTATGCCACACTGCCCCGCTCAGCAGAAGGGCTGGACGGCGCGCCGGAGTGGGCCGCCATGCAGGTATTGCTGCCGCCTCTGGCCGGAAAATCAGTGATCGACCTGGGTTGCGGGTATGGCTGGTTCTGCCGCTGGGCAAAAGAGCAGGGTGCTGCCCGGGTGACCGCTTTTGATCTGTCAGAGAAAATGCTGGCGAAAGCCGCATCGATGACCACGGATCCGGATATTACCTGGCTGCGCGCCGATCTTGAGACACTGCAGTTACCGGCAGCACAAAGCGATGTGATTTACAGCTCGCTGGCACTGCACTATATACGTGATATTCCGGCTCTCTTTGCCACACTGTATCAGGCGCTGGTCGCGGGCGGCAGTCTGGTTTTTTCCGCAGAACACCCGATCTACACTGCACCTGTTATTCAGAACTGGTGTACGGACAGTGCGGGTAATAAAGCCTGGCCGGTCAATCAATATCAGCAGGAAGGCGTCAGGATCAGCAACTGGTTTACCGATGGTGTGGAAAAGCAGCACCGGAAATTATCCACCTGGATAAATGCGCTGACCACAGCCGGTTTTGACATCACCGCCATCGATGAATGGGGGCCGTCAGCGGCACAGATTGCCGCCAATCCGGCGCTGGATGAAGAAAAAGAACGACCGATGATCTTTCTGCTCAGCGCCCGCAAGCCGGAATAATGGCTGACGGGCGGGTTTGCTCCGCAGTTTACAGCGTTAATTTATGCTTTCTTATCAGCACAAACAGACCGGCAACCGCCGCGAGGATAAGGAACCAGGCAAGATAAGTATGCAGCGGCAGGGCAAGGATTGCCGCGCTGACAAAATACCCCGCAGATACAATAATACTTCCCCATATGGCCCCGCCGAGAATATTCAGTATAAAAAATTTCAGCGGATTAATACCGGCGGCGCCGATAATAACGGGGCCGATAGTTCTTAATCCGTAAGCGAAACGTATTCCGATAATAATCAGGCTTTCGCGGCGGTGAATAATCTGCTGCAGGCGGGCTATTTTATCCGCATGTTTATGAATTCGGGGCAGGATCCGGTTTCCGGCAAAATAACCGGTAAAAAACAGAATATTGTCACTGATAATTCCGCCGAGGGCGGCCACCAGCATCACTTTCGGATAGGATAATAACTGATGGTGTGCGGCAATGCCGGATAGAAATGCGGCAGTTTCCCCTTCGATCATCGTACCGAAAAAGGTTGCCCAATAGCCGTATTCTGCAATCCAGTGTGTCAGTAATGCTTCCATCAGCCACTCCGTTTAAAATAAACCGGCAGAAATATTAATGCATAATCCCAGTATCGCCATATTAAAAATAAAAGAGACGACGGATTGCATTAATACGGCGCGGCGCATCGGGGAGGACGCAATTTCCACATCGGCAGTCTGCGAGGCGACGGCAATCGTAAATGAAAAATACATAAAATCAGAGTAACCGGGTTCCGCCGGTCTGTCAGGAAATAACAGCCATGGTTTTTCCTGTTGCGGGTTGGTGTAATAAAGGTGCGCATAGTGCATGGTAAATCCGGCCGGTAATAACAGCCAGGAGGACACTAATGTGGATGCGGTCAGAATATACTGGAAAGCTTTATCATTACCGGTCAGATTACCATGCCCGCCGAGGGCAAAGAAGAGTACCAGCAAACTGACACAACACCCGGCCAGCAGGAAAAACATCACCATGCGGGCGCTTTCATCCTCAATTTTAGTCAGCTTACGGATATCTTTTACTTTCTTATTAATGATTCGCTCAAAAAGACACAGCAAATAGACCCAGGAGAAGGCATTCCAGCTGAGGATCAGACACATCAGTGTACTCTGTCCGGGCAACAGGGCAAAAAAAGTCACAAACGCGACCAGCAGGGAGATAATAAAACGCGGACGCGAGTGAAAAGCGTGCCGGAAAATATGCGTAATGCGAATACCATAGCGCAACATACCAGTATCCTGTTCAGAAAAATGACATTTTATTATACCAAATATCCGGCAGCAGGGGCGGTATCACTTTTTCGGATATGTACTTTTTATATACTGATTACCTCTGTCATTTAAAGTGTCTTTCCATGAGCATAACATTTCTTATTGTCATGTTTTTTGTCGCCGTGGCCGCCGGATTTATCAACGTGGTATCAGGCGGCGGTGGTTTTCTGTCGATTACCGCGCTGCTGATTTCCGGGTTACCGCCTGCTAACGCACTGGCAACAAATAAGATGCAGGCACTGGGCAGTTCATTAACATCCGGTATTTATTTTTTGCGTCAGGGGCGGATTGATTTAAAAAATAATAAATGGGTCTTTATTGCGACATTTTTCGGTGCCGCATCCGGCACAATTTTTGTGCAGTTTATTGATCCGACTTTTCTGAAAAAATTACTGCCGGGATTAATTATCGGTGTCACCCTGTACTTTATTTTTGCGCCTGACATCACTAAATCCAAAGAAAAACAGCGTGTTTCCTTTTTTCTGTTTTCATTTATCTGCGGCGGCGGTGTCGGATTCTATGACGGATTTTTGGGTGCCGGCGCCGGGACATTTTATACCATCAGCTATATGCTGCTGTTAGGATACCGGATCGATAAAGCGCAGATTCATTCTAATTTTCTGAACCTGGCTTCCAATACCTCGTCGGTTATCTTTTTTATCGCGGGCGGTAAAATGATGTGGTCGCTGGGATTACTGATGTTTGCCGGACAGGCAATAGGTGCGCGGCTGGGCGCCGGTGTTGTACTGAGTTCCGGGCTGAAAGTAATAAAACCGATGATTATTCTGGTCTCTGCCGGGATCAGCACCAAAATGTTATTTGATATGTACTTTTAACAGGGACAGGACAATGTTGAATAAAGCTATTTTCAAAGCAGGGATGCTATTTTTTTCTCTTTCTTTTTTCTGTGCCGCGCAGACAGATACAGCCGCAGGGACAAAATCACCGGAAGAATACGACGCACTTCAGGCGATGATCATTAAAAATGAGAGTCAGTTACTGCCGATCCGGTTTGACCCTTTCACCCTTCTGACTGAGGTCACCCGGGAGAATAACGTGATTATCCTGAATTATCAGGTTAGCGGTCTGCCGCCGGAATTGTTCAGAGAAGAACAGGCGATAAATAAAATGCAGGGCATCCTGACAGCAAAATATTGTCAGGACTCGGCGATCATGCGGTTATGGCAGCTGGCATTTCCTGCCGGGCTGCAGCATAACTATTTTTCGGACGGCACCCGGGTGATGCAGATAAATATCAAACCATCAGATTGCGGAGTGTAAATTTGTCATTGTGCTTTTCTGTATCACTGTAGAATTTAATAATCATTCTGCGGTTATAACGGGGAGGAGCCGGCGGGCATCTTACTTTCCGCAAAATACGCACAGCATCCCGGGTATTACATCTTTCATCACAGGTATTTTTCGTTATTTTTACCGGATAGGCTCTTCCCGTGGTGTCTGTCCGGTAAATAAGATGAATTTCACCGTTGCCGGGCTGCCCGGCGATATCTTCAGGGGTTAACTGCCCGCTGTATTTACACTGTCCGATAGCCGTAATATCAATTTTTGCCTGTGCGGCAGACATCGTTATTAAAAGCAAAAGCAGGGAATATCTCAGCAAAATGATCTCCGTCAGCGGGTGATATAATCGTGATTACCGGAACATATTGCCATAATCTGTTCTTTTATCCACTGATGCCCGGAGTGTTGCACGATAACGCCTTAATCCAAAGGCATGGTCTGCACAGGCATTGTGCTTTATACTGCGCGCTGTAATGACTCAGCAACAGATGATTAAGCAGGTGGTAACGGCGATGAACGGAACAATCACAACATGGTTTGAAGATAAAGGCTTTGGGTTTATCAAAGATGAGAACGGGGATAACCGTTATTTTCACGTGGTTAAGGTCGCCAATCCTGACCTGATTAAGAAAAATGCCGCCGTGACCTTTGAACCCGGTACCAATAACAAAGGGCTGTCAGCCTACGCGGTAAAAGTGGTGCCGGAAAGTAAATACATTTTCATCGCCGGTGAACGTATTAAACTGACGGCCATCAAATCGTTCGTGGTCTACAGCGAAGAAGAAGCGAATACCGGGATTGATAAAGACAATGTGGTGCTGTCTGTCGGTGTGCTGATGAACAACATCAAACCAAAATCCACCGGCCCGGCCGAAATGCGTACACTCAGAAAACTCGCGATTACCACACAGCACGGAAGTACTCTGATCTTCTCTGAAGATGAAATCGATATTGATGAAACGGTGAAAATGCTTAAGGTGTGATGGCTTGCGAATTACAGGCACAAAAAAACCAACCCTAACAGGTTGGTTTTCTTATAAAAAAGCTGGTCGGCATGACAGGATTTGAACCTGCGACCCCCGACACCCCATGACGGTGCGCTACCAGGCTGCGCTACATGCCGAATACTACCTATACTACTGTTTTCTTTGATTAAAGCAAGACAGCACTGTGCCGGTTGCGTTTTTTTTGTCCGGGGATCAGTGAGTGTCGATAAAGCGTTTTTGTTCAGTCAGCACCTGAAGTAATTCAGCCATATCCGGTTTGGCATTGCGGATCTTTTCGTTATTCTCATCAAAGCGCTGATATTTACCCTGTGTTGTCAGCAGTGAGGCAGAGTCTGGTTTGATAATCACCAGATTGCTGTTATCGCCGGTAAATATCCGTGGTTTACGCCGTGTGGCGCTGAACAAATCATCACCCTGAGTGTATTCCCCCGGCGGATTGCTGACGTGCAGCAGGCGCTGCATCAGGGTTGCCATGATATCCGGATGTGCGGTCAGTTTGCTGATAGTCTGCGCCGGGGTATCCGGCCAGTGAATAATCAGCGGAACACGCAGCTGGTCACGGTTGAATTTGCCATCAGTGACCCAGTTGTCCTGCAGTTTTGCCATGCTGTCACCGGTACCGGCGGTGATGACAATAACGGTTTTATCCCACTCGCCGCGTACACGGATATCCTGAATCAGTGTGCCCAGCGTGTTATCAATATTCGTCATATCCGGGGCGGAATGACCATCCGGTAACGGGGTGCTGAGGTTAATCAGCGCAAACCACGGCTGATCTTTACGGGTCTGTTTCAGCCAGAGTGACCAGTGTTCTGCCACATCCGCAGAGGCAGTGGCTGTCCCGCGGTTGTCCTGCCCGTCACGCAGCGGCGGCAGGCTGTAATCCGCCAGCAGGGCATAGCGGAAGAGCGGGGAGGCAAAGTTTTCCGTTGAGAAGAATCCGGTCTGATAATTCTGAGCACTCAGTGCGGTCATCAGGGCAGACGGAACACGTCCGTTGAGGATGCCGTCATAATAAGTGCCGGAGATACCGTAATAGAGCCCGAACTGTGCCCGTTCCGGATTGATTTCACTGCTGTAGTGCTGTGTGAATTGTGTACTTTCCTGTGCAAACCGGTTCAGGTTCGGCATGGTCTTATCAATATCTTCCCGGCTCAGCGAGGTGAGGGTGATAAGCAGTAAATTATAGCCGCTGCCATTGTCTGCATAAGTCAGTTTATTGATCGGGTATTCAACGCCCTGGGCGGTCGGGTCGCCGTGCAGAAGCAGTTGCTGCTCATAACTGGTGCTGTCGAGCAGGCCGTGGCGCTCCAGGAATTTGCGGGCGGTCATCGGGTAAGATACCGGCAGATTATAGCGCTGCATGGTGACCGGACGGTAGAAATTGGCATCCGCCCAGATATACATAATATGAGAGGTAATAAAGGCGGTGATAAATACCACCGCAATGGGTTTACCGAATTTTTGCCGGTTCAGGCTGCGCAGTTTTTGCCAGCTCCAGGTGCCGAACAGCATCTCGACCAGGAAAATAACCGGGATCGCAATAAAGACAAACTGCCAGCGCCGCGCCATTTCCCCTTGTTCCGGGTTCACGACCAGATCCCACACCACCGGGTTTAAATGCAGGCGGAACTGTTCATAGATGCCGATATCAAACAGCAGCAGTGTCAGCCCCGCTGTACCCAGGGCGGCCGATAAAAAGCGCAGCAGCCGTTGCGACATCACCACAAAGGTGAGCGGGAACACGATCAGCAGATAGAGAGCAAACGCCAGGAAACTGAAATGTCCCAGCCAGCTGGTGATGGCGTAAATACGGCCAATCAGTGTATCCGGCCAGTCAGAAATAAACAGGTAACGGCTGCTGAGCGCGAGACTCAGCAGAATATTAAACAGGGTGAACCAGTGCCCCCAGCTTATCATCTGAGAGACTTTGTCACCGTATTTCGGACGATACGTTACCATAGAATTTCGTCGTCAGCCGGTATGCGGTCAGTGCGCTTTATCTTCACTGACGGAAGATTGCAGGGCACGGGCGAAGGATTCAGCAATATGAGCGCGTTGTGACGGCGCAACACTGGTATTGATGAGATTGGTCACCATATTTCCTAACACCATAAGAGACAGGTCAGTCGGTGTCCGGTTTTTTTCCAGTACACTGACCAGCTCAGCCAGTAATTTTTCAACGTGTTCATCACTGTAGCGGGATGATTGCGGCATAAACGTAGATATCCTGATTGTACAAAGCTCTATATCATAACTGATGAGCGTTCGTATTTCTGCTTTTTGCGGAAAATTATTTCAATTATGGATCCGGTTACGCAGGGAATACGTCATTTTCAGTATGCACGCCGCGGATTATCCTGTCTTGTCACATTCTCCTGTCATTGTGACTTGCGCACAGATTGCAACGGTGTTTGAATACGCGCAAACGAGGCCGAAGGAGTAAAAGATGAGTCTGGATATCATTCAGATTGCGTTACATCAGCTGATTAAACGCGATGAACAGACACTGGAAGTGGTGCTGCGGGACACACCACTGGAAAAGACCGCCATTGTTGAGGAAATGATGGCTGAACTGCACCGGGTCTACAGTGCGAAAAGCAAAGCGTACGGTGTGTTTAATGAAGAGAGTGAGCTGTCTGCCGCACTGCGCCTGCAGCGGCAGGGCGAGGAAGAATTTCACGCCTTTACCCGTGCGGCAACCGTCCGCCTGAAGGATGAACTGGCAAAATACCCGTTTGCCCAGGGCGGTGTGGTGTTGTTTGCCCATTACCGTTATCTGGCGGTGGAATATCTGCTGGTCGCGGTACTCGACAACTGCCAGAGCATGCTGGTCAATGAGAGCCTGGAACTTAACAGCACCCATTATCTGGATATTCCGCATGCGGATATTATCGCCCGTATTGACCTGACCGAATGGGAAACCAATCCGGAATCCAGCCGTTACCTGACGTTCCTCAAAGGCCGGGTCGGGCGCAAAGTGTCCGATTTCTTTATGGATTTCCTCGGTGCCGCAGAAGGCTTTAATGCCAAAATCCAGAACAAAGGCCTGCTACAGGCGCTGGATGATTACTGTGAGGAAGCACAGGCGGACAAACAGGAGCGTCAGTCTTACCGCAAACAGGTATTTGATTACTGCACGGAGCAGTTACAGAGCGGTGAAGAGATTCAGCTGACAGAGCTGTCTGCGGAACTGCCGCCGCTGGGTGAGCAGAGCTTTGCGCAGTTTACTCAGGAAAAAGAGTACGGGCTGGAGGATTCTTTCCCGGCCGATCGCAGCACATTGCGTCAGCTGACAAAATTTGCCGGCAGCGGCGGCGGGCTGACCATTAATTTTGATGCGATGTTACTGGGTGAGCGGATTTTCTGGGATGCGGCCACGGATACCCTGACGATTAAAGGGACACCGCCGAACCTGCGGGATCAGTTACAGCGCCGTGGTAATAAAGGATAGTGAGAGCAGAAATAAATAACGCCGCAAAAGCGGCGTTATTTACTCGGCGTCCCGATTAAAGCTCGATAGGTGGCGTAATTAAGCGCGCAGGAAATCGATGTGTGTCAGTTTTGGCTTGAACGGATGACGCTGTACAGCCTGTACTTTCACTTTGGTTTCTTTACCATCGATAACCAGGTTCAGAACTTCGTAAAATTCTGGTTTAGCTTCCTGGTTGATCAGGACGTCGTGGTCCAGTTCGATGGAAACAGGTTCCTGGTTGCCACCATAAACGATAGCAGGGAACTTGTTTGCGCGGCGCAGGCGGCGGCTCGCACCCTTACCCTGCTCTTTACGTAATTCAGCATTGATAGTTAACATAGCTTTTCTCTTTAACAAGAGTAAAAAAAATCTTTGCTACAGGCGACCCAGCAGCAAAGTCGGTATTTGGCTTCAGCAGGGTTACCCGTGATGAAGCGGCGTGCATTTTACCGAAAATGCGGACAAACGGCAAACGAAACCCGGCATAAAACCCAAAAAGCAGCACGCCGGGTCAGGCCAGACTGTCGGATTTGCGGAATCGGCCCTGATAATCAAAGATTTTTTCGCGGATTTGCCAGTAGTTCTCTTTTTTGCGTGAGACAACAAAATCCGGGTAACGCAGCAGCACCTGCTGACGGATAACCGATTCCGCATCCTGCCACTGAAACGGCACGCCGGGGGCACGCAAATGTTGTGCCAGAAACTGTTTTTCAAAGACAAAACGCTGTGCCGGGGTGGTCAGGCGGAAACGCTCACTGACGGTGGTGCCGTCTTCATCGTAATAATTGATAGTCAGCCATTCACCGCGATTATCCTGCCCGGCAGAAAGCGCCATACCACCACAGCGCAGCACCAGCGCATCTTTCAGGCGCAGCGCGGCTTTCAGCATATCATCCGGGTCACTGAGGACTTCATCACAGTGGCTGCAGCGCCGGGCGGCAATATCATTTTCCCCGTTACAGGACGGGCAGAGTTTAAAACGGAAACGGAAATCACACTGATGACGGGCGGATTCATCATCCGCATCAATAATTCCCTGACAGCGGCGGCCGTAGTGTTCGATGATATGTCCGTCGTCGGTACATAATCCCCAGAACAGGTTGGCAAAACCGCATAACGGGCAGAACACCTGTACCAGCTGGCTTTTGCTGTTCGGTTTATGATTGCCGACTTCCGGCATATAGAGGTCATGCGGGTTTCCGGCGTAATCGAGGATCAGACACTCCGTTTTCCCGGGAGACAGACGCAGGCCGCGCCCTGCAATTTGCTGGTAGAGGCTGACAGACTCTGTCGGGCGCAGAATGGCTATCACATCCACATGCGGGGCATCAAACCCAGTGGTGAGCACGGAAACGTTGACCAGATAATGCAGCTCCCGCGCTTTGAAATTGCGGATAATCGTTTCCCGCTCCGCAGACGGGGTATCCGCACTGACCAGCGCCGCTTCACCCGGTGGCAGCAGTGACACAATTTCCGCCGCGTGCTCCACGGTGGCGGCAAATATCATGCAACCCTGACGGGGCGCGGCATACTCAATGATCTGGCGGACAATACGCGGCGTGATCCGCTTTTGTTTTTTCACTTCCCGTGCCAGTACCTGCGAGTCAAACATCCCGGCGGCGCTGACCGGCACCTGTGAAAAATCATATTGCAGCACCGGCATATCCAGCCGCTGCGGCGGCACCAGATACTGATGGCTGACCATATAACGCAGCGGCAGTTCATAGATACAATCGCGGAAGAAGCATTCATGATCGCCGCGGATCATGCCATGATAGTGATACTGATAGATCCAGCCGCTGCCCAGCCGGTACGGTGTGGCGGTCAGGCCGAGAATGCGCAGGGCCGGGTTATTTTTCTGCAGATGCTGTATCACCTGCTGATACTGACTGTCTTCGCTGAGGCTGATCCGGTGGCACTCATCAATAATCAGCAGGGAAAATTTGCCGTCAAAATCGGCGGTATTACGGGCGACAGACTGCACACTACCGAAAATGACTTTTTGCGAGGACTCTTTTTGTGATAATCCGGCTGAATAGATACCGGCTTCCAGGCCGTAAGCCTGATATTTACTGTGATTCTGCTCCACCAGCTCTTTGACATGTGCCAGCACCAGTACGCGACCGTGTGCCAGTCGCGCCAGTTCGGCGATCACCAGGCTTTTTCCCGCACCGGTGGGCAGAACAATCACCGCAGGCGAGGTATGTTTGCGGAAATAGAGCAGGGTGGCATCAACAGCCTCCTGCTGATAAGGTCGCAGGGTAAACGTCACAGAAACTCCGGCGGAACAGACAAAATCAGGGTGTCAGCATATCACACTTTAGGCGCGACAATTGACTGCATGACGGCGGATAAACAGCGGAAGCGCCGTCAGAAAGGCGCTGTGATGTTGATAGTTTGTTGTTATAATGATTACCGTGGTTATTATCGAACCAAATTCTTTCATTTTATCTGCTTATCAGCCGGCAGGATGCTGCGGGCGCGTCAGGTTTAAGAGACATTCATGCGATTAGATAAATTTCTTGCCCATCAGATGGGCATCAGCCGGAACCTTGTGGCGAGAGAGCTGCGTGCGGGGAGGGTGACTGTGGATGGTGATGTCGTGAAAAACGGCGCACTGAAGGTCAGCGCGGAGAACGAAGTGGCTTATGACGGTAATGTGATGACACATGTGACCGGGCCGCGCTATTTTATGCTGAATAAACCGCAGGGCTATGTCTGCTCAACGGATGACCCGGTAAACCCGACGATTCTTTATTTTATCGATGAACCGGTTGCCCATAAACTGCATGCCGCCGGACGGCTGGATATTGATACCACCGGGCTTGTGCTGATGACTGATGACGGGCAGTGGTCGCACCGTATCACCTCACCGAAACATCATTGCGAGAAAACCTACCGTGTCACCCTGGCTGAGCCGGTGGCGGATACGACTGCCGCGCTGTTTGAGCAGGGTGTGATGCTTAACGGTGAACAGCACCCGACCAAACCGGCAACACTTGAGATTATCACCGCGCAGGATGTGCGGCTGACGATTTCCGAAGGGCGCTATCATCAGGTCAAACGTATGTTTGCCGCTGCCGGTAACCATGTGGATGCGCTGCACCGCGAGCGTATCGGCGGCATTGTGCTGGATGACAGCCTGGAACCGGGGGAATACCGCCCGCTGACTGATGAGGAAATTCAGTCGGTTCTCTGAATACCTTTTTTACTGAATCCAATACGGAGTAACAGGCGTGCAAGTGCAACGTTCGGCCTATTTCGGCCTGATTTTTATCCTGGGGCTGTTATCGATGCTGATGCCGCTGGCTATCGATATGTATCTGCCAAGCATGCCGACCATCGCCCGTGACTTTGGTGTCACTGAAGGTGATGTCCAGATGACACTCAACAGCTACCTGATCGGGTTTGCCGCCGGGCAGCTGGTGTACGGCCCGATGGCGGATGCGCTCGGCCGCAAGCCGGTGATCCTCGGGGGAACGCTGATTTTCGCGCTGGCTTCCGCCGGGTGTGCAATGTCGCAGGATATCGGTACCTTTATCGGGATGCGCGGGCTGCACGGCTTTGCAGCGGCAGCGGCAAGTGTGGTGATCAACGCCCTGATGCGCGATATGTTCACCAAAGATGAATTTTCCCGCAGTATGTCGTTTGTGGTGCTGGTGATGACCGTGGCACCGCTGCTGGCACCGATCATGGGCGGCATGATGATGTTGTGGTTCAGCTGGCATGCGATTTTCTGGACTATCATGATTGCCGCGCTGATCGCCGCGCTGCTGGTGCTGTTCTTTATCCGCGAAACCCTGCCGAAAGCGCGGCGTCAGCCGTTCCGGCTGCGGATCATGCTTGGTCAGTTTGTCACACTCTTCCGTCAGAAGCGGGTGCTGTGTTATATGGTGGCATCCGGTTTTTCCTTTGCCGGGATGTTCTCGTTTTTATCCGCCGGGTCATTTGTTTACATTCAGCTTTACGGGCTGACGGAGCTGGAATTCGGTTACTGCTTCGCGCTGAATATTGTTTTTCTCTTTATTATGACCACCATTAACAGCCGTTATGTCCGCCGCTTCGGGGCACTGAATATGCTGCGCACCGGGCTGGTGGTGCAATTGCTGGCGGGATGCTGGCTGGTACTGGCGGCATCCGCCGATCTCGGCTTTGTGGCGGTGATGATAGGTGTGGCCTGCTATGTGGGAAATATCGCTATGATCACATCGAATGCCATGGCGGTGATTCTGGATGATTATCCGCATATGGCCGGAACGGCATCATCACTGGCCGGGGTGCTGCGGTTTGGTATCGGTGCCGGTGTCGGTGCGGTGGTGGCTTCGTTTAATATGACAACCGTCTGGCCGATGATTGGTGCAATGGCGCTTTGTATTCTGGTTGCTGCCTCACTGGTGCTGTACGCACGGCGTTTCGCCTGATTTCCATTCTCTGCTGCCGGTCCGGATGTTTCCGGGCCGGTCATTTCGGCAATATCAGTAATAGTCGAATGATTACCCCGGATAACGATCCCGTCATCGTCTGGTTGATCTGAATCATGAAAAGTTACATTGATGTAAATTTTATTTCATGACAGAAAGTAATGCATAATACTGTATGTGTTCCTCTTAATTGTATAATCAGCTGATATTTCATCGTATTTAAGGGTAAGTCAGTTGTTGCAATACGGAATTATATCCTTATTCAGTCAATTTCAGCTATATGATATAAAATAAACCAGTTGAGAATCTTAACAAAACAGTATACAAATAGAGGCAATTGGATTGATGATGTTAACATCCGGCGAAAAAACACATTGTGTTTTATTACCGGATCGGGAGTAAATCACCGGTGTTTTATCATCCGTGAACACAGAATGTTCGTTAATTCCGAGGGATTGGGTCGGAAATTTTATTTCAGATGATTCACCGGCACAGTATGACAGGATAATAGTGTGAATAGTAATGCGCTTTCAGTAGTTTCCCGCCTGCCACAGCATTACCGGCTTGCCGGTCATGATAACGGCCGCCGGTTAGAGGCGTTACCGGAATCGTTGCAGAGCAGGGAAGACAGCCTGACCGGTTTGAAATTACTGAGTCACGGCCACCACTCAACATATGATGCATTGTGCGCCATCCGGTCGCACCTGGAAGGGTTGCAGATTGACAGCCTGATCCTGACCTGGGAAGGGGAGCCGTGCCTGTTTTTACACAGTGATGATGAAAGTACCGCACTGTGTGCCCTGAAAATGGCCGGGGCGGCCATTGCAGAGAATATTTCTGCCCGTTACCCGTTCTGATGTGCTGCTTAACCGGTTTGCATAACGGGCGCTGAGAAAATTCAGAGATAAAAAAAGCTTCCTGAAAGGGAAGCTTTTTCTTTTTAAATAATACACTGCAAGGGAGTGAATGTATTATTTAATTAAACGGCGTCCGTCGTAATAACGGTTGTTCCAGTATTTATCCGTCATGTTTGAGACGATAACACCGTTTGATGTGGATGCGTGGACAAATTTGTCATTACCGACATAGATACCGACATGGCGCTGACGTTTTCCGGTTTTAAATAACACCAGGTCGCCGGCCTGTAATTTAGCGCGTTTTACGCTGGTGCCGACAGTCTGCTGTTCTGCGGTTGAACGCGGCAGTTCCATACCGAACTGGTCGAGGAAAGTCTGACGGACAAACGCGGAGCAATCAATACCCGTACGGGTAGTGCCGCCGAGACGGTAAGCAACGCCTTTCCAGCTGGCATACTGAGACATCAGTCTGGATTTTACATCGGCATTATTGACTAACTGTTCGAATTCATCCTGAGACGCTTGCAAGATAAAACCGTTTGTACGGGTTTCAGATTGAACTTGACGGGCTGAATTTGGAGATGTGCTGCATGCTGACAATGTCGCCGCGATAATCAATGCCGGAACAATCCGGGTGATATATCTCAGAATAGGTTGAGATGTGACCATGTGTGAGTTTTCCCTTGCAGTCCTTATGTGACAAGCGTCACTTTAAAAAAAACAAAACATATCAACACTAATTAAATCTGCGTATATGCACAATATGTTTATTCTGAAAACGTGCGGAACAACACGTTTAATATCCATGAACAATTACTGAGGAAAGGTTAATCCGCCACCCGTAAAGGCCTTATTATCGGTGAAATTAATCAATTCCTAATAATCGGACGGATTGATACTACATAAAGGTGTAGGAAATGGCGAGGGAAAAAGCCGGTTATTTACAAAACCTTAAATACACCGGCAAAACCATCAGAATGTGATGTCAAATATGTTTCACTAATGTGAATTTTTCTTTGTCATATCGGCCGGACGGGGCATACGGCGTACCAGAAAATTGACACACCAATCACTCAGCGGTGTCAGTAAAATCCAGGGGACTGTAATGAGTGCCAGTGACAGTGAACCGGCCATGATATCGCTGAACCAATGTGCACCGGCCATTATCCTGGGTAAGGAAAAGATAATGATCAGTAAAACCGCCGCCGCAAAATAACGCAATCCGGCATAACGCCAGACAAAAGCGGCAAAAATGATCAGCATCAGTCCGTGGTCGCCCGGAAAGCTGCTTTTTGAGGCATCTTTTGTAAAGATCCCGGTAATCTCGCTGACACGATGAACAGAATCCAGTGCCAGTGTCGGGCTGAGGCGGTTAAAAGGAATTGCCTGTCCGGCCTGATTAATCAGTACCGCACTTATTACCATGACAACACCTGCCATTACCAGACGGCGTTTCCCGGCGCGGTCCTGCCTGCGGAAAGCCGCGTAATAAACCAGTCCCATCAGAAGAAGTGCAGCGGTATCAAACGCCCGATTATTGATGACGGCAATAAAGACAGCCAATGAATGCTGATCGGCGAGCGGATCATTGAAAAAACGGAAGATGGCGTGATCAGGCTCTGCCCACAGGCCGTGGTCAACCGGAAGGTACCAGGAAAGGAACAGCAGGGTACCGGCGAGACTGATAAAAAGCGGATATAGAATACGTTGCACGATGGTGATTTAACCTGTTTATAACATATGTAAAGCAGCCATAAGCTGTCTTTTATAGTCTGTCAGGAAAACAGACACCGTGTTTTACAAAAAAAGGGGAAAATAGGTATTAATTTTATGTGTAATTTGCCGTATAGAATAGGCAGGCTATAATTTTTCTAAAGAAGAATTTTAAGATAATAAGAACGTGTAAGTGTCATCATATGGGATAACCGGGAATATAATACTTGATGATATGATCTGAGCACGTCGTTTATTATGTCGCAGTTAAAGATTACTGACTTATTGTCGATAAAGAATAAGCGAATATTTTTCATCCCGGCAGTAAAACGGACTGCCTCCGGGAATACTTATCCGAAGAGGTATGTTATGAAAAAGTTACAGTTCTTTATCACGGCCGCTGGTTTACTGATGAGCAGTTTTGCTGTTGCAGCTGAAAGTAAAGGCCAGTCTGCATCCGGTGTGATTATTTTCCACGGTGCGATTGTTGAAGGCCCCTGCACAATGGACTTTCAGACGAATGACATCAGTTCCCGCTGTTACCGTTCCGGAATGAAAAAAGAACGGCTGAATACTCAGACCATTACCCGTGATACCCGGTCAGTGTCCGATCTGATACCGGCTAATATGGGCGATGCAAAACTCCACTGGCTGGATGACAGTAAGCAGCTCGCTATGGTTGTTGTCAGTTATCTGTAATACAGACAGAGAATCACCATTCATGCATGCAGAGGAAACCGGAAAAATCGTGTGATGCATCACACCACGATATCGGTTTCCTCTTCTTTTTTTGTGCCGGGCGCGTTATAACAGGTACAGCGGTAACGTTAACACGCTGGTCGTCAATCCGACGAAACAACAGTGAGGTGCCTGTGATGAATCATCTTAAGGCTATTTTCAGCGGTATGTTGTTAAGCTTGTCAGTTATCATGCCGGGTGCGGCATCCGGTGTCAGTGAAGGAACGATTCTGTTGTCCGGCAGCGTGGTGAATGCCGCCTGTGAAGTCAGTGTCCTGACAGCGGAAAAACCGCAGAACAGTCAGCCGTCGTTTGAATACCGTTGTCTGCGCAACGGTGAACCCGCGAGTATGCAGGATAATACCGCCGAAGGTGAACTTGCCCGGGGGCGTTTGCCGCAGTCAATGGGGCGCACGTCTTACTCGGTGCTGAATGAAGAGCGTCGTGAAGCGTATCTGCGGGTGGATTATTTCTGAAGGACGGGAAAAGGACGGCGGGTCAGCCGGTCTCCGCAATGTGCAGAAAACCGGTAACCCGGTAACAGGCAGTTTTTACCGGCTGCGGGAATTAATCCGCGCGGCCCATATAACGGCGTTCCGCGATATGAATGCGGATCTTTTCACCGTTACTCAGGTATTCAGGTACCTGAATCACCAGCCCGGTCGGCATGGTTGCCGGTTTGGTCCGCGCACTGGCGGATGCCCCTTTGATGCCGGGGGTGGTTTCAACTATTTCCATATCGACAGTCTGCGGTAACTCCAGCGCCAGCACCTGGCCATCCATTGTCAGTACCTGCATACCCGGCAGGCCTTCCTCAGGAATAAACAGCAGTTCTTCTTCGATCTGATCTTTTTTCAGCGGATACGGCGTGAAGTCTTCATCATCCATAAAGACATACTCATCACCGTCAACATAAGAGAGCTGAACAGCGCGGCGGGTTAAGGTAATGGTCTCGATAATATCATCGCCTTTAAAACGCTCTTCCACTTTCTGACCGGTGCGGACATCAGTAAAACGCATTTTATACAGGGTGCTGGCCCCGCGGGCACTTGGCGTCTGGACATCGATATCTTTGACCATCAGCAGTTTGCCATTATAGCTCACTGCGGTTCCGCGTTTAATTTCATTGGCTTTTGCCATAATTTGTCCCGTTACATAATAAATATCAATAGTAAAGCAGGCCTTAAAGCCTGCGGATTGGCGACAAAATTACTCGCAGTTTTTCCAATGTGCAAGCCCAAATTATCACACCCGCCTGCAGAAATGCAGCGGGTGTGATATCAGGGTGAAATCAGCGGTAAACCGGCAGGAGATCCATCATGGATAAAATATGTGTGACGGCATTGAGAAGTCCGAACAGGATGATAAAGATGATCATCGCATTGCCGCCCGGCACCCGGTAGGCTGCCTGCGGGAAGCGGCGGCGGGTGGCTTTTGCCATCAGCGCCGGGACAATCACCGCCCAGATAGTTGCTGCCAGCCCGGCATAGCCGATGGCATACAGGAACCCGTTCGGGTACAGCACGGCCAGAATCGCCGGCGGAACAAAGGTAAATACGGCGGATTTCAGGCGACCGGTGCCGTTATCCTTAAACTTAAAGAAATCTGCGATATAGTCAAACAGCCCCAGTGACACCCCGAGGAAAGAACTGGCCAGCGCCATATAACTGAAGGCATTGAGTAACTGCACGGTGGTGTCACTGTTGATGGCCGCTTTCATCTGGTTTAACAGCGCGGTGATATTGCCGCCTTCCGCGATAACCTGCTTAAAGTTTTCGCGCGGGACGTTACCCTGGGCGGCCAGCTGCCATAAGATATAGATCACCAGTGAAATCAGGGAGCCGATAAGCAGGCTGCGTACCACGGATTTCGCGTCATTACGGTAATATTTCACCAGGCCCGGCACGTTACCGTGGAAGCCGAATGACGTCAGCAGGAACGGCAGCGCCACCAGCGCATACGGCAGATAGCGGGCTTCCGGCTCCTGTGTGTTAAATAACACCGCGGTTTTCACTTCCGTGATCATACCGCCGGCGGACATCACAAATGCAATCACCATCCCGCCGATAAGAATGGTACACAGGCGGTCAACGGCTTTGGTGGAAATCCAGACAATCACCGCCACCACGGCGGCAAAGAAAATTCCGCTCATTGCCGGGGTGATATTGAGCCCGCGTGCTGCCAGGTTCTCCTGTAACATCGAGCCACCCGCCGAGATATACGCATAGGTCAGAATATAGAGCACAAAAGCAATGGAGAGCCCGTTAATCACTGACCAGCCGTTACCCAGCAGATCTTTGGTAATGGTGTGAAAACTGGAGCCTGACGGATAATTGAGGTTTGCCTCGAGGATCATCAGCCCGGAGGTATACATACAAAACCAGGTGTAAATCAGCAGCAGAACGGAGCCGGTAAACCAGACACCCGCTGTCATCACAGGGATGGAAAACATGCCTGCACCAACAGCGGTACCGGCGATAATCATGGCACCGCCCAGGACGGAAGGGCGTTTGGTTTGTGTTATTGCGTCGCTGCTCATTAAATAAATCCTCCGGTTACTCAGCTCCGTGTACTAGCTTGATGATACGGCGGCAAAAAAAGGTTGTAAAGCAGATAAATTGATAAATCCGCGTAATTGTGTGTGATTGGGTGATAAATGCGCAATTGCCGCCCCGGTATTCAGGTGCGGCATGTAACGGATTATTTTGTCAGATAAAACTGACCGGTCTGCCACAGATGAATGGCGTTGCGGCTGGCTTCAAAATGCGGTTCCGGCAGATTGTCCGGAGAGCACCAGATAATGCCGTCAAATTTATCCGGCTCCTGAATCACCGGCAGCGTATCGCTGTCATAGTGTGCCAGCAGGCAGACAGACACCGTATGCTTGCCTTCTGCCCGGTATGTTTCCAGGTTATTGCACAGCCCGATAACGTTAGGGTCAGTAAGGGTAATGCCGATCTCTTCCTGAATTTCACGGATGGCGCAGGCTTCAAAGGTTTCACCGGGATCAACATGTCCCCCGAAAATGGACCAGTATGGCGCATGCTTGCCGCTGCGTTTACCCAGCAGCACTTCACCTTTGCTGTTGACAATAACCACCCCGGTACCGACGACGACTGACATTATTTTTTCCTTCTTTTTAATCAGATTGCGGGCGCTATGGTACACTGCTGCCCGCCGGAGTGACAGCCTGTCTGTTTTTGACAATATCTTCCTGCAAAATGAATGATTCAGAGCATAGAATATCTGCCTGTCTGTGTTATAACTGAAACGATTCAAAAGCAGCTGTTGTATCATGCTGCATAATATTACTAATGATTATAACCCGTTAGCCAAAAATAACAGAGGGAGCACCCGGCTGATGACCCGTCGAGTCGCCACAATTACCTTAAATCCGGCCTATGACCTTGTGGGGATGTGTCCGTCCCTTGTCCCGGGCGAGGTGAACCGTGTCAGAACGGTCGGGTTACATCCTGCGGGAAAAGGCATTAATGTTGCTAAAGTCCTGAGAGATCTCGGGGTGGACGTGACTGTCAGCGGCTTTCTGGGGAAAGATAATCAGGAAGAATTCCAGCATTTTTTCAGTGAAAACGGGCTGGCAAACCGTTTTCATGTGATCCCGGGACGCACGCGGATCAACGTGAAACTGACCGAAAACAGCGGCTCGGTGACGGATCTGAATTTCTCCGGTTTCCGTATCACCGAAAGCGAATGGCAGAAATTTATGGCGGATTCGCTGACCTGGCTCGGGCAGTTCGATATGGTGGTGGTCAGCGGCAGTTTGCCGGAAGGTGTGGATCCGGCGTGGTTTACCACCTGGATGAGCCGTCTGCGCCAGCTGTGCCCGTGCATTATTTTTGACAGCAGCCGTGAGGCGCTGGTGGCTGGTCTGAAAGCCACGCCGTGGCTGGTGAAGCCCAACCGTCATGAGCTTGAGGTCTGGGCGGGGAAACCGCTGCCGGAACTGAAAGATGTGATTAATGCCGCTCATGCCCTGCGTGATAAAGGCATTGCTCATGTGGTCATTTCGCTGGGACAGGAAGGCGCGCTGTGGGTGAATGCGTCCGGTGCCTGGCGGGCGCTGCCGCCGCATTGTGAGGTGGTGAGTACTGTCGGGGCAGGTGATTCGATGGTCGGCGGCCTGGTATACGGCCTGCTGATGAGTCAGAGCAGCGAACACACGCTGCGGATGGCGACAGCGGTGTCTGCACTGGCCGTGAGCCAGCCCGGCGTCGGTGTCCGTGACCGCGCCGAACTGGCGGCAATGATGGCAAAAATCAAACTCAGCCCGGTGGTATAATCCGGGTTATTTCTCCAGCGATTTCAGCCAGGCAATTTCCTGTGCCCAGATATCGGGATTTACGGTTTCCAGCACCATCGGGATACCGTCGAACCGGTTATCCTTCATAATAAATTCAAACGGCGCATTGCCGATTTTACCCTGACCGAGACTGTCGTGACGGTCAACGCGGCTGGCGAACTCACTTTTTGCATCATTCAGGTGCATGCCCTTCAGATACTCAAACCCGACAATGCGTTCAAAATCCGCAAACGTGGTTTTGCAGGTTTCCGCTGTCCGCAGATCATAGCCGGCAGCAAACGCATGACAGGTATCGATACAGACACCAACGCGGGATTTATCTTCAACACCCTCAATAATGGCGGCCAGCTGCTCAAAGCGGAACCCGAGGTTGCTGCCCTGTCCGGCGGTGTTTTCAATCACGGCAATCACACCGCGGGTTTTATCCAGCGCAATATTAATGGATTCCGCGATCCGCGCCAGACAGGCCTTTTCCTCAATCTTATTGAGGTGGCTGCCGGGATGAAAATTCAGACGGTCGATACCGAGCTGTTCGCAGCGCTGCAATTCATCAAGAAATGCCTCACGTGATTTTTCCAGTGCTTCCGTTTCCGGATGACCGAGGTTAATCAGATAGCTGTCGTGGGGCAGGATCTGCCCGTGGCCGTAGCCGTATTTTTTGCAGTTAGCCTTAAAGGCCGCGATGACGTTTTCAGGCAGGGGGGCGGCTTTCCACTGGCGCTGGTTTTTGGTGAACAGGGCAAATGCGGTTGCCCCCAGTTCATGCGCCCGGATAACCGCCTGATCAACACCACCGGCGGCGCTGACATGTGCTCCGACATATTTCATTGGTTTTTCTCCTTCTTTGGTGCCGATTATGGCATAAGGAACCGGAGAATGCAGTGACAGGATATCCCGGTCGCACAACCGGGATATCACTGAAAGAAAGGGAGGGATGATCAGCCGGTGATCAGCGGGATCAGCAGGTTGATTGCCGCACCACCGCCAATCAGCCAGACGAACAGCACCAGCGCCATCAGCATCGGTTTGATACCGGCCTGACGGATAGCACTGACGTGAGTGGTCAGACCGAGTGCCACCATGGCCATGGCCAGCAGAATGGTATCGAGCACGATAATCTGGCGGACAATAATGTCCGGGATCAGATGGAAGGAGTTAAATCCGGCCACCAGAATAAAGAAGACGGCAAACCACGGAATGGTGATTTTGGATTTTTCCTTCGCCGCGCCCCCGGCACTGCTTTTCTGACGGCTCAGATACTGAGACAGGATCAGCAGGAACGGTGCCAGCATCATCACACGGATCATTTTACTGATCACGGCGCTGTTTTCCGCATCCGGGCTTATGGCATGACCAATCGCCACCACCTGGGCCACTTCATGTACGGAAGACCCGGCATACACCCCGAAACTCATGTCGTTGAACGGCAGCCAGCCCAGTGCGGCATTGAGATGGAACAGCCACGGGTACAGGAAGATGCCGATGGTACCGAAAATCACCACCGTAGAGACTGCAACGGCCACTTTACTTGCCGGGGCTTTCACCACAGGCTCAGTTGCCATCACCGCTGCCGCACCGCAGATACTGCTGCCGGCACCAATCAGAATGACGGTTTCTCTGTCCAGCCCGAACCATTTACGGCCGATATACATGGCGATCAGAAAAGTACTGGTCAGCATCACGGCATCAATAATCACACCGCTGATCCCGACATCAGCAATCTGCTGAAATGTCAGACGGAAGCCGTACAGGATGATCCCCGCCCGTAAAAAATAGTGTTTGGCAAAACCGACCCCGGCTTCGCACTGCGGTTTGATATGCGGGTAAACGGTATTACCGGCAATAATCCCCAGCAGAATAGCCAGTGTCAGTGCGCCCAGCCCGAGGTTGATAAACCAGGGCATTTCCCCGAGCAGCATCGCCGCGGTGGTCAGAATCCCTGCCAGGACAAAGCCCGGAAGCAGTCTCAGCCACTTCGGTTTTGCTGTATGGCAGGCTTTTTCAGATTTGATATGACTTTCAGACATAAGTAACTCACAAAAAGGAATAACGATGGGCAAAGCATAGCGGAAAGCGTAATATTTTTAAAATTGATAATAATTCTATAATTAATCTAAAAATCAGGTTAGCGGTAATGGCAATGTTAAATTATAAGTATAATGTTAATATGATGATAATAATCGGAATGAAATAAGGGAGCGCTTTGCCATGCGCATCACACTGAGACAGCTCGAAGTCTTTACAGAAGTTCAGAAGTCCGGTTCGACGACACAAGCTTCCCAGCAGTTAGCGCTTTCACAGTCCGCCGTGAGTGCCTCTCTGACAGATCTGGAAAATCAGCTGAATGTTCAGTTATTTGACCGGGTCGGTAAACGTCTGGTGACCAATGAGCACGGGCGGCTGCTGTATCCGAAGGCCATTGCTCTGCTTGAGCAGGCCGGTGAAATTGAACAGCTGTTTAAATCCGATGCGGGGGCATTGCGTTTTGCGGCCAGTACCACCATCGGCAACTATATGCTGCCGGAAATGCTGGGGGCATACCGTGCGGTGCATGAAAATACACAGGTTGAATTATTTATCGCCAATACGGAGGAAGTGATTAAAGCCGTGCTGGAGTTCCGTGCGGATATGGGGCTTATCGAAGGGGTCTGCCATTCCCCGGAACTGATTACCGAGCCGTGGCTGGAAGATGAACTGGTGATTTTCTGCAGTCCGGATAACCCGCTCAGTCAGAAAAACAATCTCACTCTGTCTGATCTGAACGATGTGGCCTGGGTTCTGCGTGAGCGCGGCTCGGGTACGCGGGAAGTACTGGATCAGATCCTCTTTAACCGTTTGCCCGGTTTCCGCGTGGAAATGGAGCTGGGGAATTCCGAGGCCGTCAAACACGCGGTACGCTTCGGGCGCGGGGTCAGTTGTCTGTCGCGGCGGGTGATTGCCGAACAGCTGAGTAACGGGCTGCTGTCAGAGGTGAAAATTACCGGGCTTACCCTCAACCGCACACTTTTCCGGATTTATCACCGCCAGAAGCATATCTCCAACGCTCTCAATACCTTCCTGACCTATTGCCGCTGACGCGGCATCTGTTTCTTCTGCCGCCGGTTTCCGGCGGGCAGCTGAGGCAATTATAAGCCGGGTGCTTATAATTCCGCAGCGATTATGCAGGTATCTTATAATGCCGCATATTTGCTGGGTACAGTCCCGGGATTTCGCTACAATCACGCTCAGTGGATGAAAAATAACTACATGAAACAGGATTGTAATGTCTCAGCAAGCAAATCAAAGCGCGGGTGAACAACCGCAGACACTGCGCCGTGAATTAAAGGCGCGCCATCTGGCGATGATCGCCATCGGCGGATCTATCGGTACGGGGCTGTTTGTCGCTTCCGGTGCCACCGTTGCCCAGGCCGGTCCCGGCGGGGCGCTGTTAACCTATGCCATTATCGGTCTGATGGTTTATTTCCTGATGACCAGCCTCGGCGAACTCGCGGCTTATATGCCGGTATCGGGTTCATTTGCCACTTACGGTGCCAAATATGTGGATGAAGGCTTCGGTTTCGCACTGGGCTGGAACTACTGGTACAACTGGGCAGTGACTATCGCGGTTGACCTGGTGGCGGCACAGCTGGTGATGACCTACTGGTTCCCGGCGGATCAGATCCCGGGCTGGGTCTGGAGTGCGGCGTTCCTCGCCATCATGTTCCTGCTTAACTTTATTTCCGTAAAAGGATTCGGTGAGGCGGAATACTGGTTCTCCTTAATTAAGGTCAGTACCGTTATCCTATTTATTGTTGTCGGCGTGATGATGATCACCGGCATTATGAAAGGCGGGGAAGGTGCGGGCTGGCATAACTGGACTGTCGGTGAGGCACCGTTCAAAGGCGGGTTTGCCGCAATGATCGGGGTGGCCATGATTGTCGGCTTCTCCTTCCAGGGAACAGAACTTATCGGTATCGCTGCCGGTGAATCCAAAGATCCGGCCAAAAATATTCCGAAAGCGGTGCGTAAAGTGTTCTGGCGTATCCTGCTGTTCTATGTGCTGGCGATTCTGGTGATCAGCCTGATTATCCCGTACACCGACCCGAACCTGCTGCGTAATGATGAAACCGATATCAGCGTCAGCCCGTTCACCCTGGTCTTTGAACGCGCCGGTCTGCTCTCTGCGGCAGCGGTGATGAACGCCGTTATCCTGACAGCAGTACTGTCTGCGGGTAACTCCGGGATGTATGCCTCCACCCGTATGCTGTACACCCTGGCGAAATCCGGCAAAGCACCGAAACTGTTTGCCAAACTGTCCAAAGGCGGTGTGCCGCGTAATGCGCTGATTGCCACGACGGTGATCGCCGCTCTCTGCTTCCTGACATCGATGTTCGGCAACCAGTCTGTATACCTGTGGCTGCTGAATGCCTCGGGGATGACCGGCTTTATCGCCTGGCTGGGGATTGCCATCAGCCACTACCGTTTCCGCAGAGGCTACATTAAGCAGGGCTATGACCTGAACGATCTGCCGTACCGCTCCGGTTTCTTCCCGGTCGGCCCGATCTTCGCCTTTATTCTGTGTCTGACCATCACGCTCGGCCAGAATTACGAAGCCTTCCTGCAGGATCAGATTGACTGGGTGGGGGTGGTCGCGACGTATATCGGTCTGCCGCTGTTCTTCGCCATCTGGTTTGGTTATAAAATTGTTAAGCGTACTAAGTTTGTCCGCTACGGCGAAATGGACTTTCCGGCCAGCCATAAATAAGGCTGTGTGACCCGGTTTTGTGACATATCACGTAAATTGATAAAAAACCTGACGATATTGGTCAGGTTTTTTTTATGTTTGTCGTTACCGATTTTGCGGGGGTATCCTCGGGTTGAAACTGCATTTATCCGTTAAGTCAGTTGTTTTAACTATCAATAACAGACATTGCTTGCTGATTATATTTCGATATATCGTTACAACCCGATGATAACGAATATTGTAATGAGGAAGATAATTATTCCATATTGATAAGAGTTCTTATTTGCTTTATTGTTAACGCCAATTTCTGACAGATAACAGGAGTCGGTAACGTGAAATTAGTATCTGTAGCAAAAGGGCTGACCATGAGCCTGGCAGCAGGGGCTGTTCTGATGAGCAGCGCAGCATGGGCGGAAACAGTGGTTGATGCCGCAGGACGTACGGTGGAAGTACCGGAAAAAGTGGAGCGCATCCTGTTAGGGGAAGGGCGTATGATCCACGCAGTGGCTCTGCTGGAAGGGGACAAACCGCTGGCACGTATTGCCGGCTGGCAGGGGGATTTCCGCAAACTCGACCCGCAGTCTTATGCTGTCTACAAAGCTAAATTCCCGGAAATCGACAAGATCCCGCTGATCGGTAACACGACAGAGGACAGCGTCAGTGCAGAAAAAGTATTAACCCTCAATCCGGATGTGGCTATTTTCGGCCTGGCCGGTCACGGACCGGGTAAAAACAGCGAACTGGTCGGTCAGCTGGAAAAAGCCGGTATCCCGGTTGTGTTTGTGGATTTCCGCAACGAACCGCTGAAAAACACCCTGCCGGGTATGCGTGTGCTGGGTAAAGTGCTGCACCGCGAAGAAAAAGCCAAAGCCTTTGAAGATTTTTATCAGAAGCAGATGAAGTTAGTCACTGACGTGACAGACAACATCCCGGAAGATAAAAAACCGACTGTGTTTATCGATCTGCGCGCCGGGTCTTTCCCTGACTGCTGCGGTACTGCCGGTAACGGTAACCTCGGTAACTTTATCGATGTGGCGGGCGGTAAAAATATCGCCAAAGACGTTCTGCCGACCCCGCTGGGCACCATGAACCTGGAAAAAGTGATTGCGGTTGATCCGGATATTTATCTGGTCAGCGGCGCGAAAGCCCCGGGCAGCACCGATGCGGGTGTTCAGCTGGGTGCGCAGGCCACAGAAGCGGATGCCAAAACCAGCCTGAAAGCCATTACTGAGCGTAAGGGCATCAATACCCTGACCGCAGTGAAAGAAGGGCGTGACTATGCTATCTGGCACAACTATTATAACTCACCTTATAACGTGATTGCCGCGCAGGTCTTTGCCAAGTGGTTCTATCCGGAGCAGTTTAACGATCTGGATCCGAAGAAAACCATGGATGACATGTACAGTCAGTTCCTGGCTGTCGAACCAACAGGTACATACTGGGTCAGCGGTAAATAATTTTAAGTAGTCAGCAGGTATTTGAATAATGAGTATTACCACAGAAGCAATGCTACAGACGAAGCCGGAACAGACAGGCAGTGAATTAAGCTGTGATGTGAAATCACATTACCGGCGTGTACTGCGCAGGCGGCTGATGTGGATGTGTGCGGTGGTGGCGGTAATACTCTGTACCGTGGTGCTCGATTTCACCATGGGGCCGTCCGGGCTGACCCTTGATGCCCTCTGGCAGACCCTGGTGTCGCCGGAAAGTGTATCCGCGGGCACCCGTGTGATTGTCTGGGAAATCCGTCTGCCGTATGCCCTGATGGCGGTGGTGGTCGGTATGTCCCTCGGCCTTGCCGGGGCAGAAATGCAGACCATCCTCAATAACCCGCTGGCAAGTCCGTTTACCCTCGGCGTCTCCAACGCCGCATCGTTTGGTGCGGCGCTGGCGATAGTCCTCGGGATCGGTATTCCGGGCGTGCCGGATCAATGGTTTGTTTCCGCGAACGCCTTTATTTTTGCCCTGTTTTCCGCGCTGATGCTCGACGGCATCACCCGCTGGACACGTGTCGCAACCTCCGGTGTGGTGTTATTCGGTATCGCAATGGTCTTTACCTTTAACGCGCTGGTGTCCATGATGCAGTTTATTGCCACGGAAGACACTTTACAGGGTCTGGTTTTCTGGACGATGGGCAGCCTGGCGCGTGCCACCTGGGTGAAACTGGGTGTGATGACACTGGCCTTTGCTATTCTGCTGCCGATCTCTATGAGTAACTCGTGGAGACTGACCGCACTGCGTCTCGGTGAGGATCGCGCTGTCAGTTTCGGTATTAACGTGCGCCGTCTGCGTCTCGGTACGTTACTGCGCATCAGTATTCTGACTGCACTGGCGGTGGCTTTTGTCGGTCCGATTGCCTTTATCGGCCTGGTCGCGCCGCACATTGCCCGCATGATGTTTGGTGAGGATCACCGTTTCTATCTGCCGGCGAGTGCATTAATCGGGGCACTGGTACTGTCGATGGCGTCCATTGCCTCGAAGAACCTGATTCCGGGGGTGATTATTCCGGTTGGTATTGTGACATCACTGGTAGGTGTGCCGTTCTTCCTGAGCATGATCCTGCGTCATAAGGGGAGCATGTAAGATGGATTTGAATGCAATGTCAGCGCAGAGCGGGTTAGAGATTAAACACTTCAATGCCGGTTATCCGAAACGGAAAATCATTGAAGACCTGAATGTTGAGCCTTTGCCGCGCGGTAAAATCACCGTGCTGCTCGGGCCGAACGGCAGCGGAAAATCAACCCTGCTGCGCTCCCTGGCCGGACTGAATAAGGCGGAGGGGCAGTTACTGCTCGACGGTCACGACCTGATGCGGATGAATTTTGCCGAACGCGCGAAGCAGGTGGTTTATCTGCCGCAGACCCTGCCAGCAGGTGTGCATCTGCATGTGCTGGAATCCGTGATTGTGGCACAACGGGCATCCGGCGGCATTTCTGACCGCGACAGTGAGCAGGAAGTGATGTCTCTGCTGTCACAATTAGGGATTGAACATCTGGCGCTGAATTATCTGGATCAGTTATCCGGCGGTCAGAAACAATTAGTCGGGCTGGCGCAATCCTTAATCCGTCAGCCGACCCTGTTATTACTGGATGAGCCGTTAAGTGCGCTGGATTTAAATTATCAGTACCACGTAATGGATTTGGTGCGCCGTGAAACGCAACGCCGGAATATTATTACGGTCGTGGTCGTTCATGATATTAATATCGCACTGCGTCACGGTGATCATATATTAATGCTGAAAGACGGGAATTTAATTGCGGAAGGGGATCCGGAAGCGGTTATTACCCCGGAGAGCCTGGCAACCGTTTATGGTGTACGCGGCCGTATTGAGCACTGCTCACAGTCTGTGCCGCATGTTGTGATTGATGGCCTGGTGCCGCGCGCGGTTGCGGCACTGGCATAATAGAACCGGTTTATATTACGTATTCTTTTTTATTCTCTGCGGAATATATTTCCGCAGAGGGTGATTATCTGCATGCCGTATAGAACCACTGCACTGATAATCTACTGTTTTCTGTATAGTTTTATTTATAAAAACAAATAGCCTTATAAAAGGCAATACTAAAATAATGACGGATGCCTGCAATGGCAGGGTCATTATTATTTAAAAAAAAGGGATATAAATCCCTGAGAGCGAATGTCGATTGTCCATAAATATATTATCTCTTGGAGAATCAAAAGAATGGTTATTTTTTCAAAACGAAAAGTGGCGGTATGTGTTATGGCAGCACTCGCCGCTCAGGTGATGGCTGCTCAGGCTGCAAATAAAGAAGACGTGATTGTGGTTACCACCGCATCCGGCTTCCAGCAGAAAATTGAGGATGCTGCGGCGACTATCTCCGTTGTTTCACGCGAACAGCTGGAAGATAAAGCGTACCGCGATGTGACCGATGCCCTGAAAGATGTGCCGGGTGTTGTGGTCACCGGCGGCGGCAGCTCGTCTGATATCAGTATCCGCGGGATGGATCCGAAATACACCATGATCCTCGTGGACGGGAAACGGGTCGCCAGCCGCGAAACGCGCCCTAATAGTGATAACTCCGGTATTGAACAGGGATGGTTGCCGCCGCTGACAGCAATTGAACGCATTGAAGTGGTGCGCGGACCGATGTCGTCACTGTATGGTTCGGATGCCATGGGCGGGGTTATCAATATTATCACGCGGAAAGCGCAGGGTGAGTGGCACGCCAGTGTTCGTACCGATGCAACCATCACCGAACGCAAAGACAGCGGTAACACCGGACAGGGCAGTTTCTTCGCCGCCGGTCCGCTGGTGGATAACCTGCTGAGCATGAAAGTGAATGGTCAGTATTCTCATCGCGGGGAAGATAATTTCGCGAACGGCTTTAACCGTCAGATCATGACCAGCGGCGGCGGTACACTGACATTAACGCCAGATGAGCAGAACAGCATCGATTTTGATTTCAAAAAAGATAATCAGCACCGTGATTCCCGCTGGGAAAAAAGTGCGTCAGAATCCAGCAAAAAGAAAAAATCCAGCAGTTTCAGCAAGTATGAAATGACGCAGTATGCGATTACCCATGACGGTAATTACGACTGGGGCAGCATGAACAGCTATGTTCAGCGTAATGAAACCAAAAACCCGGGCCGTAATATGGAGTATTACGACACCATCGCCCGTAACCAGACGGTTATGCCGCTCGGCGATCATATGCTGAGCCTCGGTGGTCAGTACCGATTCGAAGAGCTGAAAGATAAAGGCAACAAACTGGATGGTAATAAACTCGATCGCTACAGCTGGGCGCTGTTCGCGGAAGATGACTGGGCACTGACCAATGATTTCACTCTGACCGGCGGCCTGCGTATGGATAAGGATGAAAACTACGGAACACACTGGACACCGCGTGTCTACGGTGTATGGCATCTGGATGAGAGCTGGACGGTGAAAGGAGGGGTGTCCACCGGTTATCGTTCACCGGATCTGCGTCAGGCAACGGCATCGTGGGGACAGGCAACCGGTGGTGGTAACTCAAATGCGGTTATTTTCGGTAATCCGGATCTGAAGCCAGAGAAAAGTGTTACCGAAGAGATCAGTGTGCTGTGGAACAATCAGGATGATCTCAATATGAGCCTGACAGTCTTTAACACTGACTTTAAAGATAAGATCACTGAAACCCGCCTTTGCGGCACAGGTGCAGAAAGAAAATGTACATTAGCTGATGGACGCGGCGAGTTATATGACTTTGTGAGCGAACGTGAAAACGTTGATAAAGCCAATATGCGCGGTGTTGAAGCGATTATGAACTGGCAGATTGTTGAGTCTGTTGATTTAACGGCTAACTATACCTTTACTGATTCTGAACAGAAGAGCGGTAAATTTAAAGGTAAACCGCTGAATAAGACGCCAAAACATATGGCTAACGCCACACTGAACTGGGATACCACGCAGGATATCAAAACCTGGAGCCGGGTAAACTTCCGCGGTAAAACGTCGGATTACCTGTCCCGCACCAGCATGGCAACAGGAACCGGTTCCTATGCCACCGTGGATATCGGCGGCAGCTATCAGCTGAATAAAGACCTGAACGTTGTGGCGGGTGTGTATAACGTGCTGGATCGCCGTATTGATACTGAAAATTACGGTGCCACACTGGATGGCCGCCGTTACAACATCGGTCTGAACTATAATTTCTGATGTAACTATCATTCATTATTATGTGTCGAAACACGGCGTCCTTTTCCGGACGCCGTGTTTTTTTATGGCAGGCAGAGTGACTGTAAAATATACAAACAACGGGATTTTTTAACGTTCCGGCTATAAATATTCAAAGTTTCGTCACGGAAATTCTGTCGCTAAACAGGTATAGAAAAAAATTACCGGTTCAGGGCGAACAAAGCTTGAAATTTATGACTGAGGGGTGCAGAATGCGCCATCCAAAAAAATAACTGATGCATTTATACGCATCGGTTTTTTTTTTGCACTAAAATATTGTCACCGACAAAAAAAGGGGCCGATAGGCCGGATAACTGTTTACTGAATGACACCGGACGATAAACACCGGTATGAGGATGCGATAAATGGCGCAATTTTTCACTTTTGCACCTGTGCCAATCGGCGCTGGCTGCTGCAACGATGACTACGGAGCACGGCGCTCCTGCTCAGCACCCCAAACCTCTTCTTACTTCACTGCCTACAGGCAGATGCGAAGTCTTCCCGGTAACACGCCATCTGATAGTAGTATCAGTATGATTGTCGGTGTTACGGGAGGATTCGCTCATGTCGGATAATACCGCCCTCGATATTGGCCTGAACCGTACAGCTGCCAATAACCGCGTACAACTCGCAAAAACACTGACTCTCGTCCAGGTTGTCATGATGGGGCTTGCTTACCTGCAGCCGATGACTATCTTTGATACCTTCGGGATTGTGTCCGAAATTACCAGCGGTCATGTTGCGACTTCTTATGCTATCGCACTGACAGCCATTCTTTTTACTGCGCTGAGCTACGGAAAACTGGTTAAACGGTTTCCGTCTGCCGGCTCGGCGTATACCTATGCCCAGAAATCCATGAGCCCGCATATCGGCTTTATGGTCGGCTGGTCATCACTGCTGGACTACCTGTTCATGCCGATGATCAACATTCTGCTGGCAAAAATTTATCTTCAGGCCATCTTCCCCGACTGTCCGGCATGGATTTTCGTCGCGGGTCTGGTTTTCCTGATGACATTATTTAATCTGCGCGGCATCAATGTCGTGGCAAACCTCAATACCGGGATTGTACTGGTACAGGTTGCGGTGATGATTGTGTTTGTCGGTCTGCTGGTCCGTGGTGTGTCTGCGGGTGAAGGGGCGGGTACGCTGCTCTCTTTCCGTCCGTTTGCCTCCATTGATGCGGAACTGATCCCGATGATAAGCGGGGCGACCATACTGTGCTTCTCCTTCTTAGGATTTGACGGTATCAGTTCACTGTCAGAAGAAACACCGAATGCCGGGAAAGTGATCCCGAAAGCGATTTTCCTGACCGCTCTGATTGGTGGTCTGATCTTTATCGCGGTGTCTTATTTCCTGCAGCTCTATTTCCCGGATGTGTCCCGTTTCAATAATCCGGAAGAGTCACAGCCTGAAATTATGTACATGGTGGCCGGTGCCTTCTTCCAGTCCATCATTCTGGTGTTCTCCTGCGTCACCGTACTGGCTTCCGGTATGGCGGCACAGGCAGGGGTATCCCGTCTGATGTATGTGATGGGCCGTGACGGTGTGTTCCCGGAGCAATTCTTCGGCTACGTACACCCGAAATGGCGCACCCCGGCACTGAACGTGCTGCTGGTCGGTGTGCTGGCACTGAGTGCAGTCTGGTTTGATCTGGTTACCGCAACCGCGCTGATTAACTTCGGGGCACTGGTGGCGTTCACCTTCGTCAACCTGTCTGTGATTTCACAGTTCTATATCCGCGAGCGCCGCAACAAGACGCTGGGCGACCAGATCAACTATCTGCTGCTGCCGGTTATCGGTGCCGCGACAGTGACCGTGCTCTGGTTCAACCTCGATGCGAAATCGATGGAACTGGGATTGAGCTGGGGCGCACTGGGTCTGATCTATATGCTGTTTCTGACCCGTCGTTTCCGCCGCCCGATGCCGCAGATGCCGGAAAAGTAAGTCTTTAAGCAGTTATGTCGTGAAAACGGCGCACAGTTTGATGCTGTGCGCCGTTTTTTTATAGGTAATCGCGTATAGTAACCTTATGAAAGTATAGAAAATGATAATAATTAAGGGATAGGGATGTATATTGAACACAGCCTGATGGCGGATTATTTTTATGCGGGACTGGCACTGCTGGTGATCGCCTCTTTTGTCGCCGGGTATATTGATTCTATTGCAGGCGGCGCGGGGCTGATTCTGATCCCGGCCTTTATGCTGACCGGTTTGCCACCGCATATGGCACTGGGTCAGGAAAAACTGGTGAGTTCTGTCGGGACACTGGCGGCCATTTCTAATTTCATCAAAAATAAATCGGTTTACTGGCAGATAATTCCTGCTGGGATTATTTCATCGTTCTTCGGGGCCTGGGTGGGTGCGAAAGCGATTATATATCTGCCGTCTGAAACGATTACCTATATTATTATCTGTATGCTGCCGATCGGCCTGCTGGCCGCCTTCTTTAAGGGGAAACTGGGTGGTGCCCGACAGGGCAGCACAGTACGGAAATCGGTGTGGCTGGTCTTTTTCACCTGCTTTATTGTTGGTTTCTATGACGGCTTTTTCGGGCCGGGCACCGGCAGTATCTTTATACTCTGTCTGTTTCTGATCAATAACCTCGATTTACTGAAATCCTCCGCCACCTCAAAAATCTTTAACCTGGCGTCGAATGTCGGCGGGCTGGTCGCCTTTATTATGGCCGGACATATCGCGTTTCTGCTCAGTATCCCGATGATCGCCGCCAGTCTGCTCGGGAATCACTTCGGCAGTCAGCATGCTATTCGCACTAACGGTGAAATCGTCCGTAAAATCCTGATCCTGACAGTCGGCATCATGATGATGACGCTGCTGATCAACCTGTTCAGGTAAGCCGGCGTCGTGGTTAATCTGTTAAATTTGTTAAAAATAGTATTTGTATTATAAATAAAATAAGGGGCATAATGATTATTTAGCGAACTATAAGTAACCTGAGCGGGGGAATGTATGATCAACAGTCAGCAACCTGACGGCGCACGTCTTATTCAGACACTGACAGATATTGTCAGCCACAAACACATTTTAACAGAACCGCGTAAGACGGAGCGCTACCGCAAGGGGTTCCGTTCCGGTGAAGGCAGCGCGCTGGCGGTGGTGTTCCCGGGGACACTGTATGAATTGTGGCAGGTGTTTAAAGCCGCTGTTGAGGCTGACAGAATTGTGATCATGCAGGCAGCCAATACCGGTCTGACGGAAGGCTCCACCCCGAGCGGGGATGATTATGACCGCGAAATTATCATTATCAGCACGCTGCGCCTGGATAAAATTCAGGTTCTGACAAAACAGCAGCAGGTGGTGGCACTGCCCGGCAGCACGCTGTGGCATCTGGAAAAAGTCCTGAAACCGCTGGGTCGTGAACCGCATTCCGTCATTGGTTCTTCCTGTATCGGGGCTTCCGTGGTCGGCGGGATTTGTAATAACTCCGGCGGTTCGCTGGTGCAGCGCGGTCCTGCTTATACCGAACTGGCGCTGTACGGTCGTGTTAATGCGGACGGCACCGCAGAACTGGTCAACCATCTGGGGATTGATTTGGGCTCCACCCCGGAAGAGATTCTGAATTGCCTGGAATACCGGCAGTATCAGGATGCGGATATTGAGGATACGGATAAGCCGGCTTCTGACCATGATTATCATCAGCGTATCCGTGATGTGGATGCGGATACCCCGTCCCGCTTTAACGCCGATGAACGCCGTCTGTTTGAAGCCTCCGGTTGTGCCGGTAAGCTGGTGGTGTTTGCGGTGCGCCTGGATACGTTCCCGTCACAGGGCGAAAACAAAGTCTTCTATATCGGCACCAATACCCCATCGGTACTGGAAGATATCCGCCGCCATATTCTCGCCAACTTTAAACATCTGCCGGTGGCCGGGGAATATATGCACCGCGAGTGTTATGACATCGCAAAAGTGTACGGTAAAGACAGCTTCCTGACGATCGACAAGCTCGGCACCGAAAAAATGCCGAAACTGTTCACCATCAAAGGACGGATGGATGCCATCTTCAATAAAATTCCGCTGCTGCCGAAAAATCTGATCGACCGCACAATGCAGTTATTCAGCCATTTATGGCCGAACCATCTGCCGCGCCGGATGGAAGAGTACCGCGATAAATATGAACATCACCTGATGCTGAAAATGGCCGGTGAAGGCATTGATGAAGCCCGCAGTTGGCTGAGCAGTTTCTTTGAAAATGCAGAAGGTGGCTTCTTTGAGTGTGATGCCAAAGAGGGGGCAGATGCCTTCCTGCACCGTTTTGTGGCTGCCGGTGCCGCCATCCGTTATCATGCGGTTAACAGCAGTAAAGTCGAGGATATTCTTGCGCTGGATATTGCACTGCGCCGTAATGATCAGGCGTGGCTGGAAGTCCTGCCGCCGGAAATTGAGAGCAAACTGGTGCATAAACTCTACTACGGACATTTTTTATGCCACGTTTTCCATCAGGATTATATTGTGAAGAAAGGCGTGGATCCGCATGCGCTGAAAGAGGAGATGCTGCAAATCCTCAACACGCGCGGGGCGGAATATCCGGCAGAGCATAATGTGGGTCATCTGTATAAAGCCAAACCACAACTGAAAGCTTTCTATAAAGCCACCGACCCGACCAATACCCTGAATCCGGGGCTGGGCAAAACCAGTAAATTAAAATACTGGGGGGAAGGACATGAAGGGTGCAGTTGCAGTCAGCATCAGAAATGATCTTTCAGAAGCACAGAAAATCAGTATAAACCATGAATGTTAATAAGGGATTAAATTCACTATAATCAGCTTTTCTTCCTGATTACTGATGATTATGTTTAAAAGACTCAAAAATGCCTTCGGCAAAGCGGTTCAGGTCAAGTGCCATAAAGCAGAGGTGCTGCATAACCTCAGCACCGATGAGCGGGCGCTGATTGTCTATATCCTGAATGCCCGTGATGAAAATGTCAGTATCGGCATCAAGCACAGCAGTGCAGATTCGCTGATCACCAAAGGGGTGCTGAAAGAACTGGGACGGGATACAGAGAGCCGCACGCGGATGGTCTCTGTTTGTCCGAAGTACAGGGAATCCCTGTGCAGGGTATTTTATACCGTTAATAAAGCGGGGTAATTTTACCGCCGGGAGTGCTGCTCCCGGCGGTCTGTCTGCTTATTCTGCCAGGTGCTGCGCGTACTGCACCAGCTTCTTCAGTAATTCTGTCTTGTTTGCATCATGCTGATATTCCTGCATCATTTCACCAATCTGTCCGAAATAACGGGTCAAATTATCCTGACTGAACACCTCACGGCGATGGGCCAGCCAGCGCTGCTGCTCATGTTCGTCCAGTGTGCCGGGGAAATTCCGGGCGCGGTAGCGGAACAGTAATTCCGGCAGACGGGCATCCTGATAACTCAGTGCCAGTGCAGGCAGATTTTTCGGATCTGTTTCGCGGATAATGGTCATGGCTGCTTTATCTGACTCACTGAAAAAGCCCTGGTAAATCATGCGATCGACATCATTCTGCACCGGGAATTCACGCGGTTGTGCGAAAACCGCCACCACTTTCTCGCGGATCTCCGGATGCTGATGCAGCAACTCTGCATTACGGGCACACCGGTCTTTATCCAATCCGATACGCTGTGCATCCTGCGGGCGCAGGGTATTTTCCGGTGCCAGGATCGGGCATTTATTGATATGCACCAGTTTGAGCGGTACCGGAGATGCGCCTTCCGGCAGGTCATCACGGCGGGTGTACAGGTGCTCACGCAGGGTATCCGCGTCCAGCGTCAGCAGCGGGGTCAGGTCACCGGCGAGGTCGCACATAATCACAGCATTGCGGTTATCCGGGTGCCACGCCAGCGGTGCCACCAGGCTGGTATTGGCACGGACAGCCCCGAACATGCCGGAGACATGTACCAGCGGTTTCATGGCCGGAATATCAATCAGTGCCGCGAGTTTGCGCTTATCGCGCAGACTGAAGAAATAATCGAACAGACGCGGTTGTGCGCCGCGCAGCTGTTTTGCCATGGCAATGGTGGCATACACATCCGCCATTGCATCGTGGGCGTTTTCATGGGCGATACCGTTGGCAGCGGTCAGATGCTCCAGCTTAAAGCTCGGCAGTCCTTCGTCATTCTCCGGCCAGTTTGTACCGTCCGGACGCAGCGCATAACAGGCGCGGGTGATATCGATCAGATCCCAGCGGGAATTGCGGTTCATCCAGCTGTAGGCATACGGGTCGTAAAAATTCCGGTAGAAAATATTACGGGTGACTTCATCATCAAAACGAATGCTGTTATAGCCGAGAATACAGGTGTCCGGCTGTGTAAAGGTGTCATGAATCAGCCGGGCAAATTGCGCCTCATTAACGCCTTTCTGCAGGGCTTCCTGCGGCGTGATGCCGGTTATCATCACCGCCGCGGGCTGCGGCAGATAGTCATCCGCCGGGGCGCAGTAGGCGATCACCGGGTCGGCGATAATCGTGAATTCACTGTCCGTGCGGACACCGGCAAACTGCGCCGGGCGGTCACCGGCAGGATCCTGCCCGAAGGTTTCGTAATCGTGAAAGAAAAATTGTGCTGAAGACACCGTATGGCCCGTTTTTTGATAAAGGATGGGCTACAGGGTAACAAATCGCGGACAAAATACCAATTTCAGTCCTGATTATTCCCGTAATGCGATTTGATGGCAGATCTCACAAAATGACGGTAATTTGTATGAAATTTATATCAGCTGAAACAATTCCGCACAGAAATACGCTACACTGAATAAAACTGATGAAAACCGGCGGAAGTGCTTGTCGGCAGTCATGGTTAACCTGTATTGTTTAATGAATCACATTTCAGATATGACTAAGGGTAGAATAATGGACAACACAACCAAGCCTTCCTTTCACAATGTCCTGGAGTTCGTTCGTATGTTTCGCCGTAAAAACAAAATACTGCGTGAAATAACTGACAACGAAAAGAAAATTCGTGATAACCAGAAACGTGTACTTCTGCTTGATAACCTGAGTGATTACATCAAGCCGGGTATGTCCATTGAGGATATCCAGGCCATCATTGCTAATATGCGCAGTGACTATGAAGATCGTGTGGATGAGTACATTATCAAGAATGCGGATCTGTCAAAAGAGCGCCGCGAAATCTCCAGAGAACTCAAGGCAATGGGCGATATCAAAGATATCAAGTAATCACATAACCTGAACAGCAGAAACCGTGAATTGAATATTCACGGTTTTTTTTATCTTTTGTCATAAAAAAATGGCTCCCGGGGGGAGCCATTTTCAGTTCAGTGCGGATTATCAGAGCAGGGTTTTTGACGGCTCTGATGCTGCATGGTTAGTGGCAGCATGACCACCGGCACCGTGCAGCGCATAGGCTTCGCGGGCTTCGCGCTGATATTCGGTGATAACAAAGGCTTCGCCGGTGGTTGCCGGAGCAGGGGCTTTGGTCATCGGTGAATAAGCATGGCGACCGGCCACAACGACGGTTGTTTCAGTAACCGTTGCCGCAACCGGTGCGGTAACAGGCTCTGCCACAACAACCGGTTCAGGCTCTGCAATCACTTCCGGTTCTGCAACAACAACCGGTGCAACAGGTTCTGTGACAGCAACAGGCTCATCAGCGATAACGTCAGCCGTTTCCTGTACAGGCTCTTCTGCCGGTACAGATTCAGTGACAGTATCCGCAACCGGTGTTTCTTCCGGCACCGTGGTCTGAGGTGCTTCAGACTCGACAGTCAGAGAGCACTGTTCTGCCGCAACAGTGGCTTCTGCCGCTTCAGTCATCACCTGAGCAACAACGGTGGTTTCTGTCATCACAGCGGTTGTTTCGGTGATTTCCGGTGTCTCAGCGGCGATTTCCTGTTCTGCCTGTGCAGCCGGTGTTACAACCGGGTACTGGATCCACACTTTACCGGAAGCCAGTTCAGGTGAGAACACAGCCATTTCCAGCGGAACCGGAGATTGCGTCAGCTGACGGTCTTCACGGTAACGGCGGCGGCGCTGACCACTCACCCGCAGATGACGTGGTGAACGGCGGGAGCGGCGCGGCAGGATGTTGTCGCTGTGTGCTTCATCACCATTGCTTTCAGCCGCTGCCGGTGCCCCGGTATCCGCAGGAACTGCCGCAGGGGCATCATCAATAACAACCGGAACCGGTGCTGCAACAGCCGGTTTGGTCTGCGTTTCACCGTCAGTGACGCGGACAGAGCCGTTCAGCTGGCGGCGGGTACGGCGCTGACGAACCGGCGTCGGTGCATCATCATCTTCCGTATTTCCGTCACTGTTCAGGGCATCCTGCTCGTCCTGCTGGGCGCGCAGTTTTTTCGCATCCTGCTGGGCGCGTTTTTCGTCCTGACGGCGGCGCTGACGCTCTGCACGCTGTTCACGGCGTAACTGCTGCTGTGCTTCGCGGGCGGCCAGCTCTTCCGGTGTCAGATCGTCGTTCGGTGTATTCTGATTACGGCCTTTACGCGGCTCATTCACCGTATCGCGATCGCGTTTGTTGCGCGATTCGTTATCACTGCGCTCAGGACGGTCAGCACGCTCGGTACGTTCGCCGTTGCGATCATTACGATCACGGCGGTTACGGCGCTGTTTATTACGATCATTCCCGCCGCGGCGGTTGTTGTCGTTAGTCTGTTTTTTCTCTTTCTGTTCAGTTTCTTCCGGTACAGCAGGTGCGGAGCCGAACAGTTTTTTGATGAAACGGCTGAAGAAGCCACCTTCAGAAGCCGCAGGTGCCTGTTTGTCCTGACGGTTATCGCGTTTGCTTTCCGGTTTGCGGGTTGCGGCAGTCTGTGCCGGTACCGGTGCATCGGAGGTGATAGCAAAGGCATTGATAGCCGGTTGTTCCGGCGCACGGCGTTCCTGAGTTTCCTCTTCTTCACCGGCAGCGGATTCCGCGTCGTATTTCTCCGGCAAACGGTAGCTCAGGGTACCGATTTCATCACCTTTACGGACACGGACCACACGGAAGTGCGGGGTTTCCATCTGGTTGTTCGGCACGATAATCACGCTGACACCGGCCTGGCGTGCTTCAATCGCACTGACCGCCTGGCGTTTTTCGTTCAGCAGATAAGAGGCGACCGGCACCGGTACAATCGCATGTACCTGATGGGTGTTCTCTTTCAGCGCTTCTTCTTCAATCAGACGCAGAATGGAGAGCGCCAGCGATTCGTTATCACGCACAGTCCCGGTACCGCTGCATCGCGGACACACATGATGGCTTGATTCACCCAGTGACGGGCTCAGACGCTGACGGGACATCTCCAGCAGACCAAAGCGGGAAATGCGGCCAATCTGGATACGGGCGCGATCCTGACGGACGGCCTCGCGCATGCGGTTTTCCACTTCGCGCTGATGGCGGACCGGGGTCATATCGATAAAGTCGATAACAATCAGGCCGCCGAGGTCACGCAGGCGCAGCTGACGGGCGATTTCATCCGCCGCTTCCAGGTTGGTGTTAAACGCGGTTTCTTCGATATCACCGCCGCGTGTTGAGCGGGAGGAGTTGATATCGATAGCGGTCAGGGCTTCGGTGGTGTCGATAACAATCGCACCGCCGGACGGCAGACGGACTTCGCGCTGAAAAGCGGATTCAATCTGCGATTCGATCTGATAATGACTGAACAGCGGCACTTCGCCCTGATACAGCTTGATTTTGCTGGCAAAATCGGCACGACCGATAGCGGTGATGTGCTTGCGTGCCAGTTCCAGAATTTTCGGGTTATCGATGAGAATTTCACCGATGTCCGGGCGCAGATAATCACGGAACGCACGGACGATAACATTACTTTCCTGATGGATCAGGAACGGAGCAGGGCGGCCTTCAGCAACTTTTTTGATGGCTTCCCAGTGCTTGATACGGTATTCGAGATCCCAGCGCAGGGCATCAGCCGATTTACCGACACCGGCGGTGCGGACAATCAGACCCATACCCTCCGGGATATCCAGCGCGGACAGGGCTTCTTTCAGCTCGGTGCGGTCATCCCCTTCGATACGGCGGGAAATACCCCCGGCACGCGGGTTATTCGGCATCAGAACCAGATAGCTGCCGGCCAGGCTGATAAAGGTGGTGAGTGCCGCGCCTTTATTCCCGCGCTCTTCTTTGTCCACCTGTACAATGACTTCCTGACCTTCTCTCAGGACATCTTTGATATTCGGGCGGCCGGAAGCGTGGTAATTAGCGGGGAAATACTCGCGGGCAATTTCTTTGACGGGAAGGAAACCGTGACGCTCTGCGCCATAGTCAACAAAAGCAGCTTCTAAACTCGGTTCAATACGGGTGATTTTCCCTTTATAGATGTTTGCTTTTTTTTGTTCGTGACCGGGGCTTTCGATATCCAGATCATACAAGCGCTGCCCGTCAACAAGGGCAACACGCAACTCTTCCTGCTGAGTTGCGTTGATTAACATTCTTTTCATTATAAGTTACTCAATTTTTTTCATTTAGTTAGTGCGCTGCGGGCAATTTCGTTGCTACCGGAACCGATGACCTCGTGGCTTTTACCGCACCGTCAGCCTCCCGGCTGTCGATCGTATAGAGGTGCAAATTGTGTCGGTGAGGTTCAGTCTTGTCTGAATCCCCGTTGCCGGCTGAAAATCACGTTTATACGCGATACCGGCCCGGTAAGCTGCAACCCGCAGCCCGCTGATTATCTGACCGGAAATAACGTCTTACGCCATTGCTGCGTTGTCATCGGTCAGACAAAGATAAAATATCTGTTTTGCCAAAATCGGCGCATGCATTATTCCATTGCCGGTGTGGTTATAGCAAGGTGACATTGCATGTTTCGGTGAAATTTGTGCAGAAATTTGTTAATGACGTTAATCCTTGGTCTTTTTCCGGAAAAAATGGGAAAATAGCCGCGTAAAACATTGATGCACATTTGCCGCCTGTTTCACCGGGAAAATATCCCGGTTTACGGAGCAACGGTTCAGAGGATAGCCCCCCGTTTCATGAAAACTGATAATCAGACAGTTCAATTTGTTGTTGTGTCCGGCGATGAAGCCGGCCAGCGTATTGATAATTTCCTGCTCGCGCGCCTCAAAGGGGTGCCGAAGAGCATGATTTACCGCATCATCCGTAAAGGGGAAGTGCGTGTCAATAAAGGCCGGATTAAGCCGGAATACAAAATCGCGGACGGGGACAGCATCCGTATCCCGCCGGTGCGTGTGGCTGAGAAAAACGATGCCCCGGTGTCGGCGAAACTGGATAAAGTATCCGCACTCGCAGAGTGTGTATTGTATGAAGATGATCATATTCTGGTGATTAATAAACCGGCGGGTACAGCGGTACACGGCGGCAGCGGTCTGAGTTTCGGTGTGATTGAGGCAATGCGCGCACTGCGCCCGGAGGCACGTTTCCTGGAGTTGGTACACCGGCTTGACCGCGATACCTCCGGCATTTTATTGATCGCCAAAAAACGTTCCGCGCTGCGGGCACTGCATGAGCAACTGCGCCTGAAACAGATGCAGAAAGATTATCTGGCACTGGTACGCGGTCAGTGGCAATCCTCAGTAAAAGTAGTGCAGGCACCGCTGCTGAAAAATATTCTCCAGAGCGGCGAGCGCGTGGTGAAAGTCAGCCCGGAAGGCAAACCGTCGGAAACACGGTTTAAAGTGGAGGAGCGGTTTGAGGCGGCCACGCTGGTTAAAGCCAGTCCGGTCACCGGCCGTACACATCAGATCCGTGTTCACACGCTGCATGCGGGTCATCCTATCGCGTTTGATAACCGTTACGGTGATGCGCAGTTTGATGCTCAGCTGAAAGGGACGGGGCTTAACCGGTTGTTTTTACATGCGGCAGCACTTGCCTTTACCCATCCGTCTACTGGTGTGGCAATGCGCCTTCAGGCACCGTTGGATGAAAAACTGCGCAATTGCCTGACGGTACTGAGGTCGAAACAGGCAAAATAAGCAGAGAGCAGAAATAAAGAACCCGCGCAGAACGCGGGTTTTTGCTTATACAGAGGGTATTCTGCGGTTACTTCGTCTGCACACCGATAATCTTTGTGGTGCAGCTCTGTGCAATCTCACCGATTGCCTGAGAGTCCTGTTCGGTCAGTGCCTGACCTTTGCGGATCCGATCATCCAGTTTTTCCAGTCCGTCTTTGCCGAATTTCGCCAGCGAGTTGTCATACACACACTCACAAACCGCCGGAACCTTACTGCGGTTCTCCGGGTTTTTCAGGTTGGTCACAGCGCCTTTTGTACAGTCGGCAACAAAGGTTGTCTTATCCGCCAGTGACGGGGCCGCCAGACCGGCAGCACTGAACAGCAGCGTTGCGGCAGCGATCATTTTCAGCTTCATGTCAGTTCCTCAGAATCATCGGATACCCCGGAGCGTGTCAGCGGGGGATCCGCAGTGGGTTGTATCCGGCCTGAATCAGTAATTCTGTCAGTCGGATAAGCGGTAAACCTATCAGTGTATTAGGGTCATCTCCCTGCAGTTTTTTAAATAAGGCGATTCCTAAACCTTCAGATTTAAAGCTTCCGGCACACTGATACGGCATTTCCGCCAGCAGATAGGCACGGATTTCGTCATCATCCAGTGTACGGAAATATACGTGGTAAGGTTCACATATCGTGTGATCTTCCCCGGTGGCACTGTTATACAGGCTCAGCCCGGTATAAAAGGTGATGCACTGACCGGAGGCTTTGCGCAATTGTGCAAAGGCCACGTCATAATGATGCGGTTTGCCGGTAATTTCCCCGTCCAGCACACAAACCTGATCAGAGCCGATAATCAGGCTGTCAGGGTACTGTTGTGTTAATGAACGGGCTTTTTCGCGTGCCAGGCGCATGACCAGCGACTGCGCATCTTCTGCCGGATGCGGGGTTTCATCGGTATCCGGGGCGGCGGATACAAACGGGATGCCGAGTTTTTCCAGCAACGCTTTGCGGTACAGGGAGGTGGAGGCGAGAACCAGTGAGATCATAAATATTCCGAAAGTCATGGTAAAAAGAATAAACTCATTCTAAACTATGCGCCGCTTATTGAGTGTATTTTTAGCGGGAAGGCAGGTTACCGCCCTCTTTGCTGTCTATATTTTCTTTGACTATATCGTCTTACGAATATAAGATGCGCGCCTTATGCAAAAGATAAAATTACCTCTGACTATTGATGCAAAGCGCGCCGCGCAGAAGCGTCTGGATTACCGGGGGTGCTATGCACCTGAGCAGGTTACGCGGTTAGCCGAATCGGTAGTCAGTGTGGACAGCGATGTTGATGTTGATTTGACGTTTGAAATCGATCCGCAGCGTCTGACAGTCATTAAGGGAACAGCAGAAACTGATGTTTCACTTGAGTGTCAGCGGTGTGGTAATATCTTCCCGCTTCATGTCCGCGCAACGTATTGTTTCAGCCCGGTTGTCAGCGATGAACAGGCTGAGGCATTACCGGAAGAGTATGAGCCAATTGACGTAAATGATTTTGGTGAGACAGATTTACTGGCAATGATTGAAGATGAATTAATTCTTTCTCTGCCTGTGGTTCCGGTACATGATTCTGAACACTGTGAAGTGTCCGACGCGGTGAAAGTCTTTGGTGAGCTTCCTCCGGAAGCAGAAAAACCAAATCCGTTTGCCGCATTAGCCAGTTTAAAGAAAAGTACTTAAGGAGTAAGGTCAATGGCCGTACAACAAAATAAACCAACTCGTTCCAAACGTGGTATGCGTCGCTCTCATGACGCACTGTCAGCAACTCTGGTTTCTGTTGACAAAACCTCTGGTGAAACTCATCTGCGCCACCATGTGACCGCTGATGGTTACTACCGTGGTCGTAAGGTAATCAACAAGTAATCTGCTGCTTTTTAAGCACGTTGATATCTTGACTAATCTAACCATCGCGTTAGATGCCATGGGTGGGGATATCGGCCCCCATGTCACAGTGCCTGCCTCGCTGCAGGCACTGGCATCTAATCCAAAGCTCACCCTGTTGCTGGTCGGGCACCCTGATTCCATTTCTCCTCTGCTTGCAAACCAGAATGCTGAGCTGCTCAGTCGTCTGCGGGTGATCCCTGCCTATGAGACGATTGCCGGTGATGCCAAACCTTCTCAGGCTATCCGCCAGAGCAAAGGCACATCCATGCGTATCGCGCTGGAACTGGTGAAAGAGGGGGAGGCACAGGCGTGCGTCAGTGCCGGAAACACCGGGGCGCTGATGGGGCTGGCGAAACTGATGCTGAAATCGATTGAAGGCATCGAGCGTCCCGCGCTGATGACCGTGGTGCCGAATCAGAAGAAAGGCAAAACGGTGCTGCTTGATCTGGGCGCAAATGCGGAGTGCAGCAGTGAGATGCTGGTGCAGTTTGCTGTCATGGGCGCGGTGATGGCAGAAGATGTGGCCGGGATCCCGCATCCGCGTGTGGCATTACTGAACATCGGTGAAGAAGAAACCAAGGGACTCGACAATATCCGCGAAGCAGCCACGGTGCTGAAATCGATACCGGACATCAATTATATCGGCTATGCAGAAGGTAACGAACTGCTGACCGGTAAAACGGATGTGCTGGTCTGTGACGGCTTCGCGGGTAACGTTACCCTGAAAACCATGGAAGGGGTGATTCGTGTGATCCTTTCTATGTTTAAATCACAGAATGAAGGCAAATCGTCATCTCTGCTGTACAAAGCTGTGAAGAAAGTCGTGAAGAAAGTGGTGACAAAATGGCTGAATAAACGCTTCAGCCACCTGAACCCCGACCAGTATAACGGTGCTTCTCTGTTAGGATTACGCGGCATTGTGATTAAAAGTCACGGTGCGGCGAATGTAAGTGCATTCAACGCTGCCATAACGCAGGCGGTTCAGACTGTTGAAAAGCAGGTGCCTGAACGAATCGCATCCCGCCTCGCCATGGTATTACCCAAGAGTAACTAACTAATATGTATACAAAAATTTTAGGAACCGGGAGCTATCTTCCTGCACAAATCCGCACAAATGCTGATCTGGAAAAAATGGTCGACACAACCGATGAGTGGATTGTTACTCGTACGGGGATCCGTGAGCGCCGTCTGGCCGGTGATGATGAAACCGTTGTTACGATGGGGCACCAGGCAGCTCTGAACGCACTGGATATGGCGGGTATTCCTGCCGGTGATATCGATCTGATCGTTGTGGGTACCACTTCTTCCACGCACGGTTTCCCGAGCGCGGCCTGTGAAATCCAGAAACTGCTGGGCATTGACAGCTGCATCTCCTTTGATGTGGCGGCGGCGTGTGCCGGTTTCAGCTACGCTATCAGCGTGGTGGATCAATTCATTAAAACCGGTATGGCGAAAAAAGCGCTGGTGATCGGTTCGGATGTGCTGGCGAAAACGCTGGACCCTGAAGATCGCGGTACTGTTATCCTGTTTGGTGACGGCGCGGGTGCTTTTGTGGTTGAAGCCTCAGAAGAGCCGGGCATTCTCTCCACCCATTTACATGCGGACGGTCGCTATGGCGATCTGCTGACATTACCGAATAAAGATCGCAAAGACAGCGAAAAACCGGCGTACCTGACAATGGCAGGTAACGAAGTGTTCCGCGTGGCTGTCCGTGAATTAGCCAACGTCGTTGAAGAAGCGCTGGTGGCGAACAATATTGATAAATCAGAACTCGACTGGCTGGTGCCGCATCAGGCAAACCTGCGCATTATCAGTGCCACAGCAAAAAAATTAAATATGGGCATGGATAAAGTGGTGGTAACGCTTGATCGTCACGGCAACACCTCTGCGGCCTCTGTACCGACGGCATTCGACGAAGCGGTTCGTGACGGGCGCATCAAACGCGGTCAGCTGATTCTGATTGAAGCCTTCGGCGGTGGTTTTGCCTGGGGTTCTGCATTAATTCGTTTTTAATTTTTCAGGAAGCTAAATCATGTCTGCATATGCAATGGTATTTCCGGGACAAGGTTCTCAGTCAGTCGGTATGCTGGCGGACCTCGCGGCACATTTTCCGGTCGTTGAGGCAACCTTTGCCGAAGCATCCGCTGAACTGGGCTACGATTTATGGGCACTCGTTCAGAACGGGCCGGAAGACGAACTGAATAAAACCTGGCAGACCCAGCCTGCACTGCTGGCGGCCTCTGTGGCTATCTGGCGTGTCTGGCAGGAAAAAAACGGCGCCATGCCTGCCATGATGGCCGGTCACAGCCTGGGGGAATACTCCGCGCTGGTGTGTGCCGGTGTGATGGATTTTAAAGAAGCCATCAAACTGGTGGAATTACGAGGCCGCCTGATGCAGGAAGCCGTTCCGGCCGGTACCGGGGCAATGTATGCCATCATCGGTCTGGACAATGATGCTATCGCCAAAGCCTGTGAAGAAGCAGCCAGGGGGCAGGTCGTATCACCGGTTAACTTTAACTCGCCGGGCCAGGTGGTTATCGCCGGTGAGAAAGATGCCGTTGAGCGTGCCGGGGCATTATGTAAGGAGGCCGGGGCAAAACGTGCGCTGCCGTTGTCGGTCAGTGTGCCGTCACATTGTGCATTAATGAAGCCGGCTGCTGATAAATTAGCCGTTGCGCTAAAAAATATCACATTTAATACACCAATCTTTTCTGTTGTGAACAATGTTGATGTTAAGATAGAGACTTCCGCCGATGCAATTCGTGATGCATTAGTCCGTCAGCTTTATAATCCGGTACGCTGGACCGAAACTGTTGAGTTTATGGCCGCGCAGGGTGTTGAAGATCTGCTGGAAGCAGGGCCGGGCAAAGTACTGACCGGGCTGACTAAGCGTATTGTGAAAACATTAACATCATCTGCTGTCAATGATATGTCATCATTGGAAACAGCACTTGAAAATCGCTGAGGTTGAGATGAGCTTTGAAGGCAAAATTGCCCTTGTCACCGGTGCGAGCCGCGGAATCGGCCGTGCAATTGCTGAGAAATTAGCAGCACGCGGTGCAACTGTCATTGGTACTGCAACCAGCGAAAGCGGTGCGGCAGCTATCAGTGAATATTTAGGCGCGAAGGGTAAAGGCCTTGCGCTGAACGTGACCGACAGCGCATCCATTGACCATGTATTAGAAAATATTCGCACTGAGTTTGGCGAAATTGATATTTTGGTTAATAATGCAGGTATCACACGTGACAACTTACTGATGCGTATGAAAGACGATGAGTGGCAGGATATCCTCGACACGAACCTTTCATCCGTATTTCGTCTGTCCAAAGCGGTTATGCGCGCCATGATGAAAAAACGTTGCGGGCGCATCATCACCATCGGTTCCGTTGTCGGGACGATGGGGAACGCCGGACAGGCTAACTATGCGGCGGCGAAAGCCGGGCTGATTGGTTTCAGTAAATCACTCGCCCGTGAAGTCGCGTCGCGCGGCATCACTGTCAACGTCGTTGCTCCGGGTTTTATCGAAACTGATATGACTCGCGCATTGACAGACGACCAGCGTGCAGGCATTTTATCTCAGGTTCCTGCTAACCGTTTGGGTGATGCTGAAGAGATTGCCAGTGCTGTAGCCTTCTTAGCTTCTGATGAAGCGGCTTACATCACAGGCGAGACATTGCATGTCAATGGTGGCATGTACATGATTTAATGTTTGAGCTGACCATTTGCCGTTTTTGTGTAAACACACGCAAAAGTGAGTATTTATATGGTTAGACCAGCCGGGATTGGGTTGCATCTTTTCCTGTATTTTATAAACTACGAAAACCATCGCATATAGCGAGTTTTGATAGGAAATTTAATAGTATGAGCGCTATCGAAGAACGTGTTAAGAAAATCATCGTTGAACAACTGGGTGTTAAAGAGGAAGAAGTAAAAAACGAAGCTTCATTCGTTGATGACTTAGGCGCTGATTCTCTTGACACAGTTGAGCTGGTGATGGCTCTGGAAGAAGAGTTCGACATCGAAATCCCAGACGAAGAAGCAGAAAAAATCACAACTGTACAGGCTGCTATTGACTACGTTGAGAACGCAGGCAAGTAAGCATCCCTCATGTCCAGGCGGTCACCCGACCGCCTTGTTTCTTTTATTTTCCCCCCCGGAGGATAAGCGTGTCTGAGCGTCGTGTAGTCGTGACCGGACTTGGCATGTTATCTCCTGTCGGTAATACAGTCGATTCATCCTGGAAAGCTGTGTGTGCCGGGCAGAGTGGTATCAGCCTGATTGAGCATTTTGACACCTCTAACCATGCGACCAAATTCGCAGGTATGGTAAAAGATTTCAATCACGAAGATTTTAATATTTCGCGCAAAGATGCCCGGAAGATGGATCTCTTCATTCAATACGGTATTGCAGCCGGTATCCAGGCAATTGCGGATTCCGGACTTGAAGTAACAGAAGCCAATGCAACCCGCATCGGAGCTGCGATTGGTTCTGGTATTGGTGGTCTCGGACTGATTGAAGAAAACTGCAGCGCTCTGGCTGCCGGCGGCCCGCGTAAAGTGAGCCCGTTCTTTGTTCCCTCAACTATCATCAATATGGTTGCCGGACATTTAAGTATTATGTACGGCCTGCGCGGACCAAGCATTTCCATTGCCACTGCCTGTACATCCGGCGTACATAACATTGGTCATGCTGCCCGGATCATCGCTTACGGTGATGCGGATGTGATGGTTGCCGGTGGTACTGAAAAAGCCAGCACACCATTAGGTGTTGCCGGGTTCGGTGCTGCGCGTGCCTTATCCACCAATAATGACAATCCTCAGGGCGCAAGTCGTCCGTGGGATAAAGATCGTGACGGGTTTGTGCTGGGTGACGGCGCCGGTATACTGGTGCTGGAAGAGTACGAACACGCGAAAAACCGCGGTGCGAAAATCTACGCGGAGCTGGTCGGTTTCGGGATGAGCAGCGATGCTTATCACATGACATCACCACCGGAAAACGGTGACGGTGCCGCACTGGCCATGGCAAACGCGATTCAGGATGCGGGTATTCCTGCTGACAGCATCGGCTATATCAATGCTCACGGTACATCCACCTCTGCGGGTGATGTGGCGGAAGCAAAAGCCGTTGAAACGGTATTTGGTGAAGGAACCAACGTTCTGGTCAGTTCCACCAAATCCATGACCGGTCACCTGCTGGGTGCCGCCGGTGCAGTGGAATCCATTTTCACCATTCTGGCACTGCGTGATCAGATCATACCGCCGACCATCAACCTGGATAATCAGGATGAAGCGGTCTGCAAACTCGACTTTGTACCGGGCAAAGCCCGCAAAGTGGAAGGTATGGAATACGCACTCTGTAACTCTTTCGGCTTCGGCGGCACCAACGGTTCCCTGATTTTCCGTAAGATCTGAGTCTGTTTTCTGAGAAAAAAGCGCCTGACGGCGCTTTTTTTTTACCTGACGGGTGACGGTATCGCAGTTTTGCACAAAAATCACAGCTGTACTATTATACAGGTCTGTCCGCATACTGAATGACGGCTAAATAATAACCGTTAAAACAATGAGTTGGCTATGACACAACAGACGCATTACTGGGTCAATGGTGTAGCGCAGCACACTATTGCGATTTCTGATCGCAGTGTGCAGTTTGGTGACGGCTGTTTTACCACGATGCGCATTGTCAACAGCAAACCGTCTCTGCTGTCACGCCATCTGCACCGGCTCCGCAGTGGTTGTGCCGGGCTGGGGCTGACGCCGCCGGATGATGCAAGGCTGACTCAGTGGATAATGCAGGCCGCAGAGGGTGCAGCGGATGGTGTGCTGAAAGTGATTATTTCTGCCGGTGAGCAGGGGCGCGGTTACCTGCGTGCGGATGTACCGCCGGTAGTGATCCTGATCCGCTCCGCATATCCGGAAAGCTATCCGGCATTGCAGGATCGCGGGTTATCGGTGGTGAAAAGCCCGGTACCGTTGTCTGTCAATCCATATCTGGCGGGTATCAAACACCTGAACCGGCTGGAGCAGGTGCTGATCCGCCGTTATACGGCAGAACAGCAGGCCGATGAAGCCATTGTCTGTGATACTGACGGCATTCTGACCGAAGGATGCAGCGCCAATTTGTTCTGGCGCTGTGGTGATGACGTATTTACCCCGTCACTGAGAAAATGTGGCGTGGCAGGTGTGATGCGCGCACATATCATGGATGTGCTGAAAGGCAGCCGTTACCGCTGTTATGAAACCGAACGTTTTCCGCAGGTGCTGGCAAAAGCGGATGAAGTGATTATGTGCAATGCGCTGATGCCGGTCATGCCGGTCAATGATATCCGTGCGGATGCCCGTCATCACTGGCATTATACCTCCCGCTCACTCTTTACCTGGCTTTTGCCGCACTGTCCGGCAGCAATACCCTGATTGAACAGAGTTAATGACTGATGAAAAAAACACGGATTTTCCTTGTGACATTTTTGGTGCTGCTTGCGGTTGCGGGCGGCGTGGCGTACTGGCTTTATCATCAGGTGAACGCATTTTCCGGGCAAAAAATTTCTGTCACTGAAGAGACCATTTTCACCATTCCGCCGGGTACCGGTCGTGTGGCGCTGGAGAAAAAACTGGCGGAAAGCGGGATTATCCCGGAATCACATAATTATGACTGGCTGCTGCAACTGGAGCCGGAACTGGCAAAAATCAAAGCCGGTACTTACCGTCTGACACCGGATATGACGGTCAAAAGCATGCTGCAACTGTTTGTCAGCGGTAAAGAGGCGCAATTCAGTATCCGTTTTGTGGAAGGCAGTAAATTAGCGGACTGGCAGAAGATTCTGTCGGAAGCGCCTTACCTGAAACAGACCCTCGCGGATTTACCGGCGGATAAACTGACGGAGATGCTCGGCCTGCCTGCCGGGAGTCACCTCGAAGGGCGTTTTTATCCGGATACCTATCTTTATACCGCCGGAACGGAAGATACTCAAATCCTGAAACGGGCGCATCAGCAGATGGAAACCAAACTGGCGGCGGCATGGAAAACCCGTAACACCGACTTACCGTATGCCGATCCGTATGAAATGCTGATCATGGCCTCGCTGATTGAAAAAGAGACCGGCGTGGACGGCGAACGCAAAAAAGTGGCCTCGGTCTTTATGAACCGGCTGAAACTGAAAATGCGCCTGCAAACCGACCCGACGGTGATTTACGGCATGGGTGAGCGTTATCAGGGCACGATTTACCGCAGCGACCTGGCGCGGGCAACGCCGTATAATACCTATCAGATTGACGGCATGCCGCCGACGCCAATCGCCATGCCGGGCAGTGCCTCGCTGGATGCGGCAGCCAGACCGGACACCACCGGTTACCTTTACTTTGTCGCGGACGGCAAAGGCGGACATGTATTTACCACGAATCTGCGGGATCACAACCGGGCGGTTGCAGATTACCGTAGCGGATTAAAAAAACAATGACAGGCAAATTTATAGTAATTGAAGGACTTGAAGGTGCCGGGAAAACCACGGCACGTCAGGTGATTGTTGATACACTGCATGAAAACGGCATCACAGATCTGATCTATACCCGCGAACCGGGCGGCACGCCGCTGGCAGAAAAATTGCGTACGCTGATTAAAGATGGGATCGACGGCGAAACGGTTACTGATAAAGCAGAAGTGCTGATGTTATACGCTGCCCGTATTCAGCTGGTCGATAATGTGATCAAACCGGCACTGGCGCGCGGACAATGGGTGATCGGCGATCGCCATGATCTCTCCTCTCAGGCTTATCAGGGCGGCGGACGCGGTATTGATCGCCAACTGATGGCGTCACTGCGTGATACCGTACTGGGGGATTTTTATCCTGATTTTACCCTGTATCTTGATCTGCCGCCGGAAACCGGCCTGGCCCGTGCCCGCAGCCGGGGCGAACTGGACAGAATCGAACAGGAATCACTGGATTTCTTCCGCCGCACCCGATCCCGTTATCTGGAGCTGGCAGAGTCCGATCCGCGCATTGTGACCATTGATGCTTCGCAATCAATGGATAATGTTCATCAATCAATCCGCTCTGCCATACTGAACTGGCTGGCACAGCAGAAAGAGGCGTAATGAACTGGTATCCGTGGCTTAATCCTGTTTACCGTCAGCTGGCAACCGCGTGGTTGTCCGGTCAGGGACACCATGCTCTGCTGCTGTACGGCATTTCCGGCACCGGTACCGACGAGCTGGCCTATGCCCTGACACGACTGCGGATGTGTCAGCAGCCGCAGGGCATCAAAAGCTGCGGGGAGTGCCACAGCTGTAAACTGATGCTGGCAGGCACGCATCCGGATTTTTATCTGCTGCAGCCGGAAAAAGGCAAATCCGCCATCGGGATTGATGCGGTGCGGGCCGTGACAGAAAAATTGTACGATCATGCCCAGCAAGGGGGAGCCAAACTGGTGCATATTCCGCAGGCGGAACTGCTGACCGAAGCGGCTGCCAACGCCTTGCTGAAAACCCTGGAAGAGCCGACAGAGAATACCTGGTTTGTGTTACAAAGCCGGGGGGCGGAGCAGTTGCTGCCGACACTGCGCAGCCGTTGTTTTGCTTATCATCTGGCTCCGCCGTCAGCGGATACCGGGGGGCAGTGGTTGCAGCGCGAATATCCGCAGTCTGATGCGGTGTCGCGGCAGACGGCGCTGAATCTTTGTCACAATGCCCCGGCGGCGGCATTGTCACTGCTGACCACCGCTGACTGGCAGAATCGCCTGAACCTGTTTACGCAACTGGCCGCGTCCGTACGCAGCGGAGACTTTTTATCGCTGTTATCTGAACTGAATCATCAGGATGCGGAAAAACGCATCAGCTGGCTGACGACTCTGTTTATGGATGCGGTAAAATATCAGCAGAATATGGCACCTGCCTGTCTGAATCAGGATCAGTCTGCGCTTGTTGCACAACTGGCAACGCATTACAGCAGCGCACACTTACTGAATGCAGCGGAAAGCTGGCTGACCTGCCGCCACCGGTTGATGACCATCACCGGTGTGAATCAGGAACTGCTGCTGACAGAACAATTATTACACCAGGAAACCCTGTTTTCTGCATCACCTAATTTAAGATAATGAGTTAATTATGTTTTTAGTCGATTCCCATTGCCACCTCGATTGCCTGGATTATGAAAAAAAGCATGAAAGTGTGGACGATGTTATGCAAAAGGCCGCGCAGCGTGATGTGAAATACGCGCTGGCGGTGGCGACCACCCTGCCGGGTTACACCAAAATGCGTGAGCTGATTGGCGAGCGCCCGGATGTGGCCTTTTCCTGCGGTATTCATCCGCTGAATCTGGATGAACCGTATGATTTCACTCAGCTGCGCGCAATGGCAGCGGACAGCCGCGTGGTGGCACTCGGTGAAACCGGGCTGGATTACTACTACCAGAAAGAAAATGCCGCGCTTCAGCGTGATGTTTTCCGCGAGCATATCCGTATCGGACGTGAGCTGAATAAACCGGTGATTGTCCATACCCGCGATGCCCGTGAAGATACCCTGGCGATTATCCGTGAAGAGCAGGCCGGGGAGTGCGGCGGCGTGTTACACTGCTTTACCGAAGACAAAGAGACGGCCTCAGCGCTGCTGGATGAAGGTTTTTATATCTCCTTTTCCGGTATTCTGACTTTCCGCAATGCCGAGCAGATCCGCGAAGCCGCCCGTATTGTACCGCTGGATCGCATTCTGGTGGAAACCGACTCGCCGTATCTGGCCCCGGTACCGTTTCGCGGTAAAGAGAACCAGCCCGCGTATGTGCGTGATGTGGCGGAGTATATGGCGGTATTAAAAGGGGTGAGCGTTGAGGCGCTTGCTGAGATCACCACTGACAATTTCTGCCGTCTGTTTCAGGTGTCTGTCCGGTAAATCCGCACACATCTGTCAGGCTGATTAATTACAGGAGCAGGTTATGGCCGAAGAAACTATTTTTAGTAAAATTATTCGTCGTGAAATTCCGTCTGATATCGTCTATCAGGATGACAGCGTGACAGCGTTCCGGGATATTTCCCCGCAGGCACCGACACATATTCTGATTATTCCTAACCATCTTATTCCTACCGTGAATGATGTCACACCGGAAGATGAACAGGTTCTGGGTCATATGATCACGGTTGCGGCTAAAATCGCACAGCAGGAAGGTATTGCTGATGACGGCTACCGCCTGATCATGAACTGCAACCGCCATGGCGGACAGGAAGTGTTCCATATTCATATGCATCTGGTCGGCGGCCATCATCTGGGGCCGATGCTGGCGAAATAACCGGCGGACAGGAGAACAGTGATGAAACGTCTTTTATGTGTGATAGCGTCAGTCTGGCTGCTCGCCGGGTGTCCTTCAACGGCGCCGGTAACACCTCCGGTACCGGTGGGTACCGTAACGCCGCCGCCGGATACCACACTGCCGCCGCTGCCGCCGCCGGATACGGTACCGGTTCCGCCGAAAATGAAAAAAATCGAGTGGGAACAGAGTATTACACCACTGGTTAATCAGATGGTTCACAGCGACGGCGTGAATCAGGGCAGCACGCTGCTGGTGAATAAAGTCGGTAATAAAACCAACAGCAGTCTGCAAACCAGCGTTGCGACCGGTGCGCTGATGAATACCATCGGAAAAACCGGGGTACTGAATGTGATCCCGGCCGGTGCGGTCAGCAGTGCTATGTCGGTGCTGGGCATGGGAGATAACGACACACTGACCCTGCGCAGTAAAGCGATTGGTCTGGCGCGTTATCTGAATGCCGACTATGTACTGTACAGTGTGGTGACCGGTACCCGTGAGGCCCGTCAGATGGAGATGCAGCTGATGTCTGTCAGCAGCGGTGAAATCATCTGGTCCGGTAAGGGTGCGGTGCTTGAGCAGTAACCGCGCGTTACTGTTATGCCTCGCTGAACACTTTCCCGCACTGCCTGCCGGCGGCTGGACAATCCGTCCGCTGAACGGGCTGACGCGGGAAAGTGTCAGTATTGAACAAAAAGGTGTGTCTCTGATTGGCAGAGCACAGACCATGCACAGTGCGGATATCGGTGTCAGCCGTCAGAAAGAGGCGCGGATCCTGTACCGTCTGCGTGACAGCGGCCTTGCCCCGTGCGTGGCCGGGTTCAGCCACGGCTGGCTGCTTTTGTACCGGGTGGAGGGGGAAACACTGCCGCCGGAACAGATACAGCAACCGCGCTTTATCCCGCAACTGGCGGCGCTGGTCAGCAATCTGCATAACCAGCCGCTTACCGGGTATCGTCTGCCGCTCAAAGCGCAGGCAGAACGCCATTTTCACCTGACCGACAAACGCCGCCGCACCCCGCAGCTGTTGCGTATCCATCGTCACTTTATGCGCGAAGCAGAGCCTCAGCCGCTGAAACTGGCACCCGCACATATGGATATCCACCCCGGTAATATCGTGACGGCAGCGGGGGAGCTGCATCTGATTGACTGGGAATATGCTGCTGACACGGATATCGGTCTGTCTCTCGCCACACTTTTTCGTGCCAATCACTGGTCATTGACGTTAATTCACACTTTTCTGCGTTATTATTCTGCTTATCACTGTCCGCAGCGCGTACTGGCGCAGACCTGCCGCTGGCAGGCACGGGCAGATTATATGATGGTTATGTGGTTTGAGAGCCGCTGGGGACAAACCGGCGACCCGCAGTTTCTGCAATACCCGGCCGCGCTGAAAGCCGCCGCCGGGCTCAGGTAAATATAACGAGGTGTCACTATGGGTCCTGTAATGTTAGATGTCGAAGGGTATGAGCTGGACAGCGAAGAGCGCGAGATCCTGCGCCACCCTTCAGTCGGGGGAGTGATTCTCTTTACCCGTAATTTCCATGACACGGCACAGCTGCGCGAACTGACGCGGCAGATCCGTGAAGCTACCCGCGACAACCGGGTTGTGATTGCGGTTGACCAGGAGGGCGGTCGTGTCCAGCGCTTTAAAGACGGCTTTACCCGTCTGCCGGCGGCACAGTCTTTTGCCCTGTTTAATGACCTGCTCACCGGCTCTGCGCTGGCGGAAGAGGCGGGCTGGCTGATGGCAGCGGAAATGATTGCCATGGATATTGATATCAGTTTCGCGCCGGTGCTGGATCTGGGACACGGCAGTGCGGCTATCGGCTCACGCGCTTTCCACGAGGACGGCGACATTGCGGCGCAGATGGCGGAGCGCTTTGTGCGCGGTATGCGCAGCGCCGGGATGTCGAGCACCGGTAAACACTTCCCGGGACACGGCGCGGTCAGTGCGGATTCCCATAAAGAAACGCCGCGTGATGAACGCGACCCGGCGGTGATCCGCGGTAAAGACATGGCGATTTTCCGTGAATTTATCCAGCGTGGTCTGCTTGATGCAGTGATGCCCGCACATGTGATTTACACGCAGATTGATGATCGTCCGGCGAGCGGTTCCTCTTACTGGCTGAAATCGGTACTGCGTCAGCAGCTCGGGTTTGACGGGGTGATTTTCTCCGATGACCTGTCAATGGAAGGCGCGGCGGTGATGGGCGGCTATGCGGAGCGTGGTCAGGCATCACTGGATGCGGGCTGCGATATGATCCTGGTCTGTAATAACCGTAAAGGTGCTGTGACTATCCTTGATAATTTGCCTGTTATCACGGCACAACGTATTGATAAGTTGTATCATCGGGGTAAAGGTTATGATCTGGCTGAACTGCAGCGCAGCGAGCGCTGGCAGCAGGCGAACAAAACCCTATCCGTATTACACGAACAATGGCAGGAGCGAGCATGATTATTTATCTTCATGGATTTGATTCAACCAGCCCGGGCAATCATGAAAAAGTGATGCAGCTGAAATTTGCGGACCCGGATGTCCGTTTTATCAGTTACAGCACACTGCATCCGCGTTATGACATGAAATATCTGCTGACTGAAGTGGATAAAGCGGTAAAACAGAGCGAAGGACCGGCCATTGTGCTGGGCGTGGGTCTGGGGGGCTTCTGGGCTGAACGTGTCGGCTATCTGTGCGGGATCCGCCAGGTGATGGTGAACCCGAACCTGTTCCCGTATGAAAATATGGAAGGTAAAATCGACCGCCCTGAAGAGTATCTGGATATCATGACCAAGTGTATCTCGGATTTCCGCGAACTGAACCGGCAGAACTGCCTGGTGCTGTTGTCCCGCAATGATGAGGCGCTGGATAACCAGCGTGCGCATGACACGCTGTCGCCGTACTATCAGGTCATCTGGGATGAAGAACAGACCCATAAGTTTAAGGATCTGTCCCGTCATCTGCAGGAAATCAAAGGGTTTAAAACCGCGTTTAAAAAAGCCTGATAACACCGCCTCTCTGTAAAACAGCCGCGCCTGCTGAAGGCGCGGTATTTTTCCCCTGCAACTGAAGCGATTCCTGTCTCAAATCTGCCTTTCCTGTGATCCTTCTCTTACGTATCGTTCCGGTCATTGCGTTATATCAATAACTTTCCTTTGCTGAATCAGCAAGATAACTGGCTTTTATTATCCGCTGCGCTGAGAAGTTAATCCGGTGATTAAAGAAAGCATCAGAGGTAAACCAAAAGTAAAATTATTTTGCTAAATTTAAAATAATGTTTGCATTTTCCCGCCGGATTACCCAAAATTTGATTATGATCAAATATGGTATGACCAAATTACCTGTTGTGGTATACCATGGTGTGACACGATTCAGTTTTATCTGATGTTATCTCACTGTTTTTTATGAAGAGCCCTGAGATAACGTTAGATTATTTTTCAGAGGATGTTATGACTACACCGAATACGAAGATTGTGATTATCGGCGGTGGCGCAGGCGGGCTGGAACTGGCAACGCAACTCGGCCACAAATTAGGTAAGAAGAAAAAAGCGGAAATCACACTGGTCGATCGCAACAGCAGCCACCTGTGGAAACCGTTGTTACACGAAGTGGCGACCGGTTCTCTGGATGACGGCGTGGATGCCCTGAGCTACCTGGCGCATGCCCGCAATCACTATTTCAATTTCCAGCTGGGTTCGATGACCGGTCTGGATCGTGACAGCAAAAACATTACCCTGGCGGAAATCCGTGACAACAACGGTGATCTGCTGGTGCCGGAGCGTAACCTGGATTATGACATCCTGGTGATGGCTCTGGGCAGCACCTCCAACGATTTCGGTACCCCGGGGATCAAAGAAAACTGTATCTTCCTCGACAGTCCGTCACAGGCGAACCGCTTCCATAATGAGATGCTGAACCTGTTCCTGAAATACTCCGCCAGCCACGGCGAAGGCGACAAAGTCAATATCGCTATTGTCGGCGGCGGGGCGACCGGGGTGGAGCTGTCAGCGGAACTGTATAATGCCGTTGAACAGCTTCACAGCTACGGTTTTAAGGGTCTGAATACCGATGCGCTGAATGTGACGCTGGTGGAGGCGGGTGAGCGTATTCTGCCTGCACTGCCGCCGAAAATTGCCGGTGCCGCACATCAGGAGCTCACCAAACTGGGTGTGCGTGTGATGACGCAGACCATGGTCACCAGTGCCGATGAATCCGGTCTGAACACCAAAGACGGCGAGCATATCACCGCAAGCCTGATGGTCTGGGCGGCTGGTATCAAGGCTCCGGATTTCCTGAAAGAGATTGGCGGGCTGGAAACCAACCGTATTAATCAGCTGATGGTCAAACCAACACTCCAGACCACCCGTGATGACGCAATTTTCGCTATCGGTGACTGCTCTTCCTGCCCGAAAAAAGAGGGCGGATTTGTTCCGCCGCGTGCGCAGTCAGCACACCAGATGGCAACCCGCTGTTATCACAACATCCTTGCGGTACTCAACGATAAGCCGCTGAAGGATTATGTGTTCAAAGATCACGGTTCACTGGTTTCTCTCTCCCGGTTCAGTACAGTCGGCAGCCTGATGGGTAACCTGATGCGCGGCAATATGATGATTGAAGGACGTATTGCCCGTGTGATGTATATTTCGCTGTATCGTATGCATCAGATTGCGCTGCACGGTTATATTAAAACCGGGCTGATGATGCTGGTTGGTGGTATAAACCGGATTATCCGTCCGCGGCTGAAATTACATTAATTGATCTCCTCCGATAATGACGCCTCAGGGCGTCATTTTTTTATAATAATAAACCCTGCTGAAAGCAGGAAAACAGATATTGCACGAATTTGATGTAAAACCGGAAAATGTATTATTCAGCAGCGATTTGGTATCATCACTAACAGATAATTCCGGTGGTAATGCACAAAATAAGGCAGATACTGCTCTTTATTCATTATTTTTGATCGTTGTCAGTACACATACAGTCAGGTTGAATTAATAAATTACAGGGACAGAATTTTTGTTTCATCATTATTATTTAACTTTTATTTAGCGGTGCTGTGGGAATATAGTCCGGTAAGATTAAATGTTAAAAATAAACCGGTCACGGATAGGAATAATCCTAATTATCACCGCTGGATATTTATATAATTTGACAATGAATAAAATTGAACGGAAACCATTATCACGAATAACAGTCACAGGACTTATTCTTCTTTTTGTTATTTTTGTGATAATTATTTCTTTTGCTGTGACAAAGAATAAGCATCCTGCTGTTGCTGAGGTTCTTTCATCTGAACCTATCATGGCAACGGTGCCGGTGCGTCATGAATACTGTGACCTGACAGCGATGCCTGGCCCGTATAAAAGAGACCTTCTGGATATCGTCCATCCGACAGAACAGGTCTGTACCCCGTATCTGCTGTATGAAACCCTGCTGCACGCACCAAAGGTGTACGGCGGCCCGACATACCGCGCCTGCACCATGGCTTACACCTATGAGCACCGGATTGTGGGCTATGATGTGGTGTATAAAATCAAAGATACCGTCGGCAGAGTGAGAATCAATTATAATCCCGGTGATGTCATGCCGGTGGATAACACCGGGCGGCTGATCATTTTACCCGAACTGAATAGCGTGAAATAAAGTGCGTTGCGGACAAAAAAAAGAAAATACCGGTTTACGCGGCAAACCGGTATTTACCACTTTTTATTTAAAGTAACCGGAAATTAAACCCAGCCTTTCTGACGAAACTGTTTTAATACCGTCACAAATTGCTGCATTTCTTCCGGTGTACCTAATGTCAGGCGACTCCAGCCGGTTACCGGCGGAAATTCACGGCCGACCATAATATGATTCTCTTTCATCCGTTGCTGATAGGTTTTTACATCCCCACTGACTTTATGGAAGATAAAATTAGCCTGTGAGGGGGCATAAGGCAGATTTAATTCTTTCAGTGCCGCTGCCACAATTTCCCGTGATACATCCGTTGAATGACGGCTGTAATCAATAAACGGTTTATCATTCAGGGATGCGAGAGCGGAAACGGCACCCGCTATATTAGTATTATCGATAGAATTGAAGTTATTTATCTGCTCTGTCACTGCCGGCAGCGAAATACCGTAACCGACACGAAGCCCGGCCAGGGCAAATATTTTCGAGAAAGTCCGCGTCACGATAATATTGGATTTTCCGGCAGCCACCCATTCAACCGCACTTTTAAATTGCGGATCAGACACAAATTCCGCATACGCCTCATCAATAATAAAATTCTGCTGCGGTGGTGCCTGGTTTACCCACTGTGCGAGTTGTGATGCCGGGGTGATCATGGCAGTCGGGTTATTCGGGTTACAGATATAGATAACGGAATGACCGGCAAAGTTATCCGCAATCGCCTGCATGGCCGCGAGATCGAAAGAGAGATCGGCTTTCAGCGGTACTTTGACAATATTCACGCCCAGCGGCTCAGCATACAGTTCGGCATAATTGAATGTCGGATCCGGCACAATCAGCTGCACCGGCTGCTGTTTTTTCTGCGCATCCGCCACCAGCATCTGCACAGCCGCCTGAATGGTTTCCGAGGAACCATTCCCGAGGCTGATGTGCGCCGGTGTCAGTGAGAAGTGTGCGGCAATCTGCTCAATCAGCGCTTCGCGGGCAGCATCCGGATAGCGGAATGCGCCGGGAAGGGCATCAATAATCGCCTGGCGGGCTTTCGGCGACATCCCCAGTGAGTTTTCATTGAAGTTCAGCAGCAGCGGATTTTCTGCACTGAGCGGTGCGGCGTTAACAGCGGGAGAAACGGTATCCGTGGCGGCATGACCGGTGCTGATCAGAGAAGCAGCCGTTAAGCCACCGAATGCGATCCCTGTTGATTTCAGAAACGAACGACGATCCATAGTATTTACCCTGTTGTTGTCATTATATTTTGGTAAATACTAACCGAACTAATAATCACCTTGCAAATTAATATTCACAATAAATGGATTTTTATTCATTTTAAGGTGCCGGGCGAAACCGGCACCTGACAGAGAGGATGTTGTACGTTATACCGGATGAGCGGCAAACGCGGTCAGTAAATCGGCGACAAACTCAATACGTTTGCTGCGGTCGGTCAGGTCACAGATAAACTTCAGTTTTGACGGGCCGTCCAGCCGGTACTGTTTCGGGTTATTTTGCAGCAGCCCGATAAGATACGCCGGATCGACATGGTTTTTCTCACTGAACTCGATAAAACCGCCTTTCTCCTGGGCCTCAATCCGGCGGATCCCCAGCGCCTGTGCCTGCAGGCGCAGACCCGCCGCTGCCAGCAGGTAACGACCGGCATCCGGCAGCAGACCGAAGCGGTCAATCAGCTCAATTTTCAGCCCGGTCAGTTCGGTATCGCTGCGCGCGCTGGCAATCCGTTTGTAGAAGGAGAGGCGCATGCTGACATCCGGCAGGTAATCTTCCGGCAGCAGGGCTGGCATACGCAGCTCCACTTCGGTCTGGCTTTGGGTAAGGTCTTCCAGTGACGGCTCTTTGCCGCTTTTCAGGGAATCGACCGCACTTTCCAGCATTTCCATATAGAGGGTGAAACCCACGCTGGCCATCTGACCGCTCTGGTCTTCGCCCAGCAGTTCACCCGCACCACGGATTTCCAGGTCATGCGTGGCGAGAGCAAATCCGGCCCCCAGGTCTTCCAGAGAGGCAATTGCTTCCAGGCGTTTATGGGCATCGGTGGTCATGGCTTTCGGGTGCGGGGTGAGCAGATAGGCATAAGCCTGATGATGCGAACGCCCGACACGACCACGCAGCTGATGCAATTGTGCCAGCCCGAAATGATCGGCCCGTTCGATGATAATGGTATTGGCGCTGGGAATATCGATACCGGTTTCAATAATCGTGGTACATACCAGCACATTAAAACGCTGATGATGGAAGTCAGTCATGACCCGTTCAAGCTCGCGTTCACGCATCTGTCCGTGGCCGACGGCCACACGGGCTTCCGGCACCAGTTCCGCAATACGATCGCGGGCTTTTTCAATGTTTTCCACATCATTGTAGAGATAATAGACCTGACCGCCGCGCAGTACCTCACGCAGAATCGCTTCCCGCACCACCAGCTCATCATACTGGCGGACAAAGGTTTTCACCGCCAGCCGTCTTGCCGGCGGGGTGGCGATAATAGAAAGGTCCCGCATGCCGCTCATCGCCATATTCAGGGTACGCGGGATCGGGGTGGCGGTGAGGGTCAGGATATCCACATTGGCGCGCATCGCCTTGATGCGTTCTTTATGGCGGACACCAAAGCGGTGTTCTTCATCCACCACCAGCAGACCGAGATCATGCCAGTGTACATCACTCTGCAACAGCTTGTGCGTGCCGATGATGATATCCACTTTTCCTTCCCGGGTATCATCCAGCACCTGCTGCTGCTCTTTGGCGCTGCGGAAACGGGAGAGGACTTCAATCCGCACCGGCCAGTTGGCGAAACGGTCACGGAAATTATCATAGTGCTGCTGCGCCAGCAGGGTGGTCGGCACCAGCACAGCAACCTGTTTGTGGTTATGGACGGCGAGGAAGGCAGCCCGCATTGCGACCTCGGTTTTACCGAAACCGACATCACCGCACACCAGTCTGTCCATTGCCACCGGCTGACACATATCACTCAGCACCGCATTGATAGCCTGCTCCTGATCTGCGGTGGTTTCAAACGGGAAGGACTGGCAAAACTCGCGGTACTGTTCGCGATCATGCTTAAAGGCAAAGCCGGGTTTGACGGCCCGCTGTGCATAAATATCCAGTAACTGTGCCGCCACATCACGGACTTTTTCTGCCGCTTTCTGACGTGCTTTACTCCAGGCTTCGCCACCGAGTTTATGCAGCGGCGCGCTTTCATCCGCACCTCCGGCATAGCGGCTGATCAGATGCAGTGAGGAGACCGGCACATACAGTTTATCTTCTCCGGCGTAGGTGAGGATCAGGTATTCCGCCTTGATCCCTCCGGCTTCCAGCGTGGTTAATCCCTGATAGCGGCCGACACCGTGCTCCAGATGTACCACCGGCTGACCGGGGCGCAGCTCCGCGAGGTTGCGGATCAGGGTATCGGTATTAATGGTTCGGCGGGTGTCCTGACGGCGGCGCACCACGCGCTCGCCCAGCATATCGCTTTCGCAGATCAGAACACACTGACGCTCATTATCAACAAAACCGTGTTCGGCAGCACCGAGCATGACATAAATGCCCGGTACAGTTGCCTCCTGCAGGCTGCGGATTTCCGCCGGTTTGATTTTGATCCGCGCCAGCAGTTCCTGCACGCTTTCACGCCGTCCCTCACTTTCTACCGAGAAAATCACGGCAGCGTCGGTGCTTTCCAGGAAGCGGCGCAGCGGGTCAAGCGGGGATTTCAGTTGCGGATTGACTTTCAGATCCGGCAGTGCGGTATACCCGAGGTTGGTATTGGCGGCTTTGCGCGGCAGTTTGTCATTATTCAGCTGCATACGCGGCAGCGTTTTCATCTGCTGATTGAGTTCTTCCGGCGTCAGCCACAGTTGTGACGGCGGCAGTAACGGCCGCATCGGATCCACACCCCGGCTTTCAAAACGCTGTTGTACATCACGGCGGAAACGGTCGGCGGATTCCTGTAAATCCTGAGTCACCAGCAGCGTATTATCCGGCAGATAGTCAAACAGCGGTACCAGCGGCGCGGTGAAAAACAGTGGCTGCCAGTACTCGATACCGGCGGGCAGGGTACCTTTGCTGACCTGCTGATAAATATGCTCAGGGTCGCGGCGTACCTCAAAGATTTCCCGCCACTGACTGCGGAACAGCTCGATAGCGTCTTTATCCGTCGGGAATTCGTGAGCGGGCAGCAGATTGATCGCATTCACTTCATCGAGGGTGCGCTGGGTATCGACATCAAAGGTGCGCAGGCTGTCGATTTCATCATCAAAGAAATCAATCCGGAACGGCAGTTCGCTGCCCATCGGGAACAGATCCAGCAATGCTCCGCGAATGGCAAACTCGCCGTGCTCCAGCACCTGTTCGACACTGCGGTAACCGCCCTGAACCAGCTCTTCACGCAGCTTGTCTCGTGACAGTTTTTCCCCTTTTGCCATCACCAGGGCATGACTGGTGAGAAATTCAGGCGGACACACTTTCTGCATCAGTGTATTGACCGGCAGGATCAGGGCGCCTTTTTCCAGGGTTGGCAGACGGTACAAGGTGGATAACCGGTTGGAGATAATCTCCTGATGCGGCGAGAAGCTGTCATACGGCAGGGTTTCCCAGTCGGCAAGGGTTTCTGCCGGGAGTGCGGTAAACTGGCGGATTTCATCCCGCAGCCGCAGGGCATTCTGCATATCGCGGGTTACCAGGATGACGGGGCCGTCGTGTTGTTCAATTATCGACGCGGTTTCCACCGCACAGGCTGCGCCGGTCATTTCACCGAGCTGGCGGGTGTCTGCGGCACGGGCCGGGAGTTCATAGCGTGTTTTCAGCGGCATTCGGTTTTCCATCGGGCTGCGTGTTTCTGTCAGGTAACAAGGTTCTGCCATACCGGAGTGGCTTGTCCGGGCAATGAAAGGCCGCCGCGCTGCCGGTTCAGAGGTGGTCTGATACCGGCAACACGCTGACCGTCAATGAAAAAAAACTGCCGCAAACGGGCGGGAGTGGTTCCATTCATCAACCGGAGCCTTTATTATCCCTGAACACTTCGCTTTGGCAACAGGGGCGTTCAGATTTCATGTTTCAGTCTGTCTCATTTTTAATCGGTCTGCGTTACATGCGGGGACGCGGCACAGATCGCTTTGCCCGTTTTGTCTCGCTGCTTTCCGCCATCGGCATCACGCTGGGGGTGACAGCACTTATCACCGTGACATCCGTGATGAACGGTTTTGAACGCTCATTGCAGCAGAGTATCCTCGATTTTATGCCGCAGGCGGTGATTACCACCGGAAACGGCATGCTGGATCCGCAGACGCATCCGGTCTCACAATTAGCCGGGCTGCGTGATGTGGTAAAAACCGCCCCGATTGTCACCGGCGACGTCGTCCTGCAGAGCACCGGCAATGTGGGGATCGCCTCCGTGACCGGAATTGACCCGCAGGGGGATGAACCGCTGCTGGACTATCTGGTGAATACCCGGCCGTCCGAGCTGGCGGCAGGACAATACCATGTGGTGGTCGGCGAGGGCGTGGCTAAACGCATGGGGCTTAAGCGCGGGGATAGTGTCCGTATCCTGGTGCCGAATGTGTCACAGCTGACGCCGATGGGACGTATCCCGAGCCAGCGCCTGTTTACCGTGGCGGGCTTTTTCTCCTCCGGCAGTGAATCCGATAACACCCAGGTGCTGATGAATCAGGCGGATGCGGCGCGTCTGATGCGCTATCCGGCGGGTAATATTACCGGCTGGCGTCTCTATCTGTCACAGCCGTTACAGGTGGACAGCCTCAGTCAGCAGACATTGCCGGAAGGGCTGGTCTGGACTGACTGGCGCGTGCAGAAAGGCGAGTTTTTCCAGGCGGTGCGCATGGAGAAAAATATGATGGGGCTGCTGCTCAGCCTGATTATCGCCGTGGCCGCGTTTAATATCATTACCTCACTGGCGCTGTTGGTGATGGAAAAACAGACCGAAGTGGCCATCCTGAAAACCCTGGGAATGACACGCGGCAAAATTATGCTGATCTTTATGATTCAGGGCGCGGGAGCGGGGATCCTCGGCTCAGTAATCGGCGTTCTGCTGGGCACGCTGCTCTCTTCACAACTGAATATTCTGATGCCGCTGCTGGGGCTGATCCCGAAAGGAATCGCGCTGCCTACGGTGATTGAGCCGCTGCGCGTGATAACCATCGGCGCGGCAGCCATGCTTATCTCTTTATTATCCACACTCTGGCCTGCGTGGCGGGCGGCAGCGGTACAACCCGCGGAGGCTTTACGTTATGAGTGAGTTATTACTGGCATGTCGTCAGTTATGCAAATCCTATCATGAGGGCACAGTGGAAACTGATGTTCTGAAACAGGTCAATTTTGAACTCCGGCGCGGGGATATGCTGGCGATTGTCGGCAGTTCCGGTTCAGGGAAAAGTACGCTGCTGCATCTGCTCGGCGGGCTGGATTCCCCGACCTCCGGTGAGGTGATTTTCAACGGCACGGCACTTTCCGCCATGAGTCAAAACGCCCTGTCGGCGCTGCGCAATGAAGAAATGGGCTTTATTTATCAGTTCCACCATCTTCTGCCGGATTTCACGGCGGCGGAAAACGTGGCAATGCCGCTGCTGATTGGCGGTATGGCGCGGGATAAAGCACTGGCGAAGGCGGGAGAAATGCTGGAGCGGGTTGGTGTGGCGGCGCGCGCCCATCACCGCCCGTCTGAGCTCTCCGGCGGGGAACGTCAGCGGGTGGCGATTGCCCGTGCGCTGGTGAATAAGCCATCACTGGTGCTGGCGGATGAACCGACCGGTAACCTGGATCAGCGCAATGCGCAGAGCATTTTTGATTTGTTATCCGAACTGAATAAAACCCTCGGCACCGCCTTCCTGGTAGTTACCCATGACCTCGCTCTGGCGGCGAAAATGGGGCGGCAGATGGAAATGCGTGACGGTATTCTGAATGCACAGCCGGAGACGGCGCTATGAATGCACTACCGCTGTCATTACTGACTGCGCTGCGTTTCAGCAAAGGGCGGAAACGGGCGGGGATGGTCTCGCTGATTTCCGTTATTTCCACGCTGGGGATCACGCTCGGGGTGGCGGTACTGATTATCGGGCTGAGTGCCATGAACGGCTTCGAGCGTGAGCTGGAGAACCGGGTGCTTTCCGTGGTGCCGCAGGGGCAGATCTCTACCGTTGAACAGCCGTTTGATACCTGGGCGCAGAGCCTGCTGCGGATCAAAAATACCCCCGGTGTGGTGGCAGCCAGCCCGTATATTGAATTTACCGGACTGGCGGAAAAAGGCAGCAAATTACAGGCCATGCAGCTGATGGGGGTGGATCCGGTCACTCAGAAATCGGTAAGCGGGCTGCCGGCATTTGTCGCGGATAATGCCTGGGCGGATTTTCAGGCCGGGAAAAATCAGATAATCCTTGGTGACGGCGCGGCAAAATCCCTCGGTGTTGCGCAGGGCGACTGGCTTACTATCATGATCCCGAATCACGACAGCACGGAGCGCCTGTTACAGCCGAAGCGTATCCGGTTACAGGTCGCGGGGATTTTTCGCTTAAGCGGGATGCTGGATCACCGGCTGGCGCTGCTGCCGCTGGAAGATGCACAGCAGTATCTGGATTACGGTGAAGGTGTCACCGGGATCGAAATCCGCGTGGATAATGTTTTCAACGCCAATGATGTGGTGCTGCGGGCGGCGGAAGCCAGCCGTGAACATGTCTTCTATAAAAGCTGGATCAATGAATACGGCTATATGTACAGCGACATTCAGTTAGTGCGCAGTATTATGTATCTGGCCATGATTCTGGTGATTGGCGTGGCATGCTTCAATATCGTTTCCACCCTGATTATTGCAGTGAAAGATAAAAGTGGGGATATCGCCATTCTGCGCACCCTCGGGGCGAAAGACAGCCTGATCCGCGCCATTTTCCTCTGGTACGGATTGCTGACCGGCATGGTGGGCTGTATCAGCGGGGCAGTTCTCGGCACACTGGCAGCACTGAACCTGACACCGCTTATCCGCGGTATTGAATTCCTTATCGGGCACAAACTGTTGTCCGGTGATGTCTATTTTATTGATTTTCTGCCGTCGGAGCTGCGGCTGAGCGACCTGCTGTATGTGGTTCTGACCACCATTGTGCTGAGCCTGCTGGCAAGCTGGTATCCGGCGAGACGCGCCTGCCGCCTTGAACCGGCACGTATTCTGAGCGGGCAGTAAAGCCCGCAGGAATTGTAATGATTTTTGAATCCGAAGTGCGGATGCATTACCCTGAACGGAGACAATGATGAACAAAGGCCGGATTATGCGCAGAACGCACCGATTAAGAAAATTACGCAAACAGCGGCGGACCCTGCGTCAGCGTTTCCGCTTACGCTTTTTCTATCGTGACAAATGGATGGCCGGAAAAATGGATCAGTTTAAACCGAAAGTTGTTGTGCTGACCGGCGCGGGTATTTCCGCCGAGTCGGGGATCCGCACGTTCCGTTCGGAAGACGGGCTGTGGGAAGAACACAATATTGAAGATGTGGCGACACCGGAAGGCTATGCCCGCAACCCGCGACTGGTGCAGCAGTTTTATAATGACCGCCGCCGTCAGTTACAATCCGCTGAGGTTCAGCCGAACCCGGCACATCTCGCGCTGGCGGAGCTGGAACAGGTGCTGGGGGATAACTTCCTGCTGGTCACCCAGAATATTGATAACCTGCACGAACGGGCAGGCAGTGAGCGGATTATCCACATGCACGGCGAACTGCTCAAAATCCGCTGTACGATGTCCGGACAGGTTCAGTCGTGTACCAGTGACCTGTCTGCCGATGAGCGCTGCCACTGCTGTCAGTTCCCGTCACCGCTGCGCCCGCATATTGTCTGGTTCGGTGAAATGCCGTTCGGCATGGATGAAATTTACCAGGCACTGAATGATGCGGATATCTTTATCGCTATCGGCACCTCCGGGCATGTCTATCCGGCGGCCGGGTTTGTCCATGAGGCACGACTGTGCGGGGCACACACGGTGGAACTCAATCTGGAGCCGAGTAAGGTGCAGAGTGAGTTTGAGGAGTGTCACTACGGCCCGGCCGGGCAGGTGGTGCCGGAATATGTCCGTCAGCTGCTGGCACAGATTAACAACACTAAATCTGATTTGACGCAATAACTCAATTTATGTTTCCCCGATAATAAGAAATCAATGTTATTGGGGGAACACATGGATAAGTTATTAGAGCGCTTTTTCGGTTATGTCTCTTTTGACACGCAGTCGAAGCCGTCAGCCAAGCTGACACCAAGCAGCGACGGTCAGCTAAGGCTGGCGCGTGCTCTGGAAAAAGAGCTGAAAACGCTGGGGTTATCAGATGTCTCGCTGGATGATAACGGCTGCGTGATGGCAACGTTACCGGCGAATGTTGACTGGCCGGTGCCGGTTATCGGTTTTATTTCTCACCTTGATACCTCTCCGGATTTCTCCGGGCGTAATGTGAATCCTCAGGTTCTGGAAAATTACCGTGGTGGTGATATTGCACTCGGCATCGGTGACGAAGTACTGTCGCCGGTCATGTTCCCGGTGCTGCACACCATGCTGGGTAAAACCCTGATTATGACCGACGGTAAAACCCTGCTGGGTGCGGATGATAAAGCCGGTATTGCGGAAATCATCACCGCGATGGTGCGCCTGAAAAACAGCGATATTCCGCACGGCGATATCCGCATTGCCTTCACGCCGGATGAAGAAATCGGCCGTGGTGCGCAGTATGTGGATCTGAAAAAATTCGGCGCACAGTGGGCTTATACCGTTGATGGCGGTGGTGTCGGTGAGCTGGAATATGAAAACTTCAACGCGGCGGCGGTTGCCATCCGCATCGAGGGCAATAATGTGCATCCGGGCAGTGCCAAAGGCGTGATGGTGAATGCACTGTCGCTGGCAACCCGCATCCACAGCGAATTACCGCCGGAAGAAACCCCGGAGAATACCGAAGGGTATGAGGGGTTCTATCATCTGCAAAGCATCAAAGGCACCGTTGAACGCGCGGAAATGCACTATATCATCCGTGATTTTGACCGTAACAGCTTTGAAAAACGCAAAAGTAACATGATCGCGATTGCCGAAAAAGTCGGTAAAGGTCTGCATCCGGACTGCTATATCGAGCTGACGATCGATGACAGCTATTACAATATGCGTGACCATGTGGTGAAACACCCGCATGTGATTGAACTGGCCAAACAGGCAATGATCGACTGCGATATTGAGCCGGATATCAAACCTATCCGCGGCGGTACTGACGGCGCACAACTTTCTTATCGCGGTCTGCCGTGCCCGAACCTGTTTACCGGCGGCTATAACTTCCACAGTAAACACGAGTTTATTTCGCTGGAAGGCATGGAACAGGCTGTTTCTGTGATTATGCGGATTGCAGAATTAACCGCATTGGATATGAAGAAATAAATAATTCGCATATTAATTAAATATCAATAAGCCACCTGAATAAAAGGTGGCTTTTTTATTAAATAAAACAGTCTCATAAAACAGTAAAATCCTTTACGGTGATGTGATATTTTTTATTCTTCATTATTTGATTTTTGTTTTATATTTGTTTAACTGTTGCTGATATGTTTTTACGCCTGTCAGATTCTGGTACAGATAGTTTTAATCAGATAATTCATGTCATTAAAATTATATATAATGGATATACTTTAAAGGTAATTATTTATGTCTTGTTTTAAAAATAGATTGTTAATTTCTTCTCTGTTTTTACTGTCAGTTAATTCATTCGCTGCAGATGATGATGGAATTCTGGGTGAACAGCCTTCTGAAGATCCTATTGAGATTAATGGCAATATTGTATTTAAAGGTGAAATTACAGATTCAAGTTGTGATATCGCTCAAAAGAATATAGAGGTTGACCTCGGTACCCATTCAGCAAAGTTGCTGAAAAACAGAGATGACAGAACACCGGCAGAACAGTTTGATATTGTTGTGACAGACTGTTCATTATCCATGGCATTGTTAAAAATCCAAATGAGTGGTACAGCGCATAAAGATAATGCTGCATTATTCGCACTGGATGCCGGTGAGAAGAATGCCGGTAATGTCGGTATCGTGATTACCGATATTGCCGGTACCGGTAATCATTTGATGAGCCCTGCGGGTGGCGATCGCAATATTACGCTGAAAAATGATTCCCGTGATTACACACTGACCTATAGCGCAGCCTACCAGGCGACTGGCCTGGCAACCCCGGGAAAAGGCAATGCTACCATTAATTACACCGTTTCTTACCAGTAACAGTTGATACCGGCGGCAATGATTATTGCCGCCACGGATAACGCGCACCATGAAAAACTATTTCACTTTTTTTATTCTTATATACCTTGCAATAAGCCAGGCAACCGCTGCGGTCGTCGTTGGCGGAACCCGGTTTATTTATCCGCAGGATAAAAACATGATCGCGGTTCCTGTTGATAATACCGATAAAAAAACAGCTTACTTAATTCAGGGCTGGATTGAAAAAGCGGATGGCATTACAAAGAGTAAGGATTTCATTCTTACCCCGGTTCTTTTTCAGCTGGATGCGGGGAAAAAAGGTATCCTGCGTGTTATGCTGAAACAATCCGCCTTTCCGGAAGACAGAGAAACATTACTCTGGCTGAATATCCGCGGGATTCCGGAAACACAAGAATACAGAAAAAATAAACTTCAGGTTGTTATCAATTCAAAATTTAAATTCTTTTATCGTCCGGCGGGATTAACTGAGCCTGATTATAATGACTTGAGATATGAGAAAAAAGGAAATAAAATCAACATAATTAATAATACCCCTTTCCATATTACTGTCAGACATCTTACCGTTAATGATAAAGAATACACTGTTTCGGACATGATTATTCCATATGAATCATTAACTGTGCCGCTGACAGCGATTCATTCCAATGACACGATCACAGCCAGCTATATTTCTGATTTTGGTGGGATTATTTCCAGAGCGGTGACGTTTAAAAAATAATAATACTATGCAATTAAGAATATCTTATTTTTTTCTTCTGATGCTGCTTCCGTTTTTTTTCTCCGGAAAGACCCCGGCGGTACCGTATTTTAATCCGGCGGCATTGAGTCTGAACGGGGATAACACGGTGTTGGATCCCGCGCAGTTTCAGTATCTGCGTGAACGGCAGTTTCAGGAAGAAGGGCGCTATTTTGTGACAGTCAGGGTTAATCAGCGGAGGGTAAGCAGCGGCTGGCTGGAATTTCATTATCACCCGCAACACAAAAAGTTGCTGCCGCAAGTCACCCGAAAGCAATGGCTGACCTGGGGACTACGGCCTGATGCATCGCCGGCATTTGCTGAAACGGAAAACACGGCACCGGTTGAGGATATTGCCGGGCTGGTCAGCGGGGTTGTGCTGAATTTTGATGCAGCACAACAGATTCTGGATATTACGATCCCGCAGCGGTTTTTTCTGACAGATGAACAACAGGCTGCGGATGCTTCATTATGGGAACCCGGGATTACCGCGTTTATACTCAACTATGATTACCGCTTTTCCCGGCAAAACAGCCGGTTCAGTGATCACACCGGACATACCCTGTTACTGCAAAGTGGTTTTAATGCCGGATTCTGGCGGCTTCGCCATCACAGCAGAGCAGAATACCGTGATGAAAAAATGGCATGGCAATCAGAACGGCTGTGGATGTACCGCGCTATTGCGCCTCTGCGCAGTGAGTTACAGCTGGGGGAACTGTTCAGCGGTGATGTGCTGTTTGACAGCCGCGCATTCAGGGGGATCCGGCTGGCCTCACAAGGGGATATGTATCCGCTGAATCAGCAGGGGTATGCGCCGGTTATCCGCGGTATCGCCGGGCAGAGTGCGGAACTGACCATCAGGCAGCAGGGCATGGTTATCCGCCGTGAAACATTACCAGCCGGTGAATTTGTGATTGATGATCTGAACAGCACTTTTCAGGGCTCGGTGCTGGATATCACCCTTGAGGAAGCAGATGGTACTGTGCTGCATTTTACACAGCACGGAGCTGCAGTCCCTGTCATGCAACGGGAAGGCAGGCTCAGCTACACGCTGGATGCAGGAAGATACAGCGGGAACAGAAATAATAACAAAGACCTGTTTGTGAAAAGTACGGCGGCATACGGCATTAACTCTGTCCTGACGCTGTACGGCGGCGGTTATGCGGCACAGCATGCCCTGAGCAGCGGGGCGGGTGCCGGTGTTAATATGGGGGCGGCAGGCGGGGTTTCCGCCGATGTTCTGATGCGCCACACAACAGCACAACACTATCCGCGTTACCGGTTAAATTATCAGAAATTTTTTCCGCTGACCGGCACACTGCTGCATACCGGTGCCAGTCATGAACAGCGCTCCCGGCAATGGCAGACCCGGCTGACACAGCCGTTACCCGGAGATAACGGTGTGGTATCGGCAGGATATCATTATCACCGTACCGGACATGAGGGGTACGGCGACAGGAGACTGATCAGCCGTGATACCGGCTATTTCAGCCGGGCCGGACGGATACATTATGGTGTGAATGCACAGTACCGCACCGGAGGTCATTACCGGAAAGCCGATAAACGGGTCTCTTTTTCGCTGTCAGTACCGCTGGATTTTGCCGGTCAGCAGGCGCGCAGTCATTTTCACTACCACCAGCGGGCTGGGCAATCCTCTTTGCAGACATCTGTCAGCGGATCACTGGGTGAAGAGCAACGCCTCGGATACGCAGTCACGCACCGTTATCAGCAGCAAAACACAGTACATGACTGGGGAGCGGAACTGCGCTGGCGACATGATCTGGCTGATATCCGCGGCAGAATTAACCACAGCCATGATCAAAACATGCTGAGCGGGGATATTCAGGGCGGGCTGATTATTCATGAAAACGGCATCACGCTGTCACGTCCGTTAGGGGAAACCAGCGGACTGGCTGATACCGGCGGTACCGGGGGGATCACCATGGCATCCCGGATCGCCGCACAGACAGACAGCGCCGGATTCAGTGTGATTCCGCAACTGAGTCATTATCACCGGAGTGTTGTCCGTATCGACCCGGAAACCCTGCCGGATAATGCGGATGCGGATGATCCGGTTGTGCAGGTGATCCCGTCAAAAGGTGCCGTGGTGTCTGTCCGTTTTGCGGTGAACAGCGGTTTCCGTGCCATTTTTGCATTGAGAACCCCGCAGGGTGTCGTGCCGTTCGCTGCCCGTGTCAAAATCAGAAAAGCAGGCGGCGGCAGCGTCAGCGGTATTACCGGTGAAGACGGGGAGGTGTATCTCAGCGGATTACCGGCACAAGGGCGTTTGCAGGCGGTCTGGGGAAAAGAGGCGCAGGAACAGTGTGAAGCGGATTTTTTAATCCCGCCGGAACAGCAGGGATTAATCACTTTCCCGCTGGTGTGTCAGTAAAGGAGTGACCATGTTTATTCAGATCAACACATTATGCCGTGCCGGGCTTTTTCTGTGGCTGACAACCGGACTGAGCTTGTCTGCCACCGCAGAGGAAAATTGTACATTAATGACACCGGAAACCACACTCCGTATTCCCGGCGGGGTTATCAGCGCAGCACATCATGTGCCGGTCGGCGGTGTGATCGGGGAGACAATACTGTCTGACAGTATTGATGTCTATCAGTGCCGGATTGAACCGGGTAAAACGATTGAATTTGTGCTGGTGGGCGGCATGCCGGGTAATAAAATACAGCACGCCTCAGGGCAAACAATCTATGAACTTCCCGGTGGTATTGGTTACAGCCTGGGAGCGGTGGCGGAGCATCCGGAATGTATGAAGTCGTCACGTTATGTGGATGGCCGTGACTCACCGGACAACAATAGTGCCAATAAACGGTTGTGTACGATCAGCAGCGGGATGAAGCCGTCTCAGTCATACCGGGTGCGGGTTATGGTCACTCTTTATAAGCTGAAACCGCAAATAACGGCACATCATCCCGGCGGCTATCTGGGGCAGCTCTCAATGCGTGTTGACGGACAGTGGCCATGGGAACGGTATCAGATTGTTGAATCGGGGTTGCATCTGGGCGGATTTGCGGTCCGGCAGAATTCCTGTGATCTTGATCCGCAGACAGACACCGAGGTGGATTTAGGACCGGTATCACGGACGGATTTCAGCGGTAAAGGATCTGTTGCACCGGGAAGTATCCGCAACCTGACTATCGCACTGCAATGCAACTCTTTGATGCAGGCGGATATCCGGCTATCGGGCAGTGCATTCACGGCAAAAAACAGCCCCGGAACGCTGAAGCTGACGCGGGGAAACGGCAGTGCGTCCGGTGCGGGGATCCGGCTGACCCATAACGGCAGACCGGTCACCTTCGGGGAAGCACTTTCATTTGATGAAGTCACCACTCAGCGTGCTGTATTGCGGTTACAGGCTGCTTTTGTACAAACAAGGGACAGTATTGAACCGGGCACAGCGGAAACGATCCTGAATTACACCATTCGTTACCAGTAAAAAACGCCGCGTGATGACGCGGCGTTTCTATCTGAATGATGAATGCTATTTTATGGTGGATTAATCATCAAAATACCAGTAACCGTTATTGACCAGGACAGTCAGCAGCGTCACAAATTCCGGATCACTGAAGGCATCCCCCAGCATAGCGGCGTTGATTTCATCATACTGGCAGAGCACGTCCGCCGCTTCGATATGCGGGGTTTTCAGGGCTTCGCCGTTAACGAAACAGGTATCACCGACACGCAGCACCCGCAGACCATTCAGGCGAAACAGGGATTCTCCCTGAGACAGCAGTTCCTGTATTTCATCCGGGCTGTACGCCGGTTCCGGTGGTGCCAGATCCAGCTCGTGACGGGACTGGGAAATAAATTCACCGAACCATTTGCGGAACACATCCGGCTGGTCGAGCAGATCCTGCATCATACCGTGCAGCTTGGTCAGTTCACCCTGCTGGATCAGCGCCGGGTTATCACGGAACGCCAGATCCGGATCGCTGTAGCGGTAACTGCCGAGTTCATTGGCAATCACATAATCGGCAAAACCGCTGAACAATTCGCGGGCGTTCGGGGCGCGGAAACCGACAGAATAGTTCAGTGATTCCTCAATGGCATAGCCTTCGTGCGGGAATCCCGGCGGAATATAGAGGATATCGCCCGGCACCATTTCATCATCAATAATGGCATCAAACGGATCCACCTGTAACAGATCAGGATGCGGCGCGTGCTGTTTCATCGGGATTTTTTCCCCGACACGCCAGCGGCGGCGGCCCTGGCCCTGAATAATGAACACATCATACTGATCCAGATGCGGACCCACACCACCACCCGGTACAGAATAGGAAATCATCAGGTCGTCCATCCGCCAGTCAGACAGGCAGCGGAACGGCTTCATCAGTGCAGCGGACGGAAAATGCCAGTGATCAACGGCCTGAACCAGGATAGACCAGTCTTTCTCTCCCAGCCCGTCAAATTCCTGAAACGGCCCGTGGCGCACATCCCACTTCCCGTTGAAACGGGTGACGATGCGGCTGTCAACTTCATCTTCCATTGCCAGCCCCGCCAGTTCATCCGGGGAAATGGTGTCGCGGAAATTGCGGAAACCACCTTTGATCAGTAACGGACGTTTTTGCCAGTGGCTTTCCATAAAGGTCTGCCAGTCTAAATTCAGTTCATAATCCATGTATTCGTCCTCAATAAACGCCGTGATCAGGCAGATGAAAGGAGTATAACGGAAAAAGGCCTCTTGTATTCATGCATATATTCACACAGTTCCGGCAATAACAGACTGGCTATCAGTCGCTGTCTTCGTTGTGAACAGTCTGCCGCCGGAAGGTCACGGTAATACGGGCACCGCCCAGCGGGCTTTCGGTGACAACCGCACCGCCGTCATACTGCTCCAGAATATCGGTGACAATCGCCAGCCCCAGCCCCTGACCCGGCTGCAGGGTGTCAACCCGCTGACCGCGGCTGAAAATCAGTTCACGTTTCTCTTCCGGCACACCGGGACCATCATCATCGACAATCAGGATAACTGCATCATGCTGCCACTGTGCCGTCACCTCGACAAATTCCAGACAGTATTTGCAGGCGTTTTCCATGATATTGCCCATGACTTCCATAAAGTCATTCTGCTGCCCCAGCCAGGTGATATCCGGCGGAATATCGACAGTTATATCCACGCCTTTGCGCTGATATACTTTGGACAGTGCGCTGGCGAGGCTATCAATCAACGCCGGAACAGAAGAAATGTCCCGCATCAGCACGGTATTGTCACCGCCGATACTGGCGCGGTGCAGATAATAACCGACCTGCTGAGAGATCCGTCCGATCTGCTCAAGCATGACCGGTTCGGCGGTTTCAATGGTCATATCTTTGCCGCCGCGCAGTGAGCGCAGGGTGCTTTGCAGCACCGCCAGCGGGGTTTTCAGGCTGTGAGTCAGATCCGAAAGCGTGCGCTGATAGCGGGTATAGCGCTCCCGCTCACTGTGCAGCAGCAGGTTCAGGTTACGCACCAGCCCGCGCAGTTCACTGGGCGGGGTTTGATCCAGATCTTCGCGCTCGCCTTTTTCAAGGGCGCTGATCTGCCCGCTGAGGGCATTAATCGGTCGCAGGCTCCAGTGTGCTGCCAGCCAGATCAGCGGTGTGAGGAGAAACAGGTTAGCCAGCACCACATAGCCGAACCATTCCCAGACACGGAACGTTTTCTGCAGATTCTGCGGGATGGTATCCACCACAACAATCGTCAGCGGCGGCAGAGTATCGGTTTTGCCGTAACGGCTGACAGACACGGAGTGGATCATCCGCCCGTCGTGATCATCATCGAGGTCATTAATCCGGATATCTTCCGTGGCAAAAAGCGGGGTATTGACCAGCAGGGATTTGGTGGCTTCCAGCGAGGTATTCAGATCATACAACCCCTCTTTGGTCAGCCATTTGGCCGGAATCGCTCTCTCCAGCGCGTCAATATGATACTGCCGCCAGAGCAGATTCTGATTGTCATCATAAATCAGCACCACGGATGGGGCATTGAGGGAGAAATTCGGCGGAAAGCGGATATTAAGTTTACCGTTATCCCACTGCGACAGGCTGTAAAACAGATTGCTCTGGCTGCGCAACATAGTGTAGGTGGTTTTATCAAAACTGACCAGGTAACCGACCAGCGCCACCGCACCGTAAGAGAGTGTCATGGCGAGGATCACGGCAAAGGTTGCCAGTAAAAACCGGGTCCGCAGAGAGAAAGGGCGCGTTGTCCGCCTGGTCATGCGCAATACCTCAGTGGCTTAAGTGGCGTCTGTTACTTCCCGGCGTCGAAACGGTAGCCCTGTCCGCGGACAGTGACGATGGCGTCAATATCGGTAAATGTCTGAATTTTTTTGCGCAGACGCCCCATCAGTACATCGATGGTGTGACTTTCACGCAGTTCGGCATCCGGATAGAGCTGGCGCATCAGGGAATCTTTACTGACGACTTTACCATTATTCCGCATCAGTGTTTCAATAATCGTGTATTCAAATGCAGTCAGTTTGACGGCGTTACCGTCAACAAGGAACTCTTTGCGGGAAAGATCGATCATAAAAATACCCAGTTCCAGCGTCTGGGAGGCAAGGCCGCTGTTACGGCGCATCAGTGCCTGCATACGGGCGACAATCTCTTCCAGCTGGAAAGGTTTGGTAACATAATCATCCGCCCCGGCATTGAGCGCGGCGACTTTTTCCTGCCAGCTTTCCCGGGCGGTCAGTACCATAATCGGGATTTTGACCTGTTGCTGACGCCAGCGGGCAATCATCACCATACCGTCCTCGCCGGGCAGACCGAGATCAACCACCGCGATATCCGGCTGACTTTCCTGAAGAAAATAATCTGCTTCTTTTGAATCTTCTGCCGCATCAACCTGGTGGCCGAGGTCGCGGATCTGAACCGTCAGATGGTGGCGGAGTAAGTTGTTATCTTCCACGATGAGCACACGCATACACAATTCCTTACAAAGACAGATATCTGAACAGAAAACGATGTGAATTGTAACAGTTTACATGAAGGATGGGGAACTTGTACGCCAAATAATACGCCGGATATGCGTTTAATCATAAAAAAGAGGCAGATATTCTCTGCCTCTGTGTAATTTAATTATCAGTGAGTTAATAATTACAACTCGTCTGCCAGACGAACGGCATCCCCGAGGTAGTTTTCCGGGGTCAGGGTTTTCAGGCGGGCTTTTTCTGCGTCAGGCAGATCCAGTCCGTCGATAAAGACCTGCATAGCCTGCGCATCAACACGTTTGCCGCGGGTCAGCTCTTTGAGTTTTTCATACGGTTTTTCGATACCGTAGCGGCGCATGACCGTCTGAATCGGCTCTGCCAGCACTTCCCAGTTCTGATCCAGCTCGTCACGCAGGTGTTTTTCGTTCACTTCCAGCTTGCTCAGACCTTTTTGTGTGGACTGATAAGCGATCAGCGAGTAACCGATCCCCACACCCAGATTGCGCAGCACGGTGGAGTCGGTCAGATCGCGCTGCCAGCGGGATACCGGCAGTTTGGTTGCCAGGTGACCGAGCACCGCATTAGCCAGTCCCAGGTTACCTTCTGAGTTTTCAAAATCAATCGGGTTGACTTTATGCGGCATGGTGGATGAACCGATTTCACCGGCAATGGTTTTCTGTTTAAAGTGATTCAGGGCAATGTAACCCCAGATATCACGGTCGAAATCGATCAGAATGGTGTTAAAACGCGCCACGCAGTCAAAAAATTCGGCGATATAATCGTGCGGCTCAATCTGCGTGGTGTACGGGTTCCACTGAATACCCAGCGAGGTGACAAACGCTTCGCTGAATGTGTGCCAGTCAATCTCCGGATAGGCAGATAAGTGTGCGTTATAGTTTCCGACCGCGCCGTTGATTTTGCCGAGGATTTCGGTCTGTTGTAACTGACGGTACTGGCGCTCCATCCGGTAAGCCACGTTAGCAAACTCTTTACCGACGGTGCTCGGGGTCGCAGGCTGCCCGTGGGTGCGGGAGAGCAGCGGCAGGTCGCGGTAATCCGCTGCCATGGCGCGGACAGTATCAATCATCTGACGCCATGCCGGCAGCAGCACGGTGTCGCGGGCGGTGCTGAGCATCAGGGCATGAGAAAGGTTATTGATATCTTCGGATGTGCAGGCGAAATGGATAAATTCAGATACGGCGTGCAGGGCAGGTACCGCTTCGGCTTTTTCTTTGAGAAAATATTCCACCGCTTTCACGTCGTGGTTGGTGGTGCGCTCAATTTCCTTGATCCGCATTGCGTCTTTTTCGCCGAAATTCGCGACAATTGCATCCAGGTAAGCGATTGCGTCATCATCAAAAGCCGGCACTTCGGGGATGTCTGCACATGCCGCCAGTTTTTGTAACCAACGCACTTCGACCTGTACACGGAATTTCAGTAAACCGTATTCACTGAAAATATCGCGCAGTGCGCGTGTTTTGTCACCATAACGGCCATCGACAGGGGAAACGGCGGTAAGTGAGGATAATTCCATTGGTTGCAACTCCCGGTAATTTTAGTGTTGAGCGAGAAGGTATTTAGCGGTGTCCACCAGGCGTGAGCGGGAAAACATCAGCTGTAAACGGTTGCCGCCGACCTGGCGCCAGAGCACGGTGCTGCGGATCCCGCTCAGTAACAGCGAGCGGACTTTAGCCTGAATCAGGGTATTACGCAGGATCTCCGGCGAGCCGGTTACCTGGATGCGCGGGCCGAGGCCGCTGATATTGTCCACATAGATCCCGGCGATAGTATTCAGCATCGCTTCCTGCGACAAACCGAAATGGTCGCGCTGGTGTTCAAGGTTATCAATACGGCGGCCGAGTTCATCCATTGCTCCCGGCTGTTTATCCAGGCGGCGCTCCAGCTGCATCAATCGCCCTATATAGCGGGTCAGCTCGGTATTCAGTCCCTGATAACCGGACATATTGAACATACCGGCAAATGCAGACAGGCCGGTATGCAGATTCTGCACATTGTCGCCGTAGACATTCAGGACGGAGGACGGGTTATTATTGGTGATACTGCGAATCATCACATCAACCGCATCATTATTGGTCTGACCTTCATGCGCCAGCTGCTGCACCAGGCGCGCGGCCTGGCAGATACCGGCCAGAGCGAGGGTTATGTCTTCGTAATTTTTAGCCATAATCACTCCGTAATACGCGCTTCAATAACCCCGCCGCCCAGGCAGACTTCATCCTGATAAAAGACAGCGGACTGACCCGGCGTGACCGCAGCAACCGGGTTATCAAACCGGACACTGATTTTATCATCGCCGAGCGGGGTGACAGTGCAGGGGATATCTTCCTGACGGTAACGGGTTTTCACCACACAGCGCAGCGGTTGGGTCAGCGGCTCCCGTGATACCCAGTCCAGCTGCTGCGCGATAAGTCCGGCAGACATCAGACGCGGGTGTTCATGGCCCTGTGCGACAATCAGAATATTGTTTTCAACATCTTTATCGACAACATACCACGGCTCGTCTGAACCTTCACGGGTTCCGCCGATTTTCAGCCCTTTGCGCTGGCCGAGGGTATGATACATCAGTCCGTCATGCTGACCGATTTCCTGACCATCAACGGTCATAATCGGGCCCGGTTTGGCGGGCAGATAACGGGCGAGGAAATCACGGAATTTGCGCTCACCGATAAAGCAGATCCCGGTGGAGTCTTTTTTCTTTGCAGTGATAAGCCCTAATTGTTCCGCAATGCGGCGGACTTCCGGTTTTTCCAGTTCCCCGACCGGGAACAGGCTCTGTGCCACCTGGTCGTGACTCAGTGTATACAGGAAATAGCTCTGATCTTTATTGCTGTCCAGGCCGCGCAGTAACTGTGTGGTACCGTTGATATCACGGCGGCGCACATAATGGCCGGTGGCGATATAATCCGCCCCGAGATCTTCTGCGGCGTATTCCAGGAAGGCTTTGAATTTGATTTCTTTATTGCACAGAATATCCGGGTTTGGTGTGCGTCCCGCTTTATATTCTTCCAGGAAATGCGCGAACACATTGTCCCAGTATTCCGCCGCGAAGTTGATGGTCAGCAGTTCAATGCCGAGTTTATCGCAGACCGCCTGCGCATCCGCCAGATCGGCGGCGGCGGAACAGTATTCGGTATCATCGTCCTCTTCCCAGTTCTTCATAAACAGCCCGGTCACCTGATAACCCTGCTGTTGCAGTAAATAGGCTGAAACGGAGGAATCCACACCGCCGGACATTCCGACGATGACTTTTTTCTGGCTGTTATCTGACATGGCTGATCTCGCGGCGATTCGGTCTGCTCCGCAAATTGTGGTGCGAAGAAGAACCGGGGAAAAAAATAAGCGCCGTACTTTACCATGATACGCACAGCGGTGCATCACTCAGGTGCGGGTCCGGCACTTTTTTCGCAAAGTATTACGGTATGACCGGTTCCCCGAATCCGTCGCCGAACGTTCCCAGCAGCGAAAGCGGCAGCGGTTCGGCGGCAAACCAGGCGAACATACTCTCTTTCACCAGCGGGGAGCGCAGAATCGGGCTGTGAATAATCTCATCCGCACTGACCCAGTGGCAGCAGTCGATATCGCTGTCCTGCGGGTGTGTTTCACATTCACTGTCCAGCAGCACGCGGAACAGAAAACGGATAAACGGCGTACCGTCCGGTGCGACCCACTGATGGATTTTCAGCAGGGCATCGGGGGTGGCACAGATCCCGGTTTCTTCATACAGCTCACGCTCTGCGGCGGCAATCAGGGATTCTCCGGCTTCCAGATGTCCGGCAGGCTGGTTCCAGGTCGCTTTGCCGTTAACGGTTTCTTCCACCACCAGAAATTTTTCACCGGCGCTGACCAGGCAGGCCACGGTAATATGGGGCTTAAATGTCATTAATACTTCTCCAGTCACCGGGTTTCAGTGCGTCCAGGGTGTAATCGCCGATCTGCCAGCGGATAAGGCGCAGGGTCGGATGTCCGATATGTGCGGTCATCCGTCGCACCTGGCGGTTACGGCCTTCTCTGAGTGTCAGTTTCAGCCAGGTTACAGGGATGGATTTACGTTCACGGATAGGCGGATTACGCGGCCACAGCCATGCCGGCTCAGCAACAATTTCCGCACCGGCCGGGCGGGTCGGGCCATCATTCAGGGTGATACCTTTACGTAACTGATTCAGTGCATCCTCACCCGGTATCCCTTCCACCTGTGCGTAATACACTTTCTCTGCTTTATGATCCGGCTGTGTCAGCCGGGCCTGCAACACACCGTCATTCGTCAGGATCAATAACCCTTCGCTGTCGCGATCCAGACGACCGGCGGCATAAATATCGTTGATCGGAATATAGTCCTTCAGCGTATTTTGCCCGGGTTCACCGGTAAATTGCGGCAGTACATCAAACGGCTTATTAAACAACACTATTTTGCGCGGGCCGCGTTTACGGACAGGCTTATTCAGATGGCGTTGCGCTGCCGGATGTGAGTGTTTTTTTCCGGTCGTGCGGATTTTGGGTTGTATGACAGCCATGATATCTTTTTTATAAAAAATGAGACTTACATTATAGCTTAAAACAGTTAGGATTTGCGTGATGCAATTATTCAAGTAGTATTGACAGTGCCATTACAAAAAATTAACAAAGCATTGCGCTTACATAACATTAAGGAGAGGTTGATGGAAAGCAAAGTAGTTGTTCCGGCGAAAGGCGCTAAAATTACCATTGACGCACAAGGCAAATTAATCGTTCCGGACAATCCGGTTATCCCGTTTATTGAAGGGGACGGAATCGGGGCTGATGTCACGCCTGTAATGATTAAAGTTGTTGATGCCGCTGTAAAAAAAGCCTACGGCGGTAAGCGTGAAATCTCCTGGATGGAAATCTACACCGGTGAGAAATCCACAAAACTGTATGGCAGTGATGTCTGGCTGCCGGATGAAACCCTTGATTTTATCCGTGACTACCGCGTGGCTATCAAAGGCCCTCTGACCACCCCGGTCGGCGGCGGTATCCGCTCCCTGAACGTGGCACTGCGCCAGATTCTGGATCTGTACGTCTGTCTGCGCCCGGTACGTTACTACGCCGGTACGCCAAGCCCGGTAAAACACCCTGAACTGACGGACATGGTGATTTTCCGTGAAAATGCGGAAGACATTTACGCCGGTATCGAGTGGAAAGCCGGTTCTGCGGAAGCAGACAAAGTGATTAAATTCCTGCAGGATGAAATGGGCGTGACCAAAATCCGCTTCCCGCAGGATTGCGGTATCGGTATCAAGCCGTGCTCCGAAGAAGGGACAAAACGCCTGGTCCGCGCTGCGATTAACTACGCGATTGATAACGACCGTGATTCCGTCACCCTGGTGCATAAAGGCAACATTATGAAGTTCACCGAAGGTGCCTTCAAAGACTGGGGATACGAACTGGCACGTGAAGAGTTCGGCGGCGAGTTACTGGACGGCGGTCCGTGGTTAAGCCTGAAAAACCCGAAAACCGGCAAACAGATCATTATCAAAGACGTGATCGCGGATGCGTTCCTGCAACAAATCCTGCTGCGTCCGGCAGAATATGACGTTATCGCCTGTATGAACCTCAACGGCGACTATATCTCCGATGCCCTCGCGGCACAGGTCGGCGGTATCGGTATCGCGCCGGGCGCCAACATCGGTGATGAATGCGCACTGTTCGAAGCCACCCACGGCACGGCACCAAAATACGCCGGTCAGGACAAAGTTAACCCGGGCTCAGAAATCCTCTCCGCCGAGATGATGCTGCGCCACATGGGCTGGTTTGAAGCCGCTGACTTAATCGTTAAAGGAATGGAAGGGGCAATCGCTGCCAAGACCGTCACTTACGATTTCGAACGTCTGATGGAAGGCGCTAAACTCCTGAAATGCTCAGAGTTTGGTGACGCAATCATCAAACACATGTAATTCAGTTTACAGTGAAATAGTTAACGGGAGCTTATTAGTTCCCGTTTTTTATTGTTCAGTCTGAAACGGTTATCAAAACTTTATCAAAACCAGCCAAAATCTGTACGATTTACACCACTACTTTTATCCAATCTTTGCCGCGATCATCATGGTATTTATCGGTCTGTTGCTGGCTTTTGTGGCCCAGTAAGTTTTTGGTATTAATTCCCTGCTCCCGATATAAACGCTCGGATAATGATCGCATTTCATGAAATGTCGCCGGTGTTCCTTCTCCCCAGTCAATATCTGCTTTATTCCTGGCTTTTTTAAAATTGGTGGTCAGGGTGTTTGCTGTAACTTGTTCGCCGGGTTGTGATTGAGATGTACTTTTGGTGTAGTGAATAAGATATTTACTGACATATAAATCCCGGCATTTGGCAATAACTTCCCGCAGACTGATATTTAATGCATTGCACCGCAAAGAAAGTGGAATAGCTAATTTCGCTCAGGTTTTTTCCTGTGAAATGTGCAGGTGTTCATCCCATATATCACTGAATTTCATTTCTGATATGTCACCGGGGCGCTGACTGGTAACAACGGCGAGTAGCATGGCATTTCCGAGGTACTTGTGATCCCGGCAGGCGATATCATAGATTTTCTGCCATTCTTCCAGATTAAGGCACTGCCTGGTGATCCGCCGCCGTGGCTGTTTTGTGGCAAGGGCAGGGTTATATCCGGGCGGCACCTCCCCGGCGTGCTGCGCTTCTTTAAATACGTCGATAAGTACTGACCTGATAACTTGCGCCATCCTGTGTTGTCCGCTGGTTTTATATTGCTCAAGAATATCGGCAATATCTCTGGCATCGACCGCTGGTAATGATTTCTGTGACAGGGCGTGACGCATCAGAGCAACAGGTTTTTGTTTTTGCTTAAAGGTATTTGGCTTTATGTCTCCGTCGGCCAGGCGTTCAGACTGAATTTTTTGGTATCTATCCAGCCAGGTATTTACTGTAATTTCCTTACCTTTGATTCGTGCAACACGATCACTTATCGCCATTACCTGACGGCTTCGCTGTTCAGCAAGCCGCAGATTGGCTTCTACCGCGATTGCTTTTGCTTCTTTTTCATCGTCACCGAGAGCATGAAAAGTCCCGGTGACAGGGTGTTTGTAGCGCCAGTAAACCTTGTTGGCTTTTCTGTTGAAAAGCGGATACAGGTTCGGGATATTGACGTTATTTTTACGTGGTCTGGCAGCCATCGTTTAAAATCCTCAGCAGTTTGGGGTTATCGCTTCCATTGGTAACCGGTGATGTTAAATTGCCGACAAGCTCGGCATCTTCTCTCACGCGCCAAATACCACCCTCTTTCTGTGCCGGAGGTAAAAACAGGCCGCCACGGGCATAACGCTGCAATGTCCCCAATTTAGGCGGACGGCTTCTGTACCGTTCTCCCGCCCATTCCTCCAGAGTTAACATTTGCATAATCTTCTCTCCACACATCGCCGTATACGATTAGAGGTTTTTAAATAAATGCTGGTGGATTGCGACCACGTTCGACAATGGTGCGCACATCCCGGTCATTCCAGTGCCTCCAGAATGGATTTATCTCACAGTTTTCGTATGCAGTACGCAGGATTACATTATCGAAATTACTTCCGTTACCCCATACCTGCACGCGTTCTTCACAGAACTCAAAGGCAAACGAATTAAGTCTGGTCAGGGCAACAGGCAGATCAATCATTTTTGTGCTGTTGGTAATTTTTCCCCTGGCATTTTTACTTTTACCCAGCCACCACAGCACCGTATCAGCGTCGATACTACCGCCGTATTTTTCGCTGCTGCGAAGGTTGATCACTTCATAAAAAAGCGCATCATCAGTTACACCGGAAATCATGTCGAACGGCACAGCAGCAATAGCCACGATAGCGGAATCAGGCTTGTTGCCCCATAGTTTCAAGGCCAATCATCAGTTGTTTGAATTTATTCACTATCCTTATCCTTTTAAATTCTTCAAAACAAGTATTGTTACCTATCTTGGAAATTAATTATTACACTAATTTTCTTTGTGTTTCCTGGTGTGTAAATTGTTTCATTCTTTATTTGAGTATTAATTCTGACCAATGTATTAAGTAAAAAAACACTTAATATAGGTAATGTTGATTATGCGTAATCATTTAGTTAATTTCATGAACATATTGCGTGTCGTAAGCTCATTATCAATCTTAGCCGCGATTCTATCACTGGCAGGTTTAGCTTCTTTGTTGGTAGTTTGACCTATTTTCTTTACGTAATTATCTCGAATCGCGCCATAAACTGGTGATATGCCTGCGGTGGTGTCAGTGGCTGGATAATGATGTCATCATGTGGCGGTACTGAATCCAGCATCGGCCATTGGCTTCGTGGGTCTATTTCAAAGTCACGCTTTTCGGTCGCCAGCATGACCAGATCGGCATAGTGAACACCAACTGTAATTATCGGCGGCAGGCCGAACTTCTCACGGATAACCGCTTCAATGCGTTTTTCCACAGCCTTGTAATCCGGCAGCATGGCTTTCAGCGGCACAATCTGGCTGACGTATACAGAGTGCTGAGCCACGGAATAGAAACTCTCCAGTTGCCCCGCAAACCGGCATTCATTCGACAGGCCACGCGCGATATCTTCAATACAAATCTGATCCGGAGTGATATTGACGAAATCAATATGTTTTCCGGTACTGGTTGCTGTATATGACATTTATCTCTCCACACAATTTAGATAATAAAAAGCCGTTACTTTTTATAAGTAATTAATTCCCTGGTGCTGGAATAATGGTTATTTCTTTTTTTATAATTCACAAAAATAAGTCCACCAGCGGTTATGCAAGGTATCTAACCCACCGGTGCTGCTGCAAAGGCCGGGGTAAGGTATATGATGAGGAGCCGAGTGAATTACAGGGTGCGCCGGTATTAAAAGACTGCCCGAAATGCTCAGGCCGAGGGTATAAGCGCGTCCCGTCTTCAGTAGCTTATCTGGCGATAAAGTATCTGGTAGCGGATTTAAACGAAAGAACATGGCGCAGAAACTGGAAACTGTTTTACGAAGGTCTGACGGGGAAATGTCACATTGAGGAAAGCCATGCTGAATCATGGTTTGAACAGTTAACGCGTTGACAGTTTAATTATGACCGGCGCTCAATTGAAAGCGCCGTAAACAAATTCAGGATATGCAATTCAAACGAGCTTGCGCTTTCATAGGGATTATGGAATATTGCAATTTAACTTAAGTATCGAAGTGATGTCGGTGCTGTATTTTTGTCTGATGTGAGGGAGTACATGAGCGATAAAAAATATGATCCAACAATGAGCGGCTATCTCGGTGATATTCTGAGCGGAAAAGCCAAAATCAATGAGCTTCGGCCTCAGCACGAGTTCTTTGATGCTATCGGATTGGAAAAACAGTTGCGGGACAATGAACGTGTAATTGTTTTGCTGACCCCGCCAGAAGCCAGGATTGTTCTGGATGAATTGAGAAATAACGGCATATCTTATAGCCGTGATGCGTATTCCTTTGTTAGTTCTTATATCGGTAATATCCGCGAAGCTTCTTATGTAGCAGAGTTATTACGTGAGTTTAATTTTAAATTTGGCATTACTGCAACTGAATATGTTGCGGCCAACGGCAGCGTTATGATCAAACTCAGCGGTTATGCCGGATTACGCCACAGGTTGAATGCTACTCATTATCTTGCGAATAACGGTAAATTAATCGGTATGGGTATTGGTCAGCGCGGGCTGAATGCCGCAACCATTGATGGTATGCGCTATACCTTTATCGCCGCAGTCGGGTTTAGGGTGTTACAACTTATATTTCAGAATGATTATGACTTATACAATTTTGTTGGTGATATCACAATGGATATGGCTAAATTAGGGGTTGCTTCGTTTGTTGGTTGGGGAGTTGGCACCGGCATGATCGCATTTGTAAGCGCAGCCCCTCCAGTAATAGTTGCATTAGTTGTTTTTGGTATAGGTTTTGGTTTGGCTTATACATTTAATATTTTAGATGAAAAGTACAAAGTAACAGAAAAATTAACACAAAAACTAAGAGATGCGCAAAATATACCTGAATTCGAACGGTATTGGAAAGGCAACCGTTAATGAAAAAAATAATAATGTTAGGTGTTGCTATGTTAGTTGTCGGTATGGTAGTTCTATACCCTTTCTTTCTTAGTATTAATTCTATTTATAAAGTCATATCTAAAAAAGACATCTTAGAGATGTCTTATGGTGTTGTTATATGCTTAGTTATGCCAATGATTACTTATTTATGTATTGATATATCGCTAAGAGGGATGTATTTGCATTTTTTTAAAAAAGAAAAAATAAAATCAACGTATAAAATAAGTGGGGTAATTATAGCGTTATGGATATTTTTATCCTTTCCCATTTCATGGGGGATGAGTTTTTATCTAACCTCGAATGGTTATGAAAGGTGTCCGTCAACTAACCTTTTCACCCAATACTACACGACAAATTTGTCTTTGTGCTCGGACCCTTATTATGAGGAAAGAGCAAGCACAGAATGACGATATGACTATTCTGGCTGATGTGTAGGTGTTACACCGTAGATATTGATTGCTGGTGTAACATCCATAAATACACTGAAACTGCATTGACTGGTGTAAATCATGTTAATGAGTACTCCTCATCATTGTTGAAACATTACGAAACAGCAATTAAAAAAATAGGCAACACGTCGAACAGCTAGGGGTATCGTGATAATGACAGAGATAGAAAGTAACTGGAAAAATCTCATATCCACAGCAAATAAAAATATCAGAGAAAACAATGATACCGTTGCTGTCAGAGAAATTGAGGTCAGAGATAAAACAGCACAGGAAGATAAGGCGAGAAACTCTCTGACATTTCATTTTCATTGGGGATTCTTTGCGCTTATTGTCGGGTGTTTTTTATTCGTTTTTTGGTATAACAGTCATGCGGTTGAATGGATAACAGCCTTAAATTCTCAGGGGCTTTCTGATACAGTTGGGTCGGTCAGGCTTCTTGAGCTGGATAAAGTGTTGTCAGTAATTATTGGTACTCTCGAAACATCGCTCGGCTTTATCATCGGGTATTATTTCAAAGAGAAGAAAAGTTAAACATTCCGGTATATTTAATCGGGTCATAAACAGGTCGCTCCGGCGGCCTTTTTTATCGCCTGCAACAATAAGAGCATTGGAATACGACAGGCTCATTACCTAATCCGTATTCGGACACAGTGCTCTTTTTATTGCCTTCCCGCAGCTGGTGGGATTACCAGAACAATGCCGCAGGGGGGTATGCGTATGTCCGATAAATATTCCAGCCCTGCGGCATATGCGTGGGGTGTCTTTACTGCTGCATTGGGGCCCTGTCTCTGGATCAGTGGGCTGTACTCATCGGGATTGTCTGCACTATCGGGACGTTCGCGGTGAACTGGTATTACAAGCGCAAAGAATTTCAGCTGAAAGCCGGGGCACATAATGAATAACCGATTATTTAAAAAAGTCATGGCTGCCTGTACCGCCAGTGCGATTGCTGGTGCGTTGGTGCTGATCCCCGCATATGAGGGTGTTGAGTACAAACCTTACCGTGATGTGGCCGGAGTTCTTACCGTATGTTACGGTCATACCGGCAGCGATATTCAGCCCGGTAAGCTGTATACGGATGCTGAGTGTAAGGCGCTGCCGGGTAACCCGCTGGACGGTGTGATCCACTATGAGTGTGAAACGCCATGAACTGGAAAGAGGCGGTAATTGCCGCGCTGTTTTTTGTTGCCGCCTGGTGGGTATATGACACCTACCGAGATAACCAGCAGCTGAAGGCGAATAACACAATGTTGTCCGGACAGCTATCAGCACAGCGGACGATAAATATCATCACGCTTTCAGCCGTTGCCATCAGACACCGCGCAGCACTTGACAACATTAAAGCCAAGCAGGTTGGGGACACAGAGCATGTCAACGTTAAGACTGTTATCAAAACAGTATTTAAGGATAGTGAATGCGCTGTTACTCCTGTTCCCGCTGATGCTGTCAGTGAGCTGCGGAAGTACGCAGACGGAATACGTTCCCGCGCCGGTGGTGCCAATTCCGCCACAACTGACCGCTGATTGTGAGCAGGTAGATATACCGGATGATCTGACGTTCGGTGGTGCAGTTGAGCTGCTGGCTTATGCTATGAAATACATTGCCAATTGTAATCACGGTAAGAAGGCAATACGAGAGATAGAAGCGGAGAGGATAAAAAAATAGCCCGGCTATTGCCGGGAAAATGATTAATAGAAGGGATACCTGCGACTCCTCCAATCGAATATACCTGCTAAAAATTAAACGAAACATAAACAAGTATAATTACTTAGTTTTAGGTTTGTAATTAAGGTCGATGGGGTTAATTAATCTTTTTGGTAGTCATTAAATTATATTTTTGGATTTTTTGCGATGTGTATGTTTGTTTTTAGGGTAATTATTCTTAATCGTCTATTTTTTGTTGATTGCTTGGTTTGTCAGTCAGCATATTATGCTTTACTCTTAATATATGTTTATTAGGAGGTTCATAATGAAAGATATTAATTTTATTGTAGGGCAGAACATCCGCGATTTAAGACACTGTAATGGCTTGACTACAAAGATGTTAGCTAAAATGCTGGGAGTGTCACAGCAACAGTTGTCAAGGTATGAACGAGGTGTTAATAAAATAGATGTCAATGTTGTATTTAAGATAATAAATATATTTCATGTATCTTATGAATATCTGTTTCCTGAAACTCAGAATGATTATACTGAATCAGTAAAAAGCTCCTTTGTATATATGGATCCTTTAGTAGTCTAATAATCAAAAAAATATAATCATAAATGTTATTTATTACTAAAAAATAATGAATATCATTCTTATTTAAGCATTAGCAATACACCAAAAAGCCAGCTTAACATATTGTGAGCTGGTTTTAGTTTGTACAAAAGTATCTCTCCGTGTACGAAAATATAGCTGTATAAAAATAGGTTATGTCGGTAGTGTCATGATAAACACTGTAATATCAGACGGGAAAGACATTACTTTATCTGCCGGAAATTTTCTGCTGTTCCTCTGGTGTATCACTGATATTGAGATGACGATCATGACTACTGTGGAACATCAAATAGATCGCACAAATACATTTTTTATGCGAAAGTATCTCATTGGTTAATGACTTGATGAGGTTATGATGCAGATAAAGTCAATTTTTATGTTTTTGGGCATGTTTCTGCTTAATGGATGCAGTGTCAAAGTGCCCAAAGATATAACTCCAGTTAAACCTTTTGATTTATCTCATTACTTAGGTGATTGGTATGAAATTGCCAGGATAGACAATCGTTTTGAAAATGGCTTAAGCAAAGTTACAGCTAACTATTCTCTTCGTGATGATGGTGGTGTGAAGGTTATCAACAGGGGCTGGGATGCGAGTAACAATAAATGGAAAGAGAGTACCGGAAAGGCCTATTTTGTTAACTCAACCGATACAGGGGCGTTAAAGGTATCTTTCTTCGGGCCTTTCTATGGAGGTTACAATATTATTAAGCTTGATGATAACTATCAGTACTCACTGGTTGTTGGCCCCGATAAAGATTATCTGTGGGTATTATCACGTACGCCAGCTATGCCGACAGAGCTGTTAAATGAGTATCTCAGCTTTGCTGGTGAACATGGTTTTGACAGAGAAAAAATACTTATATTTCAATAAGATTATATTCCGGTTTATTCCCCGGGATACGGAATGGACTGAATATTAAATATTTCAGAAAATAAAGCACAACAACCCGCTTCGGCGGGTTTTTTATTGGGGAAATCTATGCCATTACGTATCCCCCGCGCCTGCCGCAAACGAGGCTGCGCAAAGACAGCCACTGGTAAATTTAATTTCTTTATCATTATTTAAATAACCATGTCATGATTTTTACTTAAATGAAAAATTAAATTTTAATATATTCAGTGAGTTGTTTGAATTCATTAATCTCATGTTAGTTATGGTTTTTTTGTAAGTGAAAACTAAATAAAATAGCTGTAATGATAATGACGATAACGAATGAAAAACCCACATAGCCAAAGTTAATTGATAAGATGCTACCTAAAATACCTCCCAAAATAAAAGATGCAATAAGACATAAGTAGGTTTTTTTTTCATTATTACATTGTGGTGATTTTAATAATGCCCCAATTAAATTAGTAGACATTCCAGTGATATATGTTGTATGTATCCCAGTATTATTAAGATTTGAAAAATTACCATTCTGTATTCCCATCGATAAACTTATTGCAATAATAAGTATATAGTTATTATAAACCTCATTAAATAAAAAATAAATGGAGAATACTAATGTTATTATGCATAAAATAAATAATAAAATATAAGCCTGTGATTTTTGGTCTTCATTTTTTAATCGAAATTTATAGCCGAATATTGTGCCTAATAAAAACCCAAATATTGATACTAATGTAGTATTTAACATGGACCAATTAAATGTTGTAAGATAAATTAAACTAAGTATACTATTACCAGTTAGATGCCCTGTAAATGTTTTTAAAAGAATAAATGAACTGGCATCAGTAAATCCTCCAATACATGATAGTAAAGCGTAAAAAGAGATTTTATTTTGGTTTGCCATATTCAAATATCCTAAGTTGTTTTTTATTATCGAGGTGATTTATATTTAATTTTTAAATGTTGTATCAGAATATTAAATGGTTTCACTTCTAATTAATATTCTAACAAATAAAATAGCACTAATAAATAATTTATTCAAATTGCAATCCGGAATTTTCCATAAAAATCCTTTCTAATGTAGCAGATGGCATCGAAAGATAAAGATTTATTAATTTTTCTAATGATTTGTCGTGTGAAGCCTCTATTTAGTTGTATATGAACTTAAATTGTATTATTTTTAAAAGAAATAAAACTATGTGCAATTGAGGGATTTTTATGAATGTAATGAAACGAAAAAAATCGCGTCATAAAGAAACATCATTGATATTCTCGTTTTTAGCTATTGTTATTTTATTTTTTTTGGAAAGACAAATGACTTATTAGTTATTGTTTTGGTTAATATAATTTCCTTAATTGCTATTTTATTCAGTGCGTTTAGTGTTGTTCGACATGCAGATGTTCTGGCTCATCGGCTAGGTGAGCCCTATGGATCATTGGTATTAAGTTTATCAGTAGTTATTTTGGAAGTAAGTTTGATCTCCGCATTAATGGCAACTGGAGGAGCTGCACCAGAATTGATGCGTGATACGCTATATTCAGTGATCATGATTGTAATAACAGGTTTAGTAGGGATTTCTCTCTTACTGGGAGGTTATCGGTTTGCAACTCAATATGTCAATTTGGTTGGAATAAAACAATATTTGATAGCTATCATCCCATTAGCAATGCTTGTTCTTGTTTTCCCTTCTACATTGCCAGAAGAAAATTTCTCAGTAGTTCAGGTAATAATTTTTGCAGCAGTTTCAGCTATAATGTATGGTGTTTTTCTGGTTATTCAAACATATACTCATAAAGATTTATTTATTTATTTATTTATTTATGAATATGAATATGAAGATGATATGGATAACGCCTCCCAACATGATATTACATCCAAGTACAGTACTACCAGACATGGGATATGGTTGGTTATTCACCTAATTGCCGTTATCACTGTAACTAAAATGAATGCTATCACGCTGGAATCATTATTAACGGTTCTTAATGCACCAAAACAGATAACCGGATTTTTAATCGCACTCCTTATTTTATCACCAGAGGGTGTTGGTGCTATTAAAGCGGTGCTTTTGAATCAAGTACAACGAGCTATGAATATATTTTTTGGATCAGTACTTGCTACAATATCTTTAACAGTACCAGTAGTGGCAATTATTTCCCTAATTACAGGCCAAACCATTATTTTTGGTTTGGATGTTCCCCATATTATGATACTAAGTACGGCATTATTACTGAGTCATATTTCATTTTCATCAGGCCGAACAAACGTACTGAATGGTGCTTCGTTATTAGCTATCTTTGTCGGCTATCTGGTCACTCTTTCATTATAATCATGACATTGATTATTGTCCCTTATCTTAGAATCAGCAGCGTTGCTTTTAGTGTAATTCAATCTTATACGTAGTATCTACTAACATAGCTAAATTTGAAATATTGAATAAAAACACATGTACACCAATTATAGCTGCGTTATCCCAGAATCTAACTGGAGATCGAGGGTGTGAGCATAAAATATAAATACTATCTTATGAGGACACATTGAAAACTAACCAGCTATATGTGGTGAAAGTAGCGGAGTACCATTAAGACAATGAATTATTGTAAAGTATTAATCGTTAGAAGGATATGTAATTTCCACAGGAGTCATTTAGTGTTTTTGTGGAATTGCTGGTTATCAAAACCAAAACAAAATGTAAATTAATCAATTAGTTGAAAAAAGAATAATCATTTATACCAGGTAATAATCTGGAAACTATTTTATGATTTAAATCAGATGGTTATGCGATTGATGTAAATCTACTGCTGCGCCACATGGGCTGGTTTGAAGCCGCTGACTTAATCGTTAAAGGAATGGAAGGGGCAATCGCTGCCAAGACTGTGACTTACGATTTCGAACGCCTGATGGAAGATGCTAAACTCCTGAAATGCTGAGAGTTTGGTGACGCAATCATCAAACACATATAATTAAGTTTACAGTGAAATAGTTAACGGGGGGTAATTAGTTCCCGTTGTTTTTTTAACCACTGAAAATCTTCCCCAAAACATCCCCAAAACTCTTCCCCAATGCTCTCCGGTTCATTGATGCGCCTCATGTTGAATTGGTTTAGCTTTACTAATTTCAAATAGTTGCTATTACTTAATTTGATTTCACTTTACTTTCTTACCAAACCTACAATATATGGTGATCTGTATGATAAAAATTGATTACAACGCTTATCGTTCTGTTGAGGCCTTCAATCGTCGCGTTCGGTTCTTAGTTATGCATTACACAGCGTTAAATTTCAAAGATTCAGTTAACGCGCTATCGGGTTACAGTCAGGCAAGTGCGCATTATTTGGTTCCTGACCCAACGGATAAAACATACAAAGATGCCGGTTTTAATGACATGAGAGTATTTAATCTTGTTGATGAAAATGACAGAGCGTGGCATGCAGGAATAAGCACCTGGGCCGACAGAACAAATATAAATGATACCTCGATCGGTATTGAGATTGTCAATGAAGCGAGTGACAACAATGGTCAATTCAGCTTTCCGCCTTATAATGATGAGCAAATTGAAGCCGTCAAACAACTGGCTCTGAATATTATCTCCCGATACCCTGATATGTCACCAACAAATATTGTGGGGCATTCAGATATAGCTGTTGGGCGTAAAAGTGATCCCGGATCAGCATTTCCATGGCAGAGATTGTACGAAGCCGGAGTGGGTGCCTGGTATGATGAGGAGACTAAAGTTTTTTATACAAAAAAATGTAGTTCGACTCAGGGAATGCCGTCAAAGCAAGATATTTTAGGTAAACTGAATAAATACGGTTACGATATATCAGGTGCAACAACGGATAATGGTTACAAAATGCTGATTCGTGCATTTCAGCTTCACTTTAGGCCTTCTATTTATGATGGTTATATGGATCTTGAAACGGCTGCAATTATCTACGCATTAGTCGATAAATACTTTCCTTAATTTTTAAATAATTAATTGAACAGGCTTCGCAATCTCGAGGCCTTTTTATACCTGTGACCCGTCCTGAATAGAGTTGACACGTTCCTGACTTAAATACGGAGAACGTGATAATGACTGAATTCAAACGCACACAATGTGATTAATATTAATAATGATTAGTTAACAAGTTAGAGAACATCTTAAATTAAATATGCGTAAGGGTTAATAAATTAGCCTTACGCAATTAAATTAATTCAGAAGGTTTTTATTGTTATCTATGATGCTTTTAATTAAAGATTCCCCCGGGAAATCAGAAATAATAATACCAACCGTCCTGTTAATGCCTTGATTGTTGTATTGCTTAATTTTATCTCTGGTCAAAATATTGGTTCCTTCAAAGGCTATTGTGCAAATCCCTATAAAGCAATTTATCCTTGGAAAATCTGGGTAGCTATGCTTCCATCCTGGTGTTGTAAGCCCCGTTGAAAGCCTTGGTGCCTTGGTGCCCGGGGACGAATGCCCGCTGGCAACAAAGTAAGGAAATGATCCGCCAGAACCACTTAGATAGTTAATATATGTCATGTTGGGGCTTCCGTAATTTGCTATATCTAATTGTCTTTTTACATGCTCCCATTTTGAATATAAATCCCAATTGGTTTTGAGGCGATATTCGTCTTGGATATTTGCTGACCAATAGGGCACACCATAGTCCCGGAAATCCCCCCCATCACCTAGTATGATAAACTTACCTCTCACCTCTTTTAATTTGGTATTTAATGATTTTAGATTTATATATTTATCCTTATGTAAAGAGATATAATGCTTAAGAGTGTCAATCATAGAGCGCGTGTTATTGTTATTTGGTCGCATCTCTTCTTTTAATCTAAAGATAACTGTTTCAGATGGATTGGTTGAAAGGAATTTATCTGCAGAATTTAAAAAATCACCAAACATGACATCCAGAAAAACAACACCATGATGCAAAGCAAACCTATCACTTGTATGCCTGATACGTATGTCAAACATACGGATACCATATTTTAGTTGTTGGTCGAAGTTGAGTGTTTGAGTCGCAACACTGTCTACGAAACCTTTGTAAGCAGCGCTATCATGTGTACCCGGAATTGCTATCTCAGAAAGTAGTACATCATCCCTGATTGTGCTCATCCACTTTGATTTGTCAGTGAATCCATCAGTAGCTTTTCTATAATATGCAGAATCCCAATGCGCATAACTAGTTGAGCAAAAAGACAATACCAGAAAATAGAAAAATATCTTAAACATTTTCTTGAGCCCTTAATGTGAGAATGGATATTTTGATAATACAAATTGCACAACCTGTAATGAGGGTTATATCGTGCTAATTATAGTGTTTATGTAAAAATATTTAACTATAAAAAAGGATTGTGCAGTTTAAAAATAATATAAAACAATGCAGTATATTTAATTATTGTGTTTATATTAATTATGGATATGAATAATCACCAAAGCTATTTATTTACATGTTAACTTATACGTATCCTATTATGCTTAGGCATTAGATTGTAGTGGTCAACTAAAACTGACCACGGTTTTAGCGTTTTTTCGGTATCTGACGTCCGGCAAGCCATCGCCCCATCCGGAAGCCCCTGTGTTGTTCTGAGATGAGCATATCACCTCTGTTCAGGTGGCCAAATTTATTAAACCACTACACTTGTTGCAAAAATTGAGTGGAGACTATTTTTGTGTGAAACACCCAATACGTTTTGAGTAAAAAACACGCTAATTTATTATTTTCAACAAGCCCCGGTACCTTGATGTATATCTATTGTCAATACAACAGTACCTTACATTTAAGGGTATACCCTAACGTTACAAAATCGGAATTTATAGTATTCTCTGTTGTAAGTTGTTATTCATGGGGATACTTAATGCATTTTTGAGTGTATTTAATAGTATTAAAACAGCTCGTGATTAGATATTTAATCATAAAAAAATTACACATGACACGATTTATCATGATAAGGAGAAATAATGTTACCAGTCTTGAGTAATTATTCTTTACCCCAGGCTTTAAATCCGCCAATACATACTGCAGATACTGCCTCTCCGCACCTTAATAACATCATCCGGGAGATAAAAAGTGTTCGAAATACTAACGCTCATTGCGTAACAGTTTCTCATATGGACACGTTATATGACCCTATCTCTTATGGCCGTGGACGGAAACTGGAAAGTATAAAAACGTCCTTTAAAAACAATGTAAAATCTTTAAAAAAATACAATATAAGCATCAATACGGAAACGTATACTAAATTAGGTCCATCCGGACAGAAAGAAATAGAAAAAACTATAGATGAAAGATACCTTTCTTTTGAGAATGGCACCTGGGTTGGAAAAAAAGATGAACACGTTTTACGTTTTAACCTTCCCAAAAAAAAAGGTAATTTCAGAGTCGAGCTTGCGCATAGAAATAATTTGAGTATGAACACTGATTCTATGTATGAATTTCAAATGAGAGCAGGCTATGCAGCACATAATGTAATTTTTTTTCAGGTAAAAGAGTGTGGCGGTGATATGAAGACCCGTGGTCGGGGACGGCCTCCGGTATCTCTTCATTTAAAGAATGAAAAAGAAATATATATTGCAATTAACTCGGAAAATGGAAATGTATTAAGAAAAAAAATAGCAACGCTTAGCTGCCCTCAGGAATGGTATAAATTCAAAGTCAGGATTGTCTGGAACAGAAATCACCCGGGTATTCAGGTGGCCATCAATGGAAAAAACACGTTTGAGACAACTGTTTCATTTGGTGCGCATAATTCCAGAAACCATTATAGCAAGTTTGGTATTTATGTTCCTCAGCAAAAAGATAAGGAAGGAGTAAAAAATACGGCACTTTTATTTGACAATGTTAAAGAGACTCATCGTTTTTTCAACCCTAAGGTTCGGCATAATAAGGTAAATAAAACATAATTAATTTAAAAAATGTATTGACTTATGATATGGAAAACAATTTACATTTATTATGAACCGCGATTAAAACGATTTTTTGAGTTTGAGTGCTGTTAATGTTAGCCCGGCTCTCTTGATTGCGAGCCGGGCAGGATAAATGCGAGTCCATTATCACGGGCTTGTTGCAAATAATAAATTAGCGTGTTTTTTTCTCAAAACGTATTGGATGTTTCAGGCAAAAACAGTCTCCACATTAAATAATCGATTGATACAGGCAGATAGCTGACGTTGACATCGTTTAGCGGTGTTGAGCCATACCATCGAGGGCACCACGGGATAATAGCTGGTGCAACAATCCCCATTGAAACGTATTTGCAGGTATATTTTTTCTAAAGAGAAAATCAATCGCGTGAGTGTTCCTCACTTTCTCAATTTACGAGAAAGCGTCAGGTAATGAGTAAAAAGACGTAAAAATATTATAAATTAACATGGGTTAAATAATCGTAATCCACATTAAAAAAACAAGGTCGATATGGCGATATTTAAATGGTATTGTCATTGTAACAGTGATTGAATCAGAAAGCATTAAAATAACGATCCTTAGCCGGCGTGGTAATAAAAATAAAACTCACGTTTATTTTCATGTTTGCATCAATATTTAACTCCTGTGTCATTAATTATAACAGGGATGTAAAAGGCCTGTGCTTTGAGTATAGTGCGGGTGGCTCACACTGCTAATCATTATTTCAATGATGGTATTAAGTAAAGTCCGGAAGTGTGCAGTAAAAAGTATAGTATTTGTATTCAATACCGGTTAATTTTAGTTATCTGAATGCAGTTGGATACGTACTGTTATAATTGAGTCTATTAAAATCATATAGATAGTTATATAGAGAGGTATTGTTATGAGCGTATGGGATAAATTCAATAAATTAAAAACATTGAAAATTATGTTTCATGATAGATCAGATGCTAAAAATGCTGAAATTTTCGGTAATGGTATAAATCAGGTTAAAATACTTATTCACATTAATATAGAAAGCACGGATACATATACAGATAAGGGTGAAACATATCACTATGACCTGGATATCACGGATAAAGAGCTTAATGAGGTTCTGAGTTTGGTTACCTACCAGAAGGGTGAGAAAATTTCACGGAATAACGGGAAGTCATCAGTACGTTACTGGAATTCATCAACAACAGAATCGGCCTTTTCTGCAGCATTCGGCTATGATATGTTTTTTACAAAAAATGAATATGTTGCTTCATTAAAATCGGGGCAGGATTTTATTTTTTATGTATCCGCAGCGGATTTTTCCGCTGATCAGGATATTGAAATCGCCGCTGAAGTTGATATTCCCGGAGTAGGTGTTTTTAATACAACATCTCAGGGTACTGATACGATCAATGGCTCCCAAGGAACGATGTCTGGTTCTGTATTTAAAATGCCAGCCTATGTTCATGTACATGCCAGGACAAAAATAGATTATTCGGAGAAAAAAAACCTATTTTTACGACAAAGTGGTTGGGCACCTGTAGGAAAGCAAACATTTACTGTTCATGACTATAAGTCTGACAGTAAATACTGGGTTAAAGAAGATGGTGCATCCTTATACCAGAGTATTGTTGAGGTCTATCCTGGTCAAAAGGATACGTTAAAATTCATTAGTGTGGATTTTTCCCGTGATAACCTGATTACATCAAAAGAACTCCTTGATGGAGAAGCCAAATGGCATAAGCACAAGGAGCCCGGTATTATCTTAACAGATCACAGAGATAAGATAGTAAGCCTTTCGGCAATGGAAGGGTTTGGTAAGAACGTGAATCACCCGGATTATGATGTGTATTTTTGGGGTAAACCGGACAGCGATGGAATGCAAGGGTTTTGCCACCTGGCTGATTCAGTATGGCAATATAAGGTTGAGGTTAATATTCCGTTTAAAAATATTTCCGGAGGTGGTGTATCTATTGTCGGTCATAAAATAAGCATACCCACAGGGAAAAATGTTTACTCTAATCACTGGAATGGAAAGTCTTCTCCTGCAGTATATTCTGTAGTTGATAATTACGGTAATAAAGGAACATTTAAAATTAATTTTTTTGTGGACCGGACACATTATGAAAATCTGGGTAAGGTTGATTTAGGATAAAAAAGTTTATTTATCTTTTATTTTACAGCATTTTTTATACTGTGTTTTTCTGAAAATATATTCTCCCTAATAATCAATTCCGGGTATAGCTGGCTATATCCGGTCACGCCGGTCTATATCAGGAGTATTTATTATGAATGATAATTTTACGTCACAGACATCCAACTTTATCAATGCCATGAACACGGGGGTCGATCCGCGTACCGGTCAGTTTATGGTTAGTCTGCCCGTCGCATCGCTGGTCGGCAATCATCAGCTGGGCCCTGAACTCCCCCTGTCTCTGAGCTATTCATCGCTGAACAGCATTAACAGTGGTTTCGGTACCGGTTTTGCCCTGAGCCTGACACAGTTTAATAACAGAACTCATTTACTGGAACTGAGTAACGGTGAAAAATACCGGGTCAGCCCCGGTACCGATAAGGTACGCAACCAGAAACTCAATAGTTTTTGTTTTATGTTTACCAATGGTCAGGGAGACGGGGAAGGGTATACCATTTTCTGGAAAGACGGTAAAACCGAACGACTGACAAAAACCGGAGATGATGAGACATTCGTCACCACGACCGTCATATCTCCGGCAGGGCGGCGGCTGCATCTGTCCTGGGATCGGAGCGTACAGGTGCCCCGCCTGTCTGAAATCAGGGATGAGTCCGTGACATTGTGTCGTGTAAATTACCGCAGAAACGCATCTGTAGTCACTCTGTGGCCGGGGACCGGAGATGAAAGCCATATTCAGTTTGAACTGCTGAACGAGATGTATCTGGACTGTATTTTCCGCACAATACCGGACGGTAACAAGCTGACGTGTTATTTCAGTTATGATCTTCTGCCGGGAATGAACAATCTGTTGCTTACAGGGGTGAAATACCCGACCGGTATGACAGATGACGTTGTTTACAACAGCCTGGAGGGGCTCAGGTATCCTGCTTCATCAAAGGTCACTGCCCGTTTGCCGGTGGTGTTCACGCATACCCGGAATCCGGGAGCCGGACAGCCGGAAACAATCCGGCATTTCTCGTACACCACGCAAAACTTCCTCGGTTTCAACGGCAATTTTGGTGACTGGTCTGCCGACAGTGATTATATCTATACCACATTAACGGATTATACCTACGGTTCAGAGGAAAGTATCTCAAGTGGTGGTGTCACCCTCACCACGAAGCGGGAATACAATAATTATCACCTGCAAATCTCGGAGGAAACCCGGAAAGGCAGCTGTATTGTCCGGGAGGATATCACCTATTATGTCAGGCCTGATGTCTTTATTGACGGGCAACCGGCCCAGTTTCAGATGCCCGCAAAGAAAACGGTTACCCTGACTGATACCGCTCTGCCTGCCGCAGAGCAGACCCGTACGGAAATGACAGAAACAACATTTGATGAACACGGCAATCCTGTCAGTATGAAAGCCCCTGACGGCACACTGACTACCTATGAATTTTATCCGGCAGAAGGCGGGGGCCACTGTCCGGCTGAACCGAACGGGTTTGTCCGGTTCCTGAAATCCGTGACGGTAACACCGCGGGACAGTGATTATGATGACACACCGGAAAAAACCACAGCATACACCTACCGCCTGTTAGGCAGCAGCCCGGGCTGTGTGGTGCAGGACACTGAATCCGTCTTCAGCGGTGATACGCTGTTATCTGTACGTACCACGGAATATGAGGAAGACGCCGAAAATACAGAATATGGCCGCGTCACATCATTCACCGATATCCGGTACAACCCGGATGCAGGGGGGCAGTCGTTTACCGGCAGACAGGATTTTGATACTGATGTCAGCGACAGCGGCCTGATGACACAAACGGTTATTTTTACCGGTTATGACGGGTTACAGTCATCTGTCACACAGAGCCGGTCTGTGTATAACGGGCTTTTGCATTCTGAGGTTTCACCACAGGGGATAGAAACCCGTTACACCTATGATACAACGGGGCGGATACTGACGCTGACAGAGAATGCCGGTTCCGCCGGGTATGAAAACACTACGGTATGGACGTATGAAATCACAGCAGAGGGTCCGGTCACAACCCTGCGGGACAGTACCGGTAATCAGGAAAAACATTATTTCGACGGTGCCGGTCGTCAGGTACGCAGTCAGGTGTTGGATACCGACCATACACACGAATGGTTTGATGTTACCTCAGTACAGTATGATGCTTTCGGTCAGGAACAGAGCAGCACGCGACAGGACCGGATTACAGCCGGGACGGATGCCGGCAGGCGCTTTAAGATCAGCGGTTCCATGGATTATGACAACTGGGGGAATCTGTCTGAAACGGCCTTTTCAGACAGTCTCCGCGAACTGACACAGTCAGATCCTGTCCGGCAGATTTTCCGCACACATTCACAGGGCGGGGAAGGCGCGGCTTTGGTAAAAAGCGGCACTGTCAGCACCCGGCTGGATAACATCACCGGGTTGCCGGTGCAGGAAACGATGACGGATGTCTCCGGGGCTGAGCAGGGGCAGCATAGTTATGTCTATGACGGACTGAACCGTCTGCGGGAAGAGAAAGACACAGACGGTAATATCACCACCTATTGTTATGACCTGTTTGACCGGGAAATTTCCAGGACACTGGCTGACGGCACGGTGGTTACCCGTGAATATGCCCCTGCTTCAGATGACGGGCAGGTCAGCGCGGTTAAGGTATGCGGTCCGGGGACTGACGGAAAAACGCTGACCATGGGGCAGCGTGAATATGACAGTCTGGACCGGCTAACCCGTGAAACGAGCGGTGGCCGGATGACCTGGTACCGCTATGAAGGTGCCTCTCCGGTGCCGGCTGAAATCACGTTTCCGTCGGGGAAATCACTGAAATATGATTATATTCCGGAGCTGGGTAATGTTCCCCATCGTGTGAGCGGTGAGGGAATAAATCAGACGTATGACAACGATAACCTGACCGGCGCGCTGTTAAGTGCCCGCGAGGCAGATACCGGATACGGCTGTGTCTGGTCACCGTCAGGCAAACTGATTCAGGAGCGGTTTACCCGGCGGAACTGTGAGCGGCAGGCTGGCTATACCAGTACACTGGGCGGCGCTCCGCTCAGCTATACGGATATTACCGGGGCGCAGACATGTTATACCCGTGATGAATACGGACAGGTTACCGGAATACAGGACAGTGAACTTGACGTTGCGCTGGGCTACGATGCCCTGAAGCGCCTGTCCGTTCAGACTGTGACAGACAGAGCCGGCGACGCCCGGCTGACCACGGCGTTTGAATATGACGATTTCAGCCGTGAAATCAGCCGGACACTCACAGACAGTAAAGGCGTCACGCTGACCACAGAAATGCACCGGCTGAAAAACGGATTGCTGAGCCGGCGTGTCACACGGCAGAGCAGCACGGTGCTGAAAGATGAATACTATGAATATGACCGCCGTCACCGTCTGGTCAGTTACCGGGTGAGCGGCAGCACCCCGCCGCCGGATGCTTACGGTAACATGCTGTCAGGTCAGCAGTATCAGTATGATGCGATAAATAATCTGATCACGGTTATCACCACGCTGGCGGACGGCAGTAAAGATACCGCCGTGTATCACTACCGGAATGCCGCGGACCCCGCTCAGCTGTCAGAAGTGACACATACTCATGCGGCCTATCCGCCGCGGATTAAACCGGAATATGATGCCAACGGCAGGATGATACAGGATGAGGCAGGCAGAACCCTGGTTTACGATGTGGCGGGGCGGCTGAAGGGGGTCAGCGGAGAAAATATTAACGGCGGCCGTTATCAGTATGATGCCCTCAACCGGTTGGTGAGCCAGCATGTCAGCGACGGGGATGTGCGGGAGCTGTATTACCGCGGGAACACCCTGGTCAACGAGGTTCTGGCGGCAGGCCGGCAGGAGACGCGGCTGATTAAACGGGGCGGTCACTGTCTCGGTATGAGTCAGGGGGGGGATCTGACGCTGACGGGAACGGACCACAACAGCAGCCTGATATGGTCGGAGAATAAAAATGACGGGGCAACACTGCATAACTGGTCACCGTATGGCAGCGGAAATCCGGTTGATTTACTGCCGGGGTTTAACGGTGAGCGGTGTGACCCGGTGAGCGGCAGTTACCATCTGGGGAACGGCTACCGGGCCTATAATCCGGTGCTGATGCGCTTTAACTGTCCGGACAGCCTGAGTCCGTTTGGTGAGGGGGGGATTAACCCGTATGCGTATTGTGCCGGAGACCCGGTTAATTTTACCGACCCGTCAGGCCATATGAAAACCGGTGCCGGTGTAGCAATCGGCCTGGGGATTGTCGGTATTTTTGCTGCCGCATTTACTGCCGGACTGTCCATGTACGTAGCGTCAGCGGTAGGCAGTCTGACAGCAAGCGCGGCGATTTTTTCGGCCACAGTGGCGGTCAGCTCGGTGTCAGTGCCGTTCCTGATGGCAGGGGTAGCCGTCATGTCTGATGTGGCGGCAATAGGCTACGGTGCCACACAAAAAAATTATCCGAAGGCATCGTTTGCTTTGGGAGTGACATCACTGGCTTTGGGTATAGCCACGATAACAGGATTCACAGGGAAAAGTATTGCGGCTAAAATTGCGGGAAGTATGAAAAAAACAATACTCAAATACAGCAATCATTCGGCTAATATTGTTGAGTTTGATACATTTTTTCTCATTAAAAGTGGGGGTAACACCGAAAATAGGGTGATTATAACTGCACATGGCGCTCAGGCACCTTTTAGCCGTAAAACACCGGTACGGTCAGGCCAGGAAATAAGATTTTACGCAGATAAATATTTCGCATTGAGGGACCCCGGTATATCCAGAGTAACAAGTAATCAAGTTACTCACCGTGAGTCTTTTCGGAGTCCATCAAAAATAAGGAATTACTATTTGAGTTTTTATGAAGTGGAGAATTTTCCGGATTTGAGTAGTATAGCCAACACAGATCAAGTTGATATAATTATGATAAAAAAAACGACCAGTTTATATCATATATTAGACACCCTGAGACAAAACGGAGAAAATTATAAAATCGTCGATTGTCTATTTTGCAGATCGACTATTACGGATACTCTTTTGGATTCCGTGGGAATAAAAATGCCATCTCAGGACGCGTTACGGCCTCCACTGGTCAAATGACAAAGTCTCTGCTTTTCATCAGACATTGATTGTGATTGTTTCCGGGTGTGCTATGGCGGAAGGCTATCAACCCGTACGGTTGATAGCCTTCAGTCACCGGCCTTCCGCAGCATATTTTTGTCAGCCCGCAAACAAAAAATCAGTGAAGGCCGGGACCGTCAGATGAAATGTCGCCGTCCGGCGATTTTTTTATGTCAGTTTTCCTGATAAAGGAAAACAACGGTAGCGGTTAATTAGCCGGGTCACCTGATACCGTTATGAAATAATACAGATTATTTTTATAAAACAATCATCCTCTTGATGAATCAAGGTTGGTTATTTGTTTTATGAATATGAGAAAAGGCGGAGAAATTCCTTTTATATTTCACTTAGTCTCAGGTGGTATTATCAGTTTGTAATGGTACGTTATTTTTCATTATATTTACATATAAAATAATCTTATGTAATAATGCCGGGTCAATTATCAGGAATTAGCCTTATGCATTATGTAGTTATATCCCATTTATCATTATGCCTGCTTGTCGGATGTGCCGAGGCAGGAAATAAAACGCGTTCCGAATTAACCATAGCCACCACCGATACACACGATAATCTTATGAATAATGCGGCCGCAAAGCCGTCTTACATGCTTTCCGGTCGCTCTAAATTTGAACAGGACGCAGAGGAAAGCCAAAATAAACTGAATGAAATTTTTAAAGCCGGACTGCAAGAAAGCAAAAATACCGGTATCAATAGTGATTTTTCTTATAAACCTGATGAGTTTGCTTCTGATACCTATGGTCAGTATACGTCCCCGGAGGTTGTCTGGAATAGTGAAAAGCAAACTTATGAAGTAAAACCATCAGCACGCATGACTTTCACAATAGCACCCTGATTTATTATCCGGCCGGCCGCGGCATAATCTTCGTACAAAACGGATGTGGTATTAAACCGTAAACCAATATCAAATTTTCAGCGTTTGATCTTTGATTTACAGGCTGAAATCGCAGATGATGATTATATAGTCACTGACAGGAGGTAAATTGTTATGTTTCCGGAATACCGTGATTTGATTTCCCATCTTCGCCAGAATAATCATCAGTTTCGTACGCTGTTTGATAAACACAACCAACTCGATCATGAAATTGCCCGTCTGGAGAAATCCGACAGAAGCGGCTACAGTGAGGAAGTGGTGGAACTGAAAAAACAAAAATTACGTCTTAAAGAAGAGATTCACCAGCTTCTTAAAGATCCGCCGGAAGATGACTGAATTTCCTTACTATGCCATCGGTTAATCCGGTGGCTTTTTGTTTACAGCGACAAAAAAGAGAGGACAACATGATTTGTTACCGGCAGATGGTCAATACAGACTGCGGGCAGGTTGCTGCCTTATTACAGGAGAATGCACAGTCGCGGCAGGGGGGATTGCTGGGGGAATATCCGCTGAAAAAAGTCGAAAATATGTTTGCGCAGGCACTGACGGTGATTATTGCACAGGATAACGACGTGATTGCCGGGGTGGTATTCAGTTTTCCGGTACAGTCCGCACACATATCGCCGGTGACCGCAGTCATTTCACAGCAATTCGGTGAGTTACTGGAAAATAACTGGTTTTACGGCCCGGTCTGTATTGCGGCGGATTATCGCGGGCAGGGAATTTTACCGGCGCTGTATCAGCGGTTGTGTGCAGAAAACAGCGGAAAACCGGTTGCCTTTATTCATCAGGATAATGAACGTTCGATCCGGGCTCATCTGAAATCCGGTATGAAAGAGGCCGGTCATTTTATCTGTGATAATACCCCTTACTTACTGATGATTGGCCGCTGAATATCAGCGGACTTTATCTTTTCCGGTTTTTATTTCCTGTTTTTACGTATCAGTGACTATACTGAAACCGTCATTATGATTTGCCGTATTAACATGATTTTCAACTGAGGAGCTTGTTATGGGGTATTACGAGTTAAAAAAATCAACCAAAGATACATCGCAGCCGTATTATTTTGTTCTGAAAGCCGGAAACCATGAAATTATCGCCACCAGCGAAATGTATGCCTCCAAGCAGGGGGCATTGAATGGTATTGCGTCTGTACAGAAAAATGGTCCTTCTGACGTCATTAAAGATTTGACCTGATCAATACCGGTAAATTAAACGAAGGCTCCTGATGGTTGCTCTGCCAATATCAGTGAGCCTTTTATAGTTACAGGGAAATACCGGAAAATGACATAAAACCGAGAGACATCAGCCCTGCAGAGATAAAGGTAATACCCAGCCCGCGCAATCCCCGGGGAATATCAGAATACTTCATTTTTTCCCTTAATCCGGCGAGAGCCGTAATGGCCAGCAGCCAGCCGATTCCGCAGCCTGCACCGTATGTAATGGATTCAGTAAAGGTATAATTCCGTTCAATCATAAAGATGGTGGCGCCGAAAATAGCACAGTGGATAGTCAGCAGAGGCAGGAAAACACCAAGTGAGTGATAGAGGGACGGGATGAATTTATCGAGGAACATTTCCAGAATCTGAACCAAAGCAGCCAAAACAGCAATAAAGGTAACAAATGACAGAAAAGTAAGATCAATACCCTCAATAATTGCACCATCAGACAGCAGGTAATGATAGATCAGGTTGTTGATCGGTGTGGCAACAGTCAGCAGAAAAACAACGGTCAGACCGAGTTTAAAAGAGGTATTAACCTCTTTGGATACGGCAAGGAAAGTACACATTCCGAGGAAAAAACTCAGGGCCATGTTCTCAATAAACGCTGCTTTTATGAAGATATTAAGATGATTTTCTATCATTGCCCCTCCTTTATTATATTTTGATTGATTATTTTAATAAAAACAGTACATTAAATAAAGTGCATTCCCTGTTAAATGAGGTGATGTCATGAAATTAGTCAAAAATAAATGCGCAGCAGCGCTTGTTAACCATTATTTCCCTGATTTATCTGCAGACTTGTCCGATTATGATATCGCGGAGAATAATCATTTTTTCAGTGTAAGAATCTGGATTAAAAACGAAATTTATCCTGATTATATTATTTTTGAAAAGTGTACTGTGTCAGGAGAGCTGTATCTGATTAAATCGCTGTCAGACTGCTGTTAATCTCTGTTTTCTGCTTATCCGGAATTCAGACGTTTATCTTTCCTGAGAACCTCATCCTGGCTGAAATACAATACCGGTTGTCCCGCACGCAAAAGCAGATTGCCCGTTTGCTGTTTATAGTATGAGTAACGATTATGTTCAGCGGGGCAGGTATTGTGTTTTTACTCTTATTGGCGTGTGGCTGTATTGTCGGTTCGACAACGGTACTGTTTGGTTTCGGCGGCGGATTCTTTATTGTTCCGCTGCTTTATGCATTGTTAACAACTACGGCGGACAGCCATACTGCGGCGGCGGCCATGCATATCGCAGTGGCGACATCTACCGGAGTGATGATATTCAGCGCATCAATGGCAACCTTTCGTCAGCATCGTGCCGGAATGATTAACTGGCCTCAGGTGCGCCCGCTGGCGGGATACATCGCGGCGGGGGCGGTTGCAGGCGCACTGCTGGCGATTGCTGTTCAGGGAATGTGGGTTAAGTGGTTGTTTATTGCTTATCTTGCTATCACTATTCTGGACAGCATTTTCCGTCCCGGGTTTATGACGCAGTCAGCGTCTTATCTTAGGCCAATGTCCGCGGGGGCTACTGCGGCAGCCGGGACAGTGATTGGTGTGGTGGCTGCGTTTCTGGGCGTGGGCGGCAGTGTAATGACCGTTCCGCTGATGCGCCGTCGCGGGGCGGAAATGGCACAGGCGGCAGCAATGGCCAATCCGCTGTCTTTGCCGATGGCACTGACCGGCACACTGACTTACATTTTGCTGGCCCGCCATGAAACGGCGGCATTCGGCAGCGGTTTTGCCGGTTATGTGGATATTCAGGCTTTTATATTGCTGATTGCCGGTTCCTGGCTGGGGCAGAAAATCAGTGCGCCGCTGATTGGCCGGATACCGGATAAACTCTATGCAAAATCTTATCTGGCACTGCTGGTATTTGTGCTGTTGGTGATGGTGATGGTGCAATAACCCGGGATCTCCGCCGAAAAATAATCATTTCCGGAGAAATAACTGATTTTGGGTGTCTGCGTGATTTTGTGATCTATCAGCTTTACTTATATCTCAGGATACCCTTAAATATCCGCGGGTTCTTTGTTTGTCAGATACTAAGTAAGGTTTACAGGAGATTCGATCATGTCACCAATGACGAAAAGTACGATGGTATACCCTATTGGTTTCTTTACCTGCATGGCGCTCATTATCTTTGTTATTGCGTTAGTGATTTGATGACGGGTAATTAAGAAGAAAGGAAAACCTCCCGCGTATGAACGGGAGGTTTTTTTACGGCCCCGGTATGGAGCCGGTTTAATCCGCGGATAGCACCGTTATAATGTTCAGATTGCGCTCTGTTTTTCCTCTTTAATTTTTTTCGCTTTTTTTCCTTTCTCGCTTTTTACTTTTGCGTCATGTTTTACGGTTTTTGCATGGCTGTCCGTTTTAGTGGCGGTAATACCGGAATGTGCCGCTGAAACTGCCGGTGCCGGAGTCGATGCCATTGCGCCGAAAGAGAATAAACCGGTCAGAGTTGCAACAATAAGGGCTGAATGTTTCATTATGATATCCTCAGGATTACGGGAGTATTTATACCTGCTCAGCGGGTATGGATGAAACATATTCCTGTTTTTTTTGCCGCACAACGGGATATACATAAACAGCGGTAATATTTTCAAATCTCCAAAAAACTGACAAATCCTGATATTTTACTATAGTTAAGAATCAGTGATTTTTATTTTAAAATCATATTGTTGTGCTTGTTTGTTTTTGAATTTAAACGAATCATCAACAGAAAATAAATTCATGATGGACCCCGGTTAAGCTTTATTTGCAATTCTTCTGTCAGCCTGACCAGTTGCGTCTTGTCTTTTTCTGAAAGATATGCTGTGTAATTATCCGCAAAGCGGTTGATACGCTCCATGCCTTTGATGATCTTTGCTGCAGCTTTATCGATATCACTCTGATTTGTATTCATTGTTTTATCCTTTACAGTACCGGTGTTATGACTATTATCAGAAAAAATAGTAATTAATAGCTTAAATTGAATTAATCCGGTTCATCATAAAGAATTAAGGGAGTCTTCATTTTCTTTTTTCCGCAGAGGAATACTGTGAAAGGTTAAATAAAAAATCGGCACTGGGATCAGGTGCTATCGGGTTCAGTACTACGCCGGGGATTAAATGAGGTATGAGTTACCGTGCCGGAGACTCTCCGGCATGGTATTATTCAGATTACCAGCCGGGAACGGCTCCGCCGTTAAACAGCGTTTCCGCTGCTTTGGCGACTTCCGGTGACTGATAGGCTTTAATAAATTTTTGTACATTCTCCGCATCTTTATTATCTTCACGGGTCACAATAATATTGACGTACGGTGATTCTTTATCTTCGATAAATACACTGTCTTTTACCGGTGATAAACCGGTCTGCTGAATATAGGTGGTACTGATAATCGCTGCTGTGACTTTCGGATCTTTAATCACACGGGGTAACTGAGCGCCTTCCAGCTCCATGATATTCAGTTTCAGCGGATTTTCGGTAATATCCAGCGCGGTAGGTAATAAACCGGTGCCGGATTTTAATGTAATCAGCTTCTCTTTTTCCATTAATAATAATGCGCGACCCAGGTTTGTCGGGTCATTCGGCATGGCAATGGTATCACCGGTTTTTAATTCACTGATATTTTTGATTTTATCGGAATAACCGGCCATCGGAAATACAAAGGTATTTGCCACGGCGACCAGGTTATAACCTCTGGCATTATTATCCTGAGCCAGGAAAGGACGATGCTGGAAGACGTTGGCATCGAGATCGCCATTGGCGGTCGGATCATTCGGTAGCAATGAACCACTGAAACCGACCAGTTCGACATCCAGCCCGTATTTTTCTTTGGCCACTTTTTTCGCGACCTCCGCCACATCCTGCTCGGCGCCATTAATCACACCGACTTTAATTTTTGTCATGTCAGTTGCGCCCTTATCACAACCTGACAGTAAAAATCCCAGTGCTAAAACGGCACCGGAAAAAAACAGAGAGAATTGCTTTTTCATTATGTTCACCATTCTGTTTACTGAAAGTATGTATCAGTAAATAGCGGCAAAATGAAAGAAAGGTCAACGGGAAGGGTGATGCAAAAATTTCATCTTGACAGAAATAAAAAAAAGCCCGCAATCCGCGGGCATAATCACAACATTTCTTCAGGGTACTCTCTACTTGGATGAACTCACTATACCGGAGCGGATGTGTAGTAGTGTCCGGCTTTTTAAATTCTGGTTAATGTATTATCGGGATTTGTCAGCAAATCATGACAAAATGTGACAGAGGGCACATTCATACCCAAAAGTTATCCCGGTGAGAAAAAAAGAATATAGCAAACCGGAAAACAGCCGTTGTATTGAACAAATACGCAGTTACTGATCTGTTCAGACTACGAGATTCCGATATACTCATTCCGGAAGCCTGTATAATGATAAGTAATGCATGTTGTTATTTATCAACGAAAAACGGAGCAACAATATGCCAAATAAAATCTTTTCACCAAAATATAATCCGGTAGAGCGAGTCGCTTTTGATATGGCACTGGCTCTTGCATCCAAAATTGAATCAGTTAACACACCAGCACAATTAATGGCCGAGATCGCGGCGCTGTATCCGGAATGCTACAAAGCGGCGGATAACCAGCGTAAGCGGGAATATCTCGGATCACACGTCAAACTGCATTCGGTCGGGTAATTCTGCGGCTGACGGAGAGTGCTTTTGTGACTCTGTCCATTGGTCGTCTGTTCAGAGATAAGACCGGAGGTTTTTCATTGCATTCTCCGTTAAGGGAAAATAACACGATCCTTTCTTTTCGTCTTTACGCAGACTAAATCCATAAAAAATGATTCCGGGAGCAGCGGGTGAGGTTGCTTTTTTTCTGAAATAATTAGCACATTTGTATGCGTATACCCGGTTGGTTATCCTGAACAACAGATGATCATGCTATAGCGGTTTGGTGCGGATACGTAACCGGGTTAAATAACCCGTGGTTTTGATGTTTATGATAAATAAGTTAAATGGCTTTATTTATTGATTTTTCGATAGCTTTACACTCAGGGCTGTTTCCGTCAACCTGGTCTATTTTGCCCGGCTGGTTCCCTTCCGGAGTATCCATTTTTATTACGCATGCATCCTGATCGGTTTGGTGTTTGATTTTTGATGAGCATCCGGCAGCCAAAAGAAAAGGTACGATAATTAATAATGTTCCGGTCTTGTGCATGTCAATTAACCCTATATTGCAAAGTATCAAAGCCTGATGCTATCAGAGTAAAAAGATGAAATAAAAACTATTTTGCGGTTCAGTCAGGTAATGTGTGGTGATGACCGGTAACAGTGAATACTGTGACGTGCTGATTTTCCAAGGGGTGTTGGTAACGGAGGGTAATGCGAGGTTATCCGGTCTTGGTGTCCCCTGCAGGAATCGAACCTGCAATTAGCCCTTAGGAGGGGCTTGTTATATCCATTTAACTAAGAGGACATGATATCTGATTGTATGACCGGTTTTGCGGCGGGTCATATGTTAACGCTCAACCCCGTATTCTATCAAGTCTTTATTTCCGCTTTGTTTTTTCTCTGTTTCCGGTTACCGGTGCATTTTTTATGGGGTGCGCCGGTCCAGGATGTACTGATTGAGTGCATCCGGGACCAGGGTGTTTGATTGTATTTATGGTAATGTCTTCGTAACCTTTTGTTTCAGCCACGAAATAAAAATATCGGCTTTCGGGTTTCGCCTGTCACCAAGCATCGCAAAGTAATATCGCTGCCTGCATGTCAGTGAAATATCGCCGAAGGGCATTACCAGCATCCTGCTCTGAATACGTTTTTCCACCAGTTGTTTACGTCCCATCGCGACACCGGCATGGTTCATTGCCGCCACAATCGCCAAATCTGAACGATCAAAACACAGATTGCGCCGGTGAGGGAACAAATCAGGCTGATAGTGTTCACTCCAGGCTTTCCATTCATCGTAATCCGAGTTACTGCTCCATGCCTGGCGGTCATGCAATAACATGCAGTTCCTGAGCTGATGAAGATTGTTATACAGATCATAACGCTTTGCATATTCCGGGCTGCATACCGGCACGATCGATTCTGACATCAAATCGTCGCAATAGAGATTAGGTCTTGATATATCATCGTAATAAATTGCGATATCAATACCATAGCCGCGAAAATTGACATCATCATTACCTGTCAGCAGATTCAGCTGAATAGCAGGGTACTGCTCTGTGAAATCCGCGATCCCGGGAATCAGCCAGCATTGCGCCAGTGACGGGCGGGAATAGACGGTTAACTTACCGGAGATTTCCTGATTTTTGATATCAATGATTTCCTGATTAATGTCATCCAGGTTTTTCCGTAATGCCCAGTAGATGCGTTCACCGTCTGATGTGAGTTCAACCCGCCGGTGAAAACGCTCAAATAACCGGAAGCCCAGCTCATTTTCGAGGGTGTTGATCCGGTGACTTACCGCGCCGGGCGTCAGTGCCAGTTCCTGTGCTGCCAGAGCAAATGAACTGTGCCGTGCCGCCGCTTCGAAAGTATGCAGGCGTGACAGCTGATGACTTGATACCCGTTTGTTGCGCCGCAGGGATCCTGACGATTCATACCGGCTTATCTCCGATGACATAGCCCCTCTCTTTTATTACTCAGGATGTTTTTTGTATAAAGAATACCGCGTTTAAGGTGAATTTATATGATGCAATTCACGAAAAAAGCACTGATTTTGACGAATGTCACGCATTTGAGTTAATGCAGCTAATTCAAAGCCCTGGTTTCATCGTTTGTCACCCCTGAATATTTATTATCCAATAAATGCACAACAACAATATAATCAGGGGTAGGATATGGACTCTGTCATGTGGATGATCGGCACGCTGATTTTCAGTATCTTGCTGATCATTATTTCAATTATTAAATTTAAGTTTCACCCGTTTTTAGCATTATTGCTCACCAGCTTTTTTGTCGGCATTGCCATGAATATGGAACCGCAGGATATGGTCAGCGCCATCGAAAACGGGATTGGCGGGACACTCGGATTTTTGGCGGCTATTATCGGACTGGGAACGATACTCGGAAAGATGATGGAAATATCCGGCGCTGCTGAGCGAATCGGGATTACGCTGGAAAAGTGCCGCTGGTTAAGTCCCGATGTCACTATGATATTGATCGGCCTTATCTGCGGTATCACGCTGTTTGTTGAGGTCGGGGTTGTATTACTGATCCCGCTGGCATTTTCGATTGCCAAAAAAACAAATACCTCATTATTAAAACTGGCGATCCCGTTATGTACGGCGCTGATGGCCGTACACTGCATTATTCCGCCGCATCCCGCTGCGTTGTTTGTCACCAATGAACTCGGCGCTGACATCGGAACGGTTATTGTGGCAGGGTTAGCGGTGGGACTGGTTGCTTCACTGATTGGCGGACCGCTGTTTCTGAAATTTTTGGGGGATCGTTTACCGTTCAAAGTTGTACCGGCTGCATTTGCTGATCTGAAAGTGCGTGAAGAGAAAGAGTTACCCTCATTAGGCGCGGCGTTATTTACGGTTCTGCTGCCGATTGTGCTCATGCTGGTTAAAACAACCGCCGATTTAAACATGAGCAAAGATAACCCGTTATTCACCTTTTTACAGTTTATCGGTAATCCGATAACCGCCATGTTTATCGCCGCGTTTGCTGCTTATTACGTCTTGGGTATCCGCCGTAATATGGGAATGAGTACGCTGCTCAGTAAAACGGAAGAGAGCTTTAGCTCGATTGCGAATATCTTATTGATTATCGGGGCGGGAGGTGCATTTAACGGCATCCTGAAAGGCAGCGGGCTGAGTGATTCTCTGGCGCTGGTGCTGTCCGGTATCGATATACATCCGATTTTACTGGCCTGGCTGGTGGCTATCATTCTTCATGCTGCAGTCGGATCAGCAACGGTCGCCATGATGGGGGCGACCGCAATAGTCGCTCCGCTGATGCCGCTGTATCCGCACATCAGCCCTGAAATTATGACGCTGGCGATCGGCTCCGGGGCAATCTGCTGCACCATTGTGACTGATTCCTTATTCTGGCTGGTTAAACAATATTGTAATGCCACGCTGGCGGAAACATTCCGTTATTACAGTGTCGCCACGCTGATTGCGTCCGTTGTCGCGCTGACCGGCACTTTTGCACTTTCCTATGTGATTTAAAAGAGAGTAATGATGACTCAGATTAATATTGAAAAGTTAATTGCTGACTATCCATTGATTCAGGAACTGATTGATTTAACACCGGTGGCCTGGTTTAACCCCGGCGTAACCACCACGGAAGCGGGATTACCGTATGTGGGATTGACGCTTGAGGATGTGAAGGATGCGCAAGCCCGCTTAAGCCGCTTTGCGCCGTATCTGATGAAAGCATTTCCTGAAACGCAGGCCACGCAGGGGATCATTGAATCTGAGACGGCAGCGATTCCTGATATGCAGGCGGCTCTTGCTGCGCGCTATCAGACGCCGCTGGCAGGGAAAATGTATCTCAAGAAAGACAGTCATCTGCCGATCTCCGGTTCAATAAAAGCGCGCGGCGGGATCTATGAAGTGCTGACTCATGCGGAAAAATTAGCGCTGGACGCCGGGTTGCTGTCAACCGGTGATGATTATGCGGTGCTATTCTCCGATGAGTTCAGGCAGTTTTTCAGTCAGTATCGTATTGCCGTCGGATCAACCGGTAATTTAGGGATGTCCATCGGCATTATGAGCGCGAAGCTGGGTTTCAGTGTCAGTGTGCATATGTCTGCGGATGCCAGACAATGGAAAAAAGACAAATTACGTTCTCATGGTGTCAATGTTGTTGAATATGAACAGGATTACAGTATTGCGGTGGAGCAGGGGCGCAAAGAGGCAGAAAAAGATCCGTCCTGCTTCTTTATTGATGATGAAAACTCCTCCACACTCTTTTTAGGCTATGCGGTGGCAGGTCTGCGGCTGAAAAAGCAATTTGCTGAAAAAGGAATTACCGTTGATGAGCAGCATCCGCTGTTTGTGTATTTGCCCTGCGGTGTCGGCGGGGGCCCCGGTGGTGTTGCCTTCGGATTGAAACTGGCATTTGGTGATGCGGTGCATTGTTTCTTTGCGGAACCGACGCATTCACCCTGCATGTTGCTCGGGGTGCATACCGGTCTTCATGATGCCGTCTCTGTTCAGGAAATCGGTATTGATAATATTACTGCGGCAGATGGTCTCGCGGTCGGCCGGGCATCCGGATTTGTCGGCCGGGCCATGGAACGGCTGATCGACGGTTATTACACCATTGACGATGCAGAAATGTATAACCTGTTAGGATTGCTTGATCAGACGGAAGCTATCAAGCTGGAGCCTTCCGCGTTAGCGGGCATGCCCGGTTGTGTGCATGTGACCCGGAATGAAGCCTATTTACAGGCTAACGCGCTGACACCGGAAGTGATGGCGAATGCCTCACATCTGGTCTGGGCAACCGGCGGCGGCATGGTTCCTGAAGATGAGATGCAGAAATATTTATCACAGGCCAAAGGTAACTGACAAGGTAGTGAGCTGCTGAACAGACCGGGACCGGCAGGATGATTGCCGGGCCCGGTATCAGGTGATTATTTACGGCTCATTTCCTGTGACTTTTCTGTCGCACTGCGGACACCGGCTATCACCGCCTGACGTAAACCCATTTCTTCCAGTTTGGTGACCGCTTCAATTGTGGTACCGCCCGGCGAGCAGACCATATCTTTCAGTTCACCCGGATGTTTGCCGGTTTCGAGAACCATTTTTGCCGCCCCCATAACCGCCTGTGCCGCAAACTCATAGGCTTGTTTGCGCGGCATACCGCTTGCTACCGCGGCGTCCGCCATTGCTTCAATAAACATAAAAACATAAGCCGGTGAGGAACCGCTGACACCAATCACCGCATCAATCAGCGATTCCGGCACTAATTCGGCGCGTCCGAAACTGCGGCATAATGACATTACCAGCTCCGTTTCATCATCTGTCAGATAAGCATTCACGGTAACGGATGTCATCCCGGCATTGACCAGTGCAGGGGTATTCGGCATCAGACGGACCACTTTAGCGGATGGCGGCAGGGCGGCTTCCAGAGCTTCCAGTGTGACACCGGCGGCCACCGAAACAATCAGGGTATCTGCTTTCAGACAAGGGGAAATATCACGCAGTACACCGGGAACGGCATAAGGCTTTACACCTATAAAAATAATATCGGATTGTTCCGCCACCCGCTGAGCCTGTGCTTCGCCGTGAACACCGAATTCCTGAGCCACGCGGTCTGTACTGGCCGGGCTGTGGTTATGCACAAAAACAGTATCGGGAGAAATAATTTTTCCTGAAATCAGGCCGTTAAGGATGGCTTTCCCCATATTCCCGCAACCAATAAATCCGATTTTTTTATTCATGATGGCTCCTGTATTGCTGATAAAGACTGACCGTAAAAGCAGGATACCACTCTGTGCCATCGGGGTAACCCGGTAATTTCGGCATGATTTACATACACAAATATACAAAATCCGGGTAATATTGACTTATTATAGATACGTGAAACGGTAAATGGTGCTCACGTTTTGGCATGGAGAAACATATGAAGTATCAGGTAAGTGGCCTGACACTTGCTGCGGTGCTGCTGATTGGCGGGTGCGCAAGTTCGGATCAGACACCGGGAACGCGCAGTGATCCGCTCGAAGGATTTAACCGCTCAATGTTCAATTTTAACTATAACGTGCTGGATCCTTACGTGCTCAGACCGGTGGCAGTGGCCTGGCGTGATTATGTGCCGACACCGGCGCGTAACGGCACGATTAATTTCCTCGGTAACCTCGAAGAACCGGCCAGTATGGTCAATAACTTTCTGCGCGGCGATTTCTACCAGGGATTTAAACATTTTAACCGCTTCTTCCTCAACACGGTCTTTGGTCTGGGCGGTCTGATTGATGTTGCGTCAATGGCAAACCCGGAACTGGCAAAAACAGAACCGGCCCGTTTTGGTAATACCTTAGGAAACTACGGGGTCGGGTACGGGCCTTATGTGGTTATCCCGGGCTATGGCGGCTGGACACCGCGTGTGGACGGCGGTGACTGGCTGGATACCACATATCCTATGCTGAGTTATCTGACTATCTGGATGGGCGTCGGTAAATGGGCTATTGAAGGTATCGATAACCGTGCACAGGCACTGGATGCGGAAGGGGTGCTGCATAACTCCAGTGATCCGTATCTGATGATGCGTGAAGCCTACTTCCAGCGCAATGACTTCCTGGCCTCCGGCGGAGCACTGAAAGTGCAGGAAAACCCGAATGCGGCAGCGATTGCGGATGACCTGGATTCTATCGACAGCGAATAATGTGCTGGTGGCAGACAAATAAAAAAGTTCTGGTCACTGACCAGAACTTTTTTTATGCATTCAGCCCGGAAAATCAGAAGCTGTAGTTAAAGTTAACGCCGTATAACCAGGCTTTACCGGAGGAGTTGAATTCGTAGTTTGGCATTTGCAGGTTAGGGTTACCCAATTTGCCACCGATAGCTGCAAGCTGATCTTTACTCATCAGTGGCTCAGAGATATTAACTTTACGCCCGTGCATATAGGCAACACCAACATCAACAGACGCATCTTTGTTGAAGGCGTAGGTTGAGCCCAGGCTGAACCAGATACGATCCTGGTCCGGAATAGAGATAGAGCGGCTGTTTGCCGGGACCGGGCTGTCATCAAAGGCAATACCACCACGGAAGGTCCAGTTATCATCATGATAATAAGTGGTACCTAATGCTACGCGGTAGGCATTTTTGAAACCTTCATGCTTTTCAAACAGAACGCTGTCGTTACCTTTATCTGTCGCTTTCAGCTCCTGGAATGAATCCCAGCCGGTGTAAGCAAAGGTATAATGAACCGCCCATTTTGGTGCAACGCGGTGATAAGCGGAGAATTCCCAGATATCCGGTAAATTCAGATCCAGTTTACCTTTGGTGGAGCGGTCAATAAGACCCGGAATGTTTTGGGTGAAATCACCGTCTTTAAATTTCACAGTGACTTTAGAGCGATATGTCAGACTGAAACGGTTATCTTTATCCAGCTCATATAACATCCCCGCATTCCAGCCGTAACCCCAGCCGTCACCTTTCAGTTTGGCGAGGTTAGAGTTTGCCGGAATTTTTGCTAATGCAGGATTTTTGGTCAGCCCTGCAGCAACCTGGCCCAGCTCACCAGTATGACGCGAAATTTCCGCATCAGCGTAAACCGCATTCAATCCCAGACCAAAGCTGAAATTGTCATTCAGACGGTAAGCACCGGCCACGTTAAAGTTGGCAGTAACGAGATCGGTTTTGCCGCCGATAGCACCGGCGGAGTAGTTATCTTTAAACTCTGTCGCCAGACCGAAGTTTGTGGTGGTTGATGCACCGACTGACCATTTTTCATTAATCGGCATAATAAAATGCAGATTCGGGACTACCGCGCTTGGTGCGATATCTTTGGCATCCGTGCTGTTACCGGTCAGCGGGGACTTGCCGCTGATATCCACTGACGGATTGATCATGATCGCACCGGCGGACATGGACGGGCGATCAAATAATGTCATTGCTGCCGGGTTGCGGCTGCCGACGCTGGCATCGTCTGCCACGGCACCTTCCCCTGAAAACGCACGTCCGAGTGCAGACGTGGAATACTCATTTAATTGAAAACCCGCCGCAAAAGCCTGAGTTGCTGTTAATGAAACTGCCACTGCTAATGCTGAACGAGTGAACAGGTTTTTCTGGTTCATGACCAAAACCCTCTTGTTTATTTTGTTTATGTACTACTTTGGTAGTTAGAAGTAGCGCTGGATTGTATGTTTGCTTGTTGATATGACAAATCAGACCAGTTGACAGAGTATAGAATCAGCACGCCGAAATGTTATTTTTTTGTATGAAGATAAGCGGTTTGAGATGTAAAAATGCGATTTAGATAACAAAAATTTAACAACAACGTGATTTTTGAGCGCAAAAAGTAGCTTTAGCCCGAGTAGATCAAACAATAGATTGAATTTTTATGGTTTACTTTGATAAATGGTATGATTCAGTACTAAGACTGCAGGCTATTTTTAACTAACGGGAGACTGAAATGGCTGACGAAAAAAAACTGTGCAGCGCAGAAGAAACCGCAGCATGCTGCTGTGTGGATGTAGGCACGATTATTGATAACGAAAGCTGCACCTCTTCTTTCGAGCGCGTATTTGCATCTAAAGCAGACGCTGAGCAGATGATGGCAGCACTGACTGCCAAAGCAAATGCAGCAGCATCTGAACCATGCAAAATCCACAGCGAATATAAAGAAACCGCTGACGGCGTTGAGCTGAAAGCGGATTTTACTTTCAGCTGCCAGGCTGAAACACTGATCTTTGAACTGGGTCTGCGTTAATTCATCAGAATAATACGCAAACTGAATTCAGGCCTCCGGTGAATACGGGGGCCTTTTTTTATCGATTTTTTGTTATAAAAAGTTTATTTCCCTGAGCCACCTCGCAGTTTTCAGTTATCCGTATTGCGTGAATGCAACACGATGTTAACAATACCAGCAGGTCAGACCACCGGCAGTTCGTGATAACCTCTCATCATGTAAGGATGAACGAATGAAGCAGGCACAGGCAGAACGCATTGCAATTATTGACGGATTACGGACACCGTTTGCACGGCAATCCACGGTATACCGTGATATCCCTGCGGTTGAACTTGGCCGGGCGGTAGTGCAGGAACTTCTTTTTCGCCAGTCGTTTCCGGCAGAATTGGTTGACCTTGTCGTTTTCGGTCAGGTGATCCAGATGCCTGCTGCGCCCAATATTGCCCGTGAAATTGTGCTCAGCACCGGGTTGCCGGTAACTACTGATGCGTATTCAGTGACCCGCGCCTGTGCCACCAGTTTTCAGGCCATTGCTAATGCGGCACAGGCGATACAGTGCGGACAAAATCAGATAGCTGTTGCAGGCGGGGCAGATTCCGCCTCTGTGCTCCCGATTGGCGTGTCGCGCAAACTGGCGGGAGTATTGCTGGATCTCAGTAAAGCCCGGAAATTATCGCAGCAACTCCGGTTGCTGGCCTCATTGCGGCCGCGTGACCTCCTGCCTGTTGCCCCGGCGGTGGCGGAATACTCCACCGGCCTGCGCCTGGGGGATACCGCCGAACAGATGGCAAAACGTTACCATATCAGCCGTCAGGCACAGGATACATTTGCCCATCACTCACATCAGGCCGCCACACAGGCGTGGACATCCGGTGTCCTGCGCGATGAGGTGATGACAGCCCGCTTCCCGCCGTTCAGCCGGGTTTGTGAAGAAGATAATACGTTACGGAAAAATTCACTGCCCGGCAGCTATGCACAACTGAAACCGGCATTTGATAAACGTCACGGCACGGTGACCGCGGCAAACAGCACACCACTGACAGACGGCGCAGCAGCCGTACTGATGATGACTGAAACCCGCGCCCGTGAACTCGGGCTGACACCGCTGGGTTTTCTGCGCAGTTATGCATTTACGGGCAATGCAGTGCAGGAAGATATGCTGCTGGGGCCGTCGTATGCCGCACCGCTGGCACTTGATCGCGCGGGCCTGACATTATCTGACCTGACACTGATTGATATGCATGAAGCGTTTGCAGCCCAGGTTCTGACTAACCTGCACTGTTTTGCCAGCGGGGACTTTGCCCGCGAAAAACTCAACCGGACATCGGCAATGGGTGAAGTGGACCCGGCGCGGTTTAATGTACTTGGCGGGTCAATTGCTTACGGGCATCCTTTTGCGGCTACCGGTGCCCGGATGGTGACGCAGACATTACGCGAGTTACAGCGGCGGGGCGGCGGTTTTGCAATGACCACGGCCTGTGCGGCGGGTGGACTCGGCGTGGCGATGATCTGGGAAACAGAATAAGACGGGAGACTGATGATGACACAACATGATGAAACACCTTCCGCCTTCCGCCTGACTGTGCGTCCGGATCACACCGGGGTCATCACGATTGATGTTCCGGGTGAAAAAGTGAATACCCTGAAGGCAGAGTTTGCCGCACAGTTTGAGGCCGTACTGCGTGATGCCCGGCAAATCCCGGGGTTACGGGCAATGGTGATTATCTCCGGTAAGCCGGATACGTTTATCGCCGGTGCGGACATTCATATGATAGCCGGATGTACAGAAGCCGCACAGGCGCAGGCACTGTCGGAATCCGGGCAGCGGTTATTTAATCTGATTGAAAACTATCCGCTGCCGGTGGTGGCGGCGATTCACGGTAGTTGTCTCGGCGGCGGGCTGGAACTGGCGATGGCTTGTCACAGCCGTGTTGTCACTGACAGCGATAAAACACGGCTCGGGCTGCCCGAAGTTCAGCTGGGGCTGTTACCCGGTTCCGGTGGTACACAACGTCTTCCTGCTTTGGTCGGGCTGGTGGCTGCACTGGATATGATGCTGACCGGGCGGCAGTTGCGGGCAAAACAGGCGGTTAAAATGCGCCTGGCTGATGATATTGTTCCGCCGGACATTTTACTGGAAACCGCGGTGGCCCGTGCCTTGTCGGCAAATCCTGCACAGCGGGCTCCGGTACCTTTCCGGCATAAGGCGGAAAAAATGAAGGGGCTGCGGGATATCATCTTCCGTATGACCCGCAAACAGGTTCGCCGCCGCAGTGGCGGACATTACCCTGCAGCCGGACAGATTATTGATGTGGTGCAGTGTGGTCTTGAAAAAGGCCGTGAGGCCGGGTTTAAAGCAGAAGCCGCTGCATTCGGTAAACTGGCAGTCACTCCGGTATCCGCTGCACTCCGTCATCTCTTTTTTGCCTCGACCGCACTGAAAAAAGAGTCTGCCGATGGGGTAAAACCTGCAGAACTGCATCATGTGGCGGTGCTGGGCGGCGGGCTGATGGGCGCGGGAATTGCCACGATTACCCGTCAGCGGGCGGGGTTACCGGTCAGAATCAAAGATGTTTCGCAGGAAGGGGCAAATAAAGCACTGGCTTTTTTCTGGCAGCACCTGAGCAAACAGGTGAAACGCAGGCGGCTTTCTTCGCGTGAGCGGACACAGTTGATAAGTGGTATGACCGGCACCACGGATTACCGGGGATTCCATCATATTGATTTTGTGGCGGAAGCTGTTTTTGAATCTTTGGCACTGAAGCAACAGATGATTGCTGAGATCGAGACAGTGACATCACCGGATACTATTTTTGCCTCAAATACTTCATCACTGCCAATCCGTGATATTGCCGCGAAGGCATCACGGCCTGAAAAAGTGATTGGCTTACATTATTTCAGCCCGGCAGAAAAAATGCCGCTGGCGGAAATTATTCCCCATGAAGGCACAGATGCCGTGACACTGGCAACCACGCTGCAACTGGCGCGCAGACAGGGAAAAACAGCGATTGTGGTCGGTGATAAAGCGGGGTTTTATGTTAACCGGATTCTGGCGCCTTATATTACGGAAGCGCTGCGTTGTCTGACTGAAGGTGAACCGCCGGAAAAAATTGATAACGCGCTGACTGATTTCGGTTTTCCTGTCGGTCCGGTAGCACTGCTGGACGAAGTGGGCATTGATGTCGGCACGAAAATTATGCCGGTACTGGAGGCCGCATTTGGTGAGCGGTTTGCACTGCCACCGCAGCTGGATGCGCTTTTTCGTGACAACCGGCTGGGCAGGAAAAATAAACGCGGATTTTATGATTACACGCCATTGCCGTGGTGGAAACGCGGTGGCCGCAAAGCGCCGCGTAAGGCGGATAAAGCGATTTACCCGCTGCTGGGTATCACCGTACAGGAGCGTCTGACACCACAGGAGATCACGGAACGCTGCCTGATGATGATGCTTAATGAGGCTGTAAGAGTGCTGGATGAACAGGTCATCCGTTCACCGGCAGACGGGGATATCGGTGCGGTATTTGGTATCGGATTTCCGCCATTCCTCGGCGGACCGTTTTACTATATGGACAGTATGTCAGCGGTCGTTATGACTGAAAAACTGACGGCACTGGCTGCCCGTTACGGTGATCGCTTCACACCGTGTGAGGCATTACAGCAACGGGCTGCGGATAACCGCCGTTTTTACTGAGAAAGTGCGGTGAAGTCACCGGGAACACGGGGCGGTTGTTTCATTTCCCTGAACAGGTTCTGAACAAAATTCAGGTTTATCTCTGTGCTGAATCATTTTAATTATGATTAATTTGAGGCAGAATGCCTTTCACCTCCCCTGACGGGGACACAGAAATAACGATAATTTTAAACAGATCATTCTTTGATGTGATACGGCCCGGGGATTCAGACATGACCGTATCCGTCCTGTTCAGACGGTGACGTATGCAAGTTCTTATTATGCGACATGGCGATGCTGCTTTGCAGGCCGCCAGTGATTCAGTCCGGCCCCTGACCGCAAAAGGGATAACAGATTCCCGTTGCATGGCAAAATGGCTCGCCGGGCAGCACGTTCAGATTGATACCGTTCTGGTCAGCCCGTATCTGCGGGCAGAGCAGACACTGACCGAAATCCGTGATGCGCTGAGTTTACCGGCTCAGGAAGAGGTGATGCCGGGACTGACGCCTTCCGGGAATGCGGAGAGCGTGGCAGATTATATCCGTTTTCTGGCGGAAGAGGGGCACAAAGGGGTGCTGGTGGTATCGCATCTTCCGCTGGTCGGTTATCTGGTGGCGGAATTGTGTCCGCAGGAAACAGCACCGATGTTTGCAACATCGTCTGTTGCCTGTATTGAACTGGATGATGACGGACGCGGCGCACTGCTCTGGCACCGCGGTCCCGGGCAGATTGACTGATTACTCGCGCCGGGCGGTTTCAGCAATCTCAATCAGAAGCAGTAATGCGGCAGTGCCGCCCCATTCCTTAGGGGCCTGGTGAAAGGCGATCACATCCGGGTGTTGTGCCAGCCATAACGGTGTCTGTTGTTTCAGTACATGCTTGCCGTGTCCGTGCATAATACAGACACAATAGGTGTTTTCGCGGCGGGCAGCGGCGATGAGCGCACCAATTTCCTGCTTGGCCTGAAGCTGAGTCAGCCCGTGCAGGTCTAAAAACAACTCCGGTACATAATCCCCGCGACGCAGTTTTTTCAGCTCATACGGGCTGGCATTTTCCCGCAGATAGCGCGCCGGGCCGTCCATATCCAGGTTCGGGCGATATTCATCAGAGAAATAGAAACTGGCATCAACCTGATCCTGTAACAGCCGTTCAGGCGCAATTTTTGTCACACCAGCCCGTGATTTCGGATGCACCACAATATCCTGTCTGATTTTACGTGTCCCGCTGATGGCCTCTTTAAACAGGTTCAGGTCATCATCAGTCAGGGGTGTCTTCTTTTTCATAACATCTCATCACTTACTATTTTCCATAGTGTAACCGATTTTTTTAAGGATGTTGACGCTATACTGCCGGTCACCGCTGACGGGAGCCACCGGAAAATTGCCGCGCATTTCACAAGATATGCTGATTTAGCAGCGACTTCATGGCAAACTACGCTATCAGATATCTTATTTTGTTTTACCCCGCCGGAGGCACTTTGGATAAAATTTACGTTGATGAAGCCGTCAGTGAGCTTCACACGCTGCAGGATATGCTGCGCTGGGCAATGAGCCGTTTTAATGCGGCCAACATTTACTATGGCCACGGTACAGATAATGCCTGGGATGAAGCCCTCCAGCTGGTACTGCCGACACTGTTTCTGCCTCTGGATTTACCCGCTGAACTGTATCAGTCCCGGCTGACCTCCTCGGAGCGTCACCGTATTGTGGAGCGCGTACTGCGCCGGATCACCGAACGGGTGCCGGTGCCGTACCTGACTAACCGTTCCTGGTTCTGCGGCCATGAATTTTATGTTGATGAGCGCGTGCTGATCCCGCGTTCACCGATTGGTGAGCTGATTAACAATCACTTTGCAGGATTGCTGGATGCAGAACCGGAAACGATTCTCGATCTCTGCACCGGCAGCGGTTGTATCGCAATTGCCTGCGCGTATGAGTTCCCGGATGCGGAAGTGGACGCGGCAGACATCTCCGCCGATGTGCTGGAAGTCACAGAAATGAACATTGAGAATCATGGCTTATCTCACCGTGTGGTGCCGATGCGTTCAGATTTGTTCAACGATCTGCCTGCGGTGAAATATGATCTGATTGTCACCAATCCGCCGTATGTTGATGCGGAAGATATGAGTGATTTACCGGATGAATTCCGCGTAGAACCAGAGCTGGCGCTGGCTGCGGGCAGTGACGGCCTGAAACTGGTACGCAGGATCCTCGCCAATGCGCCGGATTATATGTCAGAAGATGCGGTGCTGATTTGTGAAGTCGGTAACAGTCAGGTACATCTGATGGCCGAATTCCCGGAAGTGCCGTTTATCTGGCTGTCGTTTGAAAACGGGGGAGACGGTGTCTTTATGTTAACTCGTGATCAATTAGCAGAACATCATGATGCTTTTAAACTTTTCAAATAACCGTTCCTCCTGTAGGAATAGAAACATAAAAACAGGTTAAAACCATTCACTTGCACACAATCAGAGACAGGAAAACACGATGGCCGGAAACAGTATCGGCGAACTTTTTCGCGTAACCACCTTTGGTGAATCACACGGCCCGGCGCTGGGTTGTATTGTTGACGGCGTACCGCCGGGACTGGCGCTGACCGAGGCTGATATGCAGGCAGACCTCGACCGCCGCCGTCCGGGCACATCCCGCTATACCACGCAGCGCCGTGAGCCGGATCAGGTCAGAATTCTGTCAGGGGTATTTGAAGGAAAAACCACCGGAACCAGTATCGGGCTGCTGATTGAAAATACCGATCAGCGCTCACAGGATTACGGTGCCATCAAAGATCTCTTCCGGCCGGGGCATGCGGATTACACCTATGAGCAGAAGTACGGCTTTCGGGATTACCGCGGCGGCGGCCGCTCATCTGCCCGTGAAACGGCGATGCGCGTAGCGGCCGGGGCGATTGCCAAAAAGTATCTGCATGAGAAATTCGGTGTGACAGTCCGGGCCTGTCTGACCCAGATGGGGGATATCAAATGTGATATCCGCGACTGGGCACTGGCGGAGCAAAATCCGTTTTTCTGTCCTGATGAACGTCAGCTGGAGGCGCTGGATGAATTACTGCGCGGCCTGAAAAAAGAGGGGGATTCCATCGGTGCGAAAGTCACGGTAGTGGCGGAAAACGTCCCGGCGGGTCTGGGTGAACCGGTCTTTGATCGTCTGGATGCGGATCTGGCACATGCGCTGATGAGCATCAACGCGGTGAAAGGTGTCGAAATCGGGGATGGATTCGGTGTGGTTAACCTCAAAGGCAGCGAAAACCGGGATGAAATTTATCAGACCGGTTTTACCAGCAATCACGCGGGCGGCATTCTCGGCGGCATCAGCAGCGGCCAGCCAATCATCGCACATATTGCCCTGAAACCGACATCATCGATTACCGTTCCCGGTAATACGCTGAACCGGCAGGGCGAAGAGGTGGCAATGATCACCAAAGGGCGTCATGACCCCTGTGTCGGGATACGTGCTGTGCCGATTGCCGAAGCAATGACCGCGATTGTGCTGCTCGATCACCTTCTGCGTCACCGCGGACAATGTGCGGATGTCACGCCGCCGTTACCGGCCTGGTCATGATTTAAACAGACGTCCCGGGGATTGTGCCCGGGATTTTATTGGCAGGTAAAAAATGGAATGGTTTCAGTTCGGTGTTGAAATCTATGTATTGCTGTTCTTTGTTGCGCTGATTGCCGGGTTTATTGATGCGATTGCCGGCGGCGGCGGATTACTGACAATCCCGGCGCTGCTGGCTGTCGGCGTACCGCCGGTGCAGGCACTGGCGACCAACAAATTACAGGCGGTCGGCGGCTCGTTCTCTGCCAGTTTCTATTTTGTCCGGCGCAAAGCGGTGGATCTTGTGGGGCAACGGGTGCCGATAATGATGACGCTGATTGGCGCTGTTATCGGCTCCGGGCTGGTGCAGTTTGTGAATCCGGAATTCCTTCGTCAGTTGCTGCCGCTGCTGGTGATTGCCATCGGCCTCTATTTCCTGCTGACCCCCTCTATTGGTGCTGCTGACCAGAAACAGCGCCTGATGCCGTTTGCCTTCGGTTGTACCGCCGGTATCGGCATTGGTTTTTATGACGGTGTTTTCGGGCCGGGCGCGGGCTCTTTCTACGCCCTGGCGTATGTGACCCTGGCCGGTTTTAACCTGGCGAAAGCCACGGCTCACGCCAAAGTGCTGAACTTTGCCTCCAATGTCGGTTCACTCTCATTCTTTATTTTCAGCGGTCATGTTATCTGGCTGATGGGCTTTGCCATGCTGGGCGGACAACTTATCGGCGCCCGCCTCGGTGCCCGTATGGTGCTGAGCCGCGGACAAAAACTGATCCGGCCGATGCTGGTAACTGTCTCTTTCCTGATGAGCATCAAACTGATTTATGACAATCACGGCGATACTATCAGTACGTGGCTGTCTCAGCTTTTTTAATTTTTATTAGTGGTTTATATAATCAATGAGTACACATCAATATCAGCAGTTAATTGAGATTTTTGATAACGAATTTTTTGCTGATTTCAATACCCGCCTGATTAAAGGTGACGATGAGCCGATTTATCTGCCTGCAGATGATGAAGCGCCTTATAACCGTATCGTGTTTGCTCACGGCTTTTATGCCAGTGCTATCCATGAAATATCGCACTGGTGCATTGCCGGGAAAGCGCGCAGAAAGCAGGTCGATTTTGGTTACTGGTACTGCCCGGATGGTCGTGATGCGCAAACGCAGTCAGAATTTGAGGTTGTGGAAATAAAACCGCAGGCGCTGGACTGGTTATTTTGTCAGGCTGCCGGTTATCCGTTTAACGTCAGTTGTGACAACCTTGACGGTGATTTCGAACCTGATCGCGTCAAATTCCGGCGAATTGTCCATGGGCAGGTGATGGAATATCTGGCGCAGAACTCAATACCCCCGCGTGCAGCAAGGTTTATTAATGCCCTGCAATCGTTCTACAATACGCCGCCGCTGACTGCGGACCAATTTCCATGGCCGGAAGATCCGTTTGCCTGACAAACGATTCCGGTGACTGAACTTTAAGGAACAAACATGCTTGCGGATTATGAAACGCGTATCCTCGCCCAGATTGATGACATGGTTGAACATGCCACAGACGATGAACTGTTTGCGGGCGGTTATCTGCAGGGGCACCTGACCCTCGCGGTGGCAGAACTGGAACAGTCGGGTGATCACTCCGTTGAGGCGCTTCACAACCGGGTGGAGGAGAGTATCCGTCAGGCAATCAGTGCCGGGGAGCTGACACCGCCGGATCAGGTGCTGGTGCTGGAAACCTGGAAACGCCTGCTGCAAACCGCGCAGGAGCAGGAATGACAGCCAAACCACAATACCGCATCCGCCGGGCCCGTCCGGCGGACGCCGCATTGTTACCGGCTGTTGAATCCTCTGCCGGTGCGTTATTTGCGACAGTACCGGGCTATGAATGGATAGCGCGCAGTGAAGGCCATTCCGAAACGGCATTCCGCAATTATATCGCCAACGGTAATGCGTGGGTGGCAGCGGACAGTCAGGATCAGCCGGCAGGATTTGTGCTGGTATCCAATCTTGGTACCGGGCTGCATATTGATGAGCTTTCTGTCTCTGCGGCGCATCAGCGTCAGGGGCTGGGGCGTCAGCTGATTGAGCGGGTACAGAATGTGGCGATTGCACGCGGTTGTGTGGCAGTTACGCTGACCACATTCCGGGATGTGGCCTGGAACCGGCCTTATTATGAGCATCTTGGTTTTGAGGTATGCGATGTTTCCCGCGCACCGGCATTGGAAGCGATTATGCTGAAAGAGGCAGAATACGGGCTGCAATTCTGTGATCGCTGTTCCATGGTTTACCGGATTTTTTGAAAAAGTGAAATATCGCAATTGATGAGAAAAGGCCGCACGAACATGCGGTCTTTTTTATTTATTCCGGACTAATCATCCAGCCGCTAATACATTAACAGATAATAATAAAATAACTTGTGATTGTGACATTAACGGCGAAAATAGTGCCGTTTTTTTATGTCTCAGCGCCGGGTTTTATGATCAGGTTATAGATTTTTCTGTTTAACAGAATGATTTTTAATCATCTTCCATATAGATAATTGGGTACCCGTTTCTGAGACTATCGTCTCTTTTGTTGCATAAAAGTCAATAACTACGTAGATATGTTGAGTAAATAGCATAAACTATTAACTTGCTATTAACATTCATTGTGTCAGAATGTGTCTGTCCCCACAAAATACAGGTATTGATTATGTTTGAATTACAACCGAAAAACGCAGCACAACAGGCTGTGACTATTTACACGAAGATAGCGGTTGCTGCGGTGGTCTTGCTGGCACTGTTATTTTCTTTCTGGTTTAAACTTGACGGAATGAGCGTCATTGAAAGAGCAGTCCCTTCCATCGGTATGATTTTATTTACCGGATTAATAATTTTTAATGCCAAACGGGAATTAGATTTGCTGTACCGTTCAGAGGATAAATGCGCGAAAAGCGTGATTGCCCTGAACGCCTGACAAAAACAGGACCGCGTCAAGCGGACTGATAACTATAAAGAAGAGATGATCACGGGTCATCAGCAACGATGCTGATGACCCTTTTTTATGTCACATTACTGATACAAATCAGCACCGGTTTCCTGAGCAATATAGCGGATAGCTGCCTGTGCTCTGACACTGTTGCCTGCTTTATCCAGCGGCGGGGAATAAACAGCCACGGCGTATTTACCCGGAACCACGGCCAGAATACCGCCGCCGACACCACTTTTCGCCGGAATACCGACCTGATACAACCAGGTACCGGAACCGTCATACAGCCCGGCAATCGCCATCTCTGCCAGTACTTTGCCGGTGTTTTCGGCACTCAGTAACTGTTTGCCGTTGTACGGGGATTTACCGTGATTAGCCAGTACCGCCCCCATTTTTGCCAGATCAACCGTTGTGGCATCCACAGAACACTGGCGGGTATAAAGGTCAACCGCCTCATCCGGATTGCCGTATAACATACCGTAAGATTGCATCAGCCGCGCCAGTGCCTGGTTGTGCTGATTGGTTTCGGATTCAGAGCGGTATACTTCATCATTCACCGTCAGTTTTGTATCGGCGTAAGCTTCCATGTTCTCCATAATCTGCTGCCAGCGGTCGTCTGGGTTTTTGGCCTTGATCAGACTGACTGCGCTGATAGCCCCGGCATTGACCAGCGGGTTCTGCGGGCGATCCGGTCGCAGTTCAATCGCCAGTCCGGAGTTAAACGGCAAGCCGGTGGCATTAGCGCCCAGTTTCTCCAGAACGACCTCTGAACCCTGTTGATCCATCACCATTGCGAGGGTAAAGACTTTTGACAGGGATTCCAGCGGGAACAGCTTATCTTTATCTCCGGCGCTGTAGATTTTGCCGTCTACCGTGGCAATCACAACGGCGTAATTATCGGGGCTGTATTTGGCGAGAGCCGGAATATAATCCGCCACGTTACCGGATTTTTCGCTTTTGAATTTTTGATACGCCTGCTCAGCAATCGTATCGTAGCGAACACTATTATCGGGAATATTATTGTTCTTTGCGTAGGCAGAGGTAAAACAAAACAGCGAAAAGGTCAGGGCGATAACTATTTTATTCTTCATAATCTTCTCCGGTTATTATTTCCGGATGAAGCGTATAGGCACACTGACTTTTCTGTAAATTGATCATTGGGCAAGAGAAATTGCCGCTGACAGGTGAACTGAGCCGGTTTCTGTGAGAACGAACACAAAATGACCCTGGTTTGTGGCGGCGATCAATAAAGTCTGCTGATGAAATTCCGTTTCACCGGCGGAAAAAATATCAATAATGTGATGAAGACCGGCAGGTGACCGGTCAGAAGCGGGTCAGGATTTTTGCGGCAGCGGACGGCCTTTCAGTAATTTACGGACATGGAAACGGGCGGGATGGATGGCGGCGAGTGTGTCATCATCCAGCGGAAGCGCCTCACCGAAAATCTGTGCTGCCAGCACTTCAGCCGCCAGCGGAGCGGTGCATAATCCGCGTGAGCCGAGTGCGGCCAGCAAAAACAGCTGAGGCAGATGCGGAACACTGCATACGGTTTCCGGGGATGATTTTTGTTCACCCAGATGTGTATAACGCGCTGTTAATGCGGCAAAATCAGGAACATTTCCGGCCAGCGGCAGGTGATCACGTAATGTGCAGCGGATCCCCTGACGGGATTCTCCGGTGCTGATATCCACCATCTCCGGCCAGCTGACATCGGGCAGCGAGGTGAGCAGCCGCTGTTTGTTGGCAGTTTGTTCCTCTTCGCGGTATTCCGTGCCCAAATCATTGCGCTGGTGGCTGGCACCAATACAGTGCAGATCGTCAGCCGGATTCACCGGGGTCAGATAACCTTCATAACACAGCACTTTTCTCAGCCCGGCAATCGCCGGTACCGACGGCACATGGCTGACCTGGCCGCGCACCGGGGTAACCGGCAGCGGGGCGGTCTGCGGAAACTGTGTGATACAGTGGCCGTTTGCCAGCACCACCACATCCGCTTCTGCCGTACTGTTATCCGCAAAACGGAGTTGCCAGCCCTGTTCTGCGGGGAGCAGCGTTTTCACCTCACAGTTTACATGCAGATGAAGTCCTTCTTTCTGTGCCAGTGCTGCGGTATTGCGTACCAGTTCCTGCGGGCAGAGCCAGCCGCCCTGCGGATAGTGCAGGCCGTCAAAATTCACATCGGTTCCGGCAAGTTCAGAAAGCTGTTCCCGTGACAGGCGCTGCACCATGTCATCCGGCCAAGCGACAGATGAAATGTTATTGATTTTTTTACTGCTTTTTTCGTGATACATCAGCTGGATCACGCCGCACCAGTCATGATCGTATTTCACGCCCTGAGCTGACAGTGCATCGTATGTACGGCGGGCAAACGGGAATGCGGCGGTAAAAAAGCGCTCAAGCGGATCATCCCGTCCGGTCAGCAGCGGATAAAGCGCACCCTGGCGGTTACCGGAGGCATTGAGCGCCAATGCATTATCCGCACAATATAAGGACACATCCGCACCACGGCGCAGCAGGGCGAGAGCAGAGAGAACCCCGGCGATCCCGCCGCCAATGACCGCTATTTTCTGCCGGGCGGTGGCCGGATGACGATCAAACCACGGTGTCACCGATGGTGCCGCATCACGGGGATTCACCCCGGACAGGCATTCCCGCTTATGCGCGAAGCCTTTACGGCGCTCAACGGTAAATCCGGCCTGCTGCAAGCCACGGCGGACAAACCCGGCGGCGGTAAAGGTGGCAAAGGTACCGCCCGGTTTTGAAAAACGAATCATCAGCTCAAACAGCGACTGCTGCCACATATCCGGATTTTTGGACGGGGCAAAACCGTCGAGAAACCAGGCATCGATCTTGTTGTCCAGTGCGTGAGTGAGGGAAGGGAGCAGTTCATTAACATCTCCCAGCCATAAATCGAGGGTAATTTCACCGCCGGAAAGCTGAATACGGTGACAACCGGGTAACGGCTGCGGCCACTGAGCGCACAGCTGTAAGGAGAGATCCGCGAACTCCGGCCAGTGGCGGTGGGCGGCCTGCAAATCAGCCACGGTCAGCGGGAATTTTTCAAAACTGATAAAGTGCAGGCGCTTCAGCGGATGCGCGGGATTGGCATTCCGGAACGCCAGGAAGCTTTGCCACAACGTGAGAAAATTCAGTCCGGTACCAAACCCGGTTTCTGCGACAGTACAGACCGGCGTGGTCATTTGAGCAAATCTGTCCGGAAAACCGTTGCCGTTAAGAAACACATAGCGGGTTTCCGCCAGTCCGTCATCGTTAGAAAAATAGACGTCATCAAAATGTTGCGAAACAGGTGTACCCTGTTCATTCCAGGTTAAATGTGCAGTTTCAATTGCGGTTTTTTTCACGTTACGGCCTGAAGGTTTTGTTCGGTTTTCCCTGATTTTACTCTGCTTTGCGCTGTACTGCCATGCCGGATGTGACACAGCACAATATCGGTATGTAAAGATGCGAAAAAACGTCTGATCGGACTTGTTCAGCTTACAGGTGTAAGCTAAAGTAGCGCTAAAATCCCGTACTACTTAAAATGACAGAGGTATTGAATGAAGCGTGCAGTAATCACCGGTCTGGGGATTATCTCAAGTATCGGTAATAACCGGGAGGAAGTACTGGCTTCTTTGAGAGAAGGTCGTTCCGGGATCACATTCTCAGAAGAATTTAAAGAGATCGGCATGCGCAGCCAGGTTTGGGGTAACGTCAAACTGGACACTGCGGGTCTTATTGATCGTAAAACTGTCCGTTTCATGAGTGATGCATCTATCTATGCGTATCTTTCCATGGAACAGGCCATTGCAGACTCAGGCCTGACAGAAGAGCAGGTGTCTCACTACCGTACCGGTGTGGTTGCCGGTTCCGGCGGCGGTTCCCCGCGCACTCAGGCTATCGCGGCTGACGGCATGCGTGCCAAAGGTCTGCGTGGTGTCGGTCCTTACCTGGTGCCGCGTGCAATGGCATCCGGTGTGTCCGCAAACTTAGCGACACCGTTTAAAATCAAAGGCGTGAACTACTCAATCAGCTCTGCCTGCTCCACCTCTGCACACTGTATCGGCCACGCGGTGGAACTGATCCAGCTGGGCAAACAGGATGTGGTGTTTGCCGGCGGCGGTGAAGAACTGTGCTGGGAAATGAGCTGCGAATTTGACGCAATGGGCGCACTGTCCACCAAATACAACGAAACACCGGACAAAGCATCCCGTACTTATGATCAGGGCCGTGACGGCTTTGTGATCGCAGGCGGCGGCGGTATGGTCGTGGTGGAAGAGCTGGAACACGCGCTGGCGCGCGGTGCACATATCTACGCGGAAGTGGTCGGCTACGGCGCGACATCTGACGGCGCGGACATGGTTGCCCCGTCCGGTGAAGGTGCGGTCCGCTGTATGCAGATGGCGATGCATGGCCTGGATACACCGGTTGATTACATCAACACCCACGGTACATCCACACCGGTCGGTGATACCAAAGAGCTGGAAGCGATCCGTGAAGTGTTCGGTGACCACACCCCGGCACTGTCAGCGACCAAAGCCATGACCGGTCACTCACTGGGTGCGGCAGGTGTTCATGAGGCTATCTACAGCCTGCTGATGCTGGAGCACGGTTTTATCGCACCGAGCATCAACGTGGAAGATCTCGATGAGAAAGCGGAGGGTATGGCGATTATCACCGAACCGACCGAACGCGAGCTGACCACTGTGATGTCCAACAGCTTCGGCTTCGGCGGCACCAACGCCACACTGGTTATGCGCAAATATCAGAACTGATTTTGCCCGGTTGATCAGATAAATGCCCCGGTTTAATCACCGGGGCATTTTCTTTTGCGGCAAAGTCTGTCAGGGTATAACGGTACTGTTTATCCTTTTACTGCCACAGGGGTGATGAATGAAAAAGCTGACTATCGCAGAGATGACTGAGCCGCAGAAAATCCGTGTCCGCACCCGGCTGGCGCAGGAACAAAAGAAATTGGGGCGTCCGCTGACCAATGCGGAGCAGAATAAAGTCAAAGATCAGATTATCACCGAGATTTCCAAAGAAGTGGATGCCGCTGCCGCCAAAGTCAGAGCGCAGAAAAAAAAGGATAAAATCAAACCCGGCAGCGGAACAGAAACATATAGCTGGTCAGCGAAAACCCATACGCGGGGATTACGCTGAGCCTCTCCGAGAACTTACTTCCGTTTTTATTACGATAACCGCCATGCGGCGGTTTTTGTATCCCGCCTTGTTGTCTTATTTTATAAGATACAGACCTGATTAATTTTAGTTTTAATAAACAACATATTCCTGAATTACAGTGAAAAACACGGCTGGGAGCCGATTTGTATTCACTGCGCATTTTTATAAAAGGAATATGTTATGACGAATCGATACGAAGACACCACACCGTTTGAGCGTGATGTGATGACCTCCATGGGGTATCACTGGAAAGGAGAGGGCTGGCAAAAAGCATCAGACAATGGTGAGACTATGATTGTTACCGGATGGACCGGGGATATCCCGGCAGATAGCGGCAGGATAACTCATATCTGGGATCAGAATATTGCAGATATGAACACATCCCCGAATCCTGTATGGGATGATGCCGATGATGGCTGGATGCATCCGGTGGATGAAGAAATCAGAAAGGAACGTCGTGAAGGGTCGGCAAGGAAATTAGAATACTTAACAAAACTTGAAGAAGATATAAATAAAGATATCAGTGAGATAATAAAAAATATAGCTGAGGTAAATGAAAAAATAAAGAACGCAAGTGATGTTTTGGAAAGTGCCACACTAAACGTTATTGTGAAAAAATTTCAGTTACAAAAAGAAAAGGTAATTAATTTACTGAATGAAGCAAGAAAAAGAAAATCTGATGCAGAAAGAAAGAGATTAAGTGATGAGGCATGGTTTTATAACAGTGAGCTCAACAGGCGTATGCAGGATAAAACCCATGGGGAGATAAAAAAGGAATGGGAAAAAGGAAAAAGTATAACAAAAGAAATTGTTTTACAGGATGAGAGGATAAAAGCAGCAGAAAATGACGTAATAAAAGAAGAAGACGAATTTAGTCAGGTTAAAACAGCCGTAAAATTTACAGCAGATTTTTATAAAGAAGTGTTTAAAATGTATGGTGAAAAAGCAGAGCGACTGGCGAAAATGTTGGCGGAGCAGGCGAAAGGGAAGATAATCCTTAATGCAGACGATGCCGCGAAGTCATGGGAGAAACACAGAGCCAATCCGGATAAAAAAATCAATTCTCAGGATCGCGCCGCCATTGCAAAGTGGCTTGAATCTGTTGATGTAAAAGTTGCCGCTGAAAATTTTAAACGATTTAGTAAGGGTATGGGGTATACCAGTAAATTTATTGATTTAGCTAATTGGAGTACCTCATTATACAACGCAATACAAACTGGTGATTGGCGACCATTTTTCGTCAAAACAGAAACAATTGCTGCAGGAATGGCAGCTACAGTAGTTGTTGCCTTTGCGTTCAGTATGCTAATTGGTAATCCTGTAGGGCTGATAATGTATGGCCTGATCATGGCGGGCGTTGGTTTCGTCATTGATGATAAGTTTGTAGAAAAAGCGAACCAATTTTGGGGGATCTGAATTACATAGCCGGATAAACAGATAGGCTGCTTATTTTATCAGCAGCCTTTTCATAATATGTGTCAGAATAAAAATAATTATAATTGGAATGGATAGTAAAAAAGTACTGCAACTGTATATTGCAAGTAGCCCCATTTTCCCCGGAGTATCTATAAAAAAACCACTATTCCAAAATTTCCTTGTAGTGAATGTTAAGAAAAAACATTCAACACACCATTTAGTAAACGGATAGAATATGAAACCAAAAAATATAATAACTAAAAGGGCTGTTTTATATTTAAAGTCATCACCCCATGACAGATATAAAAGCCAAAAACTAATAACCCATCCCCAGCACATATTTTGAATATAATATTGTTTAGTCACTGTATGGTCTCCCGTAGATTGGTGTGCCATTGGCAGGACTTTAACATGGTCATATATGATAATAAGAATCAATACTGATACTGTTTTGTCACTTTGTGACAGAGGTGAAAAATTACAAAGATGCCCCAAAATAGCAGAATACAGATAAGGCATTGATAGAGTTATTAAAACAGGGATAACAACAAAAGAAAATCATATGATTCATCAATGAATTAACGCTTTTCATTTGTTGGTTATCCCTGAATGCCGGGCCCTGATTTTGTTTTTATCTATTCCCCGGCCTCACACCGCTGTGGCTGCGGTTTCCTGCTTTTGCGGCGGATAATCTGCGTCAGTGGTGTGCGCAGACGCTGCGCCATAATGACCCCGATCAGTACCACGCCGCCGCCGATAATATGGTAGCTGTGCAGTTCTTCTTTCAGGAAGACCGCGGCGATAATGGCAGTCAGTACCGGCGCCAGGTTCATAAAGATGGAGGCGGCGTTTGCACCCAAACGGGTGACGCCCAGGATCCACAGCAGCGGCGCAAAAATAGAGGCCGCAATTCCCGCATACAATACCAGCCCGATATTATCGCGGTTCAGTGTCACATCCCCGGCACTGAGGAATACCGGGATCAGCAGCAGCACGCCAAACACAATCTGCATATACAGCGAGTGAATGCTGGACAGCGGGATCGCCCAGCGTTTGGTCAGCACGCCGTAGAAAGCATAAGCCAGACCGGCGATAAACATCAGCATTTCACCCTGTCCCAGTCCCTGATGCAGTAAATCTGCCGGATGTCCCTTGCTGATAAGCCAGGTCAGGCCGCTCAGGGAGAGGATCGTTCCCAGCACAATACCGATGGTCGGCGCGATCCGCAGTACCGGAATACTTAACACCACGGTCAGCAGCGGGATCAGCGAGGTGATGATTCCCATAAAGGTGGCGCTGACAGTATACGCCGCGTAATACGCCAGGCTCTGATACAGCCCCATGCCGAGAAAACCGAGGATAAACAGTTTCCATGCGTGTTGTTTGATCACCGCGCGCTGCTGCCAGACGGGTATGATCAGGAACGGTGTCATCACGGCGAGCGCCAGTGCCCAGCGGTAAAAGGAAATCGCGCCGGGGGCGATGGCGCCGGCAGCCAGTTTATTCACCACGGCATTTACAGACCAGATTAATACAGCCCCGAGGGGCAAAAGCAGGTTTTTCATTCTTAAACTCATTTTCATTATCAGGCAGGTGATGTAGTGTAATATGTCTTAATTATTCTATATAACGATATCCCGCCAATTTATAGAGAGGATCTGACAAGATGGCCCGCAAGTCAGATATTTCATCACTGGGCGTGAAAGACCCGGTGACATTAATCTGCCGTCATGAACAGTTTTATTCGGAAACAGAATTTGCCCTTCATCATCATCCCTTTGGTCAGCTGTTGTATGTTGCCAGCGGTGTGATGGAGATGACCGTTGAGGGACAGCGCTATCTGGCCCCGGCCGGGTTTTGTATCTGGATCCCGCCGGGGACGGAACATGCCAGTTATAACAAAGCCTGCGCCTCTTTCAAAATTATTGATATTTCGCCGCAGTGGGCACCGCAGTTACCGCAGATGGCCTGTGTGATAGAACTGACGCCGGTGTTCAGTGCCGTGATGCAGGATTTGTTCGGGCGCAAAGTCCGGGAGCCGGAAACAGAGGCGGACAGACGGCTGGCGCTGGTGCTGACTGACCAGCTGCTGTTGTCACGTTGTCAGCCGACCTATCTGCCGGTCACGGACGATAAACTGCTGGCACCGGTGCTCAGTGCGCTGGAGAATGATCCGTCCGATAATACGTCACTGGCGGAGTGGGCGGCAAGGCGCTTTACCTCGGAGCGGACATTATCCCGCCGTTGTCAGCAGAAACTGGGGATGTCCTTCAGTGAATGGCGTCAGCGCCTGCGTTTTTTGCGGGCGGTGGCATTATTACAGGAGGGCCGCAGTGTGCAGAATGTCGCGCTGGACGTGGGGTACAGTTCATCATCCGCCTTCATTGCCATGTTTTCCCAGCTGGCGGGTGTCACGCCGGAACGTTTCCGTCATCAGCCTTAATTGCTCTCTTTAGCAACAATCGGTGTTCCGGGCGTAGGTTTTATGCCGCAGAAGTGGCAAAATAGCGGCCATCCGTTTCAATTCCGGTTGTGCCGCCGCACCGACAGGTCTCCGCCGGCCGCCGACAGTATGAAGGTGAAGCCCGTGAAAATCGTTGTAGATGAGAATATGCCTTACGCCGAAACCCTGTTTTCCCGTCTCGGGGACGTGGTGGCGGTGCCGGGACGTCCGTTGCCGGACGGGGTGCTGGATGATGCTGATGCACTGATGGTGCGTTCTGTCACGAAAGTGAATGCACAGCTGCTGGAAAATACCCCGGTGAAATTCACTGGTACGGCAACCGCCGGTTTTGACCATGTGGATAAAGCCTGGCTGGCAGAGCAGGGAATTGGTTTCTCCTCAGCGCCGGGTTGTAACGCGATTGCGGTGGTGGAATATGTCTTTTCCGCCCTGATGCTGCTGGCGGAACGTGACAGTTTTCAGCTGACGGATAAAACCGTGGGGATTATCGGGGCCGGGAATGTCGGCGGGCGTCTGGCGAAGCGGCTGGAGGCACTGGGTGTTAATATTCTCATCTGCGACCCGCCGCGCGCGGATAACGGTGATGCCGGGGCATTTTATGATATCGATACCCTCGTGGCACAGGCTGATATCCTGACATTCCATACCCCGCTGAATAAGTCCGGGCCGTACACCACGCTGCATCTGATGGATGAAACCCGTCTCAATGCCATGAAAGACAACGGCATTCTGATCAACGCCAGCCGTGGCGCAGTGGTGGATAATCAGGCTCTGCTGTCGGTACTGGCCGGCGGCAAGCCGCTGAGTGTGGTGCTGGATGTGTGGGAGCCGGAGCCGGATCTGTCAACTGAACTGCTTTCACTGGCGGATATCGGTACGCCGCATATTGCCGGTTATACTCTGGAAGGCAAGGCGCGCGGCACTACGCAGGTCTTTGAAGCCTTTGCGGAATTTACCGGACAACCGCAGCAGGTTGCGCTGGCGGAACTGTTACCGGTACCGGAATTCGGCGGTATCACACTGTCAGGTAAAGTAACGCAAAGTATTCTCAAACGTTTAATGCATCTGGTTTATGATGTCCGCCGTGATGATGCGGCATTACGCGCGGTGGCTGGTGTGCCGGGTGAGTTTGATAAACTGCGCAAGTTTTACCCTGATCGCCGCGAGTGGTCATCACTGACTGTTATTTGTGATGATGCGCAGAGTGCGGCGCTGTTGTCTGACCTGGGTTTCACGGCAGAATACCGCGCATAAAATCATTTTTTCATCATTCTTTTTCTGGCTGTACCGCGCTGACGCGGTGCAGTCTTTGTTCCGGAGATAACTATGTCAGAAGGCTGGAATATTGCCGTATTGGGTGCGACCGGTGCTGTCGGCAGCGCCGTGGTGTCATTACTGGAAGAGCGTGAATTTCCGGTGGGAGAGTTGTATTTACTGGCCGGAGAGCGCAGCGCGGGAGAGTCGGTGCGCATGAACGGCAAAAGCTATCTGGTTACCGAAGCCCGTGATTTCGACTGGTCACAGGTACAGCTGGCCTTTTTCATGGCCGGTACGGACGCCACCGCCGCGTATTATGAAGCGGCGACTGACAGCGGCTGTATTGTCATTGACAGCAGCGGCCTGTTTGCACTGGAGCCGGATGTGCCGCTGGTGGTGCCGTCGGTGAACCCGCAGGCACTGAGCGAGTACCGCAACCGTAATCTGATTGCGCTGGCAGACAGCACAGTCAGTCAGTTACTGACTGCTATCCGCCCGCTGACGGAAAGCGCAGGGTTATCGCGTATCAATCTGACCAACCTGTTCTCTGTTTCCCGTTTCGGGAAAAGTGCGGTGGAAGAGCTGGCCGGTGAGTGCGGAAAACTTCTCAACGGTATTCCGCCGGAAGCCGGACGCTTCAGCAAACAACTGGCATTTAACCTGCTGCCGCTGCTGGCTGATGAACAGGGCAGTGTGTCAGAAGAGCGCCGTATCGCGGAAGAAACCCGCAAAGTTCTGCAGGATGCCGGTCTGCCGATCAGCGTGAGTTGTGTGCAGTCCCCGGTGTTCTACGGCAACGCGCAGATCGTGCAACTGGAAACGCTGCGCCCGCTTGGTAGTGAGGAAGCCCGTGATGAACTGGAACGGGCAGAGGATATTGAGCTCTCTGACGAGCAGGAGTTCCCGACTCAGGTCACGGATGCTTCCGGCAATCATCTGCTGAATATTGGTTGTCTGCGCAATGATTACGGTATCCCGGAAATTCTGCATTTCTGGTCAGTGGCGGATAACGTGCAGTTCGGCGGCGCACTGATGGCTGTCGAAATTGCCGAACGTCTGACGCAGGAGCAGTTTTACTGATGTCAGCGGTGATTTTACCGGCGGAAGAGGGTAAAACCACGGTCGCGCTGGGCATTGAGTATGACGGCAGCCGCTATTACGGCTGGCAGCGTCAGTCAGACGTCGCGAGTGTACAGGGTTGTCTGGAAAAAGCCCTGTCAAAAGTGGCTGCAGAGCCGGTCTCGGTCTTCTGCGCCGGGCGAACCGATGCGGGGGTGCATGCTACCGGCCAGGTGGTGCATTTTCATACGGCAGCTGTCCGTAAAGATGCCGCCTGGACGATGGGTGTGAATACTCACCTGCCGCCGGATATCGCGGTGCGCTGGGTCAAAACCGTGCCGGAAAATTTCCACGCACGGTTCAGCGCCACAGCGCGGCGTTACCGCTATGTGATTTTCAATCACCGCTTTCGTCCGGCTATCCTCAGTAAAGGTGTGACTCACTTTCATTATCCGCTGGATGAAAAGCGAATGCATGAAGCGGCACAGAGCCTGCTGGGGGAGAATGATTTTTCCTCTTTCCGTGCGGCGCAGTGTCAGTCCAGAAGCCCGTGGCGTAATGTAATGCATGTGAACGTCACCCGTCAGGGGCAGTATGTGATTGTGGACATCAAAGCCAATGCTTTTGTGCATCATATGGTGCGCAATATCACCGGCGCTCTGCTGGAAGTCGGCTGCGGTAATTTACCGGTCAGCCGGATGGCAGAACTGCTGGCACTGAAAGACCGGACACAGGCACCGGCGACAGCACCGGCGGAAGGCTTGTATCTGGTTTCAGTGGATTACCCGGAAGAATTTGCCCTGCCGTCACCGGCAATGGGGCCGCTTTTCCTGGCAGATTAATTTATTAGCCGGATAAGCAGAAGCCTGCATCCGGCGGGGTGAAATATGGAATATATTAAATTTCTGATTGATTTTATTCTGCACATTGATTTGCATATGCAGGAGATGGTCGCGGCATACGGTATCTGGGTTTATGCGATTTTATTCCTGATCCTGTTTTGTGAGACCGGGCTTGTGGTCACGCCGTTCCTGCCGGGAGATTCGTTGTTGTTTGTGGCAGGGGCACTGGCGGCACTGCCGACTAACGACCTGAATATTCATATCATGGTACTGCTGATGATTACAGCGGCAATTATCGGTGATGCGGTTAACTACACTATCGGGCACTTTTTCGGGGAGCGGCTTTTCCGCAATCCGGACTCAAAAATCTTCCGTCAGAGCTATCTGCGCAAGACCCATGCGTTCTTTGAAACCCATGGCGGTAAAGCGATTATTCTGGCGCGATTTGTTCCGATCGTGCGGACATTTGCCCCGTTTGTTGCCGGTATGAGTAAAATGTCCTACCGCCACTTTGCGATGTTTAACGTTATCGGTGCGATTGTATGGGTGGTATTATTTGCCTATGCAGGGTATATCTTCGGGGAAACGAAGATTGTACAGGAAAACTTGAAATTACTTATCGTGGCGATTATTTTCATCTCCATATTACCCGGTATTATCGAGGTATGGCGTCACCGCCGTGCGGCGAAAAAAGCACAGAAACGTGATGACGCCTGAGTGGTTTGAGCAGTTTTTTGTCCACAGTGCATAAGCAATGTGGTTTAATGGCAGATAATAATTACACTGGCTGAGCCAGATTTCAGACGGAAAGGTCATTAATGAGCTGGATTGAAAAAATTCTGAATAAGACCCCAATGAACCAGACACGCAAGGCGAGCATTCCTGAAGGTGTCTGGACGAAGTGCGACAGTTGTGGTCAGGTACTGTACCGCCAGGAGGTGGAACGTAATCTTGAGGTGTGTCCGAAATGTGATCATCACATGCGGATCCCTGCACGTGCGCGCCTGCTGACGTTTCTGGATGAAGGCAGCACCACGGAACTGGGCACTGATCTGGAACCGAAAGACGTCCTGAAATTCCGTGATTCCAAAAAATACAAAGACAGACTGGTGTCCGCCCAGAAAACCACCGGGGAAAAAGAAGCCCTGATTGCGATGAAAGGCACTCTGAAAACCATGCCGGTTGTCGCGGCGGCGTTTGAATTTGCCTTTATCGGCGGTTCAATGTCTTCTGTGGTCGGCGCACGGTTTGTCCGCGCGGTTGAACAGGCACTGGAAGATAACTGCCCGCTGGTCTGCTTCTCCGCAAGCGGCGGTGCCCGTATGCAGGAAGCGCTGATGTCGCTGATGCAGATGGCCAAAACCAGTGCGGCGCTGGCCAAAATGCAGGAGCGCGGTCTGCCGTATATCTCTGTGCTGACTGACCCGACCATGGGCGGTGTCTCCGCGAGTCTGGCTATGCTGGGTGATATCAATATCGCCGAGCCGAAAGCCCTGATCGGCTTTGCCGGTCCGCGTGTTATCGAGCAGACTGTCCGTGAGAAGTTACCGCCGGGATTCCAGCGCAGTGAGTTTCTGATTGAAAAAGGGGCGATCGATATGATTGTCCGCCGCCCGGAAATGCGTGATACCGTTGCGGAAATTCTGTCAAAACTGACGAACTATCAGTTCCCGCAGGAAGATGAAACCATTGAAATCCTGACTGCGGATGAACCTGATACCGACTTATCTTCCGAAACAGAGACTGATGTCAAAAAACACGATGTCTGATAAGCGAGAAAGACCGACAGCCGCGTCATCGATGATGACGTGGCTTTCTTATCTGGGTGATCTGCATACGCAGGTTATTGATATGGGACTGGAGCGTGTCGGTGCGGTGGCGGATATCATGAATCTGCGCTATCCCGCCCCGAAAGTCATTACCGTTTCCGGGACCAACGGCAAAGGCACCACCTGTCACACACTCGAATCCATCCTGCTGGCTGCGGGGCTGCGGGTGGGGGTGTACAGTTCCCCGCATCTGGTGAATTACACCGAACGGGTGCGGATTCAGGGACAAAACCCATCGGAAGCCGATTTTTGCCGTGTCTTTGCGGATATTGACGCGCAGCGCGGCGATATCACGCTGACCTATTTTGAAGCGGGCACACTGGCGGCACTGCAGCTGTTCCGCGAAGCCAGCCTTGATGTGGTGATTCTGGAAGTCGGCCTCGGCGGGCGTCTGGATGCCACCAATATCGTCGATTCTCATATCACCGCGATTACCAGTATCGCGCTGGATCACACCGACTGGCTCGGGGCTGACCGCGAGCATATCGCCCGCGAGAAAGCCGGGATCTTCCGCCCGCACTGTGTGGCGGTGATCGGTGAACCGGATGCCCCTTATACCATCGCGGATGTGGCAAACAAGCTGGAAACCCCGCTGTTCTGCCGCGCCGATGACTGGTCTTATAAAGAGCAGGGCGACCACTGGACGTGGCAGTGTGAGGATGAAACGCTCGATAATCTGCCGCTGCCGAATGTGCCGCTGGCAAATGCCGCGACCGCTCTTGCGGTGATCCACAATCTGCGTCAGGTGAAAGACAAAACCGGCCGCGCCATCACCCGTGAGGCGATTGATACCGGGCTGCGTCAGGCACAACTGCCGGGCCGTTTCCAGATTGTCTCGCAACAACCGCTGACCGTGCTGGATGTGGCGCATAACCCGCATGCCGCCGGTTATCTGGTCTCGAAACTGGCACAACTGCCGCGCACTGCGCACAGCCGTGTCCGGGCGGTGATCGGTATGCTGGGTGACAAAGATATCAAAGGCACTCTGGCGGTGCTGGATGAGCAGGTGACGGACTGGTATGTCGCGCCGCTGACGGAACTGCGCGGCGCTCCGGCAGAACAGCTGGCGGAGCACCTGACTGACCCGCAACAGTTTACGGATGTGGAAAGTGCCTGGGAACAGGCGTGCCGTGATGCGTCACCGGAGGATATCGTGGTGGTGTGCGGGTCATTCCACACCGTGGCGCATGTTATGGACGTTTTAGCGAAGGAAGGTGCGGGTGGCCAGTAAATTTCAGAATCGCTTAGTCGGAACCATTATCCTGGTGGCGGTGGGGGTGATTGTCCTGCCGGTGCTTTTGGACGGCGATAAGAAATATAACGAAGACCAGTTCGCAGCCATCCCGCTCATCCCGAAAGAAGGGGAGCAGGATGAGATTGATGCGGTGAATCCGATCAATCAGACCATGCCGACGATGCCGTCAGAAGGGGCATCCAGTGCCATGATTAGCGAAGCGGCACAAACCGGAACGGAAGACGCACCGGAAGAAGCGTCTGCGGGCGGCAGCACAACCTCTAATGTGCCGCCGGGTGCGGATCCGCTGCCACCGGTGGTGGTGCCGGATAAACAACCGCCGCCGAAACCGGAGCCGAAACCGGAACCTAAGCCGGAGCCTAAGCCGGAACCAAAACCTGAGCCGAAACCGGAACCCAAACCGGAAAAAGCGCCTCAGGGACAGGCTTATGTTGTGCAGCTGGGGGCGTTATCCAATGCCCGTAAGGTGGAGGAAATTGTTGCCACCCTGCGGTTATCCGGTTATCAGGTGTATACCGTGCCGCGCGGCAAACTGACGCTGATTATGGTCGGGCCGTCAGCCTCTCAGGCAGAGCTGAAATCCTCGCTGGGGGAACTGAGACAGCTTACCGGGCTGGATGGCCGGGTGCAGTCTTATAAACCGTAGCGAATTTAAGGAATTAGCAATATCTGTTAATAAAATCAGTTAACTCTTTGCGGCGATTATAAATTTTTATTTCGCCGCAATTTATTTTCAGACAGAGCAAAAATCCGTTACGCAAACGTTTTCGTTTTCTGTTAGAATGCGCCCGTCACTGATGCCGGGGCATCAATTTGGATAGTGATATGGTTTGGATTGATTACGCAATTATTGCAATTATTGCTTTCTCGGCATTAGTCAGCCTGGTTCGTGGTTTCGTTCGCGAAGCCTTATCGTTAGTGACCTGGGTCTGCGCGTTTTATGTGGCCAGCGAGTTTTTCCCGCTGCTGGCGGATTATTTTACGCGCTTTGATGACCCGCTGGTCCGCAACGGGATCGCCATTGCGATTTTATTTGTTGCGACACTGATTGTCGGCTCGGTGATTAACCATGTTATCGGTTCACTGGTTCAGCGGACAGGCTTATCAGGCACAGATCGTGTTCTCGGGGTTTGTTTTGGTGCTCTGCGCGGGGTGCTGATCGTGGCGGCAATATTGTTCTTCCTCGACAGCTTCACGCAGATGAATCAGAGCAGCGACTGGCAGCAGTCACAACTCATCCCCCAATTCAGTCATGTTATCAGGTGGTTCTTTGACTACCTCCAGAATGCGTCAAGTTTCCTGCCGGAGAATTTTCCTTCTCCGCCCGGCTGATGAGGAAAAAACTACATGTGTGGTATTGTTGGTATCGTTGGTTTTACGCAAGTCAATCAATCAATCTATGATGCGCTCACGGTGTTACAGCACCGGGGCCAGGATGCAGCCGGTATCGCAACCATTGACAGTAATAATGGTTTCCGGCTCCGTAAAGCCAACGGACTGGTGAAAGATGTTTTCGAAACCCGCCATATGCTGCGTTTGCAGGGCACACTCGGGATTGGCCATGTCCGCTACCCGACCGCAGGCAGCTCCAGTGCATCGGAAGCACAGCCGTTTTATGTCAATTCACCGTTCGGTATCACGCTTGCGCATAACGGCAATCTGACCAATGCGCACACGCTGAAACATCAGCTGTTTGAAACAGCACGGCGTCATGTCAATACCACCTCTGATTCTGAAATCCTGCTCAACGTGCTGGCGTATGAGCTGGATCGCTTTGATGCGCACCCGCTGGAGCCGGACAATATTTTTGCTGCGGTCAGCGCGATGCACACCAAAATCCGCGGCGCGTATGCCTGCGTGGCGCTGATTATCGGTCACGGCCTGCTGGCGTTCCGTGATCCGAACGGTATCCGTCCGCTGGTGCTCGGCAAGCGTGCCCTGGATGATGGCCGCGAAGAGTATATGGTGGCGTCTGAAAGTGTCGCACTGGATACCCTCGGTTTTGACTATCTGCGTGATGTGGCGCCGGGTGAAGCGGTGTATATCACGGAAACCGGGCAGCTCTACACCCGTCAGTGTGCGGCAAATCCGTCACTGACACCGTGCCTGTTTGAGTTTGTCTATTTCGCCCGTCCGGATTCCGTTATCGATAAAGTCTCTGTTTATAACGCCCGGCTGCGTATGGGGCAGAAACTCGGCGCGAAAATCGCGCGCGAGTGGGAAGATCTGGATATTGATGTGGTGATCCCGATTCCGGAAACCTCGATGGACAGCGCACTGGAAATCGCCCATATGCTGAATAAGCCGTACCGCCAGGGGTTTGTGAAAAACCGCTATGTGGGACGTACCTTTATCATGCCGGGCCAGCAGGAGCGAAAAAAATCCGTCCGCCGCAAACTTAATGCCAACCGTACTGAGTTCCGGGGCAAAAACGTGCTGCTGGTGGATGACTCCATTGTGCGCGGCACCACCTCGGAGCAGATTGTGGAGCTGGCACGGGAAGCCGGGGCGAAGAAAGTCTATTTTGCCTCTGCGGCACCGGAAGTGCGTTTTCCGAACGTCTACGGCATCGATATGCCTAACGCCAACGAGTTAATTGCTCACGGTCGTGAAGCGGATGAAATCTGCCGTCTGATTGGCGCGGATGCCCTGATTTTCCAGGATCTGAGTGACCTTATCGATGCAGTGCGTGAAGAGAACCCGGATATCCGTGGTCTTGAGGCATCGGTGTTTGATGGTATCTATGTCACCAAAGATATCGACCAGGATTATCTCGATTATGTGGAAAACCTGAGAAAGGATGATGAATTAAAGTTGCGGGATCATAACGAAATTGAGAACCTTGAGATATATAATGAGGGTTAATCTCTTTTTTGTCAGGTGATGTTATGAAAAAACTGATTGTGGGACTGACCGGCGCAAGTGGTGCTGTCTATGGTGTGCGGTTGCTGGAGGTCCTGCAAACGGTGCCGGAAGTGGAAACCCATCTGATTGTCAGTCAGGCGGCCCGGCAGACACTGGCGCTGGAAACGGCATACAGCCTGCGGGACGTGCAGGCACTGGCGGATGTGGTACATGATGAGCGTGATATCGCCGCCTGTATCTCTTCCGGCTCTGTCAGAACCCTGGGGATGGTTATCCTGCCGTGTTCGGTGAAAACGCTGTCGGGGATTGTTCACAGTTACACGGACACCCTGGTGACCCGCGCGGCGGATGTGGTGCTGAAGGAAGGGCGCAAACTGGTGCTGGGTGTTCGCGAAACACCGCTGCATCTGGGACATCTGCGGCTGATGACACAGGCGGCGGAAATCGGCGCGGTCATTATGCCGCCGATGCCCGCGTTTTATCACCAGCCGGAAACCGTGCAGGATATTATTGACCAGACGGTTAACCGTGTACTTGATCAGTTTGATATTGCATTACCGGAAGATTTATTTACCCGCTGGCGCGGGGCGAAAAATTCCCGTTCCGGGCAGCCGTAATCCGCAATCACCCGGTCGTTTGTTTCCGGCCGGGCTCTGCCTTAATACTCCGCGGGACTATCCAGCAGATCCCGCAGTGCTTCTTCCAGATTGATAAACCGGCAGCCGAACCCGGCTTCCTCCAGCCGTTTCGGCAGGGCATTCTGACCACCCAGCACCAGCACTGCCGCTTCTCCCATCAGTGTCTTTACCACAAACGCCGGTACACGCAGCAGATGCGGACGGTGCAGGATCTGCGCCAGTACCGCCGCAAACTGCTCATTATGGGACGGATAAGGCGCGGTCATATTGAACGGGCCGTTCTGCGCGGGGTCATCGAGCAGAAACAGAATGGCGCTGACCATATCATTGATGTGGATCCACGGCATATACTGACGACCGTTACCAACAGGGCCACCGAGACCGGCGCGGTAAGCCGGCAGCAATTTTGCCAGTACCCCGCCTTCCGGGGAGAGTACAATCCCGGTGCGCAGCAGACAGACGCGGGTTTTCTCACTCTGTGCCTTCATCGCCAGAGACTCCCAGCGGTCGCACAGAGTATGGGTAAATTCCGGGTGCGGCTCGTCATCCTCCGTCACCACGGTTTGCCCCTGATCACCATACCAGCCCACGGCAGAGCCGGAGAGAAATACCGCCGGTGGCGTTTCACTGGCATTGATAAGCTCACTGAGCCGTTCGGTTATCTGCCAGCGGCTCTCACACAGTAGCTTTTTCTGCTCTTCACTCCAGCGTTTATCCGCGATAGGCTCACCGGCGAGGTTAATCACCGCATCGATGTCGTTCAGATGTGTTATATCATTGAGTGAATTAAGGTTTTCTGCGGCTGAGCAAAAACGGGAATAGACTTTCTGCGGTGAGCGGCTCAGAACCACCACCTGATATTTCCGGGCAATCAGTGCCTGCACCAGCGGGGTGCCGATAAGCCCGGTGCCGCCTGTGATCAGAATACGCATAGATGCTCCTTCTGCCGGTAGGTTTCTCTGACTATAGCAGTTTTTGCTGCCGGTGGATGTGATCAGCAAGAAAGAAAAACAATCATAGAACCGCTATCAATTCTTGATATACTGATTCAAAGACCATAATGACCACTATCATTATTAGTTTGGTATATAAAGCGGTATAAAGCAGGGGCCCGCGGATTAACTGCGTGTGTCCCTGAAAAAAACAGAAACAGTATCCGTAATACTGATAAAAAAGAAAAGGTTAGAGGATGGAACAAGATAGCGCTATCGAGTGGGTGGACGTGGTCGATGAGAATAATGATGTTATCGGCCAGGCGACCCGCGAGCAGATGCGGGCGGAAAACCTGCGTCACCGGGCAACCTACATCGTTGTGCATGACGGCATGGGAAAAATTCTTGTCCAGCGCAGAACTGAGCATAAAGACTTCTGTCCGGGCCTGCTGGATGCCACCGCCGGTGGTGTGGTGCAGCAGGGCGAACTGATGCTGGATTCTGCGCGGCGCGAAGCAGAGGAAGAACTCGGGATCGCCGGTGTGCCGTTTGCCGAGCATGGCCTGTTTTATTATGAAGAACCTATCTGCCGTGTCTGGGGCGGGTTATTCAGTTGTGTGACACACGGTCCGTTTGCGCTTCAGGAAAGCGAAGTATCGGAAGCCACCTGGCTGACCCCGGCTGAAATCACCGCCCGCTGTGATGAATTTACGGCAGATTCACTGAAGGCCCTTTCACTCTGGCTGACGCGGAATAATCAGAATTATACGCCGGCAGAGCGACAGAAGCCGGTTACAGCGACTGAAGCTGAAATAAGCAGCGACAGCGAATAAAAACCGGATAAGCCTGCAAATATGCGGGCTTTTTTATATTTAAAAACCGGTAAGATAAAACGCAGACAGTAAATATTCCGGCAGAAGGAATATCATTGGATATAAGCCGGTATTATTTCCGTTATTCCGGTTTTGGTATTGACTTTTTTCCTGCAGACTCTTCGTTTATCTGGTATTGTTTCTGCCGTTTTTCCGGAAACGACCCGTTTATACAGTAAAAATTAAAAAAGACCAATACATTGAAATAGGGTCATTTTATCTATTTACACGAATGGGTTGTTAACGGGGCTGCAATATATGGCCACAGGATAATAAGAATCATCCTGAAATGAACGGAAGATAATAAAATAAAACCTGAACGAGAATAATAATGAGAAATAAATTAGCAGGATGGCTGTTATTATTACCGCTGATTCTCACCACCTGGGGTGCTATTCAGTATTGGCGGGTCAGTGATGCATATCAGTCTTACCAATCTGTCATGGCAGAGAAAGCGGATCTTCAGCATCTGATCGCCAAAAACCCGGATACTCAGATTATCTATGATGACGGGCAAACGGTATCTGCCGGTCAGCAGCTGGGAATGATCAACCGTGAGCTGAATAAATACAGCAGCGAAATTACGATGATTCTGGCCAGGGTGGGTATCAGTCAGGGGACTGTCGCCACCGGGATTTTATCATTGCTGTCCGGTGCCGGGGCGATTTACCTCTGTATCAGCAGCGGCCGTGCTGCCCGGCGCTCCCGCGACACACTGCTGAAGGTCTTTGCCCGCTGCCGCAAAATGCTGCCGTTTATCCTGACCGGGCAGATGACGCTGGTCGGCCTGAGCATCATTTGTGTGATGGCCTATGAAGCGTTGTGGTTCGCCGGTAATTTCGCCATGAGCGGCGGCGGTGCAAAAATCATGGTTTTTATCCTGATCAGTATTGTGCTGATTATCTGGTACATCATCAAAGGGCTGTTTAAGCTGCGTAAGAGTTTTACAATGTTCCGCAGCGAACCGTCTGATGTGGCAGGGCATGCTGTCAGCCGTGAGGAAGCACCGGGGTTGTGGCAGTGGGTGGATGAGATTGCCGCGAAAGTCGGCACAACGCCGCCGGACCATATTATTGCCGGTATGATGGAATGCTTTTATGTGACATCTCACCGCATAATGCTGAATGAAAATCAGCTGATTGAAGGGAAAACCCTGTACTTCCCGCTGCTCTATTCCGCACTGCTCAACCGTGAGGAAGCCAGTGCGGTTATCGGGCATGAACTGGGGCACTTCACCGGCGAAGATACCACCTACAGCCTGAACTTTGCGCCGATCTATGCCGGTATGAGCCACAGTATTTCGCTGGTGGCGAATGAGGTGGAAGATTACTACAGTAAAGTGATCATGAGCCCGTCGGTGTATCTCGGGATCTTTTTCCTTGAGCAGTTTGATTTCGCGGTCAGTCACTGGAGCCGTATCCGTGAACTGGAAGCGGACAACGCCGGGGCATCGGTCAGTTCACCGGCGGCGGTGGCGTCATCACTGCTGCGAATCTCCGCCGTCAGTGAGGTGATTTCGGAAACGCTGGGTGAGTTGTATGAAGGCACGCTGAAAACGGATGATTTATTACCGGTGGTGATGGCGCGCCTGCGCGAGCGTGGTGTACCGGAAGCCGGTCAGTTTCTGAATGAGGCAACCAGCCACCCGAGCGACAGTCACCCGCAGACCCGGGCCCGTATTGAAGCGTTGTCTCAGGATATCAGTGATGAGTTGCTGGCAGCTGCTTCCCGTGAGGTACAGTCGGATGATTACGCCAATATTGCGGATCTGTTTACGGATGCCAAAGCACTCTCGATGATGCTGACAGCGTCACTCTCCGGCATTGTTACCGAGTGCATCACACAGCGGACAGAAGCACTGGAAACCCTGCTGCATGAATCTGTGGTGGCAGATGAGGTGGTTATCAGTGAGGGGCGGAGAACATTCCGCGTGATGTTCACCCTGGGTCTGGTGGTCGTGGCCGGGATGGGGATTGCCGCCGTGAAACTCGGTGCGGAAAACCTGATAAGCTCCGGTGCGGTTCACGGCTTGTGGCTGCTGTTGTTGTTCTGGGGGGCGGCGTTTATGTACCGTGACAGAGGAAAAGCACCGCTGTTTGCTTTTCGTCACGGGCAGCTGGTCAGTGATAAGCTGGTACAGGCGTATCCGCTGCACTACATTGTTGATTATGACATCGCGGATGTCTCCGGTGTGGCGACGCTCACACTGCATGTGGCTGACGGAGCACCTGCACCGGGCATGGCAGTAAAAAGCCGTTTCTTTAAATACGATGCCAAAAAGCAGAAGCTGATGATTATGATAGCGGGTGTCCGCATCTGGCAGGGAGAATCGTTATCGCCGCAGGATTTATCGGAGCTGGTACATGGGCAGTTGCAGATGGCACATGTGAAGCACGAGTTGCGGCAGTAATTTTCTGCTGAAATACAGGGAACCGCCGTAAGGCGGTTTTTTTTCGTTTATATTCTGATTAATTATCTTTTAAATATAGCGTAATAATTAATAGCAATTACAACTGTCTCTGTATTTCTTATGGTGTATTCCGGAGGTAAGGAATGAATAAGATAAATACAGATTTATCAGAGAAATTAAAATTGCTGAAAATAAGTACATCAACGTTTGTTGATATTATGGATGGACTTAAAACCGGCAGTGTATTAAGCCATAAATTACAATCACAGAATCTGACAGATTATTACTTTGCCGGACAGGCTTACACCGTACAGTGGAAAATTGTCCGCAAGAGTAACAATATTCTTGAACCGTTTCCATCAACCTGGGAACAGGTAAAGGATTTTCTGGTGCCTGAATTACATACAGCAGAAAGCCTGGTGTATGTTGCCGGCAGCGGGGAGTGCATTTGTGACGCGGCATTAGCCGGCGGGATGAGCTGTACCTATTTTGAAAAGCTCGGTTTTGCCGGTGTGATAACCGGCGGCGCAGTCAGGGACGGACAGGATCTTAATGCATTATCCATGCCGGTTATTGCCACGAATTTAACGCCGACGGATACACAAGGTGCATATTATGTGTCTGAAACCGGGGGCAGTTGCCGGATAGAACAGACGACCATTCACACCGGTGACCTTATTGTGGCGGATATTAATGGTGTGGTGGTGATCCCTTACCGGGATATTGATGCTGTCATCAGTAAAGCGATTGAAATAACAGAGGTTGAAAATAACATGCTGGATAAAATACGGCGCGGGGAGCGGTTGCCGGATTTAATCAGTGTTACCGGAAGAATATAAACTGAGAAGGAAATGAAACGTGTTAACCATTCATACACTCGGCCCGAACGGAACGAACTGCGAAAAAGCAGCATATCACTGATTGAGTGAAAATAATATTAAAGGCAATGTGAAATTATACCCGACATTAGAAACAGCGATTGAACATGTCAAAAAGGATAATGACGGCGTTCTGCTCGGCTGTATTGTATATCCTGATCTGCACAATATTGTTTTTCAGAATTTAACCTGGCTGGAATTAAAAGCCTGTTTTGTTCTGGACACACACAATATGTTATTTGCCTCGCGCCATACGGATTATAACAATATCCGCCATGTGGGGTCACATCCTGCTCCGCAGCATTTATTTGATGAACTGCCATTGCTGAATAAAAAGGTGCGGAAGACCTTATTTACCTCTAACAGTGAATCCGGTGTGCAGTGTGCGCACGGTGCGGTGGATGGCTGCATTACCACACTCAGCACGGCACAAAAATATCATCTGCATATTCTGCATGATTTTGGCCCGGTACCGATGGGCTTTTCCATTCATGCCCCTAAATAATCTGTTAACACAGGAGTGTATTATGAGTTTAATTCCGGGAAATGAACTGCTTTCTTATGATATGGATTTAACCCGCAATGAAGGGGAAGAGAGTAAGGCGCAGGCTAAATTTATTCACGGCACTGCTTTTACCATGACGTTCTGGTCGTTTAAACCGGGTGCGGTGATCCCGCAGCACCAGCATGAACACGAAACCCTGACAACGGTGCTGTCCGGCTCTCTGCGCCTGACGGTGGACGGTAAAACCATGATCCTGAGAGCAGGCGATTCCGGGCTGGTGCCATCATGGGCGATTCATGATGCGGAAGTGCTTGAGGAATCTGAAGTCATTGATGTGTATACCCCGGTGCGGGAGGACTATGTCGCACGTCAGGAAGGGCGGTTTGAAACCTATCTCGCCACGTCGCAGGAACGGAAATAACAGGGACACAGGGAATTGAGTGTGAAAAAACAACAGGACGGGCACCCGTTGTGGTCGCCTTCCTTATGGACGCATTTTCCGGCTCTGCAACAGCCGGAATATCCGGAGCCGTCTGCGGTCAGCTATGCAGTCCGGCAATTGCAGACAGCACCGCCGCTGGTGACCGCAGCGGATATTATCTCACTGAGACAGGCACTGGCGAAAGTCAGTGCGGGGCAGGGAATTGTGCTGCAGTGCGGGGATTGTGCGGAGTCGTTTTCCTGTTGCCGCGAGGATGTGCTTACTGACTGGACGGAGACGGTCAGCACCATGTCGGCGATTATCAGTGACGGTTTCTCTCTGCCGGTACTGAAAATCGGACGGATTGCCGGCCAGTACGCCAAACCGCGCAGCAGTCCTGATGAGACCCGTAACGGCGTGACACTGCCGAGTTACCGGGGAGATATTATCAATGACTACGGGTTTTCTGCCGCTGCGCGAATCCCGGCACCGGAACGGATGCTGAATGCCTATTACCGTGCGGCGGTGATACTGAATGCCCTGCACGGTCGTGAGCGGGAAGGCGAGGGGACGGATCCGCTATTTGCCCCGTTTTATGTCAGCCACGAGGCGTTACTGCTGCATTATGACAGCGCGCTGACCCGTCTCAGCCCGGCGGATCATCTGTGGTACAACTGCGCGGCGCATACCGTCTGGCTCGGCGATCGCACCAGTGAACCTTCCCGGGCACATGTGCAGTATCTGCGGGGTATTGAAAACCCGGTCGGTATCAAATGCGGTCCGTCAATGACCGGTGAAAAACTGGGGCGGTTGCTGGAATTACTGGATCCGGGCAAACAGCCGGGCAAAATTATGCTGATTGTCCGGATGGGTGCCGATCAGATAGCGGAGAAACTGCCGCCGCTTATCCGCGAAGTTTCCGCGCGGCAAAGCCCGGTTGTCTGGCTGACCGACCCGATGCACGGTAATACCCGCAGTACTGCAGAGGGACTGAAAACCCGCGATTTCCCGGTCATCTGTGAGGAGATCAGGTTGTTTGTGCAGCTTCTCAGGGAAGCGGATCTGTATCCCGGCGGTCTGCATCTGGAAATGACGGGGCAGGCGGTGACGGAATGCACCGGCGGGCCGCAGGCACTGACTGATAAGGACATCGGGCAGTGTTATGAATCGCTCTGTGATCCGCGGCTGAACCGGGAGCAGTCAGTTGCCCTGGCTCGGGTGGCGGCAGGATACCGGCAGAGTGATAAACAGGAAGGATAAAAAAATCCCGGCGGGGAAACCCGGCCGGGATTATTGTCTGTCACTTTTCAGTCAGCAGAACTTATTTTTTCTTCGCTTCGTCCTGCGCTGCCTGAATAGCAGTCAGTGCGATGGTGTACGCGATATCATCAACTAACGCACCACGGGACAGGTCGTTAACCGGCTTGCGCATACCCTGCAGCATTGGTCCGATAGAGACCAGGTCTGCTGAACGCTGAACCGCTTTGTAAGTGGTGTTACCGGTGTTCAGGTCAGGGAAGATGAAGACGTTTGCTTTACCTGCAACCGGCGAGTTCGGTGCTTTGGTTTTCGCAACGTCAGCCATCACAGCGGCGTCGTACTGTAACGGACCGTCGATGCACAGGTCAGGACGTTTTTCCTGAGCAATGCGGGTTGCTTCGCGGACTTTCTCAACATCGTCACCCTGGCCGGAGGTCCCGGTAGAGTAAGAGATCATCGCAACGCGCGGGTCGATACCGAATGCTTTCACAGAGTCAGCAGACTGAATTGCGATTTCTGCCAGCTGTTCAGGGTTCGGATCCGGGTTGATTGCGCAGTCACCGTAGACCAGCACTTCTTCAGGCATCAGCATGAAGAACACGGAAGATACCAGTGAGCTGCCCGGTGCGGTTTTGATTAACTGTAACGGCGGACGAATGGTGTTCGCGGTGGTGTGAACCGCACCGGAAACCAGACCGTCAACTTTATCCTGCTCCAGCATCATTGTACCCAGTACAACGTTGTCCTGTAACTGCTCGCGGGCAACGACTTCGGTCATACCTTTGTTTTTACGCAGTTCAACCAGACGCGGAACATACAGCTCGCGGATATCAGCCGGGTTAACCAGCTCGATACCGGTGCCCAGCGTCACGCCCTGTGCAGCAGCCACGCGGCGGATTTCTTCCGGATCGCCTAACAGTACGCAGGTCGCCAGACCACGTTCAGCACAGATAGCCGCTGCTTTGATAGTACGCGGCTCATCACCTTCAGGCAGTACAACGCGTTTTTTCGCTTTGCGTGCCAGTTCGGTTAACAGGTAACGGAATGCCGGTGGTGACAGACGGTTCGGACGCTCGGAATCCGCAACCAGGGAATCGATCCATTTGGTATCGATGTGGCTTGCCACGTAGTTCTGAACCAGTTCGATGCGCTCACGGTCATCAGCAGGGACTTCCAGGCTGAAGCTTTGCAGGTTCAGCGAGGTCTGCCAGGTGTTGGTGTTCACCGTGAAGATTGGCAGGCCGGTTTCGAACGCACGTTCGCACAGCTTGGCAATGCTGTCGTCGATTTCATAACCGCCGGTCAGCAGGATCGCACCGATTTCCACGCCGTTCATCGCTGCCAGGCAGGCAGAAACCAGCACGTCAGGACGGTCAGCTGAAGTGACCAGCAGAGAACCCGGACGGAAGTGCTCCAGCATATGCGGAATGCTGCGTGCACAGAACGTCACCGATTTCACGCGGCGGGTTTTGATGTCGCCTTCGTTGATGATTTTTGCACCGAGGTGGTTCGCCATGTCGATTGCACGGGTGGCAATCAGTTCGAAGTTCCACGGTACACTGCCGACAACCGGCAGAGGCAGGGATTTCAGATCATCCGCGCTCAGGTGAGCGATAGTCGCTTTGGATGAGTCATCAAAGATTTCAGACAGGTCAGGACGGGTACGGCCCTGCTCATCAACCGGTGCGTTAACTTTGTTAACGATCACGCCGGCGATGTTGGTGTTCTTGTGACCACCGAATTCATTGCGGATCAGTTCCAGACGCTCTTTGATTTCCGCTGCGGTGTCATTGCCCGGTGCTGTCACGAATACGATTTCCGCACCCAGAGTCTGGGCGATATCGTAGTTCAGGGACTGCGCATGCGGGTAGTTGCGGGTCGGTACCAGACCTTCGATCAGGATCACTTCCGCACCCTGAGTATGCTCGTGGTAACGGGCGACGATTTCTTCCATCAGAATATCTTTCTGATTGGTGGTCAGCATGGTTTCGACATAATCCATATCCAGCGGCTCTGCCATCTTCAGGGAAGAGTGAGCGCGTAAGATCTGGGTGGTCTGATCTTCAATACCTGCACGGCGCGGCTGTGCAACCGGTTTGAAGAAACTCAGGCTGACGCCTTTTTGTTCCATTGAGCGGACAACCCCGAGGCTGACGCTGCTTAAGCCGACACTGGTGCCGGTAGGAATGAGGATAATAGTACGGGACACATGAACCTCTTATTTTTTCACAATTCGGTGTTCAAAATAAATCCGCCGGCGGGGGCCGGCGGAGAGCAAAGATTATGCAGTCAGACGGGCTGCATCCTGTGCGATGACTAATTCTTCGTTAGTCGGGATCACCAGGGCAATGCTGCTGTCGTCAGTGGTGATTTTGCCTGCGTTACCGAAACGGGCAGCCAGGTTACGTTCGTGATCCAGTTTGAAGCCCAGCAGAGCCAGTTTTTCCAGAGTATGTTCACGAACCATTGCTGCGTTCTCACCGATACCGCCGGTGAAGATGATAGCATCCAGACGGCCTTCCATCAGTGTCGCGTAACCACCGACGTATTTCGCCAGACGGTGGCAGAATACATCCATTGCACGGGTCGCGTCAGCTTGTTTACCGTAGTTTTCTTCAACATAGCGGCAGTCGCTGGTGACTTCAGTCAGACCCTGCAGACCGGATTCTTTGGTCAGCATTTTGTTGATGTCTTCAACGCTCATGCCCATTGAATCATGCAGGTGGAAAATGATAGCCGGATCGATATCACCGGAACGGGTACCCATGACCAGGCCTTCCAGCGGAGTCAGACCCATAGAGGTGTCCACGCACTCGCCGTTAACGATGGCTGCAACAGAACCACCGTTGCCTAAGTGGCAGGTGATCACGTTCAGTTCTTCAACCGGTTTGTTCAGCATTTTAGCGGCTTCACGGCTGACGAAGTAGTGGCTTGTACCGTGGAAACCATAGCGGCGGATACCGTGGTCTTTATACAGGCTGTACGGCAGGGCATACAGGTAAGCTTCTTCAGGCATGGTCTGATGGAAAGCGGTATCGAAAACACCGACGTTTTTATCAGCCAGGTGAGGGAAGGCTTTCAGTGCTTCTTCCACGCCTAACAGGTTAGCCGGGTTGTGCAGAGGAGCAAAGGCAGAGCACTCTTCCATTGCTTTGATAACTTCGTCAGTGACGATAACAGAGTGAGCAAATTTCTCACCGCCGTGAACCAGGCGGTGGCCGATGCAGCCGATCTGTGCGGACAGCTCAGGTTTTGCACCCATGATATCTTTCACGATGAAACGCAGTGCTTCGCTGTGAGCAGCGCCCGCGCCTAATTGTGCTTCGTGTTTAGCACCATCCATTTTCCACTTGATACGTGCTTCCGGCAGGTTAAAGCATTCTGCCAGACCCGTCAGATATTCATCACCAGTTGTAGGGTCAATGATCGCAAATTTCAGTGAAGAACTACCGCAGTTAAGTACCAGTACCAGCTTACTTGACATGGAATTACCTATAATCTTGTTGTGGATAAGTCTTATGTATTAAGACAGTGGTTAAAACGTAATCTAACTAAGCGTAGCGCAATATTTCAGCGCCGTTCATGATTAACATCATGCAATTTTTATATTGAACGATAAATCATCGCTGCAATCTGTTGTCTGAGGCGTGATGGCGTAAAAACACACATTTTGCCCTTGAAAAAGGCCGCACCAGACAAAATAATTAACTCAGGATTATTTCACCGTGATTAAACGGGCGTAGCATACCCGCAGATGACAGCAATTTCAAAATATACTTAATCCTACAAAAATATTTTGACTGAATGTAGCCATATTTTAATTATTATGTTTTTTATTGATTGAGGTCATAATGCCTGATAACACACCGGCAAAACCGGGTTTGTTCCGCGCACTGCGTCTCGGTAAACGTTACGCCGCCACCTGGCCGGCCGTGAAACAACTCGCCCCGGTTTTCCCGGAGAATCGTGTCATAAAATCGACACAGTTCGGTATCCGTTTTATGCCGCCGCTGTCGGTGTTTACCCTGACATGGCAGATAGCCCTCGGCGGGGCACTCGGTCCCGCAGTCGCCACCGCACTGTTTGCCTGCTCGCTGCCGCTGCAGGGGTTATGGTGGCTCGGACGGCGAGCCGCCACGCCTTTACCGGCCGGGCTGCTCAGCTGGTTTTATGAAATCCGCGCTAAGTTTGCCGAAGCCGGGATTGCGATTGCACCGGTTGAAGGCACACCGGATTATATGGCACTGGCGGAGTTACTGAAACGTGCTTTTAAGCAACTGGACAACTCTTTCCTGGATGACCTGTAAGTACCGCTGTTTTCCGCCCGTTTCTGCGGGCGGTATAAATCCTTCTTTTATTAATCGATTCAGCTTTTGTAACCCCCTGTTTTTCCTCTCCGTAAAATTACCGGTACGAAATTCCCCGCTGAGATCAAAAAAGGTGTGTATTTCACTATCTTATAGATTTGAGTAATGCGATGATTCTGACCATACCCCGGATTACTTTTTCAGGAGATACACCATGGAAATGACCAACGCACAACGCCTTATCCTCTCTAACCAGTATAAAATGATGGCTATGCTGGATCCGGATAATGCCGAGCGCTACCGCCGCCAGCAAACCATTATTGAGCGCGGCTTCGGGCTGCAGATGCGCGAACTGGATCGCGATTTCGGCGAGCTGCCGGAAGAAATCTGCCGCCGTGTGATTGATATGATGGAAATGTACCACGCACTGCGTATCTCCTTCGATAATCTGAAAGAAGCAAAAGATATCGACGCGCGCCGTATCCACTTCTTAGGTTTTGATGCGGCGACCGAAGCACGTTATTTAAGTTATGTGCGTTTTCTGGTAAACACAGAAGGGCGTTATACTCACTTTGACAGCGGCAGCCACGGCTTTAACTCCCAGACGCCGATGTGGGATAAATATGTCCGTATGCTGGGTGCATGGCATAACTGCCCGCGCCAGTATCACCTGAGTGAAGTGGAAATTAATCAGATCCTTAACGCATAATATTCCGGTATCCGCAACGGCGAGGCACGCATGACACTGACTGCAAAAGGTTTTTTGTTTGATCTGGACGGCACACTGGCTGATTCTCTGCATGTGGTGGAGCGTGCCTGGCTGGCGTTTGCCCGCCGTATCGGGGCGGATGAGGATGAAGTAAAACATTTTATTCACGGCAAACCGGCGGTTGAGTCCATCCGCCATTTTCTGCCGGATGCGGATGAAACTGAAATCGCCGCGCAGCTGGCGTGGGTGACAGAGCAGGAAATCAGGGAGAGTGACCAGGTCACCGATCTGCCCGGTGCGCAGGCACTGCTGGCGCGTCTGGTTTCTCTTGAAATTCCGTGGGCGATAGTCACCTCCGGTTCTGTGGCGATAGCCCGTCCGCGTCACCGTGCGGCAAATCTGCCGGAGCCGGATGCCTGGGTGACGGCGGATACTATCACCCGCGGCAAACCCGACCCGCAGCCTTATCTGCTGGGTGCGGAAAAGCTGGGGCTGGCTCCCCGCGACTGTTTTGTGTTTGAGGATGCCACCGCCGGTCTGCTTTCCGGGCTGGATGCCGGTTGTCAGGTGATTGCCGTGCATGTTCCTGCCGGAACACCGCGCACGGATGAACTGGCCATGCGGGTGGATTCACTGACAGACATTGAGGTTGAGAAAGCGGCGGACGGTACGGTAACACTGACCCGCCGTCCCGGCTGACAGCCGGAACACCGCTGCACAGCACCGGTCAGACAATGAGGGAAAACGGGCTGTGCGTTAACAAAAACGATGAGACAGGATGTTCACTGTCCGGGCATTGACGAAAGAGGACGTTGGTGAATACGGAACTCGTGTGGGTGCTGACCCTGCTGTTTATCGCCATTGTTTTATTTACCACCAACAAAGTCCGGATGGATGTTGTGGCGTTGCTGGTGATAACCGCCTTTGTACTGAGCGGCACGCTGACCGTTAATGAAGCCGTTGCCGGGTTCAGTGATCCCAATATTCTGCTGATTGCTGCCCTGTTTGTGATCGGGGAAGGGCTGGTGCGTACCGGGGTTGCCTATCAGATGGGGGACTGGCTGGTGCGGGTGGCCGGTTCCGGCGAAACCCGTCTGCTGGTCTTCCTGATGGTCAGTGTTGCCGGGCTCGGCGCGTTTATGAGCTCGACCGGCGTGGTGGCCATTTTTATCCCTGTCGTGCTCAGTGTCTCCGCACGTATGAAAATCTCCCCTTCGCGGCTGATGATGCCGCTCGGCTTCGCCGGGCTTATCAGCGGCATGATGACGCTGGTGGCGACACCGCCGAACATGGTGGTGAACAGTGTCCTGGAAATGGAAGGCATCAAAGGCTTTCATTTCTTTTCGGTTACCCCAATCGGATTATTGATCCTGCTGGCCGGTGTCGGCTATATGCTGATTGCCCGCCACTGGCTGGGCAGCAAACAGCCGGAGAAAGCAGGGGATAATGTACAGCGTACCTTTCGTGATCTTATCCGCGACTACAAGCTGAGCGGCCGTGCGCGGCGTCTCGCTGTGCGTAACGGCTCACCGCTGATCGGCAAAACGCTGGATGAACTGCATCTGCGCACCCGTTATGGTGCCAATGTGGTGGGGATTGAGCGCTGGCGGCGTTTCCGGCGGGTAATGGTCGGTGCGACCGGCGGTATGGAACTGCGTGACCGCGATGTGCTGCTGATCGATATGTCTGCCAGCGATATGGATTTACGCGAGTTTTGTGCCGAGCAGATGCTGGAACCGATGATCCTGCGCGGCGAATATTTCTCTGAACACTCCCGCAACGTGGGAATGGCGGAAGTCTCCCTGAACCCGGAAAGTGAGCTTATCGGTAAAAGTCTGCGGGATATCGGTTTCCGTACCCGCTACGGGCTGAATGTGCTGGGTCTGCGCCGGGGCGGGGCCGCGCTTGACGGTAATATTGTCGATGAACCGCTGCAACTCGGGGATATTCTGCTGGTGGTCGGGGACTGGAAAATTATCCGCGTGCTGGCGACCAAACGGCGTCACTTTATTGTGCTGAATCTGGCGGCGGAAGCGGAAGCCGTGGTGCCGGCGGCCTCCCAGGCACCGCATGCGCTGTTTTGTCTGGCGCTGATGGTGGCGATGATGGTCACCAACGAAATCCCGAATTTTATCGCGGCACTGATTGCCTGCCTGCTGATGGGGAAATTCCGCTGCATCGATATGGAAAGTGCTTACCGGTCGATCCACTGGCCGAGCATCATTCTGATTGTCGGGATGATGCCGTTTGCCCTGGCGTTACAGAAAACCGGCGGGATCACGCTGATTGTCAGCGGGCTGATGGATGTCGCCGGTGATCTGGGCCCGCATGTGATGCTGACCGCCCTGTTTGTGCTGTGTGCGACTATCGGGCTGTTTATCTCGAATACCGCGACAGCGGTGCTGATGGCACCGATTGCCATCCAGGCGGCACATGAAATGCAGGTTTCGCCGCTGCCGTTTGCGATGGTGGTGGGCGTGGCGGCATCGGCGGCCTTTATGACGCCGGTGTCATCACCGGTCAATACGCTGGTGCTCGGGCCGGGAAATTACACCTTCGGGGATTTCGTCAAAATCGGCGTGCCGTTTACGCTGGTGGTGATGGCAATCAGTATCGCGGTGATCCCGCTACTCTTTCCGTTCTGACGGCGTGCCCTGATGAAAACGCCGTTGCCCGGTTACTGGCTGATTTCATCCAGTGACAGACTGAATCCGGGAATAAAGACGTCGCGAAAATAGTCCATTTCCGGGCTGCGGCGTTCTTCGAGGGTTTTTTCCAGCCGCGCTTTCGCCAGATGAAACTCGGTATTACCCGCCCCAATTTCTTCCAGACACTTGAGATAGGCACACAGGGCATCGGCCTGTTTGACGATTGCCGCGTCTTCCGGCGAATGGGCGTCTTCATCAATCAGCGGAGCAAAATCCGCCTGTAATTCTTCAGGGATCATGGCAATCAGTTTCTTTTGCGCCATGCGTTCGATTTTTTTGTACTCATGGGCTATCTGCGGATTGTAATACTTGATAGGTGTCGGCAGGTCACCGGTGATCACTTCACTGGCGTCATGGTACATAGCCAGCAGGGCAATTTTTTCCGGATTGAGTGTGCCGCCGAATTTGCGGTTTTTAATTACCGCCAGCGCATGCGCCACAAACGCCACCTGAAGGCTGTGTTCAGAGACGTTTTCCTGAATCACATTGCGCATCAGCGGCCAGCGGGTGATCAGTTTCAGACGGGAAAGGTGGGCAAAAAAGTAACTCATAGACAACATTCCTGACAGCAATTTGTTGATAATAAGGGGCTTGTCGCAACAAGCTCCTTTGACATAGGTTTCACCGGGTTGCCGGGAGGAAACAGCCCGAATGACGGGCAGGCCCGGATCCTCAAAAATGCTCTGCAAAAAAAGCAACCGCGCCTTTTTTGTCAGCACAATCCAGACCGCCTTCAGCCGTAATTTTAGCAGCATAGTAAGCTGCAAAACGACCACAATCATTCCCGTTTAACAGAGATTGATCCCCGCGATGCTCGACAGTGACAGAAAAATCATCCCCGATTAAATTTTCCTTCCGCAAGATCGCTGTTAAACGTCCCGCGCCGCCATAGAACATATCAACAAAGCCACCTTTAGGATCATGAAGAACTGCGCTTTGTATAATGCCATTATCGATGTCTGCTTCTAATAAGGTAAAATGTCCGCGCGGGCCAAATGGACCATAAGTATTGCTCTGAGCGACAGGAATCAGCGCCTTTGCCGGACCTTGCTGATACGCGTCAGCTAACGCTGTAAATGTCTGGAGAAGCGATCGGCCCCCCGCCATATGTGCGGCGACAGAATCAGACTCCGGCAGGTCATGTGTAGTGGCACAAACGATATAGGCAATCCCGGCAGATTCTTTTACTCTGAAGACAGTCTGTTCTACTCCCCACGCATTGGCGTCTCTGTTTTGCCGCCACCCCTTATCTTCTGAAAAAATGCTATCCAGGCTCTGATTTAATTGACCCGGAGACAGCTTTTCACCAAAAATACCCAGGAGCCTGTTGATGAATGAATGCAGCCATGAACAAAAACCTGCGCTTTCCGGGGCGCTGATGATGTCAGCAAACTGCTCATGATCCTGTGGCTGGAGAGGGTCTGTTTCACTATAAGAGATCTCTGTAAAATAACACAGTGCTGACATCTCTGCTGCTGATGGAATCCGCATAATAAACTCCGCTGATAGCACTCCCGGAACCGTATATCTGATCGGTATTGCCGGAATACATAAAACAACCAGTCCGCAGGAGGGTCTCCCGGAACCAGCATGAAGTGATTGATGCTATTATCTGTCCCTGACCTTTAATTTCGCAATAAGGCTATCGGCTGATTCATCATTTGCAACAACCCCATAATAAGAGCGGATATTCTGTGGTGTTCCGGGGGGATGTAAATAAAAACGGCTTCCGGGGGAAGCCGCTGACAGCAGTAACGATTACTGGCGGTAATGGGAGAGGAAGCGCCCGAAGCGGTTAATCGCCATCTCCAGCTCGTCCTCACGCGGCAGTGTCACGATACGGAAGTGGTTCGGTTCCGGCCAGTTAAAGGCAGTCCCCTGTACCAGCAGTACTTTTTCCTGTAACAGCAGGTCGAGGATCATTTTCTGGTCATCGTGAATATTGAAGCGTTTGGCATCAAATTTCGGGAACATATAGAGTGCGCCCATCGGTTTGACACAGGAGCAGCCCGGTATCTGGTTAATCAGTTCCCAGGCTTTGTTGCGCTGTTCATACAGGCGACCGCCGGGATGAATAAACTCATTAATGCTCTGATATCCGCCGATAGCGGTCTGGATAGCATGCTGCATCGGCACGTTGGCACACAGACGCATGGACGCGAGCATTTCCAGCCCTTCAATATAGCCTTTGGCATGTTTCTTCGGCCCGTTCAGAACCATCCAGCCCTGACGGAAACCGGCGATACGGTAGGTCTTTGACAGGCCGTTGAAGGTCACGGTCAGCAGATCCGGTGCCATCGCGGCGATAGAGTGGTGGACAGCATCGTCGTACAGAATTTTGTCGTAGATTTCGTCAGCAAAAATGATCAGGTCATTCTGACGGGCGAGTTCGACAATTTCCTGTAACAGATCTTTACTGTAAACAGCGCCTGTCGGGTTGTTCGGGTTAATCACCACGATACCGCGGGTACGCGGGGTGATTTTCTTTTTGATGTCTTCAATATCCGGCATCCAGCCCTGTTCTTCGTCACACATATAGTGGACGGCAGTACCGCCGGAGAGGGAGACCGCACCGGTCCATAACGGGTAATCCGGTGCCGGTACCAGCATTTCATCCCCGTTATTCAGCAGCGCCTGCATGGACTGCACAATCAGTTCAGACACCCCGTTACCGATATAGACATCTTCCACCGTCATATCGCGCATGCCGCGTTCCTGATAGAACTGGACAATGGCTTTACGGGCAGAATAGAGGCCTTTTGAATCGCTGTAACCCTGGGAGCTTGGTAAATTACGGATAACATCAACCAGAATTTCGTCCGGGGCATCAAAACCAAACGGCGCCGGGTTACCGATATTCAGTTTGAGAACTTTCTGGCCTTCCTCTTCGAGACGTTTAGCCTCTTTGAGTACCGGCCCGCGAATGTCGTAACAGACATTATCGAGTTTGCCGGATTTCTTTATTATATTCATCTGTTCAGGACCTTAGCGCGTTAATCTTATACTTTATCAGGTAAAACCCGTTATAACCCACTCTACTCTTACCGTCCGGGGTTTTGAAGACAGTAAACGCCTTTTGGTTAAAAACAACAGGATTTGTTTTAGAAAGGATCAGGAGTGCCGGTTTATTATGGATATGCTGGATTATCATGCTTAATGTTGTGTTTAATCCGGAACTTATGACTGACGAGGGGGAGATGTGCTGAATTTTGTAAAGTTATCTATCGGAAGATCATAATTGGTAAAGTAATGCCGTGTTTTTACTAAATAGCAAGCAGTTGTTGAAATTGTATAATCTTTTCTTATATATTAAACCCTGAAGTTGGTAATTATTAGTAGTATAACTAATAAAAATTTACGGCATAATGTGATTTTCAGAGTATTTAACCTTAAAGTTGCAAAATAATCAGGTTTATCTTGCAGCAGGACGTATTCACAGCATGCATTTTCGTTATTTTACAATCTGTATTATTTCGTCATATCCGGAAAACAGTGCGGCAAGATACGTAAAATTTGTGTGTTTGTATAGCAGGCCTGCTGTTTTAGTATGCAGCATTACATAATGGAGTTACTCACTGTTACGTATTTTTGTTAGTGTTAGTTATGTTTTACTCTACCCTGTTGTATAGGGTAATGTCTTCGTTGGCGATGCCATTTTTCACGCCAATAAACACCAGGTAGTTATTAAAAATCAAAATTAGTGAAGAAAAAACAATGATAAATTCAAACCGTCCAGTGCTAAATCTGGATCTCGATCTGCTGCGGACGTTTGTGGCAGTCGCGGATCTGAATACCTTCGCGGCGGCAGCTGCGGCAGTATGCCGTACTCAGTCTGCCGTCAGTCAGCAAATGCAGCGTCTCGAGCAACTTGTCGGGCGCGAACTGTTTGCGCGTCATGGCCGTAACAAATTACTGACCGACCATGGGTTACAACTGTTAGGTTACGCCCGTCAGATCCTGCGGGCAAATGATGATGCTACCGCATCACTGGCTTATAACGATGCAGAAGGGGAGTTACGTATCGGTGCATCCGATGATTCCGTGGACTCACTGCTGCCTTTCTTACTCAACCGTATTGCGTCGGTATACCCGCGTATGGCCGTTGATGTCCGCATCAAACGCAGCCAGTACATTGAAGGTATGCTGGATAACCATGAAATTGACCTGGCACTGACCACCGCGCGTATTGCCCATCACCCGCGTACCGCTCTGCGTACCGCACCGGTGCTGTGGCATTGTGCGCCGGATTTCCAGTTACAGCCGAATGAGCCGATTCCGCTGGTGGTGATGGACGAAACTAACCCGTTCCGCCATCTGGCGGCGGAAACCCTGGATGAGGCAGGTGTTCCGTGGCGGATTGCCTATGAGGCCGCATCACTCTCTGCTGTCCGTGCGGCGGTGAATGCCGAGGTCGGGATCACCGCCCGTCCGCTGGAAATGCAGAATGCTGACCTGCGCATTCTGAGTGTCAGTGAAGGGGTGCCGCGTCTGCCGGAAATTCAGTACTGGTTATACCGTAACATTGACGAGCAGAGCGAGTCAGTGCTGACGGTCTACCAGGCGATTGAAAACAAAAAGACGCCGTATACTGTAACACCAGCGGATGATGACAAAGCCGCAGAGTAAGCCGTTATACTCTGATACAGAACCGACATACTTTGTGACAATCAGACACACAGCCGGGGGATAAATTCCCCCGGCTTTTTTGTATCCTCTCCGCCGGTACGGAAATATCATATAAATGTTAACAGCATCACGCCGTGTTCCGGTTTTTGATGTCATTTTAAGCGTCATATCGCAGTTTTGTTTACTTGTTTGTTACAATGTTAACAAAACACATGTTCTGTGATTGCCAAAATTAACCGTGCTCATTACATTGCAATAAAACTTTGTTAAAAACCTGACTGATTTTCTCAGGTTTTAAGAAATGATGATGAATTAATCATTTGTTAAATAATTTTCAGCCAAACTGTGACTGAGATCAAAAATATTGCCCCTATTTACCGATGGAAAGACAGGTTTTTCCTGAGATAATGGGTTAGTAAAAGCGATCTATCCGTTAATATAATAAAGTTAATTTTCAATTTCGTTACTTACTGACTCGTTTTAGCGATAAAGTCGCATAACGGGTTAATCTTAAGTTGACGGTTTGTAACAAAATTGGGAAGAGCGGGGAACAATCCGGGTTACCGGCTTTCTCATCACGATAAGTGTTGTATCCGCCACTGAGTTGTTCCTCTCGTGTGTCGCTGTGGTGCTGTATGCAGGTACGGCAGGCAACACCACCTTTAATGAGTAAGCAATGAGTATGTCAACAGCCACTGAAGTTCTGGCCCATAACTGGGCATTTGCCATCTACCTTTTAGGTGCTCTCGGGTTATGTGCATTTATGTTGCTGGGCGCCCGTTATCTCGGGGGCCGTGCAAAAGCACGCGCCAAACATCTCCCTTACGAATCAGGTATTGACTCGGTCGGCAGCGCACGCCTGCGGATGTCTGCAAAGTTCTACCTGGTCGCCATGTTTTTCGTGATTTTCGATGTTGAAGCCTTATACCTTTTCGCCTGGTCTGTTTCGGTCAGAGAATCGGGCTGGATAGGGTTTACCGAAGCCGCGATCTTTATTCTGGTGTTATTGGCAGGGCTTTTCTATCTGGCACGTATCGGCGCGCTGGACTGGACGCCTGCACGTTCACGCCGCGAGGTGAAACACCCGAGCGTTGTGAACAAAATCAATAACAATCAACCGTAGTCAATAGTGAGGCACAAGATGGATTATACGCTCACCCGCATCGATCCAAACGGTGAGAATGACCGTTATCCCCTGCAAAAACAAGAGGTTGTCAGTGACCCGCTTGAGCAGCACGTTCACCGCAGCGTGTATATGGGGAAACTCGAACATGCATTACACGATATGGTTAACTGGGGCCGTAAAAACTCCCTGTGGCCGTATAACTTCGGTCTTTCCTGCTGTTATGTAGAGATGGTGACCTCCTTTACGGCGGTGCACGACGTTGCCCGTTTCGGTGCGGAAGTGCTGCGTGCCTCCCCGCGTCAGGCGGATTTTATGGTTGTGGCCGGAACCTGCTTTACCAAAATGGCCCCGGTAATTCAGCGCCTGTATGACCAGATGCTGGAACCGAAATGGGTTATCTCCATGGGCTCCTGTGCCAACTCCGGCGGTATGTATGACATTTACTCTGTCGTGCAGGGTGTGGATAAATTTATTCCGGTGGATGTGTATATTCCGGGCTGCCCGCCGCGTCCTGAAGCCTATATGCAGGCATTAATGCTGTTACAGGAATCTATCGGAAAAGAACGCCGCCCGCTGTCGTGGGTAGTCGGTGATCAGGGCGTTTACCGCGCCAATATGCAGTCAGAAAAAGAACGAAAACGCGGTGAACGGATTGCGGTGACCAACCTGCGCTCCCCGGACGAAATTTAAGGCTTTCGGGCCACCGGGCGCAATATTTGCAATGTGTTGCGTCCATTGAACCCTGAACAACTGTTGTGGTGAAGAATGATGACAGAAAGTAATACGCAGACCGCACAGCGTCCCGCGTGGCAGACTCATGATTACCTGGATGATCCGGTCATTGAGGAACTGCGCCGTAAGTTCGGTCCTGACGCATTTACGGTTCAGCCGACACGCACCGGGATGCCGGTCGTCTGGGTGAAGCGTGAGCAGCTTCTGGAAGTGCTGTTTTATCTTAAATCGCTGCCGAAACCGTATGTGATGCTGTTTGACCTGCACGGGACGGATGAGCGTCAGCGCACCCACCGCGAAGGTCTGCCGGCGGCGGACTATTCCGTGTTTTATCACCTGATTTCCATTGAGCGTAACCGCGATATCATGCTCAAAGTGGCGCTGAGTGAAAACGACCTGCATGTGCCGACGGTGATTTCCGCATTCCCGAATGCGAACTGGTATGAGCGTGAAACCTGGGAAATGTTCGGTATCATTATCGACGGACACCCGAATCTGCGCCGTATTATGATGCCGCCGACCTGGGAAGGGCATCCGCTGCGTAAAGATTACCCGGCGCGGGCAACGGAATTTGATCCGTTTGTTCTGACCAAACAGAAAGAAGATCTGGAAATGGAGGCGCTGACCTTCAAACCGGAAGAGTGGGGCATGAAGCGCGGCAACGAGAACGAGGACTTTATGTTCCTGAACCTCGGCCCGAACCACCCGTCTTCTCACGGTGCGTTCCGTATCATCCTTCAGCTCGACGGTGAAGAGATTGTCGATTGTGTGCCGGATATCGGCTACCACCACCGTGGTGCGGAAAAAATGGGTGAGCGCCAGTCCTGGCACAGCTACATTCCGTACACCGACCGTATCGAATACCTTGGCGGCTGCGTTAACGAAATGCCGTATGTGCTGGCGGTGGAAAAACTGGCGGGCATCGAAGTTCCGGCGCGTGTGGATGTGATCCGCGTGATGCTGTCAGAACTGTTCCGCATTAACAGTCACCTGCTGTATATCAGTACCTTTATTCAGGATACCGGGGCGATGACGCCGGTCTTCTTTGCCTTTACCGATCGCCAGAAAATTTATGATGTGGTGGAAGCCATTACCGGTTTCCGTATGCATCCGGCCTGGTTCCGTATCGGTGGTGTGGCGCACGATCTGCCGAAAGGCTGGGATCGCCTGCTGCGTGATTTTCTCGACTGGATGCCGAAACGTCTGGAATCCTATGTCACTGCCGCACTGAAAAACTCCATTCTCAAAGGCCGTTCTGTCGGCGTAGCTGCTTACAACGCGAAAGAAGCCCTCGACTGGGGTGTGACCGGTGCCGGTCTGCGTGCCACCGGGATTGATTTCGACGTGCGTAAATGGCGTCCGTATTCCGGTTATGAGAATTTCGATTTTGAAGTGCCTGTTGCCGCCAACGGCGACTGCTATGACCGCGTGATGCTGAAAGTGGAAGAAGTGCGCCAGAGTCTGCGCATTTTGGAACAGTGCCTGAAAAACATGCCGGAAGGGCCGTTTAAAGCAGATCACCCGCTGACCACGCCGCCGCCGAAAGAGCGCACGTTACAGCACATTGAAACCATGATTAACCACTTCCTCCAGGTGTCATGGGGTCCGGTGATGCCGGCTCAGGAATCGTTCCAGATGATTGAGGCCACGAAAGGGATTAACAGTTACTACCTGACCAGTGACGGCAGCACCATGAGTTACCGTACCCGAATCCGTACACCAAGTTATGCCCATCTGCAGCAGATCCCGTCTGTGATCAGCGGCAGCCTGGTCTCTGACCTGATTGTGTACCTCGGAAGTATCGATTTCGTTATGTCGGATGTGGATCGCTGATTATGCAAGAACTGAACCCTGAAGCAAAAAAAGCACTGCAAGGCGCAGTGAATGCGGCGCAGCCAGCCGGAAAACAACCTGATTTTGTGCTGAGTGACGAAGAGCGCGCCGAAATCGAAGCGGAAAAACACCATTACGAAGATCCGCGTGCCGCCTCTATCGAAGCGCTGAAAATTGTACAGAAGCACCGTGGCTGGGTGGAAGACGGCGCGATTTACGCCATCAGCGATGTGCTGGGCATCCCGGCGAGTGACGTGGAAGGTGTGGCGACATTCTACAGCCAGATCTACCGCCAGCCGGTCGGCCGCCATGTGATCCGTTACTGTGACAGTGTGGTGTGCCACATCACCGGTTATCAGGGGATCAAGGCGGCACTCGAGCGCAAACTGAATATTCAGCCGGGACAGACAACCGCCGACGGCCGCTTTACGCTGCTGCCGACCTGCTGCCTCGGGAACTGTGACAAAGGGCCGACCATGATGGTTGATGAAGATACCCACAGTCACGTGACGCCTGAAGCCATTGAAACGTTACTGGAGCAGTATCCATGACAGTGAAAACGGTTTGCCGTACTGCGGAAACCCATCCTCTCACCTGGCGGTTGCGCGACGACCATCAGCCGGTGTGGCTGGATGAATACCGCAGCAAAAACGGTTATGCGGGGGCGGAACGCGCCCTGAAAGGCATGGCACCGGATGAGATCACCAGTCTTGTCAAAGACGCGGGTCTGAAGGGCCGCGGCGGTGCGGGGTTCTCCACGGGTCTGAAGTGGAGCCTGATGCCGAAAGACGAGAGCATGAATATCCGTTACCTGCTGTGTAACGCCGATGAAATGGAACCGGGGACTTACAAAGACCGGCTCCTGATGGAACAGCTGCCGCACCTGCTGGTGGAAGGGATGCTGATCAGCGCCTTCGCCCTGAAAGCATACCGGGGCTATATCTTCCTGCGCGGCGAGTACATCGAGGCAGCGAAACACCTGCGTCATGCCATTGAAGAAGCGAAAGCCGCCGGTCTGCTGGGGAAAAATATCCTCGGCAGCGGGTTTGATTTCGAGCTGTTTGTACACACCGGTGCCGGGCGTTATATCTGCGGGGAAGAAACCGCGCTGATTAACTCCCTGGAAGGCCGCCGTGCTAATCCGCGCTCCAAACCGCCGTTCCCGGCCAGTTCCGGTGTATGGGGAAAACCGACCTGTGTCAACAACGTCGAAACCCTGTGTAACGTACCGGCGATTCTGGCACACGGCAAAGAGTGGTACATCGGTCTGAGTGAAGGCAAAAGTACCGATGCCGGGACCAAACTGATGGGCTTTTCCGGCCGCGTGAAAAATCCGGGGGTCTGGGAACTGCCGTTCGGCACCACCGCCCGTGAAATCCTCGAAGATTACGCCGGGGGTATGCGCGACGGACTGACCTTAAAAGCCTGGCAGCCGGGCGGTGCGGGAACCGATTTCCTGACACAGGATCACCTTGATTTACCGATGGATTTTGAGCATATCGGCAAAGCGGGCAGCCGTCTGGGAACGGCGCTGGCAATGGCGGTGGATAATGAAATCAACATGGTGTCACTGACCCGTAACCTCGAAGAATTTTTTGCCCGCGAATCCTGCGGCTGGTGTACACCGTGCCGTGACGGATTGCCGTGGAGCGTGAAAATTTTGCGCGCAATAGAAAAAGGGGAAGGCCAGCCGGGAGACATTGAGACATTAGAGCAATTATGTCGTTTCCTGGGACCGGGTAAAACCTTCTGCGCACACGCGCCGGGCGCGGTAGAGCCGTTACAGAGTGCGATCAAATATTTCCGTGATGAATTTGAAGCGGGGATCGTACAGCCGGTTTACGGCAACGTGCAGACCATTGCCGGGATCCAGCCGAACCTGCTGAAGCAGCGCTGGTGATCCCTTACGGATTTTCGTTTAACGCCTGCATAGCAGGCCTTTTGGAAGCATGCTGACTATGGCTACAATACATGTAGACGGCAAAGAATATGAAGTCGACGGCGCGGATAACCTGCTGAATGCCTGTCTTTCGCTCGGACTTGATATTCCGTATTTTTGCTGGCATCCGGCGCTGGGAAGCGTCGGCGCTTGCCGCCAGTGTGCGGTAAAGCAATATCAGAATGCCGATGACACCCGTGGTCGTCTGGTAATGTCATGTATGACACCGGCACAGGACGGCACCTTTATCTCAATTGATGATGAAGAAGCCAAACAGTTCCGGGAAAGTGTGGTGGAGTGGCTGATGACCAACCACCCGCACGATTGTCCTGTCTGTGAAGAGGGCGGCAACTGCCATCTTCAGGATATGACCGTCATGACCGGGCATTCCGTGCGCAAATACCGCTTCACAAAACGTACCCATCAGAATCAGGAGCTGGGGCCGTTTGTTGCACATGAAATGAACCGCTGTATCGCCTGTTACCGTTGTGTCCGTTACTACAAAGATTATGCGGACGGTACAGATTTCGGGGTTTACGGCGCACACGACAACGTGTACTTCGGGCGTCCGGAAAGCGGCACGCTGGAAAGTGAATTCTCCGGTAACCTGGTCGAAATTTGTCCGACCGGGGTCTTTACCGATAAAACTCACTCTGAACGTTATAACCGCAAATGGGATATGCAGTTTGCACCGGGCATCTGCCAGCAGTGCAGCGTCGGCTGTAACATCAGCCCGGGCGAGCGTTACGGCGAACTGCGCCGTATCGAAAACCGTTATAACGGCACCATCAACCATTACTTCCTCTGTGACAAAGGCCGCTTCGGTTACGGTTATGTCAACCGTGATGACCGTCCGCGTCAGCCGCAGCAGCGCCGTGGTGATGACTGGATCACCGTCAATGCAGAGCAGGCGGAACGCGCGGCGGCAGATATGCTGTATCACGCGAAACGCACCATCGGTATCGGTTCGCCGCGTGCCAGTGTGGAAAGCAACTTTGCACTGCGTGAACTGGTCGGGGCGGAAAACTTCTTCAGCGGCCTGTCTGCTGGTGAACAGCACCGCCTGGAAATGATGCTGGAAATTTTACAGCAGGGCGGAATCTATACGCCGTCACTGCGTGAGATGGAAAACTATGATGCGGTGCTGGTACTGGGTGAAGATCTGACCCAAACCGCTGCCCGCGTGGCACTCTCTGTCCGTCAGGCTGTGAAGGGCAAAGCCCGTGAAATGGCCGCTGCACAAAAAGTGGCGGACTGGCAGATTGCCGCTATCCAGAATATCGGCCAGCGTGCGAAATACCCGCTGTTTGTCACGGCGGTGGATACCACCCGTCTGGCAGATGTGGCGGCACTGCATTACAACGCTCCGGTGGATGATCAGGCACGTCTGGGCTTTGCCGTTGCCAATATCATTGATAACACGGCCCCGGCAGTCACGGATTTACCGGCAGATGTGAAAGCGCAGGCAGAAATGATTGCACAGGCACTGAGCGGTGCGAAAAAACCGCTGATTATCAGCGGCAGCAACCCGGGCAGTGACGCACTGATTCAGGCGGCGGCAAACGTGGCCTGGGCACTGAAAGATAAAGGCATTGACGCCGGGCTGACTTTTGTCGGCGCGGAAGCCAACAGCTTTGGTGTCGCCATGACAGAAGCTCAGCCGCTGGATAAAGCACTGGCTCTGCTGGCAGACGGCAGCGCGGATACTGTGGTGGTGATGGAAAATGACCTTTACCGCCATGCGGATAAAGCCGCTGTTGACTGTGCGCTGGATGCCGCCGCAAATGTGATTGTGCTGGATCATCAGCGCACTGACATCATGGATAAAGCGTCACTTATCCTCTCCGCCAGCAGTTTTGCGGAAAGTGACGGCACACTCATCAACCACGAAGGCCGCGCACAGCGCTTCTTCCAGGTGTATGAGCCATCCTTCTACGATAAATCCATCATTATGCATGAAAGCTGGCGCTGGCTGACAGCGCTGTATAACGACCTGAATGAAAACACCCGTGACTGGTCACAGCTGGATCATGTGATTGATGCCTGCATTGAGCAGATGCCGCACCTGGCCGGTATCAAAGATGCCGCACCGGATGCCGCATTCCGTATCCGCGGACAGAAACTGGCTCGTGAGCCGCACCGCTACAGCGGGCGTACCGCGATGCTGGCGAATATCAGTGTTCATGAGCAGCGTCAGCCGCAGGACAAAGACACGGCGTTTGCCTTCTCGATGGAAGGGAACAACAGCCCGGCAGCACCGCGCCAGCAAATTCCGTTTGCCTGGGCACCGGGCTGGAACTCACCGCAGGCATGGAACAAATTCCAGGCGGAAGTGGGTGGTCATCTGCGTTTCGGTGATCCGGGTGTGCGTCTGTTCAGCGAAAAAGACGGCGGTATGGATTATTTCAGTACCATTCCGGCGGCATTTGCGCCGCAGCAGAATGTCTGGACGGTTGCGCCGTATTATCACCTGTTCGGCAGTGAGGAGTTATCACAGCGGGCACCGGTGATTCAGGAACGGATGACGGACAGCTATGTGATGTTAAATGCACAGGATGCTCAGAAGCTGAATGTGGCGGAAGGTCAGGTACTGTCGGTACAACTGGCTGACAGCGCACTGGCACTGCCGGTACGCATCAGCACGCAGCTGACAGCCGGACAAATCGGTCTGCCGCTGGGCATGCCGGGCATTTCGCCGGTACTGGCGGGTGCGGCGGTTAATCTGCAGGAGGTGGCACAATGAGCAGCTGGTTTACACCTGAATTAATCGATGTGCTGATTAATGTTCTCAAAGCCGTTGTGATCCTGCTGGTGGTTGTGACCTGCGGTGCTTTTATGAGCTTCGGTGAACGCCGCCTGCTGGGGCTGTTCCAGAACCGTTACGGGCCGAACCGTGTGGGCTGGGGCGGGTCGCTCCAGCTGGTCGCGGACATGATCAAGATGTTCTTTAAAGAGGACTGGACACCGAAATTCGCTGACCGCTTTATCTTCACCCTGGCACCGATGGTGGCATTCACCTCGCTGCTGCTGGCCTTTGCGATTGTGCCGGTCAGCCCGGACTGGGTGGTGGCGGATCTCAACATCGGGATCCTGTTCTTCCTGATGCTGGCGGGACTGGCGGTGTATGCCGTGCTGTTCGCGGGCTGGTCGAGTAACAACAAATACTCACTGCTCGGCGCAATGCGTGCCTCGGCTCAGACGGTCAGTTATGAAGTGTTCCTTGGTCTGTCAGTTCTCGGTGTGGTGGTGCAGGCAGGGTCGTTTAACCTGCTGGATATCGTCAACTCGCAGAGCACAGTCTGGAACGTCATTCCGCAGATTTTCGGCTTTATCACCTTTGCGATTGCGGGCGTGGCAGTGTGTCACCGTCACCCGTTTGACCAGCCGGAAGCTGAGCAGGAACTGGCGGACGGTTATCACATTGAATATTCGGGGATGAAGTTCGGTCTGTTCTTCGTCGGGGAATATATCGGTATCGTGACAGTTTCCGCCCTGATTGTGACGCTGTTCTTCGGGGGCTGGCACGGACCATTCCTGCCGCCGTTTGTCTGGTTCGCGCTGAAAACCGCTTTCTTTATGATGATGTTTATTCTGATCCGTGCGTCGCTGCCGCGACCGCGTTATGACCAGGTGATGTCATTCGGCTGGAAAGTGTGTCTGCCGCTGACACTGATAAACCTGCTGGTGACAGCAGCCGTGATCCTGATAGCTCAATAAGGGGTGATTGAACCATGACATTGAAAGAGTTAGTGGTTGGTTTCGCCACCCAGGTACGCAGTATTTGGATGATAGGGCTTCATGCCTTCCATAAACGCGAAACCCAGATGTACCCGGAAGAGCCGGTTTACCTGCCGCCGCGCTACCGCGGCCGGATTGTGCTGACGCGCGACCCGGACGGCGAGGAGCGCTGTGTCGCCTGTAACCTGTGCGCCGCGGTCTGTCCGGTCGGCTGTATCTCTCTGCAAAAAGCAGAGCATGAGGACGGCCGCTGGTATCCGGAATTTTTCCGCATCAACTTCTCACGTTGCATTTTCTGCGGATTATGCGAAGAAGCCTGCCCGACAACCGCCATCCAGCTGACGCCGGATTTCGAACTGGGTGAGTTTAAGCGTCAGGATCTGGTGTATGAGAAAGAGGATTTATTAATCTCCGGTCCGGGTAAATATCCTGACTATAACTTCTATCACAAAACCGGGATGGCGGTTGCGGGCAAAGCCAAAGGCGAAGCCGACAATGAAGCCAAGCCGATTGATGTGAAAAGTCTGTTGCCATAAGGGGAGAACATACATGGAAATTACCTTTTATGTCGCCGGACTGATCGCCATTCTGGCTACGCTGTGTGTCATCACACAGACCAACCCGGTGCATGCGCTGCTGTATCTGATCACCTCGCTGCTGGCACTCTCTGCGGTCTTTTTTGCCCTTGGCGCGTATTTCGCCGGGGCACTGGAGATTATCGTCTACGCGGGTGCCATCATGGTGCTGTTCGTGTTTGTGGTGATGATGCTCAACCTCGGGCGGGCGGTTGTCGATCAGGAACGAAAATGGCTGTCCCCGTCTGTCTGGATGGGGCCGGGCCTGCTCTCGGCAGTTCTGCTCGGCGTGATGATTTACGGCATCAGCTCTCTGAAAGATAACGGTATTGCCGGTGAGGTGGTTACCGCGAAACAGGTGGGTATCAGTCTGTTCGGCCCGTATGTTCTGGTGGTGGAACTGGCCTCCTTCCTGCTGCTGGCGGGTCTGGTGGTGGCATACCACATCGGGCGTGACGAAAAAGCGGGCGGCGATCTTGTCAGTCAGCGCAACACGGAGGAAAAAGCATGATCCCTCTGCACCACGGATTAATTCTCGCGGCTGTGCTCTTCATCCTCGGTTTCACCTGTCTGGTGATCCGACGCAATCTGCTGTTTATGCTGATTGGTCTGGAAGTGATGATTAACGCGGCGGCTCTGGCGTTTGTCGTCGGCGGCAGCTACTGGAACCAGCCGGACGGACAGGTGATGTATATCCTGGCCATCAGTCTGGCGGCGGCTGAAGCGAGTATCGGGCTGGCACTGTTGCTGCAATTGCATCGTCAGCGTCAGGATCTGGATATTGATAAAGTCAGTGAGATGCGCGGATGAACTTACTCTTTTTAACCATTTTGCTGCCGCTGATTGGCTTTCTGTTATTAGCCTTTTCACGCGGTCGCTGGTCAGAAAATGTGTCAGCCACCATCGGCACCGGGTCGGTGGGACTGGCGGCACTTACGGCGCTGTGGGCGGGGATGGATTTCTTCGCCAACGGCGGCGGGGTGTATCAGCAGACACTGTGGACATGGATGGATACCGCTTCCTTCTCCATCCCGGTTACCCTGGTACTGGACGGCCTGTCACTGACCATGCTGGGCGTGGTCACAGGTGTCGGTTTCCTGATCCACATGTATGCCTCCTGGTATATGCGCGGTGAAGAGGGCTACTCCCGCTTCTTCGCCTACACCAACCTGTTTATTGCCAGTATGGTGATTCTGGTACTGGCCGATAACATGCTGCTGATGTATCTCGGCTGGGAAGGGGTAGGGCTGTGCAGTTATCTGCTGATCGGCTTCTATTACACCAATCCGGCTAACGGCGCGGCGGCAATGAAAGCCTTTATCGTCACCCGTATCGGTGATGTGTTCCTGGCGATCGGCATGTTTATCCTGTGGGATAAACTGGGCACCCTGAGCTTCCGGGAACTGGCGGTTCTGGCACCGCAGCATATCGCAGCCGGTTCTGACCTGATTTTCTGGGCGACCCTGATGATCCTCGGCGGTGCGGTCGGTAAATCGGCACAGTTACCACTCCAGACCTGGCTTGCGGATGCCATGGCCGGTCCGACACCGGTTTCGGCACTGATCCACGCCGCGACCATGGTAACCGCAGGTGTGTATCTGATTGCCCGTACCCATGAGCTGTTCCTGTTATCACCGGAAGTGCTGCATTTAGTCGGCGTGGTCGGTGCTGTCACCCTGGTGATGGCCGGTTTTGCCGCGCTGGTGCAGACGGATATCAAACGTGTTCTTGCCTACTCCACCATGAGCCAGATTGGTTATATGTTCCTGGCGCTCGGTGTGCAGGCGTGGGATGCGGCGATTTTCCACCTGATGACCCATGCATTCTTCAAAGCCCTGTTATTCCTGGCCTCCGGCTCGGTGATCCTGGCCTGCCACCACGAGCAGAACATCTTTAAGATGGGCGGACTGCGGAAAAAAATTCCGTTTGTCTATCTCTGCTTCCTGGTCGGTGGTGCCGCACTGGCTGCGCTGCCGCTCATTACCGCCGGTTTCTACAGTAAAGATGAGATCCTGTGGGGTGCGGTGGTTCAGGGGCAGAACCCGCTGTTTATCGCCGGTCTGGTCGGTGCCTTTATGACATCGCTCTATACCTTCCGGATGATTTTCATCGTGTTCCACGGCAAAGAACATACACAGGCGCATACGGTGAAAGGCTTTACCCATACTTTCCCGTTACTGGTGCTGATGGTGCTCTCCACTGCCGCCGGTGCTTTTATCCCGCAGCCGCTGCACGGTGTGTTCCCGGCGGAAACCCTGACCGGTTCTGCTGACGGCAAACTGACTACCGAAATTATTTCCGGTGTGGTTGCTGTGGCGGGGATTGTGCTGGCCGCAATGCTCTGGCTGGGCCGCCGCACGCTGGTGACAGCGATTGCAAACTCCGCGCCGGGACGTTTCTTCTCGGCCTGGTGGTTCCGCGCATGGGGCTTTGATGACCTGTATGATGCGATTTTTGTTAAGCCGTTCAAAGCGGTGGGCTGGTTGCTGCAGAGTGACCCGCTGAACAGCCTGATGAATCTGCCTGCGCTGTTTGCCCGCTGGAGTAACAAAGGACTGAGCCTGAGTGAAAACGGACAGGTCCGCTGGTATATCGCCTCTATGGGGCTGGGTGCAGTGCTGGTTCTCGCTCTGCTGTTTTTGGTTTAAATAAGGGACACATTGCGCCATGCTATTACCCTGGCTGATTTTACTTCCCTTCATCGGCGGCCTGCTGTGCTGGCAGGCTGAGCGCTTCGGCACAAAGCTGCCGCGCTGGATCGCGCTGCTGGCGATGGGGATCACGTTATTTCTTTCTCTGTATCTGTGGATGCAGGGGAACTACAGCTTAGTTAACCCGAAAGGTATTCCGGACTGGCAGGAGCAGTATTTCCTGGAGTGGATCCCGCGTTTCGGCATCAATATTCATCTGGCTCTGGATGGTCTGTCGCTGCTGATGGTAGTGCTGACCGCGCTGCTCGGCCTGCTGGCTATCCTCTGTTCCTGGGGTGAAAACCAGCCGTATCAGGGCTTCTTCCATCTGAACCTGCTGTGGATCCTCGGCGGTGTGATGGGCGTGTTCCTGGCAATGGATCTTTTCCTGTTCTTCTTCTTCTGGGAAATGATGCTGGTGCCGATGTACTTCCTGATCGCCCTGTGGGGACACAGCGGTTCAGACGGCAAAACCCGTATCGGGGCGGCGACCAAGTTCTTTATCTACACCCAGGCGAGTGGTCTGGTGATGCTGATTGCCATTATGGCACTGGCGATTGTTCATCAGAACGCCACCGGTCAGTGGAGCTTCGCGTATGAAGATCTGCTGAATACGCCGATGAGCTATGGTGTGCAGTATATGCTGATGCTGGGCTTCTTTATCGCATTCGCGGTCAAGATGCCGGTGGTACCGCTGCACGGCTGGCTGCCGGATGCACACAGTCAGGCACCGACAGCCGGTTCTGTCGACCTGGCGGGTATTCTGCTGAAAACCGCGGCGTATGGTCTTCTGCGTTTCAGTCTGCCACTGTTCCCGGAAGCCTCTGCCGATTTCACACCTATCGCCATGTGGCTGGGTGTCGTCGGTATCTTCTACGGCGCGTGGATGGCGTTTAAACAGACGGATATCAAGCGTCTGATCGCCTACACCAGTGTGTCGCATATGGGCTTCGTGCTGATTGCGATTTACTCGGCGAGTATGCTGGCGTATCAGGGCGCGGTGGTGCAGATGATTGCACACGGTCTGTCTGCGGCGGGTCTGTTTATTCTGTGCGGTCAGTTATATGAGCGCCTCGGTACCCGTGATATGCGCCAGATGGGCGGCCTGTGGAAGCGGATTAAGTTCCTGCCTGCACTGTCACTGTTCTTTGCGGTGGCAACGCTCGGGATGCCGGGCACCGGTAACTTCGTCGGTGAATTCATGATCCTGTTCGGCAGCTTCGGCAACTACACCCTGATCACCGTGATTTCCTCGGCGGGTCTGGTGTTTGCCTCCGTTTACGCGCTGTGGATGATGCAGCAGGCGTATTACGGCGCACCGAAGTCAGAAGAGCCTATCGCGGGCATGAATCTGCGTGAATTTTCCATCGTGATGCTGCTGGTGGTCTTACTGGTGATTCTGGGTGTTTACCCGCAGCCGGTGCTGGATACTTCGTCAGCGGCGATGGCAAACATTCAGCAGTGGTACACTGCTTCAATTTCAAATACAGGGTTGTAACGCGCCATGACAATAACTCCTCAACAACTGATCGCACTCTCACCACTGCTGATTATCGGGTTGACAGTGGTGGTTGTGATGCTGTCCATTGCGTGGCGACGCGATCACTTTATTAATGCCACACTGACTGTCGTCGGTCTGAACCTTGCGCTGCTGTCGCTGTACTTTGTCGGGCAGCAGCAGCCGATGGATGTGACACCGCTGGTGCACATCGACGGCTACAGCATGTTTTACACCGGGCTTATCCTGATGTCGTCACTGGCCACCACGACCTTTGCGTATTCGTGGCTGGAGACCTATCCGGATAACAAAGAAGAGTTCTATCTGCTGGTACTGATTGCCACACTCGGCGGCATCCTGCTGTCGGGAGCGGATCACCTGGCGTCCTTCTTTATCGGGATTGAACTGCTGACGCTGCCGCTGTTCGGGCTGATCGGCTATGCCTTCCGTCAGAAACGCTCACTGGAAGCCTCTATCAAATATATGCTGATGTCTGCGGCAGCCTCGTCTTTCCTGTTGTTCGGGATGGCGCTGCTGTACGCGGAATCCGGTGATTTATCCTTTGCCGGGTTAGGCCGCAGCCTGGCGGACAGTCAGATTCACCGGCCACTGGTGCTGACCGGTCTGGGCATGATGATTGTCGGTATCGGCTTTAAGCTGTCACTGTTCCCGTTCCAGTTATGGACACCGGATGTGTATCAGGGTGCCCCGGCACCGGTCTCCACCTTCCTGGCAACCGCCAGCAAGATCGGGATTTTTGCCGCAGTACTGCGCCTGCTGGTGCTGGCACCGATGGCGGATTCCGGGACATTGCAGATTGTTCTGACGGTGATTGCGATTGCCTCAATCCTGTTCGGTAACCTGATGGCGATCACCCAGAACAGCATCAAGCGTATGCTGGGTTACTCTTCGATCGCACACCTCGGGTATCTGCTGGTGGCCTTTATCGCGGTGAATGACCCGAAACTGGCGGAAGAGACCGCCGGTATCTATCTGGCCGGTTATCTGTTTGCCAGCCTCGGTGCGTTCGGTGTGGTCAGTCTGATGTCCAGTCCGTACACCGGGCCGGATGCGGATTCCCTGCATGCTTATCGCGGTCTGTTCTGGCGCAAGCCGGTTCTGGCTGCGGTCATGACGGTGATGATGCTGTCTCTGGCGGGGATCCCGATGACCTTCGGCTTTATCGGTAAGTTCTTCGTGGTGGCAACCGCCGTGAATGCGGAACTGTGGTGGCTGACCGCCGCAGTGGTACTCGGCAGTGCAATCGGTCTGTACTACTATCTGCGTATGATGATCAGCCTCTATATCCGCGGTTCGGAATCACCGGCCCGTATGGCACCGTCCAACTGGGCAATGAGTGCCGGCGGTATTGTGGTACTGCTCTCCGCGATTATTGTGATCGTGCTCGGTATCTGGCCGCAGCCGTTTATCACCCTGACCGGATATGCGGTACTGAGTTACTGATATCTGTACTGAGAAAAACCGGGCCGCAATCAGCCCGGTTTTTTTATGCCATCCCGATAAATACCGAGAAATAGCGGCGCTGCGCAAGGATAAGGGTATCCAGTCCGGGAAGAGGAACATTCTGACTGAAATACGGTTCATACTGGCGGACACTTTGCAGCCAGAATAATAATACCGCACTGATCAGGTTGTTAAATTCCCGCAGTTTCGGAAGCAATGTCAGCGCATTGCTGATTTCCTGCATATGATCCTGCAGCTGCTTCAGGTCCTTTTTCAGATCACGGATAAGTTTGCTGAGGTCATTAATCCGCTGACTGAGTGTCGTCCGGGTTTCGACCAGCTGAACATAACTCAGCCCTTCGGTTAATGTATTGATAACCGCTGAAATAATCCGGTGAAGCTCATTCATAATAAACCGCTCGGAGGAGGTCATCTCCACATTTTTCAGCTCTTCCGTTGTCGGCAGTGTGGTGGTACCGAAAAGTGACTGGAATCCGCGCTGATGAATAATTTCCTCAGACTGAACAATGACTGCCAGTTTTTCCTCCCAATAGAGTTTATCGCATTTAAACTTATCAATATCCGGCAGTGTATTACTGATAGCCTTGTCCAGATAAGACTGATGGTGCAATAACCCGCCCTGTAACAACGGAATAGCAGTGGCATCAAATTCAGTATTAAACAGGGTGTTAATGTTATTCACCGAATGATAAATCATATTCATCTGGCTGGTTAAAAATTCATAAATTTGTTTTTCATGGGGAAGTGAAAACAGATTCATCCCTGTATCAGTAGAAAGAGTACCAAGTAAATTTTCAAGATCAAAATTATGAAGATGCGTATAAATAATGGCGGCATCAGCGGAAATCATATTCAGTATCCGGGTCTGCCATTTTTTTATATCACGGATCTGAAAATGCAGATCGGTGGCGGGCAGTGATAATGTCTCGGCACCGTTACTGATATCATGATGTTTAGCTCTTAAGTGTGCCAGGGTAATATGTTCAGGATTAATGTCAGAATGTGTCATGTGATTTTCCTTATTATGCGGCCAGATTAGCGGTATCAAAAATAGCAATAAGTTCTTTTGCATAACCACGAACCCGCTGCCAGGGGAGGGTGATTTTTTTCAGCTGTAATGAAAATTGTAAAAGGCTGTATGCATCATTTATCTGCATAAAGGTATTGAGGGATTCATTAATTTCAGTCAGCATGACCTGCCACATAAAATCCAGATGATCGACGGCAATGTGTGCATCTGCAAAATAGCTGTCCAGTGTATTGAGTTCTTTATCCAGCTTAACAATCAGTTTCTGGATGTTCTGCTGAGTAATAACCTGTTCTTCCAGCGCCGCGACTTCCTCAATCAGTTTGTTTTTACGCCGCCTGACCTGTTCGGCCCGGTAGCCGAAAATGCCGCCGGTGATGATAAGCCCGATAATACCGCCGACCAGGCCGGAGAAGGACAGCTTCACAAACTGGTTGTATTCGCGCTTGAGGATCTCAATCTCATCGTTTCTGACCCGGATTTCTGACTGCAAATCTGAGGTGTTATCGTCAGTCTGATTCTTTAATAAGACTTTTTGTTTACGTTTTACTTCATAGATCAGCGACGGAATTTCATTGCCGGAATCATCAATACCCCCGATCAGTTCGAGCCGGAACCGGGCGATGCAATTTTTTACCCGCTGTGTTTTTTTTCTTTCTTCCGCGATATCATCCCGCATGACGGTTAATATCTTTGTCAGTTCACCGGAAATAATCCGATCCTGCCTTTTATAGATAATATCTTTTAAATTCGGCGGTGATGCATCCTGCATCATTATGTTTGCCTGAGTAATAACCGGCATTTCATTTATGGCATTCAGAATATAATTCCCGGTTGTCGTGATACCGGCACCGGCAATTTCAAGATCAATCGCCTGTTGTTTGGTCATGGATTCAACCTGTTCCCAGCTCAGCGCGTGCTGATAAATATGAGAAAACAGACGCTGAATATTATGGGGTTCGAATCCCGGCAGCTCAGTATCGCGGTAGCCGATAAACTCAATAATATCTTCTTTTTCCCGTGGAAGTGTCATTCCGTAATTAATGTAGCGTTTGATATGAATCAGGTCATTATGTGTGAATATACCTGCAGCCCGGAAAGTATCCTCCTCTTCATTGAGCAGTAACTTTAATGTAGCCGGGCCTATTTCATCAGCGGTAATAAGCCGGTCAGCCGGCATGGTTTGTGTGTGCATAAATATCTCCCTGTCATGAGATGCCTGACCCGGTGGTGAATGGGGCCGAAACAGCATCGGTTTCCGCATTAATGGCTTAAAATGCACAATGGTGACAAGGATAAAAAAGAAGGATGGTTTTAATAATTTTTATCTCACCGTATAATCACAGTGACCCGCGCATTTTGCATATCCGGAGCAAGCAGTGACTCTTTTTTCTGATTTTATTTCTCAGGTCTGTACTGAAATAACGAATAACAAAAATAAACCCGATGGTATTTATCAGTACGCGGTGACATTACCGCCGCCACTGGCTGATGCATTATCTCCGTCAGCCCTGACCGGCTGGCTGAATGCCCAGACCTGCTGGCCGCAGTTTTACTGGCAGCACCGTGACGGCACAGAAACAGCAGCGGTGTGCGGGGAAGTGTGCCGTTTCACACATATCAGCGAGGCACAGGCACTGCTGGATACGTTGCCTGCACAGAGTCAAATCCGGATCTGGGGGCTGAACAGCTGGCAGTTTGATACCCCGTCTCCGGCACAGGGCACCGGCGGCAGTTATCTGTTTGTTCCCCGCGCCGAACTGCGGATATCCGGCAATGAAACACACTTTCTGGTCAATATTGACAGCCGCCGCCCGGCGGAAGAAACCCTGACATTTTTACGTTCGCTGGTCTGGCAAACCGCGCTTCCGGCGCTGCACAGCACGATTATCAGTGCCCGGCATCAGCCGGATGAAGAGGGCTGGATACAACTGGTGACAGATGCGGTAACGGCTATCACCGGCGGCGAAATGGAAAAAGTAGTGACGGCCCGTAAAACCGCGCTGGAACTCTCCGCACCGGTCTCTCCGGCGGCCTTTATGCAGGCCAGCTGTGACTGTAATCACCACTGTTTTCACTATATGCTCGCCACCGGACCGGACACGGCTTTTGTGGCCTCGCCGCCGGAGCGTCTCTACTTCAGGGCAGGGGCTCAGTTGTATACCGAAGCGCTGGCGGGAACCGTGGCGAATTACCCGGAAGATGACCGCGCGGCACAAGCCGCGCAGTGGCTTCTTTCTGATAAAAAAAATGTGCATGAAAACAGTGTGGTGGTTGATGATATTTGTCAGCGCCTGCAGGGGGCGGTCAGTGCGCTGGATGTGAGCGCAGCAGCCGTTATCCGCCTGCGCAAAGTGCAGCATCTTTATCGCGTTATTTCTGCCGCGTTATATGCCCCCCGTGACAGCGATTGTTTACAGCGTCTTCAGCCGACAGCCGCTGTTGCCGGTCTGCCGCGCAGTGCCGCGCTGGCTTTTTTGCGGAATAACGAACCGTTTGACCGCGACTGGTATGCAGGCAGCGGTGGTTATTGCAGCCCGTCACGCAGTGAGTTTGCGGTGTCGCTGCGCTGCGCGAAAATCAGCGGCAGTCGGGTTGATTTGTATGCCGGCGCGGGGATTGTCGCCGGTTCGGATCCGCAGGCGGAGTGGAGCGAAATTGAAAACAAAGCCGCCGGGCTGCGAACCCTGCTGGAAGGTGACGCTCACTGATTGTGCCATTTTCTGCTTACCGGGGCAGAAACCGTGAAATAATCTACCGGTTTATTGAACTACATTAAGGTATTTCCTGAGTCAATCCGTAGACTACGGAGAACTACAGGTCAGGAAAGGTGAGCTATGTCAAACAGTGCATTGAACCGTCGCTGGGCGGAAGTGATTTTGGAGGCGCTGAGCCGTCACGGATTGCGTCATATCTGTATCGCGCCGGGATCCCGGTCAACACCACTGACACTGGCTGCCGCCGCCGATGACAACTTTATCTGTCACACTCATTTTGATGAGCGCGGACTTGCGCATCTGGCGCTGGGACTGGCGAAAAGCACCCGGCTGCCGGTGGCGGTGATTGTCACGTCCGGTACGGCGGTGGCAAATCTTTATCCGGCACTGATTGAGGCCGGACTGACCGGCGAACGCCTTGTTTTTCTCACCGCCGACCGCCCGCCGGAACTGATTGACTGCGGTGCAAACCAGGCTATCCGCCAGCCCGGTATTTTTTCCTCTCATCCGTTTGCCGCACTGGCATTGCCGCGTCCGGTTTTTGATATCCCCGCGTCCTGGCTGGTCTCTTCCCTCGATGACATCATGAACCGCCTGCAGCACGGCGCGGCGCATATTAACTGCCCGTTTGCCGAGCCGCTGTATGATGATGACGGACAGACCGGTAAGGAATGGCAGGCACAGCTCGGCAACTGGTGGCAGAGTGATAAACCCTGGTTGCAGCAGACCCGTTGTACCCCGGTGATCAGCGTGGATGACTGGTTTTTCTGGCGGCAAAAAAAAGGTGTGATTATTGCCGGACGTATGCAGGCCGCCGAAGGTAAACAGTTGCGCCAGTGGGCGGAATGCCTCGGCTGGCCGCTGATCAGTGATGTGTTGTCCCAGACCGGGCAACTGCTGCCGCATGCCGATCTCTGGCTGGCGTCCCCGCGTTACCGCGACGTACTGGCTCAGGCAGATGTGGTGATCCAGTTCGGCTCAAGCCTGACCGGCAAACGGCTTTTACAGTGGCAGGCTGCGTGTACACCGCCGGAATACTGGATTGTGGATACCATTCCGGGACGGCTGGACCCGGCAAATCACCGGGGCCGAAAATTTGAGTGCAGTGTCAGCGAATGGCTGGATGACCATCCGGCACAAAACCGTACGCCGTGGGCGCCGCAACTGGCAGAGTGGACGCAGACACTGAACACCCGTGTCACGGAAACCCTGGGTGACGGCTGGGGCGAGGCGCAGATTGCCTGCCGTCTGCCGGAACTGCTGCCGCCGCAGGGCGTATTATTTGCCGGTAACAGTCTGATTGTCCGGCTGATTGATGCATTTGCTCAGTTGCCGTGCGGCTATCCGGTGTACAGCAACCGGGGGGCGAGTGGTATCGACGGCCTGATTTCCACCGCTGCCGGTGTTCAGCGCGGCAGTGCCAAACCGGCACTTGCTGTCGTCGGAGATATCTCCGCGCTGTATGATCTCAACAGCCTGGCGCTGCTGCGTTATACCTCCGGGCCGTTTGTGCTGCTGATCGTCAACAACAACGGCGGACAAATCTTTTCCATGCTGCCGACACCGGAGCAGGAGCGTCAGCGCTTCTACTGTATGCCGCAGTCGGTCAGTTTTGCCGGTGCGGCGCAGATGTTCGGCCTCAGCTACAGTGCCCCGCAGGATTGGCCGTCATTGAAAGCCGCGGTCAGCAAAGCCTGGTCACAGCACGCCGCGACAGTGATTGAGGTGGTGACAAACGGCGACGAAGGGGCAAAATACCTTCAGCAGCTGCTCCGTGAGGCAGCAGAATGACGGTGCTGGCCGCACAGCGCTGTTATGCGGACAGGCCGGGTCCGTGGCTGGTCTGGCTGCACGGCCTGTGGGGAAATAAAGAAGAGTGGCTGTTGGCGGCAGAAGAAGCCGGACACTACCCCTCATTACTGATTGATTTACCGGGCCACGGCGGCTCGCAATCCGTCCGCGCCAACAATTTTCCGCATGTCAGTCAGTTGATTGCTGATACCCTGGCTGCGCATCAGATAGACGATTACTGGCTGATCGGTTATTCACTCGGCGGTCGGCTCGCCATGTATCACGCCGCATACGGCGACCAGGCAGGATTGCACGGGCTGATTATCGAAGCCGGGAATCCCGGGCTTGCCACACTCGATGAGCGCAATGCCCGGTTGCTGCACGATAACCGCTGGGCACAACAGTTACGTGAACGCCCGCTGGCATCGGTGCTGTATGACTGGTATCGTCAGGGCGTTTTTGCTGATCTCAATGAAGTTCAGCGGCAGCAGCGGGTGGAACAGCATCTGCACCATAATGCTTTTGCGATCGCGGATATGCTCTCTGATACCTCGCTCGGGCATCAGCCGCAGCTGGCGGAGAAACTGCATAACCTGAATCTGCCGCTGCTCTATCTTTGTGGTGAACGGGACAGCAAATTCCGCGCCATTGCAGAGGCACACCATTTTCCGTTACGGACTATCCAATATGCCGGGCATAACACCCATCAGGCAAATCCCGCCGCGTTTGCGGAGGCAGTCCGGACATTTTTATCATTACATTCTGTTTAAGGAACTCACCGCTATGATGTATCCGAGCGAAGAAAAGCTCTCTGCCCCGGTTGAATGGATCGACTGCACCGGCGATTATCAGGATATTCTGTTTCATAAATCAAAAGACGGGATCGCCAAAATCACCATTAACCGTCCGCAGGTGCGCAACGCGTTCCGTCCGTTAACAGTGAAAGAGATGATCAGTGCGCTGGCGAATGCCCGTTATGATGACGGCATCGGTACCATTATTTTTACCGGACAGGGCGAAAAAGCGTTCTGTGCGGGCGGTGATCAGAAGATCCGCGGTGACTACGGCGGTTACCGTGATGACAGCGGCACACATCATCTGAATGTCCTCGATTTACAGCGCGATATCCGCACCTGTCCGAAGCCGGTTGTCGCCATGGTTGCCGGTTACGCTATCGGCGGCGGTCATGTGCTGCACATGATCTGTGATCTGACTATTGCGGCAGATAATGCAGTATTCGGTCAGACCGGGCCGAAAGTCGGTTCATTTGACGGCGGCTGGGGTGCCTCTTATATGGCGCGGATTGTCGGTCAGAAAAAAGCCCGTGAAATCTGGTTCCTGTGCCGTCAGTACAACGCGCAGGAAGCGCTGGATATGGGACTGGTCAACACTGTTGTGCCTTACGCGGAACTGGAAAAAGAAACCGTGCGCTGGTGCCGTGAGATGCTGGAAAACAGCCCGATGGCGCTGCGTTGCCTGAAAGCGGCACTCAATGCGGATTGTGACGGTCAGTCCGGTCTTCAGGAGCTGGCGGGTAATGCCACCATGCTGTTCTACATGACCGAAGAAGGTCAGGAAGGGCGTAACGCATTTAACGAAAAACGCTCACCGGATTTCTCTAAATTCAAACGTAACCCGTAATGCGCCACGCCACATTATACAGTTTCAGCCTGCCGATGGAGGCAGGCGTTATTCTGCGTAATCAGCGCCTGAAAACCCGTGACGGGCTGCTGGTCTGTCTGCGGGAGAATGGTCGTGAAGGGTGGGGGGAAATCTCCCCGTTGCCGGAATTCAGCAGCGAAACCCTTGCGCAAGCACAACAGGCGGCAGAAGCGTGGATCGCGGCCTGGTGTCAGGGCAATAATCCGGCGGAAAGCCCGCTGCCGTCAGTCGCATTCGGCCTGAGCTGCGCACTTGCTGAGCTGGATGATACGCTGCCGCAGATCCTCAGCACCCGCAAAGCACCGCTCTGCACCGGTGACCCGGATGATCTGATCCTTGCGCTCGATGCCATGGACGGTGAGAAAATCGCCAAAGTGAAAGTCGGGCTGTATGAGGCAGTCCGGGACGGCATGGTGGTGAATCTGCTGCTGGAGGCGGTGCCTGATCTGCGTCTGCGTCTGGATGCCAACCGCAGCTGGACCCGCGCCAAAGCGGACGGTTTCGCGAAATATGTCGCACCGGAACACCGCACGCGGATTGATTTTCTCGAAGAGCCGTGCAAAACGCCGGAAGAGTCCCTGTGTTATGCACAGGACACCGGTATCGCCATTGCCTGGGATGAATCTGTCCGTGAACCGGGATTTACGGTAACAGCACAGCCCGGTGTGGCAGCGATTGTGATCAAACCCACGCTGACGGGCAGTATCGCCCGCTGCCGTGAACTGATCACTGCGGCGCACCGCGAAGGGTTGCAGGCGGTGATCAGCTCCTCGGTGGAGAGCAGTTTCGGCCTGACACAACTGGCGCGTCTTGCCGGATGGCTGACCCCGGATACTCTGCCGGGGCTGGATACGCTTTCCCTGATGCAATCACAGCTGGTGCGCCCGTGGCCGGGCAGCACACTGGCGCTGATAACGACAGAACAATTAACTCAGACAGGACAATGGTAATGACGGCAGCACAATGGCCGTGGGTTGCACATGCTCAGCAGATGCCGCATAAAACCGCGCTGCGCTGTGCGGACTCATCGCTGACATGGACAGAGCTGACGGCGCTGGCGGATGCCCGTGCCGCCGGGTTTTATCAGCAGGGATTGCGGGAAAGTAACTGCGTGGTGCTGCGCGGCAAAAACAGCACAGCGCTGGTGATCGATTTTCTGGCGCTGCTGCGCTGCGGGGCGGTGATTCTGACACTCAATCCTGCGCTGCCGCGCGGGTTACAGACGGAACTGGTTGCGTCACTCGATGCGGATTATGTGTGTGACCGGAGCGACGGCACAATCGCGCTGCCGCTGAAAACACTGGATCCGTCCGTGAACGGCACAGCACCGCCGGATGTGATCCCGCATCCGAAACGGCTGGCAACACTGATCCTGACATCCGGATCCACCGGGTTACCGAAAGCCATTGCCCACCGTCCGGTCGCGCATCTGGCTGCGGCACAGAGCGTGGTGTCGCTGCTGAACTATCAGGCGGGTGACAGCTGGTTGCTATCGCTGCCACTGTGTCATGTTTCCGGACAGGGGATCCTCTGGCGCTGGCTGTTACAGGGCGGTGAAATGGTGGTGCGGGCAGACGGTGAAATGCTGGCGGAATCACTGCGCGGATGCACGCACGCCTCACTGGTGCCGACTCAGCTCTGGCGTCTGCTGCAATCACCGGAACCTCTGCCGCCGCTGCGGGATGTTCTGCTGGGTGGTGCGGCTATTCCTGTTGCGCTGACGGAAGCGGCAGAAGCCCGCGGGATCCGTTGCTGGTGCGGCTACGGCATGACTGAATTTGCTTCAACTGTCTGTGCCAAACGGGCGGACGGCAAACCGGGTGTCGGGCATCCGCTGTCCGGCAAAGATATTCGACTGGATGAACAACAGCAAATCCTGGTTAAAGGTGACAGTTTTGCCGCCGGTGTCTGGCTGAACGGCGCACTGCATACACTGCCGACCCATGACGGCTGGTATCCGACCCGTGACAAAGGCCATATGCAGGACGGTGAGCTGGTGATCGACGGCCGGCTGGATAATCTTTTCTGCTGCGGCGGCGAGAATGTGCAGCCGGAAATGACAGAAAAGCAGCTGATGCACTACCCGTTGATCACGGAGTGTCTGGTGGTACCGGTCAGCAGTGACGAGTTTGGTGCTGTGCCGGTGTATCTGATCCGTGATTATGATGACTGGACAGAGGAACAGCGGCAGCATTTCAGTGACTGGTGTCAGGCGGAACTGCCTGCCTTTATGCGTCCGGCGGCCTGCTATGCATTACCGGAAGCGGATGCGGGCAGCGGCATAAAACGTACCCGTGCACCGCTGATCCGGATGGCGCAGGAGCGTTTTCATACCCGTTGAATGCATATAAAAAAACCGCTGCGGTCACGGACCGCAGCGGTTTTGTCATGTTATCACACGATTATTTTTTCAGTTTTGCGATCGCGGCTTCCACACCGGCACCGTATTCCGGATGCACCTGTTTAAACAGCGCTATCTGGCGTGCCTGAGTTGCTTCTGCGGCCTGCACCAGCTCACCGGCGATACGGGCAAACATACGCTGATGCTCGGCGTCGCTGAGTAATTCATACAGCGCGCGCGGCTGGCTGAAGTAATCGGTATCTTCACGGTGGTTCCAGTGGTCGGCGGCACCGTCAACAGACAGCGGCGGCTCACTGAAATCCGGCTGTTCCTGAAAGAGACCGGCACTGTTCGGTTCATACGTTTCCGCATTACCGCTGTTACCGTCGATACGCATTGCGCCGTCACGGTGATAGTTATGGAACGGGCAGCGCGGTTTATTGACCGGGATCTGGTGGTGGTTGACCCCTAAACGGTAGCGGTGCGCATCGCCGTAGGAGAACAGACGCCCCTGCAACATTTTATCCGGTGAGAAACCAATGCCGGGAACCACGTTGGCCGGGCTGAATGCCGCTTGTTCCACATCGGAGAAATAGTTTTCAGGGTTACGGTTCAGCTCGAAATAACCGACATCCATCAGCGGATAATCCGCATGCGGCCATACTTTGGTCAGATCAAACGGGTTATACGGGACTTTTGCCGCATCGGTTTCCGGCATCACCTGAATTTGCAGGTTCCAGCGCGGATAATCGCCTTTCTCGATCGCATTGAACAGATCACGCTGTGAACTTTCACGATCTTTCCCGATTAACTGCTCTGCCTCATCATCCATCAGGTTGGCAATACCCTGCTGGCAGCGGAAGTGGAATTTCACCCAGAACCGCTCATTATCAGCGTTGATAAAGCTGTAGGTATGACTGCCGAAACCGTGCATGTTGCGGTAGCTCTGCGGCAGACCACGGTCACTGACATCGATGGTCAGCTGGTGGAGGGATTCAGGCAGATGGGAGAAGAAATCCCACTTATACGCCATATTGCGCAGGTTGGTGCGCGGGTCACGTTTTACCACGTGGTTCAGATCCGGGAATTTCAGCGGGTCACGCAGGTAGAACACCGGCGTGTTGTTACCGACCATATCCCAGTTACCTTCCTCGGTATAAAATTTCAGGGCAAAGCCGCGGATATCCCGCTCTGCATCTGCCGCGCCGCGCTCACCGGCCACGGTGGAGAAGCGGGCAAACATATCGGTTTTTTTGCCGACCTGAGAGAAAATTTTTGCGCGGGTAAAACGGGTAATGTCATGGGTGACAGTAAATGTACCGAATGCACCGGAGCCTTTGGCGTGCATACGGCGCTCCGGGATCACTTCGCGGTCGAAATGCGCCAGTTTTTCCAGAAACCACACATCCTGTAACAGCATAGGGCCGCGTTTTCCGGCGGTCATAACGTTATTGTTATCAACAACGGGGGCGCCCGCAGCTGTTGTTAATCCTTTATTTTTCATCACATATCTCCAGTCGGTAAAGGGAAAAAGACACTGATTGCAGAAATCGGCGCGATGTGCAAAATCAGCAGGGTAAATCATAAATTGCACTGAGCGTTGTTGTTTTTATCTGTATTTATGACTTGCTATAAAATATAGCACTGTCATAAAAAGAATGTATCGATTTGATAGATTGGCGTGACCTATTGATGGAATATATAGATAACTTTACATAAAAATCAGAATATTAACTTTCAAACCGTGACAGTTTCGGGGAGAATGCCCGAAACCCTGTCTGAATTTATGTGGTGGCAAAAATGAAAAAATATAAAGCAGCTGTGGCTGCAACACTGATGCTTGCGGCAGGTGCTGCAAATGCAATCTCGATGGACGTTGAAGCCGGTAAAAAATATACCGATATCAATGTCGGCGTAGGTGACCCGTATTCCGGTCTGTCATTTGACGGTAACTGGGCACGCAGTGATCATCAGGGGCAGTTAGGCGGCGCACGTGCCAAATTTGCCTTCCCGCTGGGCCCGGTTTCCGCGAGTGTCGGCGGTAAAGCCGTATACCTGGACCCGGACGTGGGTAAAAAAGGCATGGCCGTTGCACCGGGTGTCGGTGTGGCGTGGAGCATCCTGCCGTCAGTGCGTGTTTACGGTGAGTTTTACGGCGCGCCGTCAGGGCTGACTTCCGGTAATGATTCATACAAAGAAGCGGATGTGGGTGCGAACTGGACAGTATTTGCGCCGCTGAATGTGAAAGCCGGTTACCGAATGATTGAAGTTGAATCGAATAACGGTCATGAAAACCGTATCGCGGATGGCGCTTATCTGGGCGCGGGTCTGAGTTTCTGATCCCCCGTTTTGCAGACAAAAAAAACCCGTTCACTGAACGGGTTTTTTTATACGGGAGAGCCGTTATCAGGCGTGACGTTCACCGATAGGTAAAATTGTCCGGCCATACTGCTCATTCAGTACTTCAGCCATTGCCAGATAAAATGCAGTCGCACCACATAAAATACCTTCATAACCGGCAAATTTCAGTAATGCAGCATTACCGGTAGCATTACCGATAACCAGCAGGGCGAATAAAATCACCAGTAAAAAGAAAACCGCGCGCAATGTCAGGTTTGCTTTCAGTGTGGCAATAAACATAAAGAACGAGAAAATACCCCACAGTGCCAGATACACAGCCAGGAATTCATGGCTGGTTGCTTCGCCGAATCCCATTGACGGCATGACCAGGATGCCGACCAGACTTATCCAGAAAAAGCCATACGATGTAAAGGCAGTGGCAGCGAAAGTATTTCCTTTCTTATATTCAAAAAGACCTGCGATGACCTGCGCAATGCCACCGTAGAAAATCCCCATGCTCAGAATAACAGAAGCCATCGGGAAGAATCCGGCGTTGTGGACATTCAGCAGGATAGTCGTCATACCAAATCCCAGTAAGCCCAGCGGGCCTGGATTCGCGATACGGTCAGAGCTCATAGAACCTCAATCAGATATATAAAAAGAGAGACACGCTATTCAAAGGCGCGGATGATAAGGGGAAACGCGCAGGAATACAACTATAAAAAACTGTTTACTGCAGGGAGAATGTTAAATATTAATATTTTGTAAAACAAGATGTCTTGTTTACGACAGATTTGTTTAAAAACATAGCGAAACGAAAGCCCTTTTCTGCGTGACGGAATAACCTGTTTATTTTACCGTTAATAAGTGTATTCAAATTATGATTAAGCGTAATTACGCGAAAGTATTTTATAATCTTATTAAATAAAGAGAATAGGGTAATAATAGAGCAGAGGGTGTTTATTCCTGTTACTAATAAAAATATAATTAACTATGGCAATAAAACTACGTATTATAGGTGTGATGTATATCGGTTAATACGTATATCCCAATATTGTGTAAATACCCTTATTCCCACATAAAGAGTAAAGGAATAATGTGAACCACTGCTTGTTGACGGAGCGTTGAGATTTTATATGATTATAATAATCCATAAATGAGTACGACGAATTTATTTAATCTTGTTTATTTAATGCTTAAAAAAGGACGTTATTTATGCAGGTAAAATTTGATAAATTTATGTATTTTAATAGCGAAAAAGCACATATCGCATGATATAGTATTAACGAATAAACAACCAGAAAGTAACAATCCGCAGCAATGGTCACACGTGCTTTTCATAACCGTTTGATATTAGTAACTTTTCTGTGTTTTTAAAAAGTATTTTCCGGAATAATATGTTTTTCTTTGAACATTAAATGCAATGTGACGATAATAAATATCAAGGGACTTTTAGATAATTCTTACCGGAGAGCCAGTCAACAGCAGTGCCGGTATGTCTTAAGTAAAGATGGACAGGCTGTCGTTATATTAAAATAAATAGGCACAAATATGATTTCAGAACGAGTTAGCGACGCATATGTTTATGGCGAAATTTGCCAGGCAATCGGCAGAGCCGCTGTCATTTTATGCAAAAGTGGCGAGCCGGTGACTAAAGAAGCCATTCAGGTAATGCTGGAAATATATTGGGAACAGCAGAATGATGATTTTATGAATGTCATCTATGAAAAGGCTATCAATGCACTGGATTGATGGTTGTCAGTACTGATTTTGAATAAAGGAGAACTCAGCCGCACAGTCTTTCCCTTTTTGTGGTTGAGGTTCTCTTTTATAATGTCCGCATAATAATTATCTTTCGGGAGTGTCAGGTTTCATATGCGTTCTCTTTCTCAGCAGAGGTATGTATGAAATCATCACAATCCGGTTCGTTCCGTCTTTTTCTTACCCGTCATATCCGCCGTCGTATTTGTCAGCGCGGTTATGCACTGGCGCCTGAAATAAATGCACTGTGGCAGCAGCACGGCAGTTCTCTGACATGGGGACGGCTGATATTATGGTGTCTTGTGGTGACTGCGGGAATGTTATGGTTCTGAACGCAGTCAGAACAGCGAGAATAAAATCACCACCGGCAGTGACATCGGCCAGGTGAGCGCTATCAGCAGGCAACTGAGCAGGCGGAAAAACGGGTTCGGATCTTTTGTCAGAAAAAAAGTCAGAATGAATGAAAAAAGACCACCTGTTGCGTAGATAGTCAGTAAAATCTGTGCAGAGGACATAACGGTTACATTAGTTAAACTGAAGCGGGTAGTGTACCTCACCCGGCATGATAAATCATGGCGGATCTGCTGCCGGCACCGGAATTTTTGCGATTTTCCGTGCCGGCAGTGGTGTTTTGCAGCCCGGCTGATAAGAAAATGCTCCCGTGAGGGAGCAAAAATAAAGAAAAATAACGAAGAAATGCACGATTATCTGTTCTGATAATAATGGTTAATAACAAAATTACTATACGGTTATTCCTGTCTTTATGCTAAATACAAGGCGGGATCACATTTCATTAGTCGTAATCTGACAGGACAGGCAAAAAAATTGCCGATCAGCTGACCGGCAAAAAATATATTAAGAGCAATGTATACAATCCGGTATATAACAGATTATATAGCGCTATGGTAGCGGAAACCGGTCAGCAGCGAAAGCTTTTTTTCACGAGAGTGTGCCGCAGAGCAAAGTTTGGCCCGGAATCAGTATTCGCCAGTGATGAACCGCGATGAGCGGGATACCCGGATTGCGCTTCTTATGCTGTGTTGCCGGTAACTGAAAGCGGGAATATTGCCCGGCAATAATGCCGGGATTTATTATTGGTCAGAAAGATGGGATTTTATTATTAAGTCTTCCCGTTACTTAAAATAGTAAATAAAATAACACACGCTTTTAAAATAACAGGCAACACATTTTTAGTTTTCAGACTAAATGTAATCATATGTTTTAATTCAGACGATAAAATAAATTATGGCGGTAAATTGAAAGAAGCCCGTTATTTATCACGCCATAAAATAAGGTGATTCTTAACTATTTGTAATGGATGGAGTTTTTTGGCTTCGTTTTCGGCGTTTTTATTGAGTTAATAGATCACGTTAAACGCTGTATTAACGTGAAAAAGTAACGTTGATTAATAGAACGAAAAAAAAGAAATAAAAAAATATACAGGGAAATATTTCTTATGGTAAAGTCTGGCTGATTCTTAATAAGAGGTGTCTTTTTTTTAAACAATCACCATCAGATATGACAATACGGATATTACCTGTCATTCGTTAAGGGGCTTATTCGCCGCAAATCAGCACAGCAATATAAGAGGTATAACTTTGACCGATATAATTAATACATTAAACGGACTGCTCTGGAACCACCTGCTCATCTATTTATTACTGGGTATCGGACTGTACTTCACATTTCGTACCGGATTTATCCAATTCCGTCACTTCGGACATATGTTCAGCGTGCTAAAGCACAGTAAGAAATCGGATAAATCCGGCATCTCGCCGTTCCAGGCGCTTTGTACAAGCCTGGCCGCGCGGGTCGGTACCGGAAACCTGACCGGGGTGGCGATCGCCCTGACTGCAGGTGGTCCCGGCGCTATCTTCTGGATGTGGGTGGTTGCCGTGATCGGGATGGCGACATCCTTTATTGAAAGCACACTTGCACAGCTCTATAAAACACGGGACGACCAGGGAAATTATCGCGGCGGACCGGCGTATTATATGGAACGCGGATTGAAAGCCCGCTGGATGGGCGTGTTGTTCTCAATCTTTCTGATTATTGCGTTCGGGCTGGTCTTTAATGCGGTTCAGGCCAATTCGATTGCCCAGGCGTCCAAAATGGCCTTTGGTGCGGATGCCGGTTATGTCGGTGCCGTGCTGGTGGTTATCTGCGGCGTGATCATTTTCGGCGGTCTGCGTTCGATTGCCCGTGTGGCGGAGCTGGTGGTACCGGTGATGGCGGTTGCGTATCTTATCCTCGCCTTCTGGGTGATGGGTCATTACGCAGAGCGTCTGCCGGATGTCTTTATGCTGATTATCAAAAGTGCCTTCGGGTTACAGGAAGCGGTTTCCGGCGCTGTCGGTTACGGTGTGGCACAGGCTATGATTAACGGCGTACAGCGTGGCCTGTTCTCGAATGAGGCCGGTATGGGTTCCGCACCGAATGCCGCCGCTTCCGCAGCACCGTTCCCGCCGCATCCGGTTTCGCAGGGGTATGTGCAGATGCTGGGTGTTTTTATGGACACACTGGTTATCTGCAGTGCCACTGCAATGATTATTCTGTCCTCCGGTGTGCTGGATAATCCGCAGGAGAATATCAACGGGATTGAAATCACACAGCTGGCGCTGAGCTCGGTTGTCGGCAGCTGGGGTTCCATCTTTGTGGCTGTCGCTATTTTCTTCTTCGCCTTTACCTCCATTATTGCCAATTACGCCTATGCAGAGAGCAATATGGTGTTCCTTGAACATAAACACACCAAAGGGCTGTTTGTGCTGCGTCTGGCGGCGCTGGGTATGGTGATGTTCGGGGCATTGTCAGAAATGCCGCTGGTCTGGAAAATGGCAGATTTCTCGATGGGACTGATGGCGGTGACAAACCTGATTGCGATTCTGTTGTTGTCCGGCGTTGCATTTAAGCTGGCGAAAGATTATAACCAACAGCGCAAAACGGGGAAATTACCGCAGTTTGATATCAACCTTTATCCTGAAATCCGTAAACAGGTTGAAGACGGCATCTGGGAAGAAACACCGGAATCGCTGGTTGAACAAAAAGTTAACTGATGATGGCACCCGCGAAAGCGGGTGTTTTTCTGTATGGGAGAGAATGATGGGCAACCCCCGGCTGAAACGGGCGAGGATAACCCGGTGTGATGTGCTTTGAACGCGGGTACATCACCACAGAATAGCGTTCTGTGGTAACGATTCATTCAATAATGAGATTTACCATGAAACAAAAACACTGGTCTGTCTGTGAACGGCTGCATGAAACCGTCACAAACCCGAATATTCATATCAAAGGTACGCACAGTTATTACAGTGATTGCTGGGATAACGGCTTTGAAGCCTCTGTTGTCCGCTATTTGCAGGGCGATGAAATCAGCCGTGACTGGCAACTCAGCTGGAAAGTGGATGAGCTGTATATCGGGGATTATGTCTGTATCGGGGCTGAAGCCGTGATCCTGATGGGGGGTAATCATACACACCGCCATGACTGGTTCAGCCTTTATCCGTTTCCGGATATAATTGATGAGGCTTATACCGGTAAAGGGGATACCCGTATCGGTGACGGTGCCTGGATAGGTATGCGGGCCATGATTATGCCCGGTGTGACTATCGGGGAGGGTGCGGTGATTGCCGCGAACAGTGTGGTTGTCCGCGATGTACCACCCTATGCCATTGTTGGCGGTAACCCGGCGGCCTTTATCCGCAGCCGGTTTGATGGAAATACCATCAGCGAATTGCTGGCCCTGTCTCTTTATGACTGGCCGCAGGCGAAGTTTGATGCGCTGAAGCCACTGATTTGTTCGGCGGATCTTGCCGGGCTGAAAGTGGCGTCAGAACGGTATGACAGGACAGAAAAACTCACTCAGTCATAACTGACTTATTGAATACCCGCCGCGGCGGGTATTTTTTATCGTGCGTGTTCAGCGGCCTGCTGCAGAAAAACATCATGATGATTCGCGCTCAGAGCATAGCACTGCCGCAGTGAAGTCGTCATAATACCCGCCTGTGATAGTCTGTCCGTTGTGAATAATCCGGTGGACATATTTTCCGGTAAAGGGGCTGTGCCGGCATCGTGCCGGATAACATTGAACAGGATAAAGAAAGATGTGGCGTAGTGTGTGTCTGGTGTGTGTGCTGATACTGACAGGATGCAGTAATCAGAGCCGGTATATTGATCGTGGTGAGTTTATTGTTGATCAGCGGAATATCAAAGAACCGTGGTTATCCAAACCGAATAATTATCTGGTTTTTCATTATACCGCGCTTAATGATGAGGCATCACTGCGTGTGCTGACCGCAGGCGGGGTGAGTGTTCAGTATCTGGTACCGACAATCCCGGCTGTCCGCGATGGTAAACCGGTGGTATTGCAGCTGGTGCCGGAGGGCAGTGAAGCCTGGCATGCCGGAAAAAGTTACTGGCGCGGCGAAAGCAGCCTGAATAAAAGCTCAGTCGGGGTGGAGATTGTCAATCCGGGGACAGTGAAAATGTCTGTCGGACAGCGCTGGGTGCCGTATCAGACCGCTCAGATAGATCTGATTGTTAAACTGGCACAGGATGTGATCGCCCGGCGTAATATTGCCCCGCAAAATGTGGTTGGGCACAGTGATATCGCGCCGCAGCGCAAACTGGATCCGGGGCCGATGTTCCCGTGGGAATACCTGGCAAAACGCGGGATCGGTGCCTGGCCGGATGCGGCTGATGTGAAACGTTTTCTCGGCAACCGTCATCCGTCGGATAACATCAGCGTTGGAGAATTACAGCAGGCACTGAAAAAATACGGCTATGAAATGACAGTAACCGGTAAGGCGGACGGAAAAACCCGTAATGTGATTAAAGCGTTCCAGATGCATTTTCGCTCTCATAACGTTAACGGGGAAGCGGACGCGGAGACGCTGGCGCTGGTGAAAGCCCTTCTGAAAAAATACGGCGCACAATAACCCTGTTATCTGTCAGGTGATAAATTATGCTGTTTTGTTATGGTAAGGGCATTCACAGGAACGGTACAACAGGAGTGACAGAGTGAAAAAACGCATTCTGATTGGCTTATCCGGTATTATTTGTCTCTTATTGATAACAATGGCGAAAGGTATGGCAGAAACACATAAAACTGAGATAGTCACTGCCGCAGAACAGGGTGATCTCGTGACGGTTCAGCAGTTAATCGGAGAGGGCGGGGATATTGAGCAGCGTGATAACCGTCTGCGCACACCGCTGATGGCGGCAGTACACGGTAACCGCATTATCGTGGCACGCTATCTGATTGAACAGGGCGCCGATGTGAATGCCGCAGATGCCATTATGGATACGCCGTATTTATATGCCGGCGCGCGCGGGTTACAGGATATTCTGGAAATGACGCTCAGTCACGGGGCTGACCTGAAAAGTACAAACCGTTATGGTGGCACGGCACTGATCCCGGCGTCAGAGCGCGGACATGTCAACACAGTGAAGACACTGATTGATGCCGGGGTGAATGTTAACCATGTCAATAATCTTGGCTGGACAGCGCTGATTGAAGCGATCATCCTCGGTGACGGCAGTCAGAAGTATGAGGATATTGTCACGTTGCTGATTGAAGGCGGAGCGGATGTTAATCTGCCGGATGGCTCCGGAGATTCACCACTGACCCTGGCAAAACGTCATGGCTACCGTAATCTGGCGGTTGTTCTCGAACAGGCGGGAGCACACTGAACCGCCGCACATCATAAATAACGAAAAAAAGCCCGGTCAGATGACCGGGCTTTTGTGTGTTTACGCAGTCACATCCGGCTGCGGTTTTGCCGGTCTCATATTGCCGGCAACAAACGAGATGATAAAGGCAATCACGCCCGGCAGTAACCAGCCGATCCCTTCTTTAAACAGCGGCATCCGGTGTAATACCGCCAGCACATTTTCACTGAGCAGACCGATGTTATTCAGGGTGTCGAACGCACTCATCACCACCAGCACCGCGACAGTAAAGCCGTAGGTAAAGCGCGGGTTACGCATTTTACGGCGCGCAAACTGCAGGAACACCAGCGCAACGGTGGTCGGATAAATCAGCAGCAGCACCGGAATGGTGACGCGCAGCAGCGTATCCAGACCGAAGGTGGAGACAATGGTGGTCAGCAGTGTGGATACCACCACCCAGAAACGGTAGTCCAGGCGCGGGTTGAATGTCGCGAAGAAATCCGCACAGGCACTGGTCACGCCGACAAAGGTGGTCATACTGGCGAGCAGTACGATACCGCACATCAGCCAGGTACCGAGCGCGCCGTAAAGGGCATCGACATAACGGGAGAAAATCTGTCCGCCGTTGGTGGCTGTCTGTGAAACCGCATCACTGGTTGCACCCAAATAAAACAGACAGATGTAGAGTGCAGCCAGCAGGCCGACCGCAATCAGTCCGGCTTTGATAGTGATAACCACCACTTCCTGCGGTGAGGTGATCCCGCGTGATGCCAGGGCTCGGGCAACAATACCGCCGAATGCCATTGCCGACAGCACATCCATGGTCTGATAACCATCAACGATGCCGGAGAAGAACGCAAAATCCACATACTGATTGATCGGTTCATTAATCGGTGACAGCGGTGTGCGCACTACGGCGATCCCCACAGCGACCAGCAGGAACAGCAGCGCCGGGGTCATAAACTTACCGATGGCACTGATCATCGTTCCCTGTTTAAGCATAAAAAACAGGGAAACGAAGTTAAACACAAAGGCAAAAATCAGATGGCTGGCGGTGCTTTTCTCAACAAAACCGAGCGGCAGAAAACCCAGTTCATACGCGGTGTTGGTGACACGCGGCATGGCGAATGTTGAGCCGAGGATCAGATAGAGCGCCACCCAGAATGTCACCGAAACCCAGCGCGGCAGATCGACAGAAAGCCGCTCACCACGGCCTTTGACCGCAACAGTAATCAGGGTGAGAAACGGCAGAACGACGCCGGTGACGATAAATCCGAGGGAGGTACTGAACCAGTCAGTACCCGAGTGATAACCCGCCATCGGCGGAAAAATGATATTGCCCGCACCCAGGAAAAGCGCAAAAACCATCATCCCGAGAACGAGCATGTCTTTTGTTGAAAACATAAAACAACCTGTACATGTTAAAATTAAATACTGTGATTTAGTTATTTTTTAAATGAAACCGTCAAAATAGTAACAAAATACAGGTTGATTAAAAGACGCTGAAGAGTAAACGGAACAAATTCCCTGATTAGGGGAATTTGAAAAAATATAATCCCGGTCACACAAACTTTTCTATGGCTGCTGCCACACCATCCTCATCATTGGAGGTTGTCACATATCCGGATTTTTGCTTGATGTGGTCAGCGGCGTTACCCATAGCGACACCCACTCCGGCGTACTCCAGCATGGAAATATCATTGTTCTGATCGCCGATACACATGACTTTGTCCAGTGTCAGCCCCAGTTTTTCAGTGACCAGTGCAACGGCACGCCCTTTGGTGGCATTTTTGGCCGAAATCTCCACAAAATGCGGCGCCGTCCGCAGAATATTGTAGCTGTCAAAGGAGACCTGCGGGATATACCCGGCGGCTTCACTCAGACGCACCGGGTTATCAACCATCATAAACTTGCTGAATTGCATTTCGCTGCTCATTTCCGCCAGCGGGCAGTAGTACAGTTGTGTTTGTGTCAGATAAGCATCCATCAGAGTATAGTGGCTGATATCCCGGTTTGTGGTGAACATTTCGCCGTTACTCAGCACGTGGAAATGTACGTTTATGTCGCGGGCGAGCGCTTCAAAATAACGGTAATCCTCAAAATCCATCAGCGTTTCAATCACCGGTTCGCCGGTTTCAGCATCATGAATCACCGCACCGTTGTTACTGATACAGTAATAACCGGCCTGATCCAGCCCTAATTCTCTGAGATAGGGCAGAATGCCGTTAAACGGGCGGCCGGACGTCAGGATGATATGAAGACCTTTCTCTTTTGCGCGGGTGACAGCAGCACTGACAGCGGGGGTAATCTGATGGTGAGAGTTAAGCAGGGTGCCATCGAGGTCAATGGCGATAAGTTTTACGGACATGCAGGCTCCTGAAAACAGCGGCAACAAAATAACAGACAGTTAAAATGTTATGCCGCCATTCGGGGGGGATGTCAATAAAGTCGCCTGTTGTGCGATAAGATTGCCGTTATTCATCAAAAACAGCTGAATACGCCGTATATTGTGCTGTGGCAGGAATTTCTCCTGCCGCTCCGAATGCGGAATGGGATAGTTGAAATCATATGGCTAAATATAATTTTGTTATTAATTGTTTAAGTTGCCTTAGTTACAGTCGTGAGTGAAATGCCACGGCTCTTTGATATCCAGGATGATATCCGGGTTTTGGCGGTAGTCGTAAGGGGTGATGTTATATTCTTTGCGGAACATATAGGTGAAATGAGATTGTGACCCGAAACCGAAATCAAGGGCGATATCAAAGATAGTCTGTTCACTCTGGCGCAGGGCGTTAACCGCACCGGCCAGACGGCGCTGACGGATGTATTTGCCGAGCGAGATACCGGCAACTTCTTTGAAGATCTTCTGCATATGCCAGAGCGAGTACCCGGAATAGGCAGCCAGTTCTTCGAGGTGGATGACACGACCCGTGTGGTTTTCTATCCATTTGCTAAGTGCGCACACAAGTGCGACATGATTATCTTGCGGCATTGATGATTTCGGCTCAGTTTCAGGGTTTTCCAAGTATACAAGTTTATTTCATTATGACAAAACAGGGTGTTATCTGTTTATGCGCTTCCTGCTGATGAAATGAATTTTTTTGTGAAACAGCACACTCATTCCGCTAAAGTATGTGACGATACCGGAATGTAACGAAATCTTGTGAACGGGTATAATTCAGATGAAAATAGGCGAAACATGAAAAAAATCATAATTATCCTGCTGCTGATTGTTGCCGGTGTATTTTTTTATATTGCGGCGCTCGATAAGTACTGCGATCAGCGTGAGGATTTTATGCTGGGAATCTGTGAGATTACGAAATTTATTCCGTCAGACAAGGGCTGAGTTTTGCCTTTTCCCTCTGATTATCTTGTTGCTAACGGTATTCAAGGCAGCAAAATGATGTTTTAATAACGGGCTTAAACTTTTCAGGATGCAGTGATGCACGACGCAGAATAATAATATAGCCGTTACAGAGGATCTAATGTCAGAAGTACAGCAGGAGCAGACGCTCAAGCGCGGATTAAAAAACAGACACATACAGCTTATCGCATTGGGTGGTGCTGTGGGTACGGGGCTGTTTCTGGGAACAGCCACAACGATTCAGATGGCGGGGCCTTCTGTCCTGCTCGGTTATGCAGTCGCCGGGTTTATTGCGTTTCTGATCATGCGCCAGCTTGGCGAAATGGTGGCGGAAGAGCCGGTGAGCGGGTCATTCAGCCATTTTGCCCATAAATACTGGTGTGGTTTTGCCGGCTTTTTATCCGGCTGGAACTACTGGGCGATGTTTGTCCTGGTCGGCATGGCGGAACTGACGGCGGTTGGCGAGTATATCAAGTTCTGGTGGGATGTTCCGACCTGGATCTCTGCGGCAGTTTTCTTTGTGCTGATAAACCTGGTTAATCTGGTGAACGTCAAGGTTTACGGAGAAACTGAATTCTGGTTTGCCATGATCAAAGTGGTGGCCATTCTCGGCATGATTGCCTTTGGTGCTTATCTGCTGATCAGCGGTAACGGCGGCCCGCAGGCTTCTGTCACTAACCTCTGGGAGCTCGGCGGATTTATGCCGCATGGCTGGAGCGGTCTGCTTTTCGCAATGGCGATTATCATGTTCTCCTTCGGCGGCCTCGAACTGGTCGGTCTGGCGGCAGCGGAAGCGGAAAACCCGCGTTACAGCATTCCGAAAGCCATCAATCAGGTGGTTTACCGTATCCTGATTTTCTATATCGGTTCCATTACCGTTATCCTTTCTCTCTATCCGTGGACAAACATTGTCGAGAACGTCAGTCCGTTTGTGCTGATCTTCCGTGAAATCGGCCATGCTTTTGGTGCCGCGGATTCTGTGCAGGGCAATATTAACCTGTGGATTGCTCATGCGCTGAACGTGGTGGTACTGACTGCGGCGCTTTCTGTTTACAACAGTGGTGTTTACAGCAACAGCCGCATGCTCTACAGCCTGGCCCGGCAGGGCAATGCACCATCCTTCCTGCAGCGTATCAGCCCGCGCGGGGTGCCGGTGAACTCGATTATGCTGTCCGGCCTGGTCACCTCCGTGGGGATCCTGATCAACTACCTGCTGCCGAAAGAAGCATTCTCGCTGCTGATGTCGCTGGTAGTCACCACGCTGGTGATTAACTGGATCATGATTTGTATCTCTAACCTGAAATTCCGTCAGGCGAAGATAAAAGAGGGCGTGGAGCCGTTCTTTAAGGCACTGTGGTATCCGTGGGGCAACTATATCTGTCTTGCGTTCCTGGCCTTTATCCTGGTGCTGATCGCGCTGATGGAGCCGTTACGGATATCAGTGATCCTGCTGCCGTTCTGGATTGGCTTCCTGTGGCTGACATACCGCTATTATGAACGCCGCCGTGCCGCGAAAGCATAACTGCAGATAATAAAAAACCGGGGAAAAATCCCCGGTTTTTTATGTTCAGGAATACTTAAAACTGCCAGCGGGCCCACATAAACAGGACGTTACCGTTATTGTACGTGCCCGGAATATAAGTGGCCTGAATCGCCAGGCGGTTATATTCCACCGATGCCAGCGGCAGCGGTACCGGGATCGGGATATAGTGATAGTCATCCCGCGCAGTCACACCAATGGTAAAGCCGACACCGGCTTTGAAACCGTCCTGTCCCTGCGGCATCCACATCTTCTGGAACCCGTAACCGACAATCGGCTCCCATTTATTGTGTGAATCCTTAAACGCCATGGCGTACAGACTGTGCCAGTCGTTATCCTCATCATAGTAGGATTTGCCGAACCCTGCACCCCACGGCTTTTCATTGTATTTATCTGTTTTTTCTTTGTCGTAGGTCAGACGGTTATGCCATGTCCAGAACGGAACATATAAATCATACTGGTCTGACTGCCAGACGTTGGTGACATTGCGTTTAAATGTTCCCCACAGTCCTTCTGAAGCTGCTGTATCATTTGTGACGCTGTCACTCTTTGATGTGTCCTGCTCCTGTGCTGCTGCGGGCTGTCCGGCCATCAGCAGGGAGGTAAGCGTCAGGGCGCTGATTGTGCTTAAAGAAAGCTTCATGAATGACTCCTGGTGTGACAATAATCATTTATCCTAAAACGATTATTCTGCTCATAACAAAAGATTGTAATTAATAGATAACAATAATAATAACATATATTTCATATTATTTTTATACTGCCTGTCCGGTTTAAATCTAAACAAAATATCAACGGACCCCGGTACCCGGCAGATTCTTAGCACGGAAATAATGAAGTAAGGCAGCTTATCGTTCTTGCAGAAAAGACACAAAGTTGTAATTTCTTTATATGTTTAAACACAAGCGGTTATCAAATTTGCGTATAACGTTACCGGAACATGTTATTAATATTTCTAAATATGTGCACCAGATCTTCCCGCTGAAAAAATCGCTTGATTTCCGACCTGTCCTATGTGATAACTCAAATGGGTAAACGAGGTACGCTTCTGTTTTTTAAGCAGTAACGACTAGTTTGTATACGCCGGTTATCGGCAAATTTGTAGGATAGGAATTTTATCAATGGCTAAACTTAAAGGCACCGTTAAGTGGTTTAACGAATCAAAAGGTTTTGGTTTCATCACTCCGGCTGATGGCAGCAAAGACGTGTTCGTACACTTCTCTGCAATCATGACCGATGGTTTCAAAACACTTGCTGAAGGCCAACAAGTTGAATTTGAAGTGCAGGATGGTCCTAAAGGCCCTGCTGCTGCCAACGTCACTAAAGCATAATTATCGCCGGCAGCAATACTGCCTCTGATAGTTGGTTTTACCAGCGTGGTTAACGCGACAGCCTGATAGCCGTTTCAACAACGAGTGTATATCACTGACGCAAATTCAGACCCTGTGCCCTTGCGGCATGGGGTTTTTTATTGCCTGTTCTGCGGTGGTTTCCTGTCAGCGGATGCGTATAATTCACTATACAGAGTGGTTCAGCAAACAGGAGATATCAGGGTGAGAATCAACGCATTAACCATTGCAGGAACGGATCCGAGCGGCGGCGCGGGTATTCAGGCAGATTTAAAAACCTTTTCCGCACTGGGCGTTTACGGCACCACGGTAATGACAGCGCTGGTGGCACAAAATACCTGTGGCGTGAATTCTGTTCATTCTGTCCCGCCGGAATTTGTCGCAGCACAACTGGATGCGGTCCTGACGGACGTCAGAATTGACAGCGCCAAGATCGGTATGTTGTCTGACGGCGGTGTGATCCGCACCGTGGCTGAGAAATTGCGTCAGTATCCTGTGCCGTATGTGGTGCTGGACACGGTTATGCTGGCGAAAAGCGGCGATCCGTTGCTGAAAGCCGAAGCGGTTGATTTACTGATCTCTGAATTATTACCTCACGTTTCGATTATCACCCCCAATCTGCCCGAAGCGGCGGCATTACTGAAAACGGCTGCCGCCACAGATGAAAAAATGATGCAGCAGCAGGGCGAGGCACTAATGGCCGCCGGGGCAAACGCCGTATTGCTGAAAGGCGGTCATCTGGATAACGCTGAAAGCCCTGACTGGCTGTTTCTGCCGGAAGGCCGTCACCGCTTTACCTCAACCCGTATTCCGACTAAAAACAGCCACGGCACCGGCTGCACATTATCTGCGGCAATGGCGGCATTGCGTCCGCAGTGTGCGGACTGGGCGGAAACCACGGAGGCGGCAAAACAGTATCTGCACGGGGCGCTGGCGGCGGCAGACAGCCTTGAAGTAGGCCACGGACATGGTCCGGTTCACCATTTTTATCAGTGGTGGTGATATCGCACGATAATTGGTGTATATTGCGCGCTTTTCAGGGGGGAAGATATGGAAACGGGTTCATCTGTGCGTCTTAATAAATACATCAGCGAAAGCGGCATCTGCTCCCGCCGGGATGCGGACCGCTACATTGAGCAGGGATTGGTCCTGATCAACGGCAAACGTGCGGCTATCGGCTCACAGGTGATGCCGGGTGATGTGGTTAAAGTCAATGGTCAGCTGATTGAGGCGCGGGAGCAGGATGATCTGGTGCTGATTGCCCTTAATAAACCGGTGGGCATTGTCAGCACCACCGATGACGGCGAGAAAGACAATATAGTCGATTTCGTCAATCACAGCACCCGTATCTTCCCTATCGGTCGCCTGGATAAAGATTCTCAGGGATTGATTTTCCTGACTAACCACGGCGATCTGGTCAACAAAATTCTGCGTGCCGGTAACGATCACCAGAAAGAGTATGTGGTGACGGTCAATAAACCGATCACCGATGATTTTATCCGTGGTATGGGCGCGGGTGTGCCGATCCTCGGTACGGTCACCAAAAAATGTAAAGTGAAGCAGGAAGCGCCGTTTGTTTTCCGCATCACGCTGATTCAGGGGCTGAACCGTCAAATCCGCCGCATGTGTGAACATTTCGGCTATGAAGTGACGAAACTCGAGCGCGTCCGCATCATGAATATCAGCCTGACCGGGATCCCGGTGGGCGAATGGCGTGATTTAACGGATGATGAGCTGGTCGAACTCTTTGATGCGATTGAAAAATCCTCCTCTGAAGATAAAAAAGTTAAAAAGCCGGCTGCAAAACCACAGAAGCGCGATAATAAAATTAAAGTCGCTCCGCCGGTTTATCCGGGGTCAGACAAACAGCAGAAGAAGAAAGAAAGCGGTAATGATAATAACCGCCAGCGTTTTGCTCAGGCAGGGCGGAAGAAGAAGAAACGATAATTATCTGTCTGCTGAAAAGTAATCTGCAGCTCCCCGGAACAAACAGGGAACACAAAAAAATCAGGCCGGTTATCCGGCCTGTTCTGCATTTAAGCAATCGTCACTTTCTTATCGAGATACACATCCTGCACCGCATTAATCAGTGCCACCCCGTCTTTCATCGATTTCTTAAAGGCTTTACGGCCGAGGATCAGCCCCATACCCCCGGCACGTTTGTTGATCACCGCAGTACGGACCGCATCCGCGAGGTCATTATTACCGGATGCACCACCGGAGTTAATCAGCCCCGCACGGCCCATATAGCAGTTCGCCAGCTGATAACGGACCAGATCAATCGGGTTATCCGTGGTCAGCGTGCTGTAAACACGCTCATCAGTATGGCTGAAGCCGATAGCTTTAAAGCCGCCGTTATTTTCCGCCATTTTCTGTTTGACGATATCCGCACCGATTGTCGCCGCAAGGTGGTTTGCCTGGCCGGTTAAATCCGCGCTGGCGTGATAATCCACCCCGTCTTTTTTGAAGGCCGGGTTGCGCAGGTAGGCCCACAGTACCGTCACCATGCCCAGTTCATGGGCGCGTTCAAAGGCCGCAGAGATTTCCTCTATCTGACGGCGGGATTCCGGTGAACCGAAATAAATCGTTGCCCCGACTGCCACTGCACCCATTTCGAAAGCCTGCTCAACACTGGCGTACAGTGTCTGATCATACTGCGCAGGCAGGCTCAGGGTTTCATTGTGGTTGATTTTGACAAGGAACGGGATGCGGTGTGCATAGCGGCGGGCAACAGAAGCCAGTACGCCGTAAGTGGATGCCACGCAGTTACAGCCTGCCTCGATAGCCAGCTCGACAATGTTTTTCGGATCAAAATAGAGCGGGTTAGCGGCAAAAGAGGCCGCCGCAGAGTGCTCAACGCCCTGATCCACCGGCAGAATGGAGAGGTAACCGGTTCCCGCCAGACGACCGTGATTAAACAGCGACTGCATGGAACGCAGCACGGTATTCGGCCGGTTATTATCAATCATCACACGGGTGACAAAGTCATCGCCCGGCAGATAAAGATTGTCTTTGGGAATGGTGGTGCAGGTATGTTCAAGAAGAGATGATGCATCATTGCCTAACAACTTAACGATATCAGTCATGGTATATAAACTCCGATTCCTGTAGCGTGTTATAAAATTGTCACGGATTGTCGTGGATTGTGTTTAAGATAACAACCCGCAGTGTGGCGGTAACCGGCACTGGATCGCTTCAGGCAGCACGGAAACGGTGAATTGCTGACCTGTCAGCGGTTCGCCGTCGAGATTAAACACCATCTCATGTGCCGCGCTGATAGTGATCCGTGTGCTGCGCTTCATGATAACGCCTTCCGCTTCACCCTCATTAAAGAGGCTGTTCCAGAGTGAGCGCGGCCAGTTGCGTTCCGGCAGAATACTGAGGTTAAGCAGACCATCGTTGATCCGCGCATCCGGGCACAGTTTATGCCCGCCGCCCGCCTGGCAGCCGTTGCCGACACCAATCACCAGCGCGTCATCCTGCCAGTGAAAATCATCACAGCTGATCGTGCAGTGGTCCGCTTTCAGCAAATCGCTGCGTGTCAGGCCGTGGAGAAAATACGCGGCACCGCCGAAGGTACTTTTCAGGGCTTCCGGGGTATCTGTGGTAATTTTCGGGCCGAATCCGCCGGTGGCCATATTGATGAAATAATGAGATTCATTGATACAGCCGATATCAATGGCGACCGCGCTGCCCCTGGCGGCCAGTAGCAGGGCTTTGGTTTTATCTGCCGGTATGCCGGCTGCGGTGGCAAAATCATTGGCGGTGCCGAGCGGCAGAATACCGAGAACAGGGCGTTTTTCAGCCGGATAGGTCATCAGAGCACTGCACACGGCATTAATCGTACCGTCGCCTCCGGCGGCAATCACGGTGGCGGCTTTCAGCTGACGGGCTTCGCGGACAAAGCGGGGAATATCTTCCGGTTCCCATGTCACCCGCACCTGAATGTCTTCTCCGCTTTCCCGTAAGTGCCGGACAGCCTGACGAATACCGTCATCACCGGCGCGTTTTCCGTTAAGAACCACTATATGCGTTTCCGCCATACCAGACTCCGTGTTCAGATTACGTCTTTTAAAGATAACAAACACAGACGGTTTACGCTCGGAAAAATGGCAGGGGAAAAAAAGGGAAGGGCACAAAAAGAAAAGGTTGGCTCAAGGGAGATTGAGCCAACCAAGGAGGTGGTTCCTGGTATTACATGTTGCGTTTTAGTTCTTCATTTTCTTGTCCGATACTACGAAATAACCAAAGTGATTGTTGTGATCGGATTCGAAAATTCAGAATTTTACCCGTTTGTGACCGCAGCATCGGTAAATTCCGGCATATGCGGATTACGGGTGCTGGTGCCCGGTAAATTACGGATCAGCAAGGCAAATTCCAGGTTCACGTCATCCGGTACCGGCAGATAGACGATATGACCGTTACCCGGCGCGACATCGGTGGCTTCCCCTTTGCGGTTATTCATGGCATCGAGGATAAAGCTGATATTGCCGTTCGGGGTCATCAGTTCCAGGCTGTCGCCGACGGAGAATTTGTTTTTGACATCCACTTCAGCGAGGCCGTTCACGCGGTTGCCGGTAAACTCGCCGACAAACTGCTGGGAATCAGAAACGGAATAACCGTACTCATAAGTCTGATAAGCGTCATGAGTATGACGGCGCAGGAACCCTTCGGTATAACCGCGGTGTGCCAGGCCTTCCAGCGTGGTCAGCAGAGACGGGTCAAATGGTTTTCCGGCAACGGCGTCATCAATGGCGCGGCGGTAAACCTGGGCGGTACGGGCGCAGTAATAGAAGGATTTGGTGCGGCCTTCAATTTTCAGGGAGTGAACGCCCATCTGTGTCAGTTTTTCGACATGCTCGATAGCCCGCAGATCTTTGGAGTTCATAATATAGGTACCGTGCTCATCTTCGAACGCGGTCATATATTCCCCCGGACGCTGTGCTTCCTCAATCAGGAACACTTTGTCAGTCGGTGCGCCAACGCCGAGAGTCGGCTCAATATTTTTCACCGGGATAGGTTCCTGCTTGTGGACAATATTGCCGACCACATCTTCTTTGCCTTCTTCCACTTTATATTCCCAGCGGCAGGCATTGGTGCAGGTGCCCTGGTTAGGGTCACGTTTGTTAATGTAACCGGAAAGCAGGCAGCGGCCGGAGTAGGCCATGCACAGTGCGCCGTGGACAAAGACTTCCAGTTCCATATCCGGCACATTTTTGCGGATATCGGCGATTTCATCGAGTGACAGTTCACGGGAGAGGATCACCCGGGTCAGTCCCATCTGATGCCAGAATTTGACGGTTGCCCAGTTTACGGCGTTGGCCTGAACGGATAAATGAATGTCCATTTGCGGGAAATGCTCGCGCACCATCATGATCAGACCGGGGTCAGACATAATCAGTGCGTCCGGCCCCATGGCGATCACCGGTTCCAGGTCACGGATAAACGTTTTCAGTTTGGCGTTATGCGGGGCGATATTGACCACGACATAGAATTTTTTACCCAGTTCGTGGGCTTCCTGAATGCCTTTGGCGAGGTTTTCGTGGTTAAATTCGTTGTTACGGACACGCAGGCTGTAACGCGGCTGTCCGGCATAGACGGCATCCGCACCATAGGCGAACGCATAGCGCATATTCTTCAGCGAGCCTGCCGGAGAGAGTAATTCGGGTGTGAACATAATGTATTCCGATCTGAGTTCAAGTCAGAACCTTCCCCGGAGGGGGAGGCGTAATCAAGGCGTTGGATTCTAGCGCGTCATCCGCCCGGTATCAAATGAATTACTGAAAATGGCATGAATATCGGATAACGATTTGATATAGTTTCGTTAAATTCAGTGACGCGGCGGAAAATCTCCGCTGCGTTATCATTTACTATAGTCTGTTACAGCGTGGATACATGGAAAAACGTCATATTGCAGTCTGGATCGGTCTGGTTCTTAACCTGGTTTTCCTGGGGATTATCTCCTATATTCCGGCGGCACTTGAGCAGTACCGGGATGAACTGGATTATCAGATGCAGCAACTGATTGAAGTCTTACCGTACGTGAAAATTCTGATGACCGGCGGGATAGCAGCTCAGCTGCTCAGCCTGGCATTTTTGCGTAACCAGCCGAAAGCGGGTCTGGTTTTCGCCATGATCGGCGGTATTATTTTTATTCCGCTGGGCTTTATCTTTATCGTCGGTTACCTCTACGACTACAACCGTGTGATCTACCGTTCACTGAAAACAGTACCGAAACTGGCACAACTGCCGTTTGAGGTACTGCTGAAATTCAATAAACAGCGCCAGATCAATATGGTGATGCTGTACGGCGCGATCGGTGTGGTACTGCTGGTGATGGGGATGGATATCGGCGGGATCATGGTTGCTATGAGTATTGTCCTGCTGATTAACGCACGGCGTATCCAGTATTATCCGATGCTGGCAATTGTCGGCGATAACCTGCTGTTTACCCCGGGGCAGTATGCGGTCTGCTATGAAGCGCCGCTGAGTGCTTTCACCGTGATGACAAACAGCCGCTCGGTGCTGAAACTGCATATTAAGACCGGCGAACTGAACCGCGTCTTCCGTATTGCCAAATCCGATCTGGCAGAAGATGAAAATAACACGCTGGATAAAATCCTCGCACGGCTGGAACGTTCCACGCTGATACAGTAATCCGGGACCGTAAATAAAAAACGGCGGTCACGTCAGTGTCCGCCGTTTTTTACATCTCACCTCAGTCAGATTCAGATAATCGTGGCGGCAATAATCTCCGCCGGGCCACCTTCCCAGCGGTAACCCAGTCCGTAAACAGAATGAATAAAATCTCGGTCACTGTCCAGCAGCCCGAGCTTACGGCGCAGATTTTTGATATGGCTGTCAATCGTGCGATCTGTCACCACGCGGTAATCGTCATACAGATTATCCAGCAGCTGGTTGCGTGACAGTACCGTCCCCGGCTGTGACACCATGGTGCGCAGCAGACGGAATTCAACCTGGGTGAGATCCAGACTCTGTGCCCCGAAACGCACCTGATAATTCACCTCATCAATAATCAGGGTGTCACGTTTATCCTCTGCGGTATCGTTACTGCGCTGACAACGGCGCAGAATGGTTTTGATCCGCGCCACAACCTCACGCGGGCTGTAAGGCTTGCAGACATAATCATCCGCCCCGATTTCCAGCCCGAGCAGACGGTCAATCTCTTCGGTTTTGGCCGTGACCATCATGACGGGCACATCACTGAACTGACGGATTTCCCGGCAGAGTGTCAGGCCGTCTTTCTCCGGCAGCATCAGATCCAGTAAAATCAGATCCGGTCTGTTCTCCTGCACCCAGGCCGTCACTTCACCGCCGCGTGCCAGCCAGTGCGTACGGTAATGGGCTGCGTGCAGATAATCTGTCAGTAACTGAGCCAGTTTCGGCTCATCTTCCACAATAAGGATCAATTCAGCATGTTGTTCCATGCAGTCAACTCCTGTCAGTCAGGCGGGGCAGGATCAGGGTGATGGTCACGCCGCCGAGCGGGGACGCTGATGCACTTATCTGCCCGTGATGTGCTTCCGCGATTTTATCACAAATAGCAAGGCCGAGTCCGGATCCGCCGCTGGCCCGGTTGCGGGAGGATTCGCTGCGGTAGAAACGTTCAAAAATCTGTGAAAACTGTGCGTCGGTCAGCCCCGGCGCACTGTCTGACCAGTCAATCCGGATCTGTGTTTCATCCTGCTGCCCGCGTACCACAATCTGTCCGCCGCTGTCGGTATAGCGCAGGCTGTTTTCCAGCAGATTATGGAACAGCTGACCGAGCCGCGCGTCATCCCCGAAAACCATCAGGGTGTCCGGCAGTTCTGCCGTAACAGCGATATTTTTTTCCTGTAACCGGTGGCGGAATACACCGATGGAACGGCTGATCACATCGGTCAGGTTACATAATTCTTTGCGGTAAGAGAGTGAGCCGCGATCAGATAATGAAAGCTGATGCAGGTCACTGACCAGTTTTGTCAGCGTCTGCACTTCCGCCAGCAAAGACGCCAGTGTTTCCGGTGTCGGCTGACGTATTCCGTCCTGAAGGGCTTCGAGCTCACCCTGTAACACCGCCAGCGGGGTACGCAGCTCGTGTGAGACATCCGCCATATAATCGCGGCGCATCAGCTCATTTTTTTCCAGTGTGGAGGCGAGCTGATTAAAATCATCAGCCAGCCGGGCAATTTCATCTTTGCCGTGAACCGGCACGCGGCTGCTGAAGTTACCTGCTGCCAGCTGGTGTGTGCCTTCCGCCAGCCGTTTGACCGGACGCAGGAAGCCGCGCGTCAGCAGCCAGGTGACCACCAGAGTGACCAGCAGCACCAGCGCCGAGACTATCCAGCTGGTACGTGCCTGCTGATGTGAAAAGCTTTGGTCGGCGGCCCGGTTGATCTTGTCATCTGCCGGCATCACCACCCAGCCGACGATATTACCGTTATATTTGACCGGTTTGCGGTAGAGCTCGCCGGGTGGTACCGGACCGTGTCCGAACAGGCGTCGGTCATCCTCATCCAGCAGCCAGAAGCGCATTTTCCACCCGCGTTCCATATGCTGCATATGGCGGTCGGTATCCAGCGCCCGCAGTGCCTGCATAAAACCGCGCTGATTATTGCGCAGAAAATACCAGCTGCCGTAATCGGCATATTGTTCAGCGACAACATCGGCGATCATCTCCGTCCGGTCTTCGGCGGAGCGCTGAAGATAGCCGAGAAAGCCCTGTTCAAAACTGAAACGGATAGCCAGATGCATCGTCAGCACCACCAGCATACAGGTGGCAAAAATGGCAAGAAACAGTTTGTGGCCTATGCCGGTTTTCATGCATTTTCCTCCGTACTGAGAACGGATTGTCCGGCGGATCCACCGGTTTTTTTGCGGCGCAGCCGGTCAAAGAACAGGTAAATCACCGGCGTGGTATAGAGTGTCAGGATCTGGCTGACCAGCAACCCGCCGACCACGGTTATCCCGAGCGGCTGGCGCAGTTCCGCGCCGTCTCCGCTGCCGAGTGCCAGCGGCAGCGCACCGAACAGGGCGGCCAGGGTGGTCATCAGGATCGGACGGAAGCGCAGAAGGCAAGCCTGGAAAATGGCATCCCGCGCACTTTGCCCGCCGCGCTGGGCAGCAATGGCGAAGTCCACCATAATAATGGCGTTTTTCTTCACAATCCCGATCAGCAGCATTATTCCTATCAGCGCGATCAGGCTGAACGGCGTATCAAAGAAGCGCAGCGCCAGCAGTGCGCCGACCCCCGCGGAGGGCAGGGTGGATAAGATGGTCAGCGGATGAATAAAGCTCTCATACAGCATGCCGAGCACCAGATACACCGTGATAATGGCAGCGATAATCAGCAGCACCTGAGACTGTAATGTCTCCTGGAACAGCTGTGCGGTTCCGGCAAAGGTACCGCGCACCCCGGACGGCACACCCAGCTCCACCATGGTGCGCTCTACCGCCGCCACGGCATCTGACAGGGAATAGCCTTCCGCCACGTTAAAACCGACGGTCGAGGCCGCTGACAATCCCTGATGGTTAACACTCAGCGGTGCATTCGCCGGACGCCATTGTGCGAAATACGCCAGCGGAACCGGTTGTCCCTCTTTATTGATGACAAACATTTTGTCCAGCGCGCTGACATCCTGTGTATATTGCGGCGCGACTTCCATCACTACTTTATACTGGTTCAGCGGTTCATAAATGGTGGAGATCTGCCGCTGACCGAAGGCGTTATTCAGCAGGTTATTGGCATCATTAACACTGATCCCGAGCTGCGCCATCACATCACGATCATAGGTCAGCGCCATTTCCGCGCCTTTATCTTCTTTATCCGAGTTGACATCGGTCAGCTGCGGCAGTTCGCCGAGGGCTTTGCGGATTTTCGGCTCCCATTCGCGCAGCAGGGATAAATCATCCGCCAGCAGGGAATACTGATAACTGGAGTTGGACTGACGTCCGCCTGCCCGCACATCCTGTACCGGGATCAGGAACAGATTGGCACCCGGTTCATCCGCGAGGGTGATACGCAGCCGGTTGATCACATCCTGGGCGCTGTCTGTCCGCTCATCCAGCGGATTGAGTGAGATAAACATAAACCCGCTGTTTACCCGCCCGCCGCCGGTAAAGCCGGTGACACTGGCAACATCTTTATCACTGTGAATGCGCTGCATAAAGGTGCGCATTTTCTGCTCCATCGACTGGAACGAAATGCTCTGGTCAGCGCGGACAAAACCCAGCAGTCGCCCGGTATCCTGATCCGGGAAAAAGGTTTTTGGTACAGAGATATAGAGCCAGACCGCGAGAGCAATGGTGCCGGTGAAAATCAGCAGCACCCAGCGGCTGTGTGCCAGTACCACGGTCAGGCTGCGCCCGTACCATTGCTGGATGCGGAACAGGATCCGGCCCGCGCCGCGTTTGCGCTCCCGTGCCGGTGCCGCACGATTTTTCAGCAGATGTGCGCAGAGCATCGGAGTGAGTGTCAGGGAGATCACCAGCGAGATAGCAATGGCGGTGGTCAGGGTGATGGCAAATTCGCGGAACAACCGCCCGACCAGGCCATCCATCAGCAGCAGCGGGATAAACACCGCCACCAGGGAGATGCTCATGGAAAGCACGGTAAACCCGACTTCGCTGACCCCTTTGAGGGCGGCTTCTTTCGGTTTCAGTCCGTTTTCAATATGACGGGCGATATTTTCCAGCACCACAATTGCGTCATCCACCACAAAGCCGGTGGCGACGGTCAGGGCCATCAGTGACAGGTTATTGAGGCTGAAGCCGCACAAATACATGGCACTGAAGGTGCCGATAAGCGAAACCGGCACCGCCAGCGCCGGGATAATGGTGGCGCGTCCGGAGCGCAGAAACAGGAATACCACCAGGATCACCAGCCCCACCGCAATGGTCAGTGCGCGTTCCACTTCGGTCAGTGAGGCGCGGATGGTCGGCGTGCGATCCTGCGCGACCTGCAAATCCACACTGGCGGGAATGGCATCCTGTAATACCGGCAGCTGTTCGCGGATACGGGCCACGGTGGCGATAATATTGGCACCGGCTTCACGGCGGATCACCAGCAGGATCGCAGGTTTGCCGTTGCTCATTCCGGCAGCGCGGACGTTTTGTACCGAGTCTTTCACGGTGGCAACATCGGCCAGGCGTACCGCCGCGCCGTCATTGTAATGCACAATCAGCGGACGATAATCCTCCGCCGTTTTCAGTTCACTGTTACTGTCAATCTGCCAGCGGCGTTCATTGTCAGACAGCGATCCCTGCGGACGCAGTACGTTGGCATCGGTAATTGCTTTGCGCACGCTGTCGAGGGAAACGCCCTGGTTAAACAGCTGTGACGGATTAAGCTCCACACGCACAGCAGGCAGCGAGCCGCCGCCGACTGAAACCTCACTCACGCCTTCAATCTGCGACAGGCGCTGTGCCAGCCGGGTGGAGGCGATATCATAGAGTTTGCCGGTATCGAGGGTGTCCGATGTCAGCGTCAGGATCATAATCGGTGCATCGGACGGGTTGGATTTATAGTAACGGGGGCGTGACGGCATCCCGGACGGCAGCAGGTTCTGCGCGGCGTTGAGTGCCGCCTGCACATCCCGTGCGGCACCGTTGATATCGCGGTTAAGCTCAAATTCCAGGGTGATACTGGTACTGCCGAGGGAGCTGGAGGATGTCATTTCTGATACCCCGGCTATCTGCCCGAGTGAGCGCTCCAGCGGCGTGGCGACAGAGGAGGCCATGGTTTCCGGCGAGGCACCCGGCAGTGAGGCGGTGACATTAATCACCGGATAATCCACCTGCGGCAGCGGTGCCACCGGCAGGAACAGGAAGCTGATCGCCCCGCACAGGGTGATGGCGAGGCTTATCAGCGTCGTCGCCACCGGGCGGGCGATAAACAGGGCGAACAGCCTCATGATGAGGCTCCTGTGTTATCACTTTCCGGGGTAAACCGGGCGTTATCGCGCCAGTGAGACAGGCGGTCAAACAGCAGGTAAATCACCGGGGTGGTAAAGAGGGTCAGGATCTGGCTCATAATCAGCCCGCCGACCATACAGACCCCCAGTGGCTGGCGCAGCTCGGCACCGACCCCGGTACTGAGCATCAGCGGCACCGCACCAAACAGCGCAGCCATGGTGGTCATCAGGATCGGGCGGAAACGCAGAAGACACGCCTGATAGATCGCATCATACGGCGACAGCCCCTGTTCGCGTTCTGCGGCGAGGGCGAAGTCAATCATCATAATGGCGTTTTTCTTCACAATCCCGATCAGCAGAATAATACCGATAATCGCAATCACATCCAGCTCATTGCCCGCCATCATCAGCGCCAGCAGCGCACCGACCCCGGCAGTGGGCAGGGTGGAGAGGATAGTAATCGGGTGAATAAAACTTTCATACAGAATGCCGAGTACAATATACATCGCCACCACAGCGGCGAGGATCAGCCACAGGGTATTGGACAGGGCATTTTCAAAGGCGAGAGTCGCGCCCTGGAATTGGGTGGTGATATCTTTCGGCAGGCCGATACGCTGCTCCGCTGATTTCACCGCATTAACAGCCGCTTCCAGCGAACCGTCCGCCGGGATATTAAAGGAGAAAGTGGCGGACGGGAACTGCGCCAGATGATTGATCGCCAGCGGCCCGAAGCGCTGCGAGACAGTGGCAAAGGCTGACAACGGCACCGAATTGCCGTCTTTGTTGGTCAGACGGATACTGCTGAGCGCATCCGCGCCCGGTGTCAGCGCGGTGTTATTTTCCAGCACCACGCGGTACTGGCTGGCCTGGGTATAAATTGTGGAGATAAGACGCTGACCGAACGCATTATACAGTGCGTTATCAATGTTGGTCATGGTCAGCCCCAGCCGTGATGCGGTATCGCGGTCAATATCGATATAGGCCACCAGCCCTTTATTCTGCCAGTCATTACCGGTGTCGGTCAGGGCATCACTGCGCTCTAATTCCGTCATCAGACGCGGCACCCACAGATCCAGTTCCTCAAGGGAATTCGCCTGTAAGGTAAACTGATACTGGGTGCGGGAGGTCTGGGTATCGATAGTCAGATCCTGGGACGGCTGGAGATACAGTTTCACGCCGGGCAGGGTATCGGCCTTTTCCTGTAACCGCGTGATGATAGCTTCCGCGCGATCAGCCCGCTCAGACAGCGGTTTCAGAGTGATTTGCAGGCGTCCGGTGTTCAGTGTGGCGTTGCTGCCGTCGATACCGGCAAAGGCAGCGATATTGGCGACCGCCGGGTCATCCGCCAGCAGACGGCTGATCGCCTGTTGTTTCTTACTCATAGCCTGAAACGACACGGACTGCGGGGCTTCCAGCGTTCCCTGAATCAGTCCGTTATCCTGGATCGGGAAAAAGCCTTTCGGAATAAACAGATAGAGGATGACGGTGAGCGCCATGGTACTGAACGCAACGCCGAGTGTCAGCCATTGGTGGCGCAGCACCCACGTCAGCCAGCGACCGTAACCGGCAATCACCCGCTCAAAAAAGCGTTCGGTGGCGCGGTTAAAGCGGTTATGGCGGTGAGCAGATTCCGGTTTCAGGAACCGGGCGCACATCATCGGTGTCAGTGTCAGTGACACGATACCGGAAATCAGGATCGCCACCGCAAGGGTGATGGCAAACTCACGGAACAGGCGACCGACAATATCCCCCATAAATAACAGAGGGATTAACACGGCAATCAGCGAGAAGGTCAGTGAGATAATGGTAAAGCCAATCTCACCGGCACCTTTCAGGGCAGCGGTCAGCGGTTTGTCGCCTTTTTCCAGATAGCGGGCGATATTTTCCACCACCACAATTGCATCATCCACCACAAATCCGGTGGCGATAGTCAGTGCCATCAGTGTCAGGTTATTAACGGAAAAGCCGCAGAAATACATCACCGCGAACGTACCGACCAGCGAGAGTGGTACCGCCACGCCGGGGATCAGCGTCGCAGCCATATTGCGCAGGAACAGGTACATCACCATGATCACCAGCGCAATAGCTAAGAATAATTCAAACTGCACATCTTTGACTGAGGCGCGGATTGCATCTGTCCGGTCAGTCAGAACCGTCACAGTCACGGATTCCGGCAGCGTTTCCACCAGTTCCGGGATCAGAGCCCGGATGGTATCGGTGGTGGCAATTACGTTCGCGCCGGGCTGGCGCTGCACATTGATGACAATGGCCTGTTTATCATTAACCCAGGCACCCAGCTGGGTGTTTTCCGGCCCTTCCTGCACAGTTGCCACATCCCGCAGGCGGATTGGCGCATTGTTTTTGTAGCTGACAATCAGGTTCTGATAATCTTCCGCCGATTTCATCTGGTCGTTGGCGGACAGCGTTACCGATCGCGCCGGGCCGTCAAGGCTCCCTTTGGCGGAGTTGACGTTGGCGTTGTTAATCGCGGTGCGGATAGTTTCACTGTCCAGCCCGTAAGCGGCAACCGCATTGGCATTTAACTGCACCCGCACAGCAGGGCGCTGACCGCCCGCCAGCGTCACCAGACCGACGCCTTCCACCTGGGAGATTTTCTGGGCGATACGGTTTTCCACCATGTCCTGTAACCGTGTCATCGGCATGGCATCGGAGGTGACGGCAAGGGTCAGTACCGGCGGATCTGCCGGGTTCACTTTGCTGTAAATCGGCGGATAAGGCAGGTCATTCGGCAGCAGATTGGTTGCCGCGTTGATGGATGCCTGCACTTCCTGCACCGCCACATCAAGCGGCAGGGAGAGCTGGAACATCAGGGTAATCACAGAGGCACCGCCCGAGCTTTGCGACGACATCTGTTTCAGTCCGGACATCTGCCCGAACTGACGCTCCAGCGGTGCGGTCACGGCGGAGGTCATCACATCCGGACTCGCGCCGGGATAGAGCGTGACGACGCGGATAGTCGGGTAATCCACTTCCGGCAGCGACGAGACCGGCAGCATGCGGTAGCCGACAATCCCTGCCAGCAGGATCGCCAGCATAAACAGGCTGGTGGCGACCGGACGCAGAATAAACAGACGGGACGGGCCGCCTGCACGGGTTTCAGGATTATGTCCGGACATCAGGCCTTATCTCCGGCTGCGGCTTTTTTTTCACCGGACACGACGTCCACCTGTGCGCCGTCAGTCAGGCGGTCGATTCCGTCAGTCACCAGGGTATCACCGGCGCTGACGCCGCTTTTGATCACCACGCGCTCCGGGGTCTGTAATTCCACATCCACAATCTGTTTGCGGACTTTATTTCCGGCTTCCAGAAGCCAGACATAGTTGCCTTCGGTGCCCATCTGCAGTGCGGCATTCGGGATCACCACGGCATTTTCCAGCTGCCCGACCTGCAGCAGTACATTGACAAACTGGTTCGGGAACAGCAGGTCATCATCATTGGTAAACCGCGCTTTGGCTTTGACTGTGCCGGTGGCGGCATCTATCTGGTTATCCAGTGTCAGCAGTTTGCCCTGTGCCAGGCGGATGCTGTTATCTTTGCTCAGTGCGGTGACGGTAAGTACCGGCAGGGTGTGCTGCGCCATGCGGATCAGCGGGATATCATTTTCCGGAACGGTAAACAGTACATCGGCAGGTGCGGTCTGGTTGATCACCACCAGCGGCATGGCGGTTCCGGCAGTAATAAAGTTGCCGGTATCCACCTGACGCAGACCCATTTTTCCGCTGATAGGCGCGGTGATACGACTGTAGGTCAGTTGCAGTTTCGCGCTGTCGATAGCCGCCTGATCCACCTTAATACCGGCTTCTGCCGATTTGACGGTTGCCTGCTGGGTATCCAGCTCCTGTTGTGAAATCACATTAGTGGCCGCGAGTTTCTGATAGCGGCTCAGGTCACGGCGGGCATTGGCGAGCGTGGCCTGATCTTTGGCGAGCTGTCCCTGTGCCTGGGCCAGCTGGATCTCAAACGGACGCGGATCGATAGTGAACAGTAAATCACCGGCATTCACTTTCTGTCCTTCCTCAAAATGGATCTGCATCAGCTGGCCTTCCACGCGGCTGGTTACCGTCACGGAATTTGCTGCCTGTACGGTACCGAGTGCTGACAAGGTGCGGGGAATGGTCTCCGAAACGGCGTAGGCTACCTGTACCGGTGCCAGCGGCGGGCGGCCGGGACGGTTACTGTTTTTGCCTGCGGAAGCGCCCGGCTTGCCGGCAGCAGGCGGGGTAGCCGGTGCCGCAGAGTGAAAGTAATGATAGGTGCCGTAACCGGCTGCGCCCAGAAGGAGAACGGCAATCGTAATGCCTGTGCGTTTCTTTCTCTTTTGTACATTATTCATTTTGGGATTACTCATCATTCCTTTTTACCCGGTGCTGCCGGGGTACACGTAAGGGCGCAAAACAGCCTGAATTATGATAGGGATAGTGTACTGGTAAATCTGATTGTAAAAATGGAAGAATTGTGAAAATAACGTTGATACAGGTAAATATATGTGATTTCAGCGGAGTCTGCCTTTATGTCAGTCGCTTTATCATCCCTTAAGGAAATATTACCGGCGCGGTTTACTCAATTTATGATGTGCAGTAATATTACGCATTCTTAACGAACTGATAATAAACACCATAATGATGAAAAACAGGCTTATTCTTATCTCTGCGCTGCTGCTTTCCGGCTGTTCTTCTGTCTGGGTGGAAGTGCCGGGCGGATCCGAATACACACGGGCAGAGGCAAATGCCTTCTGTGAACCGGAATCACACCAGCGTTATCCGGTTAAAAATGAAGTTGCCCAGCGCAGTGTGATGCGGGATGTGGAGAAACGCTGCAAAAAGGATGATGACTGCGGTAACAGCAAAACCTACAAAGAGCAGACCCCGGTAACGGAAAGTTATGTGATGGATGTGAATGAGGACAGCCGCAACCGCTATTTCTACAGCTGCATGAAAACAAAAGGCTGGGATCGGGAAGACCGCTGGATGTGGGAATAACAGGGAATATCAGGGCAGATATTGCGCTGCCCTGACCAGATATCACCGTTTATTTCTGTGATTTTTGTGCAAATTCCTGTTTGGCTTTCGCTAACTGTGCCTGAAATTCCGGGTCGGAATGTAATGTCGCGACAGCGGCTGAACCGGCAATCCGCCCGGCATCCACATCACTCTGCCAATGATAGCCGCAAATCACGCGGCTCTGTCCGAACTGATAACCCCGTTCCAGAATCGCATCCTGATTTGCCGGGTTCACTTCCGCCAGCACCAGTGCCGTTGCCCAGCCGATAGAGGTATGACCGGACGGATAAGATCCATTCGTTGATATTACTTTTTGATCTTTGGTATTACAGGTTTCTGTACCGTAAAACACAAACGGCCGGATGCGCATGTAATGCTCTTTGGCGGAGCGGGTGGCCAGGTCTCCCGTATCTCCCATCATATTAGTCAGCAGATTATACAGTTCCGGTAAGTCTTTTTTCGTTATCGGATACCCGAATGCTCCTGAAAATGCGGTCGCTACACCGCCGTCAGCCAGATCGGCATCAGTATGCGCTTGTTTTCCGCGTTCCGTATCACGTAGTATCCGGGTTTTTTCATACATCGCCTGATCATTTAAAAACTGAATACTGCCGACTTCCGGCGGTGGCGGTAACAGTTTCAGACTGTCGATAGCCTGTTCATTTTTCAGATAATATAAATCCGGATTGGTGGTGGTATCATTGCCCGCCGGGATCGCGGGTACGGAAAGGGAATACAGTGAGAGCAGACAACCTGCAATAATATTTTTTTTCATAATATCTCCTTATCAGATAAACCAGTATTACTCAGGAACCGGCCTGACAGGCAGAATGAAAAAAAGCAGCTTATTGTTAATTTAAAAAAAGTGGTGAAACAATCCCGGATGAGTAAGTATTTTTGATGGTGATTTTCAGATAATTTGATGAAAATAGTGTAATTTTTGTTAACGAACTGACAAATAAGACCTGTTTGATATCATTGAAAAAGATAACACACAGATATTATAAGAAAATATAAAGAATAAGGATTCGCTTCTGTCATCAAATTATTAACAATTAAAATGAATGAGATCCTCCGGCTTTCACCATCAATAAATGTTGCCGCTACCGCTTTGCGTATCACTGCGTATACTCACAATGAGTAAGATTCTCATTCAACAGGGGTATATTATGACAGGTGTAATCAACAGGCTGTTATCACACGACGATGCCGGGAAATTATTACTGCGGCTGGCGGTCGGCGGATTAATGTTGTTTCACGGTATCGGTAAATTACTCACCGGTGCAGCGGGGATAAAAGGGTTGCTGGCTTCTTTCGGGTTACCGGAATTTATCGCTTACGGTACTTATCTCGGGGAAATTGTCGCACCGGTCTTTATTATTCTCGGTATTCTGACGCGGCCGTCCGCATTGCTGGTGTCTTTTACCATGGTGGTCGCCTGGCTGATGATAGGTGTGAATAAGACCTTTATGCTGGATCCGACAGGAGCGTGGGCGATTGAAAGCCTGATGTATTTCTTTATCAGCGGTATTGCGCTGGCCTTTATTGGTCCGGGTAAATATTCGGTGATAAAAAACCCGGCCTGGCGCTGATTCAGAAGACGGAAAGAAAAAGGGCGGATCATGTTGATCCGCCCTTGCTGTTTTATCGGTTTCGTTAAGACGGCTGTGCCGCGACCGTTTTCGTACTTTGAGCTTTACGCGCTGTCCAGCCTTTGTGTGCCAGCGGTAAGAAGCCGATGACAATCGCCAGTACGGACACACCTGCCACATAATACGCCGGTGCCATTGCACTTTTCTGCAACCAGGCGCCGGTCAGCATCGGCGTTAAGCCGCCGAATACCGCGTAAGCCATGTTGTAGGCAAAAGACAAGCCGGAGAAACGGATTGCCGGCGGAAATGCCCGCGTACTGATAATTGGTGTGGTGGCAATCGCGCCGACAAAAAAGCCCATCACTGCATAGTTAATCACCAGTGAAGCCGCTGCGATATCCGGTGACAGCGCACTGTAGAAGTGGAATGCGGTGATCGCTAATCCGCCCCAGGACAAGGCCAGTGTCACACGGCTGCCGATCTTATCTTCCAGCCAGCCCCAGAAAATACAGCCGAGGGTTAAGGTCAGCGTAGCCACGCAGTTAGCCTGTAATGACAATGTGCGATCAATACCGTACATCTTTTCCACCACAACGGACGGGGTCATCAGAATGATCACCACGATAGCGGTGGATAATGACCAGGTCAGCCCGGCAGTCACAAAACAGGCCATTTTATGGTTTTTCAGAACCGTTTTCACCGGCATCTCTTCGGATAATGCCCGTTTGGCCGCCATCTCTTTAAAGATCGGGGTTTCCTGTAAAAAACGGCGCAGATACACGGAAATCAGCCCGAACACTCCACCGAGGATAAACGGAATACGCCATGCCCACGCAGTGACTTCAGCCGCAGTATACGAGGACTGAACTGCGATAGCGACCAGCGAACCCAGCAAAATACCACCGGTGATCCCGGAGGTCAGCGTACCGACACCCAGCCCGTAGCGCTGTTCCGGTGTGTGCTCCGCGATAAATACCCATGCGCCCGGCATCTCACCACCGATCGCCGCGCCCTGTAAAATCCGCATCAGCAGTAACAGGACAGGTGCCGCCACACCGATGCTTTCGTAGGTCGGCAGCATACCGATGACCAGTGTCGGCACTGCCATCAGGAAGATACTCAGGGTAAACATGCGCTTGCGGCCGATAATATCGCCGAAATGCGCCATAATGATCCCGCCGAGCGGACGCGCCAGATAACCGGCGGCGAAAATTCCCAGCGTTTTCATCTGGGCGATAAATTCGTTATCACCCGGGAAAAACAGGTGGGTTAGCGTACCGGTAAAAAACACAAATATGACAAAATCATAGAATTCAAGCGTGCCGCCGAGGGAGGATAATCCCAGTGTTTTATAATCGTTTTTATTTAATGGCCTTGCCTGAGGCTGACTTAATGGCGATGTATCGGTTGTCATAATTATGTCCTTTTATTTACTCATTTATTCAATGACGGGGGTCGTGTCATTTTTTTTCTCATTTGTGTTTCCCAAAAGAGAGGTGGCGGCAACACAATCCCGGTTATCACAGGGATAACCGGAAATAAAAAACGGAAATTATCTGTTACCGGAGGGTATGCTTTGTTATAGCAAGAAATTCCGTATATTGTAAACAGCACCTGCTAAAACAAGATGAATATTCTGACTGTATATTATAGGGTGAACTATTGAACTAAATATGATTTGCGTCACGGATGATAACGTTAAGGAATACGGAATGACAGCATATTATGAAAACCGGAACAGATAATTAACGGCATAATGAAATGTTCAGCCCTTATTATTATTTACCGGGAATACGGGTTTATAAAATACGATTAATGCCATTATATGAATAAGGCTTATCAATATACTCATGAATGAACAGCAGTAAATAAATATAAATAAACGTGAACGGCATGATGATTATTTCAGAGCAGCAGTAAAGAAGTGATCATATTCACCGGATATTGTCAGTCCGGCATCATAATCCTCTGCGGCGGGATAATGACAAGAGGGGGAAACTCAGCGGGAAGAGATTAAAACAGCCACGGAGAGCAGAAGTAAAGCTTCTCTTTCCGTGGCTGCTGAGATTATCTGAGCAAAAATCAGACCAGGAACAGGGTGGCGAGACCTAAAAAGATGAAAAATCCGCCGGTATCGGTGATCGCGGTGATCATCACACTGGAACCGAGTGCCGGGTCGCGTCCGAGTTTCATCATCGTCAGCGGGATCAGGACCCCCATGATGGCGGCCATCAGCAGGTTAAGCACCATAGCCAGCGTCATTACCGCACCCATGGCGATATCGCCGTAGAGCAGGTACGTGACGACCCCCATAATCCCGCCCCAGACCACGCCGTTGATAAAGGCAACGCCGAGCTCGCGCAGCAGCAGGAAGGAAAAACTGCCTTTCTGGATCTGGTGAAGCGCCAGAGCGCGGACAATCATGGTGATGGTCTGGTTACCGGTGTTACCGCCGATACCGGCGACAATCGGCATCAGGGTGGCAAGTGCAACCAGCTGGGAAATGGTATGCTCGAACACCCCAATCACGCGGGAAGCGACAAATGCGGTACAGAGGTTAATCGCCAGCCACGCCCAGCGGTTTTTCACCGCCTGACCGACCGGGGCAAACACATCCTCTTCCGGGCTTAAGCCTCCCATACGGCGGATGTTTTCTTCGCTCTCTTCATTCAGGTTATCAACGATATCCTCAACGGTGAGCCGCCCGAGCAGCCGCCCGTTATTATCGACAACCGCGGCAGAGATTAAGTCATAACGTTCGAACGCACCGGAGGCATCTTCGCCTTTTTCATCCGGCAGGAAGGTGACCGGCTCAGTTTTCATCACATCAGAGACCAGTCTGTCCGGTGACTGGGTGAGAATGGTGGTCAGCGGCAGCTCGCCCTGCAAAATATTATTGCTGTCGATAACAAAGATTTTATCGGTGGCTTCCGGGATATTGCTGCGGTAGCGCAGAAAACGCTGAACTGTTTTCAGCGGGACATTACCGCGCACGGTGACAAACTCAAAGTCCATCATCTGCCCGATACTGTCCGCCGGGTACTGAAGAACGGTGCGGATGCGGTTACGCAGACTCGGTTCCAGATAGGTCAGCAGGCGGCGCATGGTATCGCGCGGCAGGTGCTCGGCGATATACGCCTGCTCATCCACATGCAGAGTGGCAACGGCGCGCAGCAGCTCTTTGTCTGACATATCTTTAATCAGGCTGTCCCATACGGAGACAGAGGCTTCCACCAGTACTTCCCCGCGCTGGTGGTTATCAATCAGATGCCAGAGCGCGAGACGTTCATCATAGGGCAGGGCTTCCAGCATATCCGCAAGGTCAGCGGCGTGGAGGTCAGTCAGCAGATTTTTGACTAACTTCGATTTTGAATGCAGTTCATCATCACTGAGCCTGGCATGTTCATCGGCGGTGCCCAGAATGGTTTCCACAAACTGTGAGTCGTTGAGGAACAGGGGCAAAACCTGCTGACGAATGTGAGCCAGCCGCTGGGAGTGCGGATTGACCGGTGATGAGTTATCAATGGCGAAAGTGTGTTCAGACATGATTTTCCTTTACACATAAAACTTTTAAACAAATAAGACTGGCCGGGGATTCTCCCTGTTAGACGTCTTCTTCTTTTATACTGAGGTGCCAGCCGGGCACATCATCCCAGTAAGCCTGCTCTTTTTCCAGATCAAGCTGCATTAATGTGTTGATAGTCAGATAGTGGCGCGGAAAAAACAGTGTCCAGTGTCCCTCATGGGTTTCCAGACGCAGTGAGGAGCGTTTGGTGGTGGACTGACGCTGATTATTCAGTAATACCGCGAGGCGCAGGATCTGTATCAGGGGGATGACCTGTTTTCGTTTAAACAGTGTGAATTTCGGGATATCGTCACTTTTTACCGCTTTGCGGTGGTAACGCACCAGTGTGGCGAGCAGCAGCTGCTGTTCCTGGGTGAATCCCGGTAAATTGGTGTTTTGCAGAATGTAGGCCGAATGACGGTGCAGGCCGGAGAGGTTGATGCTCAGCCCGACCTCATGCAGCCAGACCGCCCAGACCAGAATCGCTTCCAGCTGCGGATCAACCAGGGACGGATTCTGCTCCGCCCATTGCCGGTACAGGTTTTTCATGGTGGTGAGGACACGCAGTACCTGGGCGTTGTCCACATTATAGTGTTCCACCAGACTTTGTGCGGTGCGCTGGCGGATGTCCTGATGGCGGAAACGGCCTTCCATCTCATACAGCACCCCTTCACGCAGGGCACCGGCAGACAGGCGCAGTTCGGTAATGTCCAGCGCGTCAAACAGACCGCACAGAATTGCCAGACCCGGCACAAACACTTTTTTGCGATCGTCAGACAGCCCCGGTAAATTCAGGGCATCAAACCGCTTATAACGCAGTACCTGCTTGACCAGCATTTCCAGGCGGACAGGGGTAATAATGCCGTCCCGTTCCCCCAGTTCACGCAGGATCTCACAGGCCGCTTTGATGGTACCGGATGCGCCGAGGCAGACATCCCAGCCCTGAACCCGAAAAGCAATTGCCAGGTTTTCCAGTTTGGAAACGGCCATCAGCCGGGCGCGGTTAAAGTTGGCTTCGGTGATTTTACCGTCCGGAAAAAACTGACGGCTGAAACTGACGCAGCCCATACGGCGGCTTTCAATTAAAATCGGCTCAAAACGTTCGCCGATCACCAGCTCGGTTGAGCCGCCGCCGATATCGATCACCAGTTTACGGCCTTTTTCCGGTTGTGTGTGCTCAACACCCATAAAAATCAGGCGTGCTTCCTCATGACCGGAAATAATTTCAATCGGATAGGGGATAACAGACGCGGCGCGTTCGAGAAACTCGTGCGCATTGACCGCCTCACGCAGACTGTGTGTCCCGACAATCGTGACCTGTGCGGCGGGAAAGCCCTGAAGTCGCTCGGCAAACAGTGCCAGGCAGGCCAGCCCGCGTTCCATGGCGTCTTCACTCAGCTCATTCTGATCATTTAAGCCTTCAGCCAGATACACCCGCTGTTTCAGGCGGCTGAGAACCTGGAGTGCGCCGTTGACAATACGGGCTATCACCATATGAAAGCTGTTCGACCCGAGGTCGATGGCTGCGATTTCCAGCGGACGATCTTTTTCCGTGATCAGTGATAATGGCATGAACGGGCCTTTTAATTATCCGGTTGTTCCAGGGAACGAATATAGTCATAAACCGCCATCTGCGAGCGGACTTTCCGCTTGTTGCCGCGTGGCACATAATGGTTGGACATCTCTTTATCGAGATAACGCGCCTTCTCATTATCACTGAACTGAATATCCAGAATATCGAGCACCCGGCGGCGCAGCACCGGATCCAGCAGGCGAACCGCCACTTCAATCCGGTAATCGATATTGCGGGTCATCCAGTCCGCAGAGGAGAGATAGACTTTTTCATCCCCTTTATTGGTAAATACATACACCCGGTCATGCTCCAGGAACCGGTCAACGATACTGGTTACCTGGATATTTTCACTGTACGGCACCTGTCCCGGCACCAGCGCGCACATACCGCGCACCAGCAGACGGATTTTCACCCCGGCTTCTGAAGCATCATAGAGACGTTCGCTCAGCTGTTTATCCACCAGATTGTTGATTTTCAGCGTGATCCCGGCGTCATGCCCGGCCAGCGCATTGGCAATCTCATCATCAATCAGCTGATTCAGCATCGCCCGTGAATTCTGCGGCGATACCATCAGGTTATCAAAGGAGACCGGGCGGTATGGGTTTTCAATAAAGTTGAATACGCGCCGGACTTCATTGGTGATCTCTTCGTTGGCGGTCAGCAGTGAGTAATCCGTGTAGATACGCGCGGTTTTTTCGTTGAAGTTACCCGTACCGATATGGGCATAACGGCGGATCACATCCCCGTCTTCCAGCCGCGAGATAATAAACAGTTTGGCGTGAATTTTCAGCCCCGGCGCGGAGAAAATAACATGCACCCCGGCAGCGGTCAGGTGCCGAGCCCAGTGAATATTAGCTTCTTCATCAAAACGCGCCTGTAACTCCACCACCACGGTGACTTTTTTGCCGTTGTGTGCCGCGTGGATCATGGAATCGATAATGCGGGAGTCCTTGGCGACACGGTAGATATTCATCTTGATGGAAATCACGCTCGGGTCAAAGGAGGCCTGGCGCAGCAGTTCCAGCACATGCTCAAAGGTGTGATACGGATAATAGAGCAGTACATCCCGCTCACGGATAGCATCAAAGCCGTTGCGGTGATGATCAAACCAGACATGACGCAGACGCGGCAGCGGTTTGTTTAATAAATTCTTATTGCCTTCATTCGGGAAGCGGATGAAGTCCTTGAAGTTATGATAGCGCCCGCCGGCAATGACCGAGTCATCATTGGTCAGGCCGAGTTTTTCGCGCAGCAGCGTCACCATTTCATCCGGCATATCGCGCTGATAGACAAAACGCACCGGCTCAGCGGTCAGACGCTGTTTCAGGGTCGAAGACATCATCTCCAGCATGCCCGATTCCATTTCGGTGGCGAGGTCATATTCGGCATCGCGGGTCATTTTCATGGAATAGGCGTTGAGGGCATCGAAATCAAAGAAACCCTTGAAGATTTCATCCAGACAGTAGCGCAGAATATTGTCGATAAGGATCATCGACTGGCGGCGGCGGCCGTTTTCGGTCGGCAGATTGACAAAACGCGGGACTTTATCAGACGGAATTTCCAGCAGCGCATAGCGGGTTTCACGGCCGGACTTGACAATCTCCACCACCAGATAGGTGTAATCGTCTTTGAGGAATTCAACCAGGTCGGTACTGGTCTGGATCATAATCGGCGTGATGTGCTGGCGCAGATGCTGGCGGAAATACTGCCGCAGCCAGATTTGCTGTTTTGGTGAAATCTGGCGCTCGTTGATCAGGAAAATCTGATTACGCGCCATTTCCAGCAGCAGGTCATTATACAGGGTATCAAATGCCTGATCCTGTTTTGCCACTTTGGTTTCAATTTTGCGCAGCAGATGGCGCGCACTGGCGCCGGAACCGCGCTGTTCCTCATTAATCAGGATACGGCGTTTCACATCCGCATAGCGGACTTTATAAAACTCATCCAGGTTATTTGAGTAAATGCCCAGAAAACGCATGCGTTCGATCAGCGGGTTGCGTTTGTCGGCGGCCTCCTGAAGAACCCGTTCGTTGAACGACAGCCAACTGAGTTCTTTTTCCATATAGAGCCTATCTTGGGACATTGTTACTCCGGAACGGGTTACGCTGAATCTGGGTTAAACACAGGGTACAGTTTACTAAAAAAACATTACAGGTTCTGCTTTACGCGGGCATTTTTTTCAACGTAGCTTTCCGCATCCGCTGATTTATTTTTCATCACCAGATATTCCGGCTGAAAAATACACATCCGGATGGCAGTACGGTATTCCCCGTTGACGAAAAACTCATCAATTAACTGGCCTTCGGTATGGAAGCCGAGCTTTTTATAAATGTGGATCGCTTTTTCGTTTTCCACATCCACAATCAGATACAGTTTATATAAGTTGAGGACAGAAAACGCATAATCCATGGCCAGACGGGCGGCGCGGGAGGCAAATCCGTGACCCTGATGTGACGGGGCGATAATGATCTGGAATTCAGCGCGGCGGTGTACATGATTAATTTCCACCAGTTCCACCAGCCCGACTTTGGTGCCGTCACTTTCCACGATGAAGCGGCGTTCTGACTGATCGTGAATATGCTTGTCGTACAAATCACTTAATTCAATAAAGGCTTCATACGGTTCCTCAAACCAATAACGCATAATGCTGGCGTTATTATCCATCTGATGAACAAACGCTAAATCTTCACGCTCAAGCGGGCGCAGTTTTACAGGCGGAACAGCAGTACCACCGGACATAAATCACCTCGGTATTCATTGTATTTTATCAGACAGTGTAACACATAACAGAAACGGAATTATCCGGGGATCCGCTTTTCGGCATCATTGCAGGGAGGCGTGTGTAAAATTATAACAATTACCCGTTATTTGGGTACCGGTCGCGGCAGACTGATGATAAAGTATGTGATAATACGCATGCCATTAATAAATACCGGATATTTCTATGAACCCGACAAAAGTGTGCCGCACCCGTCTTAATACGCTTACTGACCTGCCGAATATCGGCGAAGCGATGGCGGAAGATCTGCGTTTGCTGGGGTATGAGACGCCGCAGGATATTACCGGTTCAGACCCGGTGATTATGTATGAAATGCTCTGCGCGGTAACCGGTGTCCGTCAGGATCCCTGCGTTATTGATGTATTCTGGTCAGTGACCGATTTTCTTGCCGGACAACCGGCACAGCCATGGTGGAATTATACCGGGCAGCGCAAAGCGTATCTTAATGATATGGCGAAACTGCGGTAGTGATGAAAAAACGCCCGGGAAAAACCGGGCGCAGGGTATCAGATAGTATTGTGAGAGTGTAATTTCCCGTCCAGATACACACCATCGTCCTTCAGCGCCAGACGTCCCTGCACAAACCAGCTAACCACCTGCGGATAGATGCGGTGTTCTTCCTGTTGTATCCGTGCGGTGAGGGTGTCTTCGGTATCATCCGGCAGAACGGCAATGCGGGCCTGTAAAATCACCGGACCACCGTCCAGTTCTTCCGTGACGAAATGTACAGAGGTACCGTGTTCGGCATCGCCGTTTTCCAGCGCTTTGCGGTGCGTGTGCAGGCCCGGATATTTCGGCAGCAGAGACGGGTGGATATTCAGCATTCTGCCGTGGTAATGGCGGACAAAGGCCGGTGTCAGAATCCGCATATATCCGGCGAGAATCATTAAGTCCGGCTGATACTCATCAATCTGCGCCTGCAATGCGGCATCAAAATCATCCCGTGAAGAGAATTCCGCCGGGCTGAGCGCCAGTGCGGGAATACCGGCCTGTTGTGCGCGGAGTAACCCGTAAGCGTCTGCTTTATTACTGAAAACCGCGACAATGTCCGCATTGAGGGCTTTTGAATCGCAGGCGTCAATCAACGCCTGCAGATTACTGCCGCTGCCGGAAATCAGGACAACAAGGCGTTTTTTCATCAGCGGATGATGACCTGCGGTTCATCTTCGCGGCACACCGCGATATCACCAATCAGCCATGCATTTTCACCCGCTTCTGTCAGCAGGGCGAGGGCGGCGGGTACAGATGCTGCCGGCAGTGCAATCACCATACCGACACCACAGTTGAAGGTGCGGTACATTTCATAGTCTTCCACATTCCCGGCTTTCTGCAGCCAGTTAAAGACAGACGGCCACTGCCAGGATGACGCATCAATGCGTGCCTGGGTACAGGCCGGTAATACACGCGGGATATTTTCCTGGAAACCGCCGCCGGTCAGGTGAGCGATGGCGTGAACATCGGTATTTTCGATCAGTTTCAGCACAGATTTAACATAGATTTTGGTCGGTGCCAGCAGATGATCCGCCAGGGATTTGCCGTCAAGCTCTGTGACTGCCGGGTCAGTTTTGCTGACTTCCAGGATTTTGCGGATCAAAGAATAGCCGTTGGAGTGTGGGCCGCTGGATGCCAGCGCGATCAGCACATCACCGGCGCGGACTTTGCTGCCGTCGATGATTTCTGATTTTTCCGCCACGCCGACACAGAACCCGGCAACATCATAATCATCACCGTGATACATGCCCGGCATCTCAGCGGTTTCACCGCCGACCAGCGCACAACCTGCCTGTTTGCAGCCTTCGGCAATACCGGTGACCACACGGGCGGCAGTATCGACATCCAGTTTGCCGGTCGCGTAATAGTCGAGGAAGAAGAGGGGCTCAGCACCGGCGACCACCAGGTCGTTCACACACATGGCGACGAGGTCGATACCGATAGTGTCATGACGCGCCAGATCCATCGCCAGGCGCAGCTTGGTGCCGACGCCGTCAGTGCCGGAAACCAGCACCGGCTCTTTATATTTCTGCGGTACTGCGCACAGCGCACCGAAACCACCCAGCCCGCCCATCACTTCAGGACGGCGTGTCTCTTTGACAACATGCTTAATACGGGAAACTAAGGCATTACCGGCATCAATATCGACACCGGCATCTTTGTAACTCAGGGAAGTTTTGTCAGTCACTGCGGCCCCCAACGGCGATTGCAAGTAAGTGGGTGTATCGAAAACGCGGCTATTCTAACAGGCCACGCAAACGTTTGCGAGAGGATTTACGCCGGTTTTTTTCAAAATGCGTCAGATCACACTTATTCATGTAACGAACATGAAACGCGTGATAATTGACTATAATCAACAAATCCGGGGTGGCGCTGCGAAAGAAAAGCGGTATAATCTCGCGATTTTTTTGTCCGCCAGGGCTTACACAGTAGGAGAACCCATGAAAGTCGTCGAGGTAAAACACCCGCTCGTTAAACACAAACTTGGCCTGATGCGAGATCATGATATAAGCACAAAACGCTTTCGTGAACTGGCCTCAGAAGTCGGTAGCCTGCTGACCTATGAAGCAACTTCAGACTTAGAAACTGAGAAAGTGACAATTGACGGCTGGTGTGGTCCGGTCGAAATTGAACAAATCAAGGGTAAAAAGATTACCGTTGTGCCAATCCTGCGTGCGGGTATCGGTATGATGAACGGTGTACTGGAAAGCATCCCGAGTGCCCGTATCAGTGTTGTCGGTGTTTACCGTGATGAAGAAACACTGGAGCCGGTACCGTACTTCCAGAAATTAGCCTCTAATATAGAAGAGCGCATGGCGCTGGTGGTTGACCCGATGCTGGCAACCGGCGGTTCGATGATCGCTACTATTGACCTGCTGAAAAAAGCAGGCTGCACCGCGATTAAAATCCTCGTGCTGGTTGCGGCACCGGAAGGTCTGAAAGCGCTGGAAAAAGCCCATCCGGATGTTGAGCTGTACACCGCATCCATCGACGATCACCTCAACGAACACGGTTACATTGTACCGGGCCTGGGTGATGCGGGCGATAAAATATTTGGTACGAAATAAGTTAATGAGCCGACTGAGAAGTCGGCTTTTTTTTGGCATATCCCTGAGTAATCATTAAGAGGTTTAAGATGACGCGCCGCGTTATTGAAGTCGATGAACGCCCACCACTGCTGGTCACCATTCCGTTAAGTTTACAGCACCTGTTTGCGATGTTCGGTGCCACTGTTCTGGTGCCGATCCTGTTTCAGGTAAACCCGGCCACGATCCTGTTATTTAACGGTATCGGGACGCTGCTGTATCTGTTTATCTGTAAAGGAAAAATCCCGGCGTATCTGGGCTCCAGCTTTGCCTTTATCTCACCGGTGCTGATTTTACTGCCGCTCGGTTATGAACTCGCTCTCGGCGGGTTTATCATCTGCGGGCTGTTATTTATGCTGGTGGCGGGGATTGTCAAAATCGCCGGACGCGGCTGGATCAATGTGTTGTTCCCGCCTGCGGCCATGGGGGCGATTGTGGCGGTCATCGGTCTTGAGCTGGCCGGTACCGCTGCCGGTATGGCCGGGCTGAAATTCGAGAACGGCGCAACACCGGACAGCACCACGCTGATTATCTCTCTGACCACACTCGGGGTAACGATTCTCGGCTCTGTGGTGTTCCGCGGTTTCCTGGCAATTATCCCGATCCTTATCGGGGTGCTGACCGGGTATGCGCTGGCCTTTTTTATGGGCGCGGTGGATTTAACCCCGGTAAGTGAAGCACCGTGGTTTGCACTGCCGACATTCTACACCCCCCGTTTTGAGTGGTTCGCCATTCTGACCATTTTACCGGCTGCGCTGGTGGTGATTGCCGAGCACGTTGGTCACCTGGTGGTCACCGCGAATATTGTCAAACGTGATTTGATGAAAGACCCGGGTCTGCACCGTTCGATGTTTGCCAACGGCTTCTCGACGGTGCTGTCCGGCTTCTTCGGCTCCACACCAAACACCACGTACGGTGAAAACATCGGTGTCATGGCGATCACCAAAGTGTACAGCTCCTGGGTTATCGGCGGGGCAGCGGTACTGGCGATTCTGCTCTCCTGTGTCGGTAAACTGGCTGCCGCGATTGCGGCTGTCCCGGTGCCGGTGATGGGCGGGGTATCGCTGCTGTTGTACGGGGTTATCGGTGCATCCGGTATCCGTGTGCTGATTGATTCCAAAGTGGATTACAACAAGCCGCAAAACCTGATCCTGACTGCGGTTATCCTGATCATCGGTGTCAGCGGGGCGACCATTCATATCGGCGCAGCCGAACTGAAAGGGATGGCGCTGGCAACGGTTGTCGGGATTGGTCTGGCACTGGTGTTCCGTCTGGTGAATATTATCCGTCCGGAAGAGCGGGTAGTGGATGTGAATCTGGATGAAGTGAAGAAAGACAGTTAAAACGGAACCGGTGAAGTCGTCGCGGCTTCACCGGTGTGATAATTTAATACTGCCGTGAAAGGTTTTTCCTTTCGTGAGCATCATTCAAAATAGTAATTAAAAAGAGTGACCATTTTTAAATTGTATTTTACCTTTCCCGGATACATTAACAGCATCACGCAGGGTAAAAGAGATATTATTTCCGGATATTTTCCCTTCATTAATGATATCTGAAACAAGAAGAATTCCGCTTACATTACCCCGGATAATACCGTAATTAGCTATATCGGTATCTATAATGTTCAGTTTGATTTCTTTTGCTTTTATCATTGATTGCTGATCAACAGTTATGCTGTTTCTTAATGGGCTGCCGTGAATAAGGTTGAAGGTATTAGAAAACTGAAGATAGTCAGCTTTCACTGCACTGTTATTGATTTCAATATGCTTGCCGTCAAGTATCAAACGATTCGCAATTCTTTTTGTGGTATTTTTAATTATTAGCTTAGCAGCACCCGGATAATTTCCGATGATTTCCCCGCCTGGGATCATTGTTTTTCCGACAACCAGATTTGCGCTGAGGGTATTTCTGAAGCTGCATGCGTCGGCACAAACAATTCCGTTAGGGTTGATTAACGTGTATTTAGCCTGTTTACCTTTGATACGAATTTCACCATTCAGTTCAGATACGGATTTGGACGTAACTTCGTTGATAATCGTATCAGCACCGATCTGGTTATTGAAAATCACACCTTCGCTGCCGACATTGAATTTATTATATTTAATATGTGCCAGATTTGAATTGTCTTTTTCTGAAACAGTAATAATATTTTTATTCCCGCCATGACTGAGTTTTGCTGCGTTATTTACAATGCTGATATCTGTTGTCTGCGCCAGAGCAGAGGGTAATGCAGATGAAACTAAAAGTGAAAGTAACAGTCCATTCTTTTTCATTGTGTATCCTTTTGTGTATTTGAGTGTATTTTTTATCATAAAAAGACATCGTGTTGTAATGAAAAGATAATAGTTTAAATAATACGGTTGTTATTTTAAATTTAAATGGGGTGTGATTGCGGGTTTATTTAAAATAGTAATGATAGCGCGGGTGATATTGATCGAATACTCACATTGTTATGCGGGGTGTTTGATTTTTATAAACAAAAGCAGGCAACAGTTTAGTTGCCTGTTGAATTCTGTTTTTTTAATTACCAATGTCTAATTTACTGTAACTATCTTTGTAGCTGTTATATTTATAAATTTTTCCCTTGTTTTTAATTTTTAGGTTATCACTATAAAACTCACCGGAGAGCGGGTTTATACCGGAATAATCAATCAGTTCAGAAAGGTAAATAGTCTTATTGTTCGTGAGTTTGGCATTCCCTGTATGCTCAATAGTTATCCCTGAGGTCCTGATATAACGGTTGTTAATGAATTCGGAATTTCTCATCTTCAACTTAATACTTCCACCAGCAACATTATTCTTTTTTATAACATTATTGTTAATGAAAGTGCTGTTATTCAAGTCAGCATTTATATGGCCGGTAATAATACCATCATTAGTAAATGTGCTTTTTGCTGTAAATACACCGTTTGATGAATCCTGATATGGTGCTGTTTTTATATTTAACAGTTTACTGTTTATTTTACCTTTGTTAACCATAGTCATTTCAGGTACTGCTAAAGAATTATGATGGAAGCTATCTTTCCTGATGGTATTTTCAATCGTCAGGTGTTCACTCTCTAACGTTCCTTTATTGGTAAACAATGACTCGCTAAGCTTAAGGTTTATTTTATTTGCCTTTAACGTGGTGTTTTTATTAACGGTTAATGATGATTTAACCGTGTTGGCATCTCTGGCTGAGTTGAATTTTTTTCCGCCGTCAAGATAAGCAGAGCCAAATAAAGAGTTCCAGCTAACATTGTCACCATCATGGCTGATTAATTCAACATTGATCTCTGGTACATTTATTTTACTCCGTGAAATTGAAATATTATCAGAGATAAGCGATAGTTTTTTCAGGTTACCCCCTTGCGTGTTTGTATTGATATCAGCATCAGTGATATGAATCCCGCCTTTGCTGTTCTTAAAGAGATTCAGACCAGAGTAAGAAGATAATTTTTCAATACCGGCATTTGCAAGTGTCACGTCAGCGATATTGCTGAAATTACATCCGTTGCAGGTAATGCCATTAGGATTGGCAATAATCAGAGTGCCAAGCTTACCGACGATATCAATATTACCTCTCAGTAATGACGGAGAATGGCTGACCACTTCGGTGATAATAGTATTGGCGCCTTTGTTATTGCCAATATACATACCTTCTTTACCGACATTAAATTCATCAAAGTAATTATGAGATATTTTTCTTTTATCAGGGTCAGCAATTGCCAGAACCGGCTTGTTTTTGTAAATCCGTAAGTCAGACCCGGTACTTTTTTCATTCAGTCTGATTTTTAAACCATCAGAAAATGTCTGTTCAGTTTCAGAAAAAGCCGTGGCAGAAAAAGCAGTTAAGATAACTGCAGATAATAACTTAAACTTCATTATATATATCCTTATATAAATATTGTGCGTCATGCGAAGGCTACGATACCAGAGCAGAATTACATAAAATATCAGGAATCGTTGTGTCATTCCGGTATGGGTGTTTTATGCAATTATTGGTATTTGAATTATTGATGGTGAAACCTGACGGAGAGTAACTGTTGCAAATTTCTGCATCCGGTGAGGTTTTGCCGGGAACAGGTTCATTTAGCCGGTGAATTTATGGTAAACTAGCGGCGTTTGTTCACCCGTTGGCCGAGGTAACTCTGAACACGCCATCACAGCTGTCACTACCGCTCTCTCTCCCTGATGATGAGACTTTCAACAGTTTCTATGCGGGGGAAAACGCATCCCTGTTATCCGCTATTCAGGCGGCGATCAGTCAGCCGCACGGCAGTTATCTTTATTTCTGGTCCCGTGACGGCGGCGGAAAAAGCCATCTGCTGCATGCTGCCTGTGCCGACGTTTCTTCCAAAGACCGGGCGGTCGGTTATGTACCGCTGGATAAACGCGCCTGGTTTGTGCCGGATGTGCTGGAAGGTATGGAGCATTTGTCGCTGGTTTGTATTGATAATGTGCAGTGCATTGCGGGGGATGAAGAGTGGGAAATGGCGCTGTTTAATCTTTACAACCGCATTCTTGAGACCGGCAAAACCTGTTTATTGATCACCGGGGACAGACCACCGCGTCAGATCCCGCTGCAGTTACCGGATCTCGCTTCCCGTCTTGACTGGGGGCAGATTTACAAACTGCATCCGCTCAGTGATGATGAAAAAATTCAGGCGCTGCAACTGCGGGCAAAACTGCGCGGGTTTGAGCTGCCGGAAGATGTCGGGCGCTTTATCTTAAAACGCCTCGATCGTCAGATGCGCACACTGTTTGATATGCTGGACCGCCTTGATCATGCGTCGATTGTCGCGCAGCGTAAGCTGACCATTCCGTTCGTCAAGGATATTCTGCGGCTGTGACCGTCAGTTAAGCAGGGCAATCACCGTTATCCCCCACTGAAGCACCATGCAGAGCGCGCCCTGCTGAAACAGCCGTTTTGTGCCGCGCCAGCGTTGCGAGAAGTGGGTGTGCTGTGCTCTGCCGGGAAACAGCGTGGTCAGGGATTCATCAAAAATATCCGTGTCGGACGATTGTGCCAGACGGCGGAACAGATGGTGATCCAGCCACAGCCGGAAGATAAAGTACGCAGCACACAGAAAGAACAGGATCCCCGCCGCCATCGGATACTCACCGGAAAACCCGGAAAGATAAAGCAGAAACTGCGTCAGAAAAGCCATCACCGATAAGGCAGCCAGAAAACGCCAGCCCGCCGTAAAAATCACAATAATCTGTTCGTCATGAGGTCTGTTATTCATCGTTTTTTCCGTAACGGGCTGCCCAGCGGGTCAGGGCGGCAATTGTCTGTTCCCGCAGGACAATCTGCGGCCTGGCCTGTCTGACGGCTGCCAGTGCCTGTTCCACATTGTCTGCCAGCCCGGCGCGTATCAGCCAGGCAACTACGATGGTCGTACTGCGGGTGTAACCCAGTTTACAGTGTACATAAACCTGGCCGGATTGCGCCAGGCGACCGAGAGAATTTACCGCCGATTCAATCTGCATTTCTGTCAGCGGGAACAGATCCAGTTGCGGCTGACAGTGATAAGCCAGCCCGGCGGTATAGCGGCTGCGGGGAAATTCCCCGGTCATATCCAGTACGGCGGCAGCCGTCAGTGGTGCTGCGGGGTAACCACCCAGCGCGATATGTTCATTGACCACACTGGTGTGACGGCACTGTTTTGCATACCAGTAATAGCTGATTTGTGCGGCAATCCGGTAAGGCAGCAGCAGGAGTGCCGCAGACGGCGAAATTTGTCCGGTGCTGTCTTTCTGAAATACCGATGCGCCGGCACCGAGATAACCAACGGTGATACATAAAAATGCCAGCCCCGGCCACAGCAGCCACCAGCCCTGACCGCCAATCACGACAGCTGCCGCTATCAGTACCAGCGAAATAACGGCGTACCGTCCGGCCAGCTGATAGCCGCGGCGGATACGATGCGGTGACCACCGCCAGCGTGTTTTTACCGGCAGCAGATAGCTTATCACCACACCGGTGGCGGCACCGGTGATCACATCAATAAAATGGTGCTGCCAGGTAGTCAGTACAGAAATTAAGATCAGAATTGACCACAGATGCAGAAACCAGCGCCATTTCTGTGGTGTATGCGCCCGGAAACGCAGCCACAACAACCACAGCAGAATGATATGCAGAGAAGGAGCCTGGTTAAACGGCAGATCAAACATCTCCAGTTGGTCGAACATCCAGCCGGCGGTACCGTCTGTTTGCGGGCGGAGAAAACTGAATTTCAGCGGAAACAGCAGAAAACCGGTACAGGCTGCGAGTGACGCAACTACCAGCCTCAGCCCGTGAATACACTGTTCGCGCAGAGAGGTGCAGATAAACAGGGATAATCCGTAGAAGAGATCGATGCTCCAGTACGGGATGATTGTCCACGGCAGAAACGGAATATGCGTTTCCCAGCTGAACGCAAAAGAAGGAACTGACGGCAGCGAAGCGGTATAGGTATTGACCTGTCCGTAAGTCAGAAAAAAGAAAGGGGCCAGAAGCAGCAGCCAGAGCAGGGCAAATCCCCGCAGTTTACGGCGGGAGGCAGGCAGCGGCAGAGCGGCATCAGTCATCGTTCTTCATTCCCTGTAAAACAGAAGATGCGCGGAAAGGCGCATCTTCATCAGTATGATAACAATCAGCGGCGTCTGGCGACTGAGACACTGAAAATGCCCCAGTTATCAATGAGCTGATCCAGTTTTTCAAACCCGGCCTCATCCACCAGCGCATCCATTTCCCCCTGGCTGCGGCAGCGCATCACCCAGGCTTTGCCGCCCTGATGGCTCGGCAGAACGCGGGCTATCATCTCTACCTGCGGGTGCCACGGCTGACAGGTGTAGACAAGATAACCGCCGCTTTCAATTGCCTGTGCCAGCCCGGCAAGGGAATCGCGCAGCAGATGGTTTTCCGGGAACAGTTCATATAACCCGCTCACCACGCCGAGAGTCGGTTTCGGGCTGACCGCTGCCAGATCGGCGGTATCAAAGGCATTGCCCTCTTCAAAGCGGATTTTGTCTTCCAGGAAGCGCTCTTTGATTTGCAAACGACCCTGCTCCACATTGATGGTGCTGTAATCACGCATCAGAACAGATTCTATCCGGCTGTAATCATTGATGGCATCAAAGAGATAGCGCCCCTGACCGGCGGCGATATCCATGATCCGCACCGACCGGCCTTCTTCCTGTAATGCGCGGATGGTGCGGCGCAGGATTTTTTCGATATTGACTTTGCGCTGGCGGATCCCCTGCCAGCCGATACTGTTGAGATACTGGCGGTCAATAATGCGGCCGAAAATGCCTTTGCCCTGAGCCTGATTGCGGTAGACATAATCGAGTGTGGAACCGGAATCAAACCCCTTGTCATAACCGATACTGACCCCTTCCGAGGCTTTCCCGAGGGTGGACATCGCTTTGCTGAGCAGTTTATAGCCGATATTTTTCGGGCAGTAATCCGGCAGCGGAGCCTGCAATTCACGATAAGCATCGGCACCGGCGCTGCATACATCCTCAAACCGGTAGTCGTGCTGATAGCGCGGCTGTTCAAACAGGGTGGTGACAAAGCGGCGGATTTCCGCCAGCGGGATATGACGATCTTTTTCACCCAGCGTGTCGTGATAGAACCCCGGCAGAATATGTTTTTCTTTATACGGCGTGTTAAGCCGCGCATAGAACTGATTCTGCGGCTTGCGGTGTACTACGTGGTCACTGCCGGAGATAAACAGCTGAGTCGGCACCGTTATCGCGGCAGCATCCGCCACCAGGCGGTCAGCGGTTTTGTAGAGCTCCAGCAGGATATTGACGGCAATCGGCCGTGTGATCAGCGGATCCCGCTCAAATGAAGCGATACGCACCGGGTCGTGAGTCAGGTATTTGGCTTTGACATAGGAATTAACATAAAACAGCCCGCGTATTTTCTGCATCAGCGCCAGTCCGCTGCGGGCAAACGGCACATAAAGTTTGACTTTAAAGGCCGGAGAAGCCAGTACCAGCCCGCGGATTTTCGGTGCGAAATCATGCACCCAGCCGGTCAGGGTGACAGCACCGACACTTTGTCCGAGCACGACCATGTTTTCGACCGGAATTTCATATTCGGATGAAATGAAGTTAATAAATTCATTGATGTCACTGATGGATGTGCCCATCGACGGACTGTAGCCTCTCGGCCCGTCATTACGGCCGTGACCCCGGGCATCCCAGGCAAATACCGCGAAATCAGGCAGCGCCAGCTCATCCGCCAGATGCGCCACCCGTCCGGAATGCTCATGTCCCCGGTGAAACAGCACAATAGCTTTCTTTTCCGCCGTTGCGGAAGGCCAGTGGCGGAAAAACAGCTGTTGCTGGTCACTGGTGGTAAAGTGAGATTCAATGCATTCGCGCTGAGTCGGATAATCAGAAGATACACTCATAATCAGTCCTTTTGAGATGCGCTTTGTTGCGCAGATTCCTGCAACGCACGCCGGATACGGTGATAGCAGGTCAGAAACAGCAGGGCGGTAAAGACCGCAAACAGCACCGGAAACAGGACGGAGTCAAGAGATGCGGGAAAAACCGCTGCCCACAGACCCAGTGCGCCGAACAAAAAGGCGCGGTCACTTTTCCCGGCAGGGCCGTCATAGCGGCGTGATGCCCCGATAGTTTGTGCCAGTACACCAATAAATTCAGTCAGTACAGAAAGAAACAGGGTCAGCAGTATCCAGATGGCGGCTCCCGGGAACAGCAGGACAAACGGGAAATAAAGAATCGTATCGGATATCACATCACCCAGTTCATTGAGGAGCGCGCCGAAGCGGCTTTTCTGGTCATGTTCGCGGGCCAGCATACCGTCAATGGCATTCAGCGCCATCCGGACAAACAGTACCGGCGGCAGCATCAGAAACAGGTGCGGGTCGGGAAACAGGATCAGGATGAAACCGGTGAGCAGGGAAAGGAACATTGCCGCCAGTGTGACCTGGTTGGCCGTGATCCCGGCATTAAACAGGCGGACAACAACAGGGCGCAGTAAGTTCTGAAACTTCGGTTTTAGATCATAAATGGTCATTTTTTTCCCTGATGATACACAGTCAGTTATCTGTATTATCAATCCGTTATTCTGTGATCGCCGCAATAAGCGTTTTCTTAAGTTAATACGGAGTGATCACCGGGCTGTGTTGTTACAGGTATGACAGTCTGCGGCGGGGAAAGTTTCGGCGGATAACACAAAGCAGGAAAAACTACGTTTTATCCTGCTTTGTCAGCAATCTCAATACCGCCGTGAAAACGGCGGTATAACAGGGGTCAGCGAGGTGAATTGACGGAAATATTGTGGCGGATATCCGTCAGGCGGTCTGATTTACCCGCTTGTTTGCGGGCATCAAAAACCACATCGTTATTCTGCGCGGTATTGATAATCACCGGCAGTGTTTTGCGGTGAGAATAGAGAGTGGTATTGGTTGAGCTGCAGCCCTGACAGACAACACCATTCGGGTTAACAATCAGCAGGCTGGCTTTACCGCCCGCAACCAGGGTATTGCCGCGCAGACGGGTTTTATTGTCACCGATCACTTCATTAATAATGGTTTTAGCATTTTCTTGATTATGAATAACCAGTCCTTTTTTACCGACATTATAGTCTGAGAAGACATTGTGAGAGATCCCGCGACCATCAGGTGAATTAATGACCAGAACGGGTTTTCCTGATTCATCTTTAAATAGTTTGGTTTGGACTTCCGGGCTGACTACGCGGATTTTGTCGCCGTTTTTATAGGTATATTCCGTGCTTCCCGGCCCGGCAACAGTGTGTGCGGAAAATAGCGCAACAGAAATTAATGATAATGCAGCTAATGTCTTTTTCATGATTTATTCCTTTAATCATTATATTAAGTGTAAATAACCAAACGAACTTTACCACTTGAAATAAATGACGATTTCATAAAAAGAACATGGCGGATTTATATACTGGCGGGGAAATTGCCCCGGCAGTTACCGGGGACAGAAGGCTCAGATAATCTCCAGCACCTGCGCCGGCGGACGGCCGAGGCGGGCTTGTTTACCTTTAATCACCACAGGGCGCTCAATCAGTTTCGGGTGATCATGCATGGCCTGAATCAGTGCATCCTGATCGGTCACGGTGGCCAGTCCCAGTTCACTGTAAAGTGCTTCTTTGGTGCGCATCAGTTTGCGGGCATCGTCAAATTTCAGCTCGCGGAGTACGGTTTTGATTTCCGCTACTGACGGCGGGGTGTCCAGATAGAGCATCACTGCCGGAGACACGCCGTGTTCTTCCAGCAGTGCCAGGGTTTCACGGCTCTTGGAGCAGCGCGGATTGTGCCAGATGGTGACCGTGTCAGTCATGGTGTTCCTCATTATTTAAATTGTTTGAATTGCAGCTGTAACTGGCGGATCTGGTCAATCCGCGCATCATAACGGGCCTGATCATAACTGCCGGGTTTCGCCTGACGGGCGGCTTCGGTCAGGCTGCGGATAGCACCGTCAAAGTTACCCATCAAGTTCTGATATTCCGCCCGGGCGGCCAGTTCATCCGTGCGGCGGCCTGCTTTTCCGCCTGCTTCTGCCAGCAGATCCCAGCCGCTCGGGTCAGCCGGATGATCAAAGGTATAATTACGCAGGATCTTCGTTGCCTTATCATACTGTTTATTCTGAATATAGGCGTTGCCGAGGTTTATCTGATACACCGAATTCCCCGGTTCCCGTTTCAGGGCATTTTCCAGCCGGGTCACCGCCTGAGCGGTTCTGTTCAGGCCGATATCCACATCGGTCATCACATCGATAAACCAGACATTGTCCGGGTCGGCAGCCAGCAGTTTCGTCAGAATTTGTGAGGCCGGCTCATATTTGTTATCGCGGTAGAGCAGAATGGCACGGGCATAATCTGCTGCCATCTGCTCCTTATTGTTGCCTTTGCTGTAGTTTTCAATCATCTGGTCAGTCGCATTGCGCAGCGGCTGTCCGCCGTACATTGCCATTGCCCGCGCGCGCGCCAGCAGGAAATCGAAGGATTGCGGCGGGTTTTTACGCGGCATCTGACTGGCGCGGTTACGCGCATCCGCCAGACGGCTGTCCGGCAGGGGGTGGGTCAGCAGCATTTCCGGCGGTTTGGAACTGTAACGGGACATATCCACCATGATGGTCATAAAGTCCGGCATACCCTGCGGGTCAAACCCGGCACGGCTCAGTGTACCCATGCCGATGCGGTCCGCTTCCTGCTCGTTGGATTGTGTAAAGCTGATCATATTCTGCTGGATCCCGGCCATGGTGGAGGTCATGGCGGCGGCACCGACCGGCGTGCCGGTCATCAGCAGCAGGATAGAGCCGAGTGTTGCAGCCCAGGCCAGCGGCGCTTTGTTCTGCTGATCTTCCATCATCCGCGCGAGGTGGCGCTGGGTGACGTGAGCGATTTCGTGCGCCATGACAGAAGCGAGTTCACTTTCTGTCAGGCTGTAGCGGAACAGGGATGTGTGCAGCACCACATTGCCGCCGAAGAAGGCAAAGGCGTTAATGTTCGGGTTGGCAATCAGGAAAAAATTAAACGGGGTTTTGACCGAGTCAGCGTTTGAGACCAGGCGCTGACCGAGGTTATTGATATATTGCAGTAAAACAGGATCATAGACCATCGGGGAGCTGCTGCGGATCATCCGCAGATAAAAATCTCCCATCAGGTTTTCCTGCCCGATACTGAGTGTACCGCCGGCGGTAGTGCCGATTTCCGGTAACGCATCCTCAACCGCAGCCTGTGCGGCAGGCAGTACCGGGAAGGTCAGGGCAAGGCTCAGTAAGACGGCTAACGGTTTTTTCAGAAACGTATTCATAGGATGACGCTTTCCCCGTTGATTATCACTGGTAATAATTCGTGTATCATAGCAAACACTCAAGTAAAATCCTCACACAGTCTGCCCGGTGGGCAGGATTTGTCATATTTTGCCGTTAATCCCGGGAGCAGGTCATGTTAGATTTAATTATTCAGTGGTACCGGCGACGTTTTGCCGATCCGCAGGCAGTTGCTTTGACCGTTATTTTACTGGCGGGTTTCGGAATTATTTATTTTTTCAGCGGTATCTTAGCGCCGCTGCTGGTGGCGATTGTGCTGGCGTATCTGCTGGAGTGGCCGATTCATCAGATGGAAAAGCACGGCTGTTCGCGTAAGCTGGCGATTATGCTGATCCTGACGCTGTTTATCGGGGTCAGTGTACTGGTGATCTTTATCCTCGCGCCGACGGTTTGGGGACAGGGGCGCAACCTGCTGCTGGATATGCCGAATATGTTCAGCCGTTTCAATGAGTTCGCCCGCGAACTGCCGAATCGTTTCCCGGCACTGATGGATGTCGGGCTGATGGATATGATCCTCGATAATGCCCGCAGCAAGCTGCTCTCGGTCGGGGATTCGGTGGTGAAAATGTCGCTGGCATCACTGGTGGGATTACTGGCGCTGACGATTTATCTGATTCTGGTGCCGCTGATGGTGTTCTTTTTACTGAAAGATAAAGAACAGCTGCTGCGCGGTTTTCAGCGTATTCTGCCGCGTAACCGCTCACTGGCCGGGAAAGTGTGGGTGGAGATGAATCAGCAGATTTCTAACTATATCCGCGGCAAAGTCACCGAGATGATTATTGTTGGTGTCTGTACGTATATCGTTTTCGCGGTGGTCGGCCTGAATTATGCTCTGCTGCTGGGTGTGCTGGTCGGATTGTCGGTCCTTATCCCGTATGTGGGGGCCGTGATTGTGACGGTGCCGGTGGTTCTGGTCGGGCTGTTCCAGTGGGGACTGGATTCGGATTTCTGGACGATGTTTATCGCCTATCTGGTGGTGCAGGGGCTGGACAGCAATATCCTGGTACCGATCCTCTTTTCTGAGGCGGTGAATCTGCATCCGCTGGTGATTATTCTGTCGATTATTATTTTCGGCGGATTGTGGGGATTCTGGGGCGTGTTTTTTGCTATCCCGCTGGCAACGCTGATTAAAGCCGTGATCCACTCCTGGCCGGAAGAGAAAGTGCCGGACGACACAATACCGGACAAAACCGTACCGGACAAAACCGTACCGGATAACAATATGTCCGGGCAGGCGTAATCTGACACAATAAAAAACACCGGTATGATGATGCCGGTGTTTTTATATCAGATATCAGCCATAAAAAAACACCATGGGTTAAGATGGTGTTTATAGCGGGGCAGACTGATTAATCAGCTGTGGGCTTTGAGGTATTCAAGCACAACCTGGTCGTGGTCGCTGGTTTTGAATTTATCAAAAACATGCTCGATTTTACCGTCAGCACCGATTAAGAAGCTGATGCGGTGAATACCGTCATAGGTTTTCCCCATAAACTGTTTTTCACCCCAGACTCCAAATGCTTCAGCAACCGCATGGTCTTCATCAGACAGCAGGGTAAAATTCAGTAACTCTTTTTCCGCGAAACGGGACAGTTTTTCGGGTTTGTCTGTACTGATCCCCAGCACTTCAACATTGAACTGTTTCAGTTCATCCATATTGTCGCGCAGACCGCATGCCTGGACAGTACAGCCCGGCGTCATGGCTTTGGGATAAAAATACACCAGCACACGCTGACCGGCATAATCGGCCAGGCTGATTGATTCACCATCCTGGTCGGGAAGGCTGAACAGGGGCGCCTTATCACCGGCGTTCAATGGGCTCATTACACACTCTCCGTAAACGTAATAATAAACACAAACATTAATGATTCATCAGGGTAATAGTGCCTTCGGCCTGTAACTCAGCACAAAGACGGTAAAACTGCTGCTGCAGCACCGCGTTGTTTTCCCCTGTCGGGTGATGCGCGGTGATCTGAATCTCCAGCAGTACTGCGTCTGTCTCATCCTCCGGCCGGGTTTTGGACACCAGTTCAGCCAGGGTGTAATCCAGTCTCATAAACAGATTGGTAAAGCGTTCCACCAGCCCGGCGGCATCAGGTACGGTGACCTGCGCACTGACACCGGTGGTCGCCGCAGGCTGATGCCCGCGCTGTGTCCGTTTCATGACCGTCAGCAGGTCAAGCTCCGCTGCCAGTACCGGCAGGGTCGCTTCCAGCATGGCAATGGCATTCCAGCTGCCTGACAGCATCATAATAAACGTGAACTCCTCACCGAAAATCGCCAGGCGGCTGTCTTCGATATTACAGTCACACTCTCCGGCATGACGGGTAATCGCATTCACAATCCCTGCGCGATCCCGTCCCAGTGCAGTGATAACCAGATATTGCTGATCGCGTTGCGGCAAACCCACATTCCTCTTCATGACACCGTGAATCTGTTAAACATAAAGAAAGATAAGGCCGATAGCAATAACCTGTTGTGTGCTCTGCGGTAATAATCAAATGATTGCGGCATATCAAACCTGCCGGATACAGACACGTTATCATGTGTTCCGCCGTTTTACCGGTGAAAAAAGCGGGCATTATTACTTCTTTTTAAGGTGTGCCGCCGGGTATTAACAAAATTCATTAAAAACGTACAGTTAGGGTGTTTTTTTCTGCGCTCCGAACAAGTACCATTAAAATGTTGTCCTATATTTATCCGATTATGAGGGTTTCGTACATGTCACACATAAATGATGTTTTAAAAGGCAGTATTGTTGCGATGGTTACACCACTGGACACACAGGGTCGTGTTGATAAGGCGGGGCTCCGGAAATTAGTGGATTACCATGTCGCGGCAGGTACGTCCGCCATTGTGGCTGTCGGAACCACCGGGGAGTCCGCCACACTGTCACATCAGGAACATGTGGATGTGGTGCTGGCGACACTTGAATTCGCGGAAGGCCGTATTCCGGTGATTGCCGGTACCGGCGCGAACGCAACCAACGAAGCCGTCTGGTTTACGGAACAATTTGAAAACAGCGGTGTGGCGGCATGTCTGACCGTCACCCCGTATTACAACCGTCCGTCACAGGAAGGTCTGTATCAGCACTTTAAAGTGATTTCAGAGAATACCGCATTACCGCAAATTCTGTATAATGTGCCAACGCGCACCGGCTGTGATATGTTACCTGCCACTGTTGCCCGGCTGGCAAAACTGGACAATATTGTCGCAATTAAAGAGGCGACCGGGAACTTAAGCCGTGTGAATGAAATCAAAACCCTGGTGAATGATGAAAACTTCATTCTGCTCAGCGGTGATGACGCGTCAGCACTGGATTTCACCCTCCTGGGCGGCAAAGGTGTGATTTCTGTGACAGCCAACGTGGCTGCGGCAGCAATGGCACAGATGTTTGATCTTGCCCTGCGCGGGGATTTTGACCGTGCGCGTGTGATTAATAATCAACTGATGGACCTGCATCACACATTATTCTGTGAGCCAAGCCCGTCACCGGTAAAATGGGCCTGTCATCAGCTCGGTCTGATCGCAGAGCAGACACTGCGTCTGCCGCTGTTACCGCTCACGGAAGCGGGGCAGAATACGGTCGGTCGTGCCATGAAGACGGCGGGCATACGATAATATTTTAGGGAATCTGAATGGCAACACTACTGCAAAAATCAAAGGTTACGAAGCTCGCTGGTCTTTCCGTGGTTTTATTACTGGCAGCCTGCTCCGGCGATCAGCACTACAAGCGTCAGGTCAGCGGCGATACTTCGTACCTGGATGCGCCGCAGTTACAGGCGCTGAATGTTCCTCAGGGGATGATCCTGCCGCTGCAGAGCGGTCAGTATGATATTCCTCAGGTTAAGCAGGATGGTGCGACCGGTCTGGCGCTGGACATCCGTCCGCCGGTACAGACTGTCAGCCTGTTAGCAGGTTCCCGTACTGAAACAGCAGGGGACGCAAGCCGTCTTCTGCTGGAGAATTCAGCGGAAAACAGAACGCTGTGGGCGCAGATCAACCGCGTTCTGGCTGATCGTTCAGTGCCGGTCAGCCAGCGTGATGAAGCCGGTGGCGTGATTGTCACTGACTGGATTGTCTGGCAGCGTGCGGATGAAGATCTGCCGTTACAGTCCCGCCAGCGCATCAAAATCGAACCGGCCGGTTCACAGGTGGCGGTTGTTGTGACCAGCGAAGGTCTGAAGCAGGGTGAAAACCCGGTGACTGACAAAACGGAAATCACCCGTTATAACAACCTGACACTCAATGAGCTGGTGGACGGCCTTGATCGTATGCGTAATGCCGCGCGTCAGGAAACCAATGCGTCACAGTATGCCGCACCGGATGTTCAGAGCGGCAGTGATAAGACCGGTCTGCCGCAGATTATTGTCCGTGCGCCGTTTGATGTGGTCTGGTCCCGTCTGCCGGTTGTGCTGGAAAGTGTCGGCATGAAAGTGGGCGACCGTACCCGTTCCACCGGGAACATTGAAGTGACATACAAAGGGCTGAGTTCTGCAGAGTGGAGCAGCCTGGGTATGGATGATCCGTCAGTAGCCGAAGGTGATTACACCTTACAGGTCGGTGACCTGGATAACCGCAGCAGCCTGCAGTTTATCAGTGCCAAAGGGAAACCGCTGACACAGAAAGAAAACGATGAAATGGTGAAAGCGCTGGAAGCGGCATTCAGCAAATCATCTGTAAAATAATATATTTACACGACATATAAGCGTGCAGATATAATTACTGATACCGGTCATTGTTAATGGCCGGTATTTTTTTACTCTGTAATGAATTGATACATAAACTGATAATTTATAAGATAAATTATTATTCCCTGCCTGTCATTCCGCATTATCAGCCACGTTTATACCAGACTCTCCGGTTATATTTAAAAATTATAACTATGTTATTGCCGTATTCAGCTGCACAGTCTGCTGAATATCCGGCTATTCGTAACTGACCGGGCTGCCATGAACGTATTTTCAGACTTTTCACAACCTTTACTGAGCATTGTTGTTGCGGTCTATAACGGGGAAAAATTTCTTCCTCAGTTTTTTGACTGCCTGCTGAAACAAACACTTCCTTCCTGCGAGCTGATCCTGGTTAATGACGGCTCCAAAGATAATACGGATGCTGTACTGCGTGAATGGCAGGATAAATTCCCGTCAGTCACTGTCCTGGAGCAGGAAAATCAGGGCGTTTCTGTGGCACGGAATACCGGTTTTGCCGCCGCAAAAGGAAAGTACGTCACTTTTCCGGACATTGATGATGTCATTCACCCGCAGATGTACGGTCGTCTGCTGGACATTGCCCTTGCCGGAAAATTGGATGTGGTAACCTGCAATGGCTCCTATATTTATGAAGACGGACGCGAGCCGCAACCGATTTTCCCGCCGGATCGTCTGCGTTCCACCGGCGTTATGTCCGGACCGGACTGGCTGAAACGGGCACTTAACTCCCGGAAATTTTTGCATGTCACCTGGCTGAACCTGTACCGCACTGATTTTCTGCGTGAGCAGGGCTATTACTTTGAACCGGGCCTGCACCATCAGGACATTCCGTGGACAACCGAACTGCTGCTGACCGCTGAACGGGTGGAATATATTGATGAACGCTATTACGATTACCTTATCCATTCCGAATCGGTATCGCATACACCACCGGACGATAAAATCCGGGTACGGACAATTCACAATTACATGAAAATTCTGGAAATGCTGGACGATATTAATCAGCGTCATGCGGATATTGTGAAGCAGATTCCGGCCTGTTACTGGCAGATTTCCAAAGAAGGGCTGGGGATCCTGCACACCATCAGTGATATAGAATCGCCGGAGGTGAAACAGGACGTTGTGCGCGAACTGTTTGATCGCGGGATCTGGTCACTGATTTGGGATAACGCCAAAGATTTGCGGCTGCGCTGGCGGCTGGCCCGCCGTTATCCGCGCCTGAAAGCGATCCTGAAAGACGCGGCGGAGAACACCGCAACACCGGTCTGATGACCGGTGAGATTGTTGTATTCATTACATCCGGACTTTGCGCGACAGCAACGCGACCAGCAATAACAGCGCCACCACCGCCAGCAGCGCGGCGGGCAGGGTAAAGCGGTAAGCAATCAGCCCGACAGACGCGGGTCCTGCCAGAATACCGAGATAACCCAGAGTGGTTACCGCCGGGACGGCAACGGCCTGCGGCATACTGGTCTGGCGGCCGATAGCGGAAAACATCACCGGTACTACGTTGGCACACCCCAGGCCGATCAGCCCGTAACCGGCAAGCGCCAACAGCCAGTTGTCACTCAGCACACTCAGCAAAAGACCCCCGGCAGCCAGCAGAGCGCCCCACAGTACCACCTGTGAACGTCCGAGTACCGCAACAATGTTGTCGCCGGTCAGCCGCCCGAGGGACATCAGCACCGCGAAGCAGGCAAAGCCCAGCCCGCCCATGCTTTCCGGCACATGACGATACTCGGTCAGGAAAACCGCACTCCAGTCCAGCACACTGCCTTCAGCCAGAAAGGTGGCGAAGCAGATAATCCCTATCAGCAATACCGCACCACGCGGCACAGCAAATGCCGGGCCTTCTGACGGCCAGGCGTAATCCAGCATACCTTTATAACTGAGAGCCAGCAGCAGAAGACAAACCGCCGTCACGGCTCCGGCGGCCTGTAATGCCCCCATTCCCGCCAGCATAAAGCCGCTCATGGCACCCGCACCGGCAATACCGCCGACACTGTAGAACCCGTGAAAACCGGACATCATCGGTTTTGGTGCCGCTTTTTCAACAATAATGGCCTGAATATTCATGGCACAGTCGGTAATACCGATCCCCATGCCGAAAATAATCAGCGTCAGAGCCAGCAATCCGGTGTGATCAATGACCGCCAGCAGCGGCAGGGTAATACTGAGCAGGATAACGGAAACGGTCATCACTAGGCGGCAGCCGAAACGGGTGGTCAGTACGCCGGTCAGCGGCATGGCGACCAGCGCACCGCCACCGAGGCAGAGGAGCAATAACCCGAGAACCCCGTCATTCACGCCGGTGTTCAGTTTGGCAAACGGCACCAGTGCCGCCCAGGCCGCGGAGGCAAAACCGGCAACAAAAAAGAGCGCGCGGGTAGCCATCTGTTCCCGCCGGGCCGGTACGGCGGGCGGCGTTACTGCAATTACATCACTCATTCACAACAACCTTTACTATATTCATTTATAACCTGAATCATTATAGGATGATTAATCATTTTTTTTCAGACGAAAGTTACCCTCATTTTTCAACCGTGATGAACTCTATGATTTTGAGGATGAGTTCGGGGGCGACGATTTCTATGAGGAATGGGTTGAGCCGTCGGTCCTGTTACTGCAGCTCGATTCAGGCAGTGGTGACGTGGATATCCTGTGGGGTGACTGCGGTATCGGCAATTTCTTTATCTGTCCGGACGATCTGAAAAAAGCGGACTTCTCCCGTGTGGTCTATAACCGGGACTGTACCTGAGTATTGATAAGGTGTGCGGGGATGTACTGTACACCGGTCGCTTTCCGGGGCGGGATCTTTTCTTACGCAAACGATTGCTTATTGCCTCATTCTGAGGGAGAATATTCCGTGTCAGGCGATACGCCTATTATTAATCCTGTCTGGAGAGTGCAAGATGCAAAAACATGCTGAACTGTATCGTGGAAAAGCCAAAACGGTCTACACCACGGATAATCCTGATCTGCTGATTCTGGAATTTCGTAATGATACATCAGCACTGGATGGTGAGCGCATCGAGCAGTTTGACCGCAAGGGCATGGTCAATAATAAATTCAACCACTTTATTATGGGTAAGCTGGAAGCAGCCGGTATCCCGACTCAGATGGAACGTCTGTTATCCGATACCGAAATTCTGGTGAAAAAACTGGATATGGTGCCGGTGGAGTGTGTCATCCGGAACCGCGCTGCCGGTTCGCTGGTGAAACGTCTGGGCGTGGAAGAGGGGATGGTGCTGAATCCGCCCATCTTTGACCTGTTCCTGAAAAATGACGCCAAACATGACCCGATGATCAATGAATCCTACTGCGAAACCTTTGGCTGGGTCAGCCGGGAAAACCTCGCGGAAATGAAACGCCTGAGCTACATCGCCAATGACGTGTTATCCCGCCTGTTTGATGACGCCGGGCTGATTCTGGTGGATTTCAAGCTGGAATTCGGCCTGTATAAAGGTCAGGTCGTACTCGGTGATGAGTTTTCACCGGACGGCAGCCGTCTGTGGGATAAAGAAACCCTGGATAAAATGGATAAAGACCGCTTCCGTCAGAGCCTGGGTGGCCTGATTGAAGCCTATGAGGAAGTGGCACGCCGTCTGGGTGTGGAGCTGGATTAATCATTCACCTCCTGAATGAAATAAAAGCCCCATCAAGAAAAGCGGAAGCACATAGCAAACCATGATACGCCACAATATTTCATATATCATATTGAAGTGGCGTAATTATTTTTATCGTTGGTCGTGTTTTTCCCACGAAATTAAATGATGTTCCACGATGGCTCATAATATTTATGTACACATGAGTGTACATATTTTATAGTTGATTGAAGTTGTAAGTACACCCGTTTCAGTTCCACACACTTTTTGAGATTTCGTTATTTTCAGCTAATAACCGGTATTCTTCCGGTGTCAGATTATTCAGGGATTCATGTGGACGCTCCCGGTTATATTCCCTCAGCCAGTGTTCCGTGATCTCCCATACTTCATTCAGTGTCCGGAACAGATAAAAATCCAGTATTTCGGTCCGGTATGTCCGGTTAAAACGTTCGATAAAGGCATTCTGAGTCGGTTTACCCGGTTTAATAAATTCCAGTATCACGCCATGCTCTTCCGCCCAATGTGCCAGTGTCAGTGATATAAGCTCCGGACCATTATCCATCCGCATTTTCACCGGGTATCCGCGTGTTGCAACGATTCTGTCCAATACAGCGATAAGGCCCGGCAGGCGTGACGGATGCTCATCGAATACTGTTCAATAAGATAGCTGACAAGCTCCCGCTTTACCGCTGTTTTTAAAGCTTTTTTTCGATAACATCCTTCAGTGCCCGGCACTCAAGACTCAGGTCAGCAAACATCTGTTTTAAACGCCGGTTTTCTTCCTCAAGATCTTTTAATTTTTTAATATCAGGCGCTTCCATTCCGCCGTATTTGGCTTTCCAGTTATAGTAGCTGGCTTCGGATATATCGGCTTCACGGCAGACATCTTTGGCTGTCCGTCCGGCTTCGACGGATTTCAGAACGGCGATAATCTGATGTTCAGTAAATCGGGCTTTGCGCATAGCGATCTCCTCAGAATACATATCAGTATGGATGAAGATCTCTGAAAGTGAATGGGACTTTTTCCCGGGATACTTACAATTGACGATTTATTGGTATTTTCGGTAGAAATTATAAAATAAGATGAGTAGTATATGAAATACTAACGCAGAGTTCTATTGAGAGACTCTGCATTAGTACTATCTAACTAATAACTAGAATTTAAAGGATGTTAGCTGGTTATATTCTAGATGTGATATATTAATTTAAAATCAATTCAATCCAACTGAGCATGAGGATGAATCAGAAAAATAAAAATAAGCGTTTCCACCTGATTTTCCCATTATAATCACAATCAGAACATTCCCGTCATCAGAATCCTTAACACTACAATAGAAATTTGATTTGGTTTCGAATATGCCCTCTTCTGTTTCTACTTTAATATGCCAGTAGTCAAAAGGAGAGCCGGAGCCAGTAATGTAATTAAATTCTTTTGCTTCGGTTACTTCAAGTGATTTACAGCCAGATAAGGTGTATTCTTCTGGGAGGTAATTATTTCTTGAGTGAGTTAAATAAATTTTCTCCAGAGTATCATGTGATTGGTTACAGATAATGAATGTACCATGTTTTTCAGTCTTGGCGCGTTCTTGCAAATCTAAAGTATCATTTTGATCATTGTTCATTGTAAGTTCCTTTAATTTGTTTTTTGGTTTAATTTAAGTGAGCATGTTCCTGAGTCTGTAAATAAAAAATAGACAGTATTGTATTGATCTATATATAATATCAAAAATCTATCATCCCATGATCTAAAATCACACTTAATTTTTCCAAAATACTTAACGTTGTTTCTTTCTATTGTAATTTCCCAATAATTTGATGGGGAGCCAAGCCCTATTTCATATTTAACATCGTGGGTATCAGTTCCAGTCATTTTTTGTAAATTATAAAATGTTTTACTATTATCTTTGAATCCTTTAACTTTAAAGTCAACTCGTACAGATGATAATTTTGTTGATGAAAAGTTAATAACAGTATATGTACCTCCCCGAGTACTATTTCTATTTGTGATTTCATCGTCACTTAATTTATTGCATGTTACGCAATTTTCTTTTCCATCCATAACAACCACCTCATTTATTTATTGATAATCAATTTATCCCAACATAAGACAATAATTGCAAATCGATACAGATGAACCTACATGATACCTCCTATCTTTTAGTTGTCGTTCACATTGTTGTATGAAATATATGTCATATGATATTAAGTGTCACCATATGCAATATATAAAAGATAATTATCCTTAATAATTGGTATTTTATTTTTTTAACTAATTTTGGTCACTCACTGATTGTTAATGATATGTCAATATTATTGAGCTAAGTATTATTTCAAATGGGATGGTTGAGGTTGTTATTATAAATAATATATATCTTATATTAATAGCTGTTTATTGTAAGAACCTCAATATAATGCTCCATTCACCTTTAGAGAACTGATAAGGTGACGGTGCAGTGATAAAGCGAAATACGGATGCCATCACCAGCCTATACAACAAATATCAGCCCATTGCCTGTGGGGGTGGGGGAAGGAATTAAGTACAGATAAAGCCGCGCCGGTGGAGCGGATATCGCTTACTTATCAAAATATTCTACATCATCAGAAACATCTGCCATTTCCGGTACCCAGCTGCCGTCCTCGAAAATCTCCTGCAGTATCTCTTTTATTTTTTTATTGTCCTTATCATTTTTCCCGCCGGTTACTGACATCGACGCATTGGTTCCCCACGCAATACGAACGTTCATATCCTGATACTGAGCACGAAACTTTCGGTCAATTTCTTTTTCTAACACCTCAAATGTACCAGGTGGTATCATCTCCTTTTGGTTGCTGCTAAAAATAACATCAATACGGAGCATGTGATCACCTCTTAATTTACTGTTTGGATACACAGTGAAATTTAGGCGTGTAGTTGATGAATGTCAAAAGTAGCCATCGGTAATCATCAGATATGTGGGCGCATACAGTAGGTTATGGTGTGTGATTTTTTTGTACATGTGCGCGCTCATAAATCTTATTTTTAACCGGTAATTTAATTTAATATATTGATATTAAATTAAATTTATTTTATGTGGATCATTCCTCTCCTGAATGCATTGCCGGTGATAACAAAACCCGCTTATCACCGGCGTTAAGCGGATTTATCACTCCCCTGAAAGAAAGAAGCATTTTTCCTCACTTCATTTTCTCTGTACTATGTGGTTATCCGACTATTATCCGATAAGCAGAGAATCATCATGCGTTGGCAAGGGCGTCGCCAGAGCGACAATATTGAAGACCGCCGCAGTGCGGGGGGCAGAATTCCGGGCGGTTCCGCCGGCGGGCCGCGTATTCCGCTGCCACGCGGCAAAGCCGGACTGGTTGTGATTGTTATTGTGGTCGTGGCTGGTTTTTACGGTATTGACCTGACCGGCCTGGTGACCGGTGACCCGGTTAATATCGGGCAGACCACCTCACAGCAGCGTCCGGTACAGAGCAGTGCGCAGGAGCAGAAACAGGCGGAATTTACCGGCGTGATGCTGGCGGAAACCGAAGCGGTCTGGGGACAAAAATTCGCACAGATGAACCGGCAGTACCGTGAGCCGAAACTGGTGCTGTACCGGGGCGCAACCCCGACCGGTTGTGGTGCGGGGCAGGCGGTGATGGGACCGTTTTATTGTCCGGCTGATCAGAAAGTCTATATCGACCTCTCTTTCTATGACGATATGCGCACCAAATTAGGGGCGGGCGGGGATTTCGCGCAGGGCTATGTGGTCGCTCATGAAGTGGGACACCATGTTCAGCACCTGCTCGGTATCGATCGTCAGGTACGTGAGCGCCAGCAGCGCAGCAGTCAGAAAGAGGCAAACCGCCTGTCAGTGAAAATGGAATTACAGGCTGACTGTTTTGCCGGGATCTGGGGCCATGAAATGGAAAAAGCCGGGATCCTCGAAAACGGTGATCTGGAAAATGCCCTGAATGCGGCACAGGCCATCGGGGATGATCGCCTGCAAAAACAGAGTCAGGGACGGGTTATCCCGGACAGTTTCACACACGGAACCTCCGCACAACGTTATGAGTGGTTCAAACGCGGTTTTGACAGTGGTGATATTGCGCAATGTGACACATTTTCCGCACTGAAATAAGCCTTTCTGCCGGTTTTCCCTGCAAAACCGGCAGAGTTTGATTATCATCGTATAACGGCATACTATTGGCGCCTTTCATTCCCCCCGACACGCAGGATCTGCTATGAGTAATATTGACCCGACCCTGATTATCCTCCTGGTCTTAGCCGGGCTCGGGCTTATCAGTAATAATATGACAGTAACCCTGGCCATTCTTTTTCTGCTGGCAGTGCGCATCACGCCGCTTAACGGCTATTTCCCGTTTGTGGAAAAATACGGCCTCAAGCTGGGGATCCTCATTCTGACCGTGGGCGTGATGGCACCGATTGCCAGCGGAAAAATCAGTGCCAATGATGTTTTAGGCTCCTTTCTGAACTGGAAATCATTGCTGGCGATAGCGATCGGCATTCTGGTGTCCTGGCTCGGCAGCCGCGGAGTCACCCTGATGAGTAACCAGCCGTCCACCGTTGCCGGGTTGCTGGTGGGGACGATTATCGGTGTCGCGCTGTTCAGGGGCGTGCCGGTCGGGCCGCTGATTGCGGCGGGGATCCTGTCACTGCTTGTCGGTAAGATGTAGCGGTTTTCTATGTTACCCGCACTGTTTCACGCCTGCACAGAACAGCTCCGCATACAGGGTATCCGCCGTCTGTGGGTACTGAGCGGCAGCGACAACTGGTGTGAATCGCGGCTGCGGGAAATCAGGGACGCGGCTCCCGGTGACTGGCCGGTGATTTCCGCTCAGCTGCCCGGCGGTATACCGGCGGAAAAAGCCCGTTTGTTGCTGGGGCAGGAATTCCTCCACGGCCTATTTGATGCCCGGCGCGGGCTTCACAGCGAAGCACTGGCTATGCTGACCGGTACATTACAGGCGGGCAGCTGGCTGATCCTGCTGCTGCCGCCGGAATCACAGTGGCAGACCCGGCCGGATGAGGACAGTCTGCGCTGGAATGATGGCGGGCAGATGATCCCCGCGCCGCACTTTATGCGTCATTTCGCCCGTACACTCAACAATCCTGCCCATCTTTGCCGGTATGAAGACCGGTCATTTGATATGACACTGCTGCCGCCGCAACCTGAGTGGCTGCCGCCGGACGGCACGCCGACAGCGGCACAGCAGCAGATACTGGCGCAACTCCGCTGCGCGGAACGCGGCATATTCTGTCTGACCGCAGCCAGAGGACGGGGAAAATCTGCTGTAGCCGGTCTGTTCCTGGCAGAAGCGCCGGGCCGTCATTTATTGTGTGCCCCGGCGAAAGCCACTGTCACAGTGATACAGCGCTATCTTCATGATCCACAACAAACAGAATTTATCGCTCCGGATAATTTACTGACACTGGCAGAAACGGCGGATGTCAGCACATACGGCTGGCTGGTGATTGACGAAGCGGCAATGATCCCGCTGCCGCTGCTCAGCCGTTTTACGGCGGTGTTTCCCCGTGTGCTGCTGCTGACCACTGTTCAGGGCTATGAAGGCACCGGACGGGGATTTCTGCTGAAATTCTGCCATTCACTGCCGAAGTTTACCGCACTGACGCTGACGCAGCCGGTGCGCTGGGCAGAGCATGACCCGGCGGAAGCCTGGCTGGATGAGGCTCTGCTGCTTACCGAACCGGCAGAAAAAATCACACCGGCGGGTGAGTGTGAATATCAGTCCGTAACACAGCAGGGGTTATGTGATGACCCGGATTTACTGTCCGGATTTTACGGCCTGCTGACGGCGGCACATTACCGGACGTCCCCGCTGGATTTACGGCGTCTGGCGGATGCGCCGGGACAGCATTTCGCGCTGTTCCGCCACCGGCAGCAGGTGACGGCGGCACTCTGGCTGACAGACGAGGGCGGCTTACCGGCGGCACTGACCCACTCTGTCTGGGCGGGAACGCGGCGGCCGCGCGGAAACCTGCTGGCACAATCACTGGCGGCACACAGTTACTTCCCGCAGGCGGCACAACTGCATTCACGTCGTATCAGCCGTATTGCCGTCCATGCAGGTTACCGGCGTAACGCGCTGGGGCATCAGTTATTACAGCTGGCGGCAGAGGCGGCAAAAAACAGCGGTATGGACTATCTGTCCGTCAGCTTTGGCTATACCCCGGAACTGGCTGCATTCTGGACATCCTGCGGTTTTCGTTTTGCCCGTATGGGCACACATCCGGAAGCAGGCAGCGGATGTTACACCGCAATGCTGTTGCTGCCGCTGACGTCTGCCGGACAGGCACTGACAAATGCCGCAGAACAGCAGTTTGTCCGCGACTGCGCGGTTTTTTCTCAGATATGGGGATTTTCACCGGTACCGCCGGTTCAGGCTGAATCACTCAATGAACGGGAATGGCGGATGCTGGCCGGGTTTGCGTATGCTGCCAAACCACAGGCGGTGGCAGAGCCGGCACTGGTACTTCTGCAAAGGGCATATCCGGCACAGACCGGGGAATTATCACAGTTGCTGTCCGGTAAACCGGAGATACTGAAAGCGCGCCACATCAGCGGGAAAAAGGCATTGCTTAATGCGCAGCGGCAGGAAACGGCCGTGATACTGCAGACACTGCGCCCTGAGTGGGCGCAGCAGACAGCAGCGGACATCAGGGCTTTTTAGATTTATTATCCGGCCAGTCATCCTCATCATCCCACTGCGCATTATTATCACGGTGAGGCGGTAGTTCCCTGCGGTTCTGCAGATATTTTTTGTGATCCACCCGTTTGAGATCTTTAATGGCATTCAGGATCACGCCGACGAACAGTACCAGGATGACCCACCAGTAGTCTGCTAACCAATGCATTGTTGTTACCTTTTTTGTCTGTCATTATCAATTAATTAAAATCAATACGTTATTATCATTCAAAATGAATTCAAAACCATCACAGCAGATTATCACACCTGCCATGCACTGAATAACATTTCCTGATGACCTTTTCCCGGCGGCACACCATGACATTCCGGTGATACCGCCATTGCTGTTTCCTGTTATTTAAACGGGTTCGGGTATTTATTTAAATACCAGGTGCCGAAAATAACGGAAGCGTAGTCGGTTAAATGTCCGACATCACGGTAAACCGGAATGCCGTCAATATCGGTCAGGCAACGCCCGTTATGACATTGAACATCTTTGGGATCAATGATCGTCAGCGATGGGTATTCATTCTTTAGTTTTACAAATAACCGGCTGAACCATTCCTGCTCATCACCATTAAATTGGCCGGCACCACAGTGATTACTGCGGTAATCACGGCGTAATTTTACATTCTGATAAAAACAGGTCATAAAATTATGCGGCATCGGATTAATGGTTTTGATAATAACCGGTTTGGCACCGGAGGTTACAATAATATCCAGCGCTTCACGTAATGCTTTTTCTGTGCGTGACCGGGATTCCCCGGTTGATCGGGTATCACCGGTCTGATTGATGACATGATCACCGGCATAGTTACTCCAGACCTCACCAATAATGACATAATCATAATGTCCTGTTCTGATATCATTGTAATACTGCTGAGTATCATCATAACAGCGTTGGTACACGGTGTTTTTATAATTCCACCAGTCATAAAGATAGACGCCCGGCAGTGTCAGGCAGGATGATGTCGCTTGTGCCCGGATATCCATACCGGCATCTTTTCCGATGACATCCATAAAGCCCCAAAAATGGTTGGCATGAGAGTCGCCAAATAAAAAGGCTTTTTTATCCGCCCCTTTTTTCCCTATATGGCAGACACCGTCGGCTACCGCATTATCATTACTGAGGCATAACGGACGATTGTCATAATGATGGTCTTTCAGTACGTTTTCCATTTTCAGATACGCATCTCCGAGCCTGAAACTGAATCCGTCATGTTTTACAGTGATTTTACTTAATGTCAGTGTGATGATGACAGGAATAATAAATAAAATCAGAAAGGTATATGCAAAGCGCAGCTGAGATTTTCTGAATCTTTTTTCAATGCAGGCATAAGATAAATAAGAGAAAATCAGCGTAATAAACATTGCGGCCAGTTTCTCTGTATTGGTATCGAAATAACCGGTGTAACGTGCAGCAGCAAAAACAGGCCAATGCCATAAATAAAGTGAGTATGATATAGCACCAATAAATACAACAATATTGATTGACAGTATTCTGCTGATAATCGTTTTGTATTGCCCTGTATAAATGATGACCGCAGCACAGGCACAAACAGCAACAGTATAAAAATTAGGATAACCCGGTAATACCGCATCACAGCTGGCGATTAATATTAATACGGCAAAAGCGGCAATTGACAATATATTACAGACTGATTTTTTATTATTTGTTTTTTCAGGCATATAAGCAATGGTCACACCGACCATAAACTCAAAAATACGGGATGAAAATAAATAATAACTTTTATCCGGGTAATTATCTGACAAAAACAGGGACAGAATGACGGTCAGTATCGTCAGTAAGGAAATCACCCGCACGATACTGAAATGATAGCGGCGGCATAATGTGTGCAATAAAAACAGCGCAGGCGGCATCAGAAGATACCATTGCCATTCAATTGCCAGTGACCAGGTATGTAAAAGCGGAAGGTAGACGGAATCCTGAGCGGCATAACTTGTCGTTACCCGTGAAAAATACTGATTTGATAAAAACAATGAGGTATATTTCTCACTGTTCATGACATCAATATAGTCATCCGGTAAATAAAATATTGATGTTATCACCAGAACGAATAACATTACCAATAACAGCGCAGGTTGCAGCCGCCAGAGACGACGTCTGTAAAAATCCGGAAATGAAAAGTTCTTGTCAATAAGTTGTTGTTTTATTATTGATGAGATTAAGAATCCCGAGATGACAAAAAATATATCAACACCAATAAACCCGGATGGGATCAGATTGTCATAGCTGTGGAATATAACAACAAAGAGAACCGCTATTGCTCTCAGCCCGTCGATATCTGATCTGTATTTAATTGACATAGTTAATCAGTTATTTATATTAATTCCGCAAAGTATATCACAGGTATATGACAGCCTCTATGAACAAAAGAAGCCGGTAATGCGCTGATGACTGACCGGATTAAAAACCGATGCCCGTACCTATTCCCGCAGACACGCCTTCTGAGCCTCCGGATGCGCCGATGCCCACCCCGGCACAACCTGACAGCAGAATAACAGCAATAAAGCAGACTATTTTCAGCATATGACCTCTGTACATAAACGGTTGCAATTGTCCGGATAGTATACCGAAAACAAAAAAAAAGCTCTCTGCACCCGCAGAGAGCCGAAAAAAACCAAAATAACCAATTGGTACCACGCGGCAGACAATAACAGCGCTGAGTTAAACGATACTGTAACGGATTCATAAACCGTCAGCATGTTATCGCTTTGTTGACTCGCAACCGGCTCCGTCAGGTGTATTATTCTGCTTTTTTATGGTGCTGTTATCTGGTCTTACCTCTATATCTCTGCTTTATATCAGAAATAACCATTCTGCCGGCCTGATAACCCGCAACAGCGGCTCAGCGCGGCGGTTTGATCTTTATTTTCCGCTGTAATAGAGTCTGGGATAGTTTAATTTTCCGGTTTCGGATCCTTATTTTCTCTGCTGCTTGTTATTGTTATTTCAGGAAAAATTGTTGTCATTCAGATAAGTCAGTCTGTATGCCTTTTCATCCGCCGGTATATTCACTACCAGCGGAATAATGATTTTACGGGAGCATTATGATGGGAAAAACAATCCGTCAGGTAACGTTTGAATTACTCCGGCAACTGAATATCACCACGGTTTTTGGTAATCCCGGTTCGACAGAAGAAACCTTTCTGAAAAATTTTCCGGCAGATTTTCGTTATATCCAGACACTACATGAATCCTCTGCGGTAGCCGCCGCTGATGGCTATGCGCAATCCACCCGTCAGGTCGCACTGGTGAATGTGCATACCTCTGCCGGGCTGAGTAACGCAATGAGTAATATCCTCACCGCGTATATGAACCGCACGCCGCTGATTATTACCGCCGGTAACCAGACCCGTGACATGCTGCTGATGGAGCCGTGGCTGACCAATATTAAGCCCGAAACTCTGCCGGAGCCGTGGGTGAAATGGAGTTATCAGCCGGTGCGGGCGGAAGATGTCCCGGCTGCGTTTATGCGGGCCTATGCCATGGCGCTGCAACCCCCGGCAGGTCCGGTATTTTTATCGATCCCGCTGGATGACTGGGACAAACCGGCTGAAACGGATACCGCGGTTGTCCGTACGGTGTCTCATCGTATCAGTGCTGATCCGGTGCGGATACGGGAATTCGCACAGGTATTGTCGCAGGCGAAAAATCCGGTGCTGATCTACGGCGCATCTCTTGCCCGGGGTGAGGGCTGGGAAGCGGGGATCCGGCTGGCGGAAAAACTGAATATCCCCGTGTTTTCGGCACCGGCCTCCGAGCGTCCGCCGTTTCCGGAATCACATCCGCTGTATGCAGGCGGCCTGCCGTTTGCCATGAAACCGCTCTCGGATAAGCTCACCGGGTACGATGTGGCGCTGGTCATCGGTGCGCCGGTTTTCCGCTATTACCCGTATGTGGCCGGTGACTATATCCCGTCCGGATTGCGGCTGTTGCATATCACCGATGATCCGCAGGAAGCGGGACGGGCGCCGGTCGGGGATAGTCTGCTGAGTGATGCGGTACTGGCGGTTGAGCAGTTAACGGATCGGGTGACGGCGCGCCCGGCGCAGGCAGCCGCTGTCACCAGACAGCCGCACGGCATGGCACCGCATCCTGCTGCGCCGGAAGCGGTATCTGACGGGGCACTGAGTGCCTCACAGCTGTTCCGGGCAGTCAGAAGCGCCATGCCGGAAGAGACGATTCTGACCGAGGAATCCCCCTCTAACCTCGCAGAACTGCATGCCGCCTGGCCGGTGGATAAACCGGACTCATTCTACACCTTTGCCAGCGGGTCACTCGGCTGGACATTACCGGCCAGTGCGGGGATTGCCCTCGGTGAGCGTGACAGCGGGCGTAACCGTCCTGTAGCGGCGATTATCGGTGACGGCTCCATGCAGTATTCTGTGCAGGGATTATGGACTGCCGCACAGCATCAGTTACCGATCCTGTTTGTTATTCCGGAAAACAGGCAGTACGGTATTCTGAAATCTTTCGCGGTACTGGAAGAGACGCCGGGGGTGCCGGGCCTGGATATCCCGGGGCTGGATATTGCGGCTCTTGCCACCGGTTACGGTTGTACAGCGGTCCGGGCAGAAACTGAAGCTGAGGTGATTGCGGCCTGCAAATCCGCATTACAGCGTAAGGGGCCGACTGTGCTCGTCGTGCCGATCCTGCCTTCAGTGCCGCCGCTGATGTGATATCAGTATCAATCATTTGATTCGCTGACAGTCACCTTACTGCCGGTAGTCTGAGCGGCGCTCTGTGCGGAACAGAGCGCCGTTTTGTTGCCGGATCATCATTAATGGTCACAAGCCGGTTGAATAAGATGTTACGCAACGATAACATTGAGTTGCATTCTCATTACCGGAGGCTCAGGACGTGAAGCCGTTCACCCGTATACTGCTGCTGTTATCAGGCTGGATTGCCGTCATCCTGGCAACGCTGGGGGTCGTGCTGCCGGTTTTGCCGACAACGCCGTTCCTGCTGCTGGCAGCGTGGTGTTTCTCCCGTTCATCCCCCCGGTTCCATCACTGGCTGCTGTACCGTTCCTGGTTCGGCGGCTACATCCGTCACTGGCAGACGCACAAAGGCCTGCCGCGCAAAGCAAAACGGCGGGCAGTCATCGTGATCCTGCTGACGTTCGCGGTATCGCTCTTGCTGGTGAAACTGATTTATATCCGGCTGTTACTGCTGTGTATTCTGGTCTGGCTGCTGATCTTTATGCTGCGTCTGCCGGAAACAGATGACATGGCGCCGGAGAAGACTCCGGTGCCGGAGGAGAAATCACCGGATTAATGGCTTTCCGGTAATGTGATATATTGCTGATAAACTGCGTCAAGATTAGCCAGTAACCATGTTTTACCGGCGATATCCTGTGTTTTCAGCACCCTTTCAAGCGTTTCCGGGGTGTAAAGCTGCTCCGCCTCATAAGAGAGCGGCCAGTAGCTGATATGCCACGGTTCATAAGCCACACCGCCGGTCTGGCGCTGTGTGAACGGCAGATAAAAATCAAACTGTGCCATATTGTCCGCCAGCCAGGCGGAAAGGGCGGCAAAATAGCCGCCTTCCTCATACTCCCAAGGCTCAAGCTGAAGGGCGGTGTCAGCAGGCAGACGGAACGGATCGTAATAATCGATCTCTGTTCCCCAGTGGTGACGGCTGGCACCCGGAATAGCAGACCAGCGCAGGATCGCCTGACAACGCTCCGCTTCTGACAGCGCTGAGACATCCAGCGGGCGGTTTTCAGCATCATTGACGGTGCGGATCCCGGTAAATTTTTCATTCCAGATAATCTGCTGACGGGAAAAATCCCGGAAGGAACTGGCGGGCATCAGCTTAAATCCGGCGGTTGCCGCCGCTTTCTGCATGGCGAGAAACGCTTTGGTGGCATTAAATTGCAGATGATGATTACCGGCAAAATTAATGACATGATCACGGGTCTGCCCGGTCAGCATTTCAAAGGTCATCATAGCAGGATCTGCTCCATAATCCGTTGATAGATACGGCTGAGCTGCTGTAAGTCAGCGGCGCTGACGCATTCATTCACTTTATGAATGGTGGCGTTGACGGGACCCAGCTCCACAACCTGTGTGCCCATCCGTGCAATAAAGCGTCCGTCGGAGGTTCCGCCGCTGGTGGAGAGTTCCGGTGTCAGATTACAGTACTGACCGATGGCACGGCAGACCGCACTGGTCAGCGGGCCTTCCGGGGTCAGGAACGGATGTCCGGACAGTGACCAGTGAATGGTATGTTTCAGCTGATGTTTTTCCAGCAGCGCAGCGATACGGGCTTCCAGTGATTCTGCGGTGGATTCGGTGCTGAAGCGGAAATTGAACTGAATAAACAGATCACCCGGAATGATATTATTGCTGCCGGTACCGGCGCGGATATTGGCTATCTGCATGCTGGTCGGCGGGAAGAACGGATTGCCGCTGTCCCAGTGCTCTGCCACCAGCTCCTGTATAAACGGCGCGGCACGGTGAACCGGATTATCGGCCAGATGCGGATAGGCGACATGACCCTGAGTGCCGTGAATGGTCAGGTTTGCGGTAACAGAACCCCGGCGGCCGTTTTTAATCATATCCCCTAATTGTGACTGGCTTGACGGCTCGCCGACCAAACAATATTCCACCTTTTCATGGCGCGCCATCAGCGTATCCACCACTTTCACTGTGCCGTTAACGGCTGATGCTTCTTCATCTGAGGTGATAAGAAAGGCAAGGCGGCCCGGATAGTCCGGATAGCGTTCAGTGAAACGTTCAGCGGCGACAATCATGGCCGCCAGCGAACCTTTCATATCGGCAGCACCGCGCCCGTACAGCATACCGTCAACCAGTGCCGGTTCAAACGGCGGTGTACGCCAGTGGCTGAGGTCACCCGGGGGGACCACATCGGTGTGACCGGCAAAGGCCAGCGTTGTGCCGCTGCCGCCCCGGTATGCCCAGAAATTCTGTGTGTCGCCGAACGGCATGTGTTCGACGGTAAACCCGGCGGCAATCAGGCGTTCAGCCATCAGTGCCTGGCAGCCTTTATCATCCGGGCTGACCGATTCCCGGCTGATAAGCTGTTTTGCCAGTTCTGTTACAGGACAATGCATGGTGTTTCCTTTATCTCAGGCAGGAAGGCTGAAAAATTGCTGATAATCATCAGCTTTAAAACCAAGGTGATAGCGACCATCTGCGGAGATCAGCACCGGGCGTTTGATCAGTGCCGGTTTCTCTGACATCAGGCGGATAGCGGACTGTGCATCTGTCACTGCATCCTGTTCTGTTTTATCCAGCTGACGCCAGGTGGTGCCGCGTTTATTGAGCAGCAGTGTCCAGTCAATATGACGGGCAAATTCACTGAGGAGTTCAGTATCCGCGCCGTCCTGCCGGTAATCATGAAACGCATAGGCTATCTGATGCGCATCCAGCCAGGCACGGGCTTTTTTCATCGTGTCGCAGTTTTTGATCCCGAAAATCCGGCTGACGGAGGTTGTGTTTTTCATTTTTTATCCTTTGTCGTGAACACGAAAAATAGCATAATGCGGGAATTTGATGCAGTTATCCAGAATCTTACGTGCAGAGAGTATTCGATAAATGCAAAAAAGTGGGGTAGCATTACGCCATAACCATGACAAAAACATCCGGAAGATGTTGAGACAGGATCGATGAAAGAGTACTTAGCCGGAAGCACGCTGTTATTTGCCAGCTTTACCCTCGCGGGACAAACGGACGTGTATCTGAATGAACTTCAGCTCAAATTTACCGAAAACAGCGAACTGTGCCTGGATGAACATAAATGGCCGCAGTTCAGCTCAAGTCAGTCAGAGCCATGGATGATTTCACGGCTGAATGCGCTGGCTTCCGTTGGTTTTATCAGTGCAACGATTGAATCGTCCGGTGTGGAATATCAACTGACGGACAAAGGAAAAGACGCCTGGCAGACGCATGAGGATTTTTGTTACGGCGCACTGCGTATCAGTAAAATCAAGGCAATAGAGCCACAGGGCAACGGTATCAGCACCGTGTACTTTTACTATGGTGTAACCGGCATGCCGGACTGGGCACATGATAAAAACATCCGCTACGCTTACAGTGAGGTCGATACTATTCTCCGGGGGATGAATAAAGAAGTTATCCAGGTGGATGTCCGTGAAAACCCGGACGGCACACTGGAGCTGCTCAATTACCCGACACCGGCGAGTATCGACGAAGAAAGTGAGTAACCCCGGAACTGTCATCCCGGGGATCTCTCTCAGCGGGGCAACCGGTATTTCAGATAGAGCAGGCTGGCCGCGAGCCGCGTGGAGACATTCAGTTTTTTCAGTATATTGCGGATATGAACTTTCACTGTCTCTTCTGAAATAAACAACGCCCGTGCAATTTCCTTATTTTTCATCCCGCAGGCCAGTTCTTTGAGAACATCGGCTTCCCGTTGTGTCAGGTAACTGACCGGATCGTGATAGTGTTCACGTTCCTGCAAAATTTTATAAATCGCCTCACTGAAAATCTTTTTTCCTTTAAAGGCATTTTTAATCTGACTTAATAAATAATCAACATCGCAATTCTTTAATAAATAACCATCAGCTCCGGCATCAATAGCAGCATATATATCATTCCGCTCCCGTGATTGTGAAAATACCAGAATATAGCTGGAGATTTTCTTATGACGTAACTTTTTAATAAAATCAATGCCGGAAAACGCACGAACATTAATATCTAATATAATCATTCTGGGGGTGTGCTGATGAATATGACTGAACAAACCATTGTTGTCAGTGAATTCCGGCATGATGGTTAACGCATAATCCGGCTGTAAAAGCATTTTAAAACCATAGCGTAACAACGGATGGTCATCAATAACCATAATAGTGTGATGAGGCATAGAGTTCTCCCTTGCCGGGTGTGCGGTATGAAATTATTTTAATCAAAACGATTTAGTTGATATATTAATTATTGAAATTAAAAATAGACTATGATCGTCAGGACAATTAATTTTTACGCAAAAGTGTTATATGTGCAAATAACAAAGTATTTAAAAATAATAATGTCCCTAATAACATGAAGCACATTATAGGGATAACATTCAGGGTTTAAGACAGGAAGAGATAATTGGCGGTCTGGCCGGAGAAGGTCGCTATTATCAGGTAACCGGCAAGGGATATGTTGTTTTTTTCAACAGCTTCAGTACATTAACTACATGAATATTACACTTTTTTCACTATTCCGCTGTTTATCAGTATACTGTTTATGTAGCGCTGAATAACGTGGACGGCGGCAGATCTTACGCCGCTGACCCGCCCTGACCCTGTTATTAATGCCTGTAAAGGATCCTGAAATGGACGAACAATTAAAACAAAGTGCCCTTGAGTTTCATCAGTTTCCGTCTCCCGGTAAAATTACCGTTACCCCGACCAAACCGCTGACCACCCAGCGTGATCTGGCACTGGCCTATTCACCGGGGGTTGCGGCTCCCTGTCTGGCTATTGCGGATGATCCGCTGGCGGCTTACAAATATACCGCCAAAGGTAATCTGGTCGCCGTTATCTCCAACGGCACAGCGGTGCTTGGCCTCGGTAATATCGGGGCGCTGGCCGGTAAGCCGGTGATGGAAGGAAAGGGAGTTTTATTTAAAAAATTCTCCGGCGTGGATGTTTTTGATATTGAAGTCAATGAAACCGATCCGGACAAACTGGTGGATATCATCGCCTCCCTTGAACCGACATTCGGCGGCATCAACCTCGAAGATATCAAAGCACCGGAATGTTTCTATATTGAAAAGAAACTGCGTGAACGCATGAAAATTCCGGTCTTCCATGATGACCAGCACGGTACCGCGATTATCAGTACCGCTGCGGTTCTTAACGGATTGCGCATTGTTAACAAGGCAATCGGCGATGTTCGTCTGGTGGTCTCCGGTGCCGGGGCTGCATCTGTAGCCTGTATGAACCTGATGGTGCTGCTGGGACTGAAACGCGACAATATTATTGTCTGTGATTCCAAAGGGGTTATCTATAAAGGCCGCGAAGCCAATATGGCGGAAACCAAAGCGGCTTATGCTATTGACGACAACGGCATGCGCACCCTGGCGGATGCGATGCCGGGCGCGGATATTTTCCTCGGTTGTTCCGGCCCGGGCGTGCTGACACCGGAGATGGTCAAAGGTATGGCGCGTGACCCGCTGATCCTGGCACTGGCCAATCCGGAACCGGAAATCCTGCCGCCGCTGGCACTGGCTGTCCGTCCGGATGCCATTATCTGCACCGGGCGTTCAGATTACCCGAACCAGGTCAACAACGTGCTCTGCTTCCCGTTCATTTTCCGCGGCGCGCTGGATGTCGGCGCAACAGCAATTAATGAAGAGATGAAACTGGCCTGCGTGAAGGCGATTGCGGATCTGGCGCTGGCAGAGCAGAGCGAACAGGTCGCCTCCGCTTACGGTGGTCAGGAACTCTCTTTCGGGCGTGAATATATTATCCCGAAACCGTTTGATCCGCGCCTTATCCTGAAAATTGCCCCGGCAGTGGCAAAAGCAGCAATGGAAACCGGCGTGGCGACACGTCCGATTGAGGATTTCAGTGTCTACCTGGAACACCTCAATGAGTTTGTCTACAAAACCACGCTGTTTATGAAGCCGATTTTCTCTATGGCACGCAAAGACCGCAAACGCATCGTGCTGGCTGAAGGGGAAGAACCGCGCATACTGCATGCGACTCAGGAACTGGTCAGCATGGGGCTGGCGTATCCTGTTCTGATTGGCCGCCCGGATGTGATTGAAATGCGAATCAAAAAACTGGGACTGCAGATTGTGCCGGGTCAGGATTTTGAAATCGTTAACAATGAAAGTGATCCGCGTTTTGCTGAATACTGGCAGGAATATTATCAGCTGATGAAGCGTAAGGGCGTGACCCAGGAACAGGCCCGCCGCGCTATTATCACTAACCCGACCAGCATCGGTGCCATCATGGTACACCGTGGCGAGGCGGACGGCATGATTTGCGGGATAATCGGTGATTATCATGATCATTACCGGATTGTGGAAAATGTGTTTGGTTTCCATGACGGTGTGCACACGGCGGGCGCGATGAATGCACTCAGTCTGCCAACGGGGAACACGTTTATCGCGGATACCTATGTGCATGATGATCCGACCGCAGAACAACTGGCGGAGATCACGCTGATGGCGGCGGCTGCGGTGCGCCGGTTCGGTATTGAGCCGAAAGTCGCGCTGTTATCCCGTTCCAGCTTCGGTTCCTGTCCGTCACCGTCCGCAGAAAAAATGCGCGATACCCTGGCGCTGATCCGCGAGCGGGAACCGTCACTGGAAATTGACGGGGAAATGCACGGTGATGCGGCGCTGGTGGAGGCTATCCGCCGTGATCTGATGCCGGACAGCCCGCTGAAAGGCGCGGCAAACCTGCTGATCATGCCGAACGGGGAAGCGGCCCGTATCAGCTATAATCTGCTGCGGGTGACGACCTCGGAAGGGGTGACGGTTGGTCCTGTACTGATGGGGATTAATAAACCGGTGCATATTCTGACGTCTATCTCCTCCGTGCGGCGTATCGTCAACATGGTGGCGCTGGCGGCGGTGGAAGCACAGACTCAGCCGTTGTAAAACAAAGCATGTAAATCAAACGCTCCGGTAACGGGGCGTTATACAGGAAAGATATGCTGAAGATTGAAAAAGTGGATCATATTGCGGTGATTGCTTCTGACCTCACGGCCAGTCTGGCATTTTATTGTGATGTGCTGGGATTGACGGTGCTCAGTGAACATTACCGCGCGGAACGGGATTCTTACAAGGTGGATCTGGCGCTGAACGGGGAGTATCTGCTGGAGCTCTTTACCTTTCCGGCAAGCCCGCCCCGCGTATCACAACCGGAAGCCTGCGGTCTGCGCCATCTGGCATTTGCAGTGCAGGATCTGACCGCATGGGAAACACACCTGAAACACTGCGGTATCCGTTGTGACAGCATTCGCACGGATGAATTTACCGGTAAATCCTTTTTCTTCTGTTTTGACCCGGATAATCTGCCGGTGGAGTTTTATGCCCGCTGACGGATAAAAAAAAGCCAGCGCGATGGCTGGCTGAGAAACTTCGAAATACTGGAAGCAATGTGAGCAATGTCGTTTGCCAATACCTTAGTAATTTACTCAGGTATCTACAGCGAGAATGATAATTTTTCCCATTTAAAAAGTAAAGTGTTTTTTTAATAAAAAACGCTGATTATCTGCACAGAAAGCCAAACCGCACAAAACAGCAAAAGATCACTTTATTAAAATTAAGTGTAAAGTTGTTTAATAATTAAAGTTATTTGGTTAAAAAGCCTTGAAATGTGGCAAAATGCCCCTATTTTCTGAGGCATATGATGGGCACACTATTTAAAGGATCATACTGATATGATGCGAATTGCATTATTTTTACTCACAAACCTGGCCGTAATGGTCGTCTTCGGCATTATTCTGTCGCTGACCGGCGTTCAGAGCCGAAGTGTGACCGGACTGATGATTATGGCAGGGTTATTTGGCTTCGGCGGCGCATTTGTGTCTCTGCTGATGTCAAAATGGATGGCGCTGCGCTCTGTCGGCGGGCAGGTGATCACCAATCCGTCCACTCAGACGGAGTACTGGCTGATGGAGACGGTACGCCGTCAGGCACAGCAGGCCGGTATCGGCATGCCGGAAGTGGCGATTTACCACGCACCGGACATTAACGCCTTTGCAACCGGCGCGCGCCGTGATGCGTCACTGGTAGCGGTCAGTTCCGGGTTACTGGAAAATATGAGCCGCGATGAGGCGGAGGCGGTGATCGCCCATGAGATCAGCCATATCGCGAATGGTGACATGGTGACCATGACGCTGTTACAGGGCGTGGTAAACACCTTTGTTATCTTTATTTCCCGTATTCTGGCACAACTGGCGGCAGGTTTTATGTCAAACAACAATGACGAAAACGCCGGCAATCAGGGCAACCCGATGATTTATTTCGCGGTATCGATGGTACTGGAAATTGTGTTCGGCATTCTGGCCAGCATTATCACCATGTGGTTCTCACGCCGCCGTGAATTCTATGCGGATGCGGGTTCCGCAAAACTGGTAGGCCGCGAGAAGATGATCGCCGCACTGCAGCGCCTGAAAACCAGCTATGAACCACAGGAAGAGGGCAGCATGATGGCGTTTTGCATCAACGGCCGCAATAAATCATTCAGTGAACTGTTTTTATCACATCCGCCGCTGGATAAGCGCATTGAAGCACTGCGCAGCGGTGAATTTCTGAATTAATCTCAGACACCATGGCAAAAAGGCTGTAACACAGGGTGTTACGGCCTTTTTTATCTCCGTTTGCTGAGTGCGTCAGCGATGATGTCGAAAGCGGCAGAGGATTTCAGGCGGCTGGTATAATAGAGATAATATTCAGGGTAGGTGATACAACATTCATCCAGCATACTCAGTAACTCTCCGGCGGCAATATGCGGGCTGACCAGTTGCCGCGGCAGATACGCAAACCCGTAACCGGCAAGGCAGGCACTGAGCGCCTGGTTAATGCTGCTGACCACCAGTTGTCCGCTGACCCGCAGTTTTTGCTCCCGGTGGTTTCTGACAAAAACCCAGGAAAAATTTTCTCCGTGAGTCGGTAAGCGCAGATTGATACAGGGCAGGGTGAGCAAATCCTCCGGTATCACCGGTGCGGTATGCGCGGCGGCGCATTCCGGTGATACCACCAGTGCCATCGGGTTTTCCCCGCTGATCGGGACCGCTATCATATCCCCGGCAATCAGTCCGCCCCGGCGCACACCGGCATCAAACCGTTCTCCGGCGATATCCACCAGACCGTAATCCGTGATCAGTTCCAGACGGATTTCCGGATATTTTTTCAGTACCGGCATCAGTGCAGGCCACAAAACCTGCTGTACAGCATACTCATCAGCAGAAATCCTGACTGTCCCGGCCGGTTTTTCCCGCAGTTCCGCCAATTGTGCCAGTCCGTCCGTAATCTCAGCCATTGCCGGTGCAATCAGGTCAATCAGCCGCTCACCGGCCTCTGTCAGCGTCAGACTTCGGGTGGTTCTGTTCAGCAGTTTCAGTTGCAGACGCTGTTCCAGATTATTGATGGTCTGACTTACTGCGGATTGTGATGTGCCGGCCTGAACCGCGGCCCGGGTAAAACTGCCCTGACGGACAACCATCAGGAAAATCTGCAAATCATTAAGGTTCTCTTTCATATTTATAAGCCTTGCTTATAGCCGAAATCATATTATAGCGTCTAATCAGGGTAATTATCCGGCGCTATGCTGTTTTGCACTTACTTTTTGTAATCAGAGGACACTGCAATGACACCAGTCAGGTTTATGAATGCCAATATTGAGATAGCCGGAAATCTTCGTTTCCCGGCAGATTTTGATGCGTCACGTCGTTATCCGGCGATTATCATGGTTCATCCCGGCGGCGGGGTAAAAGAGCAGACTGCCGGTCTGTACGCAGAAAAACTGGCGGAGCATGGTTTTATCACGCTGGCCTTTGACGCATCATACCAGGGGGAAAGCAGCGGAGAACCGCGTCACCTTGAAAATCCGTACATCCGTACAGAGGATATCAGTGCGGCGGTGGATTATCTGGTGACCCGACCGTTCATTGATGAAAATCGCATCGGTGTAACGGGAATTTGTGCCGGAGGCGGCTATGCGATTCATGCGGCAATGATTGATCACCGGATTAAAGCAGCGGGAACTATCAGTGCGGTTAATTACGGTGACATGTACCGTTACGGCTGGCGGGGCGACCAGACACCGGAACAAACTGCCGGGTTGCTGCAACTGGCGGCTGAACAGCGGAATGCGGAAGCAAAAGGTGAGGCAACAGGGTATCTGCCGACCATTCCGGCTTTAGTCCCGGAACAGCAGGAACCGGATCTGGCAGAAGCATATGATTATTATCATACTGTGCGGGCAATGCATTCTAATGCGCCCGGAAAAATTACCACACGCAGCCTGGCACAACTGATCACTTATGATGCCTTTAATCATGCAGATATTTTTTTGACACAGCCTCTGCTGGTGATTGCGGGAAGTGAAGCCGGAACACGCTGGTTATCAGAAAAAATTTATCAGAAGGCAGCATCAGAGAATAAAACGTTATATGTGGTTGACGGCGCAACCCATATTGCAATGTACGACCAACCGGATTATGTGACTCAGGCTGTCAGTCAGCTGGTCCCGTTTATGCACAAGGCATTATAATATAAAGTAAAAAGCCCGTATTCATATTCTGAATACGGGCTTTCTGTTATCTGACGATAATCAGCGGCGGGATATTATCCCTGCTGCAAATCTTCGTCGTTATCATTATTAAACAGGGTTTTGTCTGTCTGACCCAGGATCTGGCTGGTGACTGTCCCGGCGGTCATGGAACCACTGACGTTCAGTGCGGTACGGCCCATATCAATCAGCGGCTCGACAGAGATCAGCAGTGCAACCAGGGTGACCGGCAGACCCATGGCAGGCAGGACAATCAGTGCTGCGAAAGTCGCACCGCCGCCGACACCGGCAACACCGGCAGAACTGACGGCCACAATACCGACCAGCGTGGCAATCCACAGCGGATCAAACGGGTTGATACCCACTGTCGGGGCAACCATCACCGCCAGCATGGCCGGGTAAATCCCCGCACAACCGTTCTGGCCGATGGTGGTTCCGAAGGAAGCCGCGAACCCGGCAATAGAGTCAGGAATACCGATACGGCGTGTCTGTGCCTCCACACTCAGCGGAATACTGGCTGCACTTGAACGGCTGGTAAAAGCGAAGGTCAGTACCGGCGCGATTTTGCGGAAGAAACGCAGCGGGTTGATACCGGCAATACCGACAATCAGACCGTGAACCACAAACATCAGCAGAATCGCAATATAAGAAGCAACAACGAAAGTTCCTAATTTAATGATGTCCTGAATGTTTGAACCGGCAACCACTTTGGTCATCAGGGCAAACACGCCGTACGGGGTAAAGCGCATCACCAGACGCACCAGTTTCATCACCCACGCCTGCAGGATATCAATCGCGCTGAGCACTTTGGCACCGCGCTCTTCGTTGTCTTTAATCAGCTGAAGTGCTGCCACACCCATAAAGGCGGCAAAAATCACCACGCTGATGATGGAGGTCGGGTTAGCACCGGTCAGGTCAGCAAACGGGTTTTTCGGAATAAAGGACAGGATCAGCTGCGGCAGGGTCAGGTCAGACACTTTGCCGGCATATTGGGATTCCAGCTGGGTCAGACGTGCGGTTTCTTTCACGCCCTGGATCAGACCGTCTGCCGTCAGGCCGAAAGCGAGGGTGATCAGAATACCGATTAAGGCGGCAATTGCCGTGGTGATCAGCAGGGTGCCGATCGTCAGCACGCTGATTTTACCCAGTGAAGATGCCTGGTGCAGACGGGCAACTGCGCTGAGAATAGACGCGAAGACCAGTGGCATAATCACCATCTGTAACAGCTTCACATAGCCGTTACCGACAATATCAAACCATGGCAGGGCCTGTTTTACCGCGTCATTTTCTGTCCCGTAGAATGCATTCAGCCCGAGGCCGAACAGAACACCGATCACCAGACCGGTGAGTACTTTTTTGGACAGACTCCAGTCCTTATTGCTGCAGAGCTTCATCAGCACCAGCAGCAGAATAACGAATATAGCGAGATTGCTGATTAATGGAAAATTCATCCCGGTCTCCGATACCTGTTGGTATGTTGTTATAGTGTGTTGACTGCATCGTATACAGTTATGGCGATGCTGAAACTGTAAAAGATGCGTTATAGATTAACAGGAGTTTTCTGCATCACTTATAACGAATCTGAATTATTTATAGCTATATTATAGATCACAGGGACTGATTTGGCATGAGTAGTCACTAAACAGACTATTTTCAATATCTTCTGGTTATATAAAATGAATTACTTATAGCCGGGCTGTTATCTGAGTCAGCACCAGCTCCCGCAGATGATCCCACCAGACTTCCCAGTGTGCAGGCAGATAGAACGAGGCCACCAGCACAATCAGCGCCACACTGCGTTCTGCCCGCTTATTGGCTTTACTGCCCAGCAGCGGAATACAGAAGCGCCAGCGTACCGGCCATAACAACGGGATCCCCGCGGTGGTCAGCATATCCCCGGCCAGATGGCTGAGATACCCGACAATGACCGCCTGATAAAAATCCGCCGGGACAGACCAGCTGACCGGAAGTTGTGTGCGGAACAGAATAATGCCGATCAGAATAGCCAGCAGGCTGTGCGTGAAACCCCGGTGCCCGCACAGGCGGGAGATTGGTACAGAAATAAAGCGGACCCATTGCCCCAGCATGGATTTCGGATGGTCAATATCCGGCAGAAGTGCGCCGGCGAGAGCGCCGGGGATCAGGTGCAGCCAGTCCCCCTGACTGATATCAGGCGAAATCTGAAGCTGGTGAACCATCACTACAGAAGCGACAGAGAAAAGCAGGTGACCCTCAGCCGTCATGATACCGGGTAAATACTCAGGTGTTTATTTATACAGTGTTACAGTATAAAGTCTTTTATGACGCCCGACCAGAGGGTAATAAAGAAAAAGGCTTATTTATTAATGAATAACTCCGGAATATTCCACTAACGGAGCAGGGCGGGATATTTCCCGCCACAAAAATAATCAGCTGACCATGGCTGCGGTCAGTTCACTGAGTGATGACAGGCGGTAATCTGCCAGTGACCAGCGCGGGTCGGCGGCCATTTCAGCGGCGGGTACCACAATGGAGCGCATGCGGGCGGCTTTACAGGCAATCATGCCATTAACCGAATCTTCCAGCGCAACACACTGTACCGGCGGAACGCCCAGCGCTTCAGCTGCATTCAGATACACCTGCGGATGCGGCTTGCTGTAAGGCAGATCACCGGCAGATACCACGGCATCGAAATAATGGCGGATGTTAAACATCTCCAGCACGGATTCCAGCATATAGAGCGGGGAGGCGGACGCCAGGGCGATTTTCAGTCCCTGTGACTGACACAGGGACAGGGCATGTTCCACTCCGGGCAGGAGCGGACGCTCTTTTTTCACCATGGCAATCGTGGAATCAATAATCCGCTGGATGACATCTTCTTTAGACGGTGTCTGCCATGGCGAAACCTGATACCACAGCTCCACGACCTGGTCGATACGCAGACCCAGCATATCGGGCAGTTTATCCCGCAGTGACATATCCAGGCCGATGCTGCTGAAAACCTGATTTTCGCTCTGAAGCCAGAACGGCTCGGAATCAATCAGTAAACCATCCATATCAAAAATAGCGGCCTGTACCGGTAAGGCGTGGGACATAGTGTATGCTCCTGAGATCCTGCAATGAATGAAAACCCGCTCTGATTGTAACAAGCCGGGGCGGAGAGTTCATTAAGTGACTTAATCATTTCCGGGGTAAAAATGTCCGGAATAATGATAATGATCTTCTTCTGATTTCTGCGCTATGATGACAGGGAAAAAATTAAATGAGGAAAGCGCATGACGCTGCAACAGGCACGCTGGGTTGCTGTATTTAAACGGGTGGCAGGCTGGGTGGTTTTTATTCCGGCTCTGATCTCAACCCTTGTTTCGTTACTGAAACTGGCTCATCAGCAGAGTACCGGCAGTGATAAAATTAATGCCGTTATCGGGGATTTTATTAATGTGGTGACGGAAATGATCCGTGTGAATACACCGTTTCTGAACACATTCTGGAATAACTCCCCTGTACCGGATAAATTACTCGGTTTTGAAGGCCACAATCTGAGTTTTTTACTGATTTATATCCTGATGTTTGTGGGGCTGGCGCTGAGTGCATCCGGTATCCGCATGTCCCGGCAGGTAAAGTTTATCCGCGAGAATATTGAAGATCAGGCCATTATTGAAAATGCCAGAGAGAGCGGAAAAACACCGGCGGATTTAATCGCCAAAATACGGATTCCGAATCACACTATTTTCCGGCAGATTTTTGTGCTGTATGTGCTGCCGGTGTTTATCGGCGCGATTGCGTGGTTCTTAATTAAGTTTCTTAACTGGTAAGCAGAACAGCCGGAATAAAAATACCCCGCAGAGTCTCTGACGGGGTATTTTTTTATCGGCAAAACAGGGACTAACCGGCGAGAATATCGTCAATAATTGCCTGTGCGCTCTGATAATAACGATCACCAAACAAATGGCTGCGGTGAAGCTGGTAATAGAGCTGATACAGCGGCTGGCGCTCTAAGAAACCACTGTCCAGCGGCCAGACCTGCTGATAGCCGTCGAGGATTTGCATCGGCAGCTCAGGGAAAAAAGAGAGCATCGCCAGATCACACTCGCGATCTCCCCAGTAACACGCGGGATCAAATGCGACAGTGCCGCCGTCAGCCACCGCCGCACAGTTTGACGGCCACAGATCACCGTGCAGCAAAGAGGGCTGCGGCTGGTGGTCAGACAGTTTTTGCTGTACACGCCGGATAATGCTGTCAATATCACCGAAAATGATGCCTTTCTCTTTCGCCAGCTGTAACTGCCAGCCGATGCGCTTTTCAGCAAAGAAAGACGCCCATTTTTTATCCCAGGCATTCGGCTGAGGATTGGTACCCAGCAGGTTATCGTCATCGAAACCGTAACGGGGTTGCTCATGCCACTGGTGCAGACGCGCCAGCTGTTGCCCGAACATATAGGCGGAATGGGAATCAAAAGGCTTCAGCGGCAGATATTCCATAATCAGGAAGCTGAACTCTTTTGTCGACCCGACACCATAAACGGCGGGGGTTGTCAGTGTATGGCTGCGGCTGAGAGCATCAAGCTGCTCCGCCTCGGTTTTGAATACCTGCAACATGTCACGCCGGTTATATTTGATAAAAACCGGATGATCGCCGTAACGGGCACTCCGGGAACGGTGGATTTCACCGCCATCGAGTTGTTTCTTGTCAGAGAACGAGTGTTCGCCGAAATGTTCACTGAGTATACGCCCTGCTGCCTGCCACATGAGCCACCTCACTAAGCCGTCTATCAGTTACTCTATCTTACCGCCGGAAAATAAAAGAAAAAAGCGGACATCTCACACAAATTACACAGTAAGCGCAGGGAAAGACAGAAAAGGACAAAAACGGATGGCTGTTTCGGAAGAGTCCGGAAGCGGGGGATATCCCGGTGACAGAATATCCCCCGTGATGCAGAAGGTCAGGCAACCTGTCTGCGGCGTTTGAGGGCAGATAACCGTAACTGGTTATAAATCAGTGCCAGCACAAAATAGAGTGCCTGTACCAGCACAATACAGGCACCGGTAGCGCCGTCGATATGGAAGCTGACGACAGTACCGATATAGCTGGAGCTGACAGAGACCAGAATCGCCACCAGAATCATTTTGCCGAAGCTGCGGCACAGCAGGAAGGCGATGATACCCGGTGAAATAAGCATGGCGATCACCAGTATAATCCCGACCGCCTGGAGTGAGGCGACGATAGTCAGTGCCAGCAGTGATAACAGCCCGTAGTGCAGCATACGTACCGGCAGACCGATAACCCGGGCCTGGTTGGGATCAAAGCAGTACAGCATGAAATCTTTGTATTTCACCATCAGTACCACCATGGTCAGCCCCGCGATAATCAGGGTCTGACGCAGCTCAGCCTGAGTGATTCCGAGGATGTTGCCGAACAGAATGTGTGTCAGGTGTTGTTCGGTATCAATGCGGGTGAACAGCACAAGACCGAGGGCAAACATACCGGAGAACACAATCCCCATGACGGTATCTTCTTTGATCCGGCTGTGTTCTTTCAGGTAACCGGTGGCAAAAGCACAGAAAAGCCCCGATACAAATGCACCGATAATCAGCGGAATGCCCATCACGAAGGCCAGTACAATACCCGGCAGGACCGCATGGGAAATCGCATCCCCCATCAGTGACCAGCCTTTGAGTACCAGAAAGCAGGAGAGAACAGCACAGACCGCGCCGGTCAGAATAGCGGCAAACATAGCCCGCTGCATAAACGGAAAGGCAAACGGGTCAATAAACAGAGAGGTCAGAAAATCACTCATGAGTTTGCCTCCTGACGCAGTTTTGCTGATTCACGGCGGGCCCGGCGGCGGGCAGAGAGCATGCCGTGTTTTGGTGCGAAGAAGAAGGCAATCAGGAAAACAATAGTCTGTAAGGTCACAATCATGCCGCCGGTCGCACCGTTCAGAAAATAACTGATATAGGCACCGGCACTGCTGGTGACCGCCCCTAAAACAACGGCGATAATCAGCAGCTTTTTAAACTGATCGGTCAGCAGATAGGCGGTGGCTCCCGGGGTAATCACCATCGCAATGACCAGAATTGCCCCGACTGTCTGGAGTGCCGCGACAGTACAGGCACTGAGCAGGGTAAAGAAAATAATCTTCAGCGCCAGCGGGTTCAGGCCGATTGAGCGGGCATGGGTTTCATCAAAGAATACCACCAGAAGATCTTTCCAGATAAACATCAGCACGAGGAAAGAAACCGCAATAATAATTTCCACCTGCAGCATGTCTTCATCGGCAATCCCGAGGATATTCCCCATAATAATGGTCTGCACATTTACCGAGGTCGGGTTCAGGGAAACGATCAGCAGACCGGCGGCAAAGAAGGTGGAAAATATAAATCCGATCACCGCATCTTCCCGCAACCGTGTCAGATGACGGACAAACGTCATGGAAAGGGCAGCCAGCATCCCGGTGAAGAACGCCCCGACAGAGTAGGGAAAGCCGAGCGCGTAAGCCCCCGCCACGCCGGGAACTACGGAGTGGGAGAGGGCATCCCCCATCAGTGACCAGCCCTTGAGCATCAGGTAAGCGGACAGAAAGGCACACACCGCACCCACAATACCGCTCACCCAGATGGCTTTCACCATATAGTTGTATTCAAACGGCTGAAGTAACAGCTCTGTCATGGCTGCTCTTCCTTACTGCCGGTTTTCACCGTCAGATTATCCTGATGGCCGTAGAAGACAGCGGCGCGTTCATCATCTGTAATAACAGTCAGTGAACGCGGGTCATCGTCGTCATGCAGATCCGGTCCGGACAGATTGATATGACGCAGCACACCGCCGAAGGTTTTTTCCAGGTTTTTCTGGGTAAACGTGGTGGCGGTCGGACCGCTGTCGAGCACCGTACGGTTTATCAGAATCACATGGTCGCAGAATTCCGGCACACTGCCGAGGTTATGGGTGGAGACCAGTACCAGATGCCCCTCTTCGCGCAGTGAGCGCAGTAAATCGATAATGGCATTCTCTGTTTTGACATCCACACCGGTAAAAGGCTCATCCAGCAGCAATACTTTACCGTTTTGTGCCAGCGCGCGGGCCAGAAACACGCGCTTTTTCTGACCGCCGGAAAGCTCGCCTATCTGACGGTGACCCAGCCCGGTAAGGCCGACACGTTCCAGTGCATCGGCGACAGCTTTTTTGTCCTCTTTACCGGGAATGCGCAGAAACCCCATTTTTCCGTAGCGGCCCATCATCACCACATCAGAGACCAGAACCGGAAAGTTCCAGTCCACTTCTTCTGTCTGCGGGACATAGGCAATGACATTCTTTTTCAGCGCGGCACGCACCGGTTCATCATTCAGTGTCACCCGGCCCTGTGTCGGTGTGACCAGCCCCATAATAGTTTTAAACAGGGTGGATTTACCGCTGCCGTTAATACCGACGAGGGCGCAGATAGAGCCGCCCTCTATGCTGAAACTGGCATCAAAAATCGCGGTATGGCCGTTGTTATAAGTGACAGTGGCGTTATCGACAACCAGCTGTGGTTTGCTGAATTGATCACTCATTGATGAAATCCTTTGGCGATAGTATCTACAGTGGTATTGAGCAGATCAATATAGGTCGGAACAGGGCCGTCAGCGGCAGACAGGGAGTCCACATACAGTACGCCGCCGTATTCTGCACCGGTTTCTTTGGCGACCTGTTTAGCCGGTTTGTCGGAAATGGTGCTTTCGCTGAATACAACCGGAATTTTATATTCACGGACGGTATCAATCATGTGGCGGACTTGCTGCGGGGTACCTTGCTCTTCTGCGTTAATCGGCCACAGATACACTTCCTGAAAACCGTAATCATTGGCCAGATAACTGAATGCGCCTTCACTGGTCGCCAGCCAGCGCTGATTTTCCGGGATATTGGCCAGGCGGGCACGGAGCGGGGCATCAAGTGCTTTTATTTTCGCGGCATACTCAGCTGCGTTTTTATTGTAGGTTTCCGCATTCGCCGGGTCATGTTTGACCAGTGCAGCCCGGATATTTTCGATGTACATCAGTGCGTTGGTCGGGGACATCCAGGCATGCGGGTTCGGGTTACCATTATATGCGCCGCCGCGGATGGAATTAGGGGTAATACCGTCGGTAATGACAACCGCCGGGACATCCTGCAAATTTTCAAAGAAGCGCTCAAACCAGCGTTCCAGATTCAGACCGTTCCACAGGATGAGATCCGCATCCTGCGCGCGCATAATGTCTTTCGGGGTTGGCTGGTAGTCATGGATTTCGGCACCGGGTTTGGTGATGGATTCCACAACAGCGGCATCACCGGCCACATTCTGCGCCATATCCTGAATAATGGTGAAGGTGGTTACGACCTTAAATTTTTTCTCCGCTGCAGCGGCATACCCGCTGACCGCGCACAGGGTAAGCAGCAGCACAGCATGGCGGAATATCTGTGTCAGGGACGGAAGGGAAAAGGTATTTTGTTTTTTGTTCATTTTATCAGCCTGCCTGGTTAAAGTGTGACAATCACTAAGGATATCTTTATTGATAATGATTATCAATATCATTTATTATTGTCAAGCACTTCCGTAATATTGTTATAACATTCAGTACGATCAATTCACACTATGCTATGAATCACATAAAATGTAAAAGTTAAGTAAACTCCTTTTGGTTTATGTGTGTTTTCAGTATTCTTAGCGTCGTCAGAAAGCGGGATAAAGGGTAACAGAGTGAAAAAAACTGTGAGTGTGATTGCGTTAGCATTATTGTTGGCGGGCTGCTCCGGAAGCAGCAAACAGTCCCGTACCGGTTCCGGTGGCTGGATAACGCCGCCATCGTCCGGTATCAGTGATTATTCCGCCTATCCGGCAAAGGGCAGCGGGGTCTATCCGGTCACGCCGTTTGATCAGTTTATCCGTCAGGCATCCAACCGTTATGAAGTCGATGAAACACTGATCCGCGCTATTATTGAAGTGGAATCCTCTTACCGGCCGGATGTGATCAGCACATCCAACGCGGTGGGTCTGATGCAGATAAAAGCCTCAACCGCCGGGCGCGATGCCTACCGTGTGAAAGGCCGCAACGGCGAACCGAGCACCCGTGAACTGCTGGATCCGCAAACCAATATCGACATCGGTACCACCTACATCCGGATTATCCGTGACCAGCATCTGGCCGGCATTACCGACCCGCAAACCCTCAATTACGCAACGATTGTCTCTTATGTCAACGGTGCCGGCGCATTGCTGCGTACGTTTGATAACAATCGCGCCCTGGCGATTGAAAAAATTAACGCATTGTCTGCCGATGAGTTTTATGAGCATGTGCAGAGCAAACATCCTGCATCACAGGCTCCCCGTTATCTGTGGAAAGTCAAAAATGCATACCGCGCACTGGCGATGGCAGACTGACCTTCTGATTTTTCCTTTCTGATCCCTTTCTCCGTTGCAGATACTGCGCTGCACTGTGAATCTGCAACGGAATTTGTCCCGCTGTAAAAAATCTGTCTGACCTTTTTATATGGCACGCCCGTTTTCTGTGTATAAAAAGCATACGATCTGCATCATTAATAATGAAGAAAAAAATGGGGGAGTGTGAGGAATTGCGTGTTGGGCTGAAAAAATGAAAAAAAAGCCCTGATTCAGCGTCAGGGCAATGAGAAATACCAAAAGTTCACTTATCTCTACTACGGATTAAGTATAACTGACAACATTTTACAATTGGTGAATTAAGAATGATAAATTGTATCAATGTTTTACCTGATAGTTCGGGTCATTTATCGCAGGCTCTTGATATTTCTGTATGGTGTAACGCACTTTCATCATAAAAGAAGGACGTCATTGTTTGAAATAATTAATATAAATAATGAATTTGGCGTTTCCGGCAGGATATATGGCTATATAACCGGCCGGAACTGAGATAACTGATGTATAGCAGGGATATGACCCTGTTATGTTCATTAATTGATATTCTGTTTGTGACGCTCACCACCTTTTCATAAATGTAAAGATATAAACGTTTTAATCCGTATTTGCTGTGTTAGTATTGATTTTGAGTTCCGGCAAGGGCGCCCGGCAGATTATGATCCGCAGGTGTGACCCGGCTTGCAATGTACGCAAGAAATTGCCGGTAACGTACTGAAAATCAAATAAATGAGATTTCTATATGTGATCTTACGTATGGGTCACCACTGTAGATAAGGATTTAAAAATGCCTGTAATTACTCTTCCTGACGGCAGTCAGCGCCAGTTTAACCATCCTGTTTCTGTCCTTGATGTTGCGAATGATATCGGTGCCGGTCTGGCGAAAGCCTGTATCGCGGGTCGTGTCAACGGTACGCTGGTTGATGCCTGCGACATGATTGAACACGATGCAAATTTAGCCATTATCACCGCCAAAGACGAGGAAGGACTGGAAATTATCCGCCACTCCTGTGCTCACCTGTTAGGTCATGCCATCAAACAATTATGGCCGGACACCCGCATGGCGATTGGTCCGGTAATCGATAACGGTTTCTATTATGACGTTGATCTTGATGAGTCACTGACCCAGGAAGACCTCGAGAAACTCGAACAGCGGATGATGGAACTCGCCAAAAAAGATTATGATGTCGTTAAAAAACGCGTCACATGGGGCGAAGCCCGCGAGATGTTCGTTTCCCGCGGTGAAGATTACAAGGTTGAAATTCTGGACGAAAATATCGGTCAGGATGAGCATCCTGCACTGTATTTCCATGAAGAATATGTCGATATGTGCCGTGGTCCGCACGTACCGAATATGCGTTTCTGCCATAACTTCAAATTACAGAAAGTGGCCGGTGCCTACTGGCGCGGCAACAGCGAAAATAAAATGCTGCAACGTATTTACGGCACCGCGTGGGGCGATAAGAAGCAGTTAGCCGCTTATCTGCAGCGCCTGGAAGAAGCCGCAAAACGTGACCACCGTAAAATCGGTAAGCAGCTTGACCTGTATCATATGCAGGAAGAAGCGCCGGGTATGGCGTTCTGGCATAACGACGGCTGGACAATTTTCCGTGAGCTGGAAGTGTTCGTCCGTGTGAAACTGAAAGAGTACGATTACCAGGAAGTGAAAGGTCCGTTTATGATGGATCGCGTTCTGTGGGAAAAAACAGGACACTGGGAAAACTACAAAGAGCATATGTTCACAACGTCTTCTGAGAACCGTGAATACTGCATTAAGCCGATGAACTGCCCGGGTCACATTCAGATCTTCAACCAGGGTCTGCGTTCTTACCGTGATCTGCCGCTGCGTATGGCGGAGTTCGGCAGCTGCCACCGTAACGAATCTTCCGGTGCGCTGCATGGTCTGATGCGTGTCCGCGGCTTTACCCAGGATGATGCGCACATCTTCTGTACCGAAGAGCAGGTAATGGACGAAGTCAGTGCCTGTATCCGTATGGTCTATGACATGTACTCCACTTTCGGCTTCAAAAAGATTGTGGTTAAACTGTCCACCCGTCCGGAAAAACGCATCGGTTCTGATGTCCAGTGGGACAAAGCCGAATCTGATCTGGCCTCTGCACTGAAAGAAAACAACATCGAATTCGAATATCTGCCGGGCGAAGGTGCCTTCTACGGGCCGAAAATTGAATTTACTTTATATGATTGTTTGGATCGTGCATGGCAATGTGGTACAGTGCAGCTCGATTTCTCTCTGCCGGCTCGTCTGGGGGCAACTTATGTTGCCGAAAACAATGAACGTGTGACCCCGGTGATGATTCACCGCGCGATCTTAGGCTCGATGGAGCGCTTCATTGGTATCCTGACTGAAGAAACTGCCGGTTTCTTCCCGACATGGTTAGCGCCTAACCAGGTAGTGGTGATGAACATCACTGATTCTCAGGCCGATTATGTCCGTGAAGTCGTCAAAGAACTGCAGGATGCCGGCATTCGTGCAAAAGCAGACTTGAGAAATGAGAAGATTGGCTTTAAAATTCGTGAACACACGTTACGACGTGTTCCGTATATGCTGGTCTGCGGTGATAAAGAGATGGAAACAGGCGAAGTGTCTGTTCGTACCCGCCGCGGCAACGATCTTGGCAGCATAAACGTGAGCGAATTTAAAGACGCACTGCTTGAAGAAATTCGCAGTCGCAGACTTGAAGAACAACCGGAGGAATAAGGTATTAAAGGCGGAAAAAGAATTCAAACAGCACGTCCGAACCGCATCAATGCGGAAATCCGTGTCAATGAAGTTCGTTTAACTGGTCTTGAAGGCGAGCAGCTTGGTGTTGTCAGCCTGAAAGAAGCTCTTGAGAAAGCCGAGGAAGCCGGGGTTGATTTAGTTGAAATCAGCCCTAATGCCGAACCGCCCGTTTGCCGTATCATGGATTACGGCAAATTCCTCTACGAGAAAAGCAAATCGGCTAAAGAGCAGAAGAAGAAACAAAAAGTTATTCAGGTTAAGGAAATCAAATTCCGTCCTGGCACAGATGAAGGCGACTATCAGGTCAAACTACGCAACCTGGTTCGTTTTCTTGAAGATGGCGATAAAGCCAAAATCACACTGCGGTTCCGTGGGCGTGAAATGGCGCACCAGCAGATTGGTATTGAAGTGCTTAACCGCATCAAAGACGATCTGAGTGAATTAGCTTCCGTCGAATCCTTCCCGTCGAAGATCGAAGGTCGCCAGATGATCATGGTGCTCGCTCCTAAGAAGAAATAGTCCGGCAATCCAAGTAATAAACGCCGGGGGCAACCCCGGCGTTTATTCGCCGGATTAATTCGTTGTTTAACAATGCGAAGTGGAAATAAAAATGCCAAAGATTAAAACTGTACGTGGTGCAGCTAAGCGTTTCAAAAAAACCGCTAAAGGTGGTTTCAAACGTAAGCATGCTAACCTCCGTCATATCCTGACTAAAAAATCAACTAAGCGTAAACGTCATTTACGTCCGAAAGGTATGGTCTCCAAAGGGGATCTGGGTTTAGTTGTCGCTTGCCTGCCATACGCATAAGCAAGTTTTTTAGCAAAGTTTACGACTTTAGGAGATTAGTATGGCTCGTGTAAAACGTGGTGTCATTGCTCGCGCACGTCACAAAAAAATTCTGAAACAAGCGAAAGGTTACTACGGTGCCCGTTCGCGCGTTTATCGTGTTGCCTTCCAGGCAGTAATCAAAGCTGGTCAGTATGCTTACCGTGACCGTCGTCAGCGTAAGCGTCAGTTCCGTCAGCTGTGGATTGCACGTATCAACGCAGCAGCTCGTCAGAATGGTCTGTCTTACAGCCGTTTCATCAACGGTCTGAAAAAGGCATCCATTGAAATCGATCGTAAGATCTTAGCCGATATCGCTGTATTCGATAAAGCCGCATTTACTGCGCTGGTCGAAAAAGCAAAAGGCGCTCTGGCGTAATTGTTCAGACAGAAGAGGGAGCTTGCTCCCTCTTTTGCTGTCCGGCAGAAAAAATCTGCTGAATGAATAATTTGTCATTGTATATCCGCATGTTTTTCGCGTACTATGACAAAATACATCCGGTTAACCGATAAATAGTTGAGAAAATGAATAATATCGTTTCTTTCCGCTTCTTTTTTTACTTTAGCGCCTGAACTCAGGGGGCTTTGCGCGTAAAAAAGAAACGAAAAGTAACGCCGTAAGCCTCCTGAATGGAGGCTTTTTTGTTTCAGGGGTTTGCCGGAACGGGAAGATAATGACGTTCGGCAGCGCCGTTGTCATAATTGAAGACCACAGGGTCAGAGGAATAGGAAAACATGCCACATCTCGCTGAACTGGTTGCTCAGGCAAAAGCAGCCGTCGAAGAGGCAAAGGATGTTGCAGCGCTGGAATCGGTACGTGTTGAATACCTGGGTAAAAAAGGGCATTTAACCTTACAGATGCAATCGCTGCGGGATCTGCCGCCGGAAGATCGTCCTGCTGCGGGTGCAGTGATTAACGAAGCCAAACAAGAGGTTCAGACCGCACTGAATGCCCGTAAAGATTCCCTGGAATCTGCGGCGCTCAATGCCCGTCTGGCTGAAGAACGGATTGATGTCTCCCTGCCGGGACGCCGCATGGAAAATGGCGGTCTGCATCCGGTCACCCGTACCATTGAGCGTATCGAAACCTTTTTCGGCGAACTGGGCTTTTCGGTGGAATCCGGCCCTGAAATTGAAGACGACTATCATAACTTTGATGCGCTGAATATTCCTGCGCATCATCCGGCACGTGCTGATCACGATACTTTCTGGTTCGATGCCAAACGCCTGCTGCGTACGCAGACCTCCGGCGTGCAAATCCGTACCATGAAAGATAAACAGCCGCCAATCCGCATTATTGCGCCGGGCCGCGTTTACCGTAATGACTACGATCAGACACATACTCCGATGTTCCATCAGACAGAAGGCCTGATTGTGGATACTGATATCAGTTTCACCAATCTTAAAGGCACACTGCATGATTTCCTGAATCATTTCTTTGAAGAAGAAGTGCAGGTGCGTTTCCGTCCATCCTACTTCCCGTTCACTGAACCGTCAGCGGAAGTGGATGTGATGGGTAAAAACGGCAAATGGCTGGAAGTACTGGGCTGCGGAATGGTACATCCGAATGTACTGCGCAATGTCGGTATTGACCCGGACATTTACTCCGGTTTCGCCTTTGGTATGGGGATGGAGCGCCTGACTATGCTGCGCTACGGCGTGAGCGATTTACGCGCATTCTTCGAAAATGACCTTCGTTTCCTCAAGCAATTCAAATAAGGCGGGATACTCTCATGAAATTCAGTGAACTCTGGTTACGCGAATGGGTAAACCCGGCTGTCAGCAGCGACGCGTTATCTGATCAGATCACCATGGCCGGCCTGGAAGTGGACGGCACAGAAGCCGTTGCCGGTCAGTTTAACGGTGTGGTTATCGGGGAAGTGGTTGAATGCGGACAGCACCCGAACGCCGACAAACTGCGTGTGACAAAAGTGAATACCGGCGGTGACCGCCTGCTCGATATCGTCTGCGGCGCGCCAAACTGCCGTCAGGGGCTGCGTGTGGCTGTTGCGACAGTCGGCGCGGTCTTACCGGGCGATTTTAAAATCAAAGCTGCCAAACTGCGCGGCGAGCCGTCAGAAGGTATGCTTTGCTCATTCTCTGAGCTGGGTATCAGCGCTGATCACAGCGGCATTATTGAATTACCGGCAGATGCACCGATCGGTACTGATCTGCGTGAGTATATGAAGCTGGATGATACCGCGATTGAAATCAGCATCACGCCGAACCGTGCGGACTGCCTGAGTATCCGTGGTGTGGCCCGTGATGTGGCGGTTCTCAATAAGATGGATTATCAGGTGCCGGATATGTCCCCGGTCGCTGCTGTTCATCAGGACACGTTCCCGATCCGTGTTGATGCGCCGCAGGCGTGTCCGCGTTTTACCGGACGTGTGATTAAAAATGTCGATGTGACAGCAAAAACCCCGTTGTGGATGGTGGAAAAACTGCGTCGCGGCGGCATCCGCTCTATCGATCCGGTCGTGGATATCACCAACTACGTTCTGCTGGAGCTGGGTCAGCCGCAGCATGCTTATGACCTGGATACCCTCGAGGGTGAGCTGATTGTCCGCATGGCAGAGCAGGGTGAAAAACTGACACTGCTGGACGGTAACGAAGTCACGCTGACGGATAACATTCTGGTCATTGCAGATCGCCGGGGTGCGCTGGGCATGGCCGGTATTTTCGGCGGTGAGCACTCCGGTGTGTCTGACACCACCAAAAATATTTTGCTGGAAACCGCGTTTTTTAATCCGCTGGCGATTACCGGTCGTGCGCGTCAGTATGGTCTGCATACCGATGCTTCACACCGTTTTGAGCGCGGTGTGGATCCGCAGTTGCAGCGTATTGCAGCTGAACGTACCACCCGCCTGATTCTGGATATCTGCGGCGGTGAGCCGGGCGAAATCATTGAAGTGGTTTCTGAGGCGGATTTACCTGAAGCCGCAACGATTACGCTGACCCGCAACAAGCTTGATCGTCTGATTGGTCACTATGTGGATGATGCACAGGTAACGGATATTCTGACCCGTCTGGGCTGCGATGTGAAAATGTCTCAGGATCAGTGGCTGGTGACGGCGCCGTCATGGCGTTTCGATATGGAGATTGAGGAAGATCTGGTGGAAGAAGTGGCCCGTATTTACGGCTACAACAATATCCCGGATGTTCCGCTGCGTGCAGATCTGATTATGACCTCGCGTCACGAAGCACATCTGCCGCTTAAGCGTGTGAAAACACTGCTGGTTGACCGTGGTTTCCAGGAAGCAATCACTTACAGCTTTGTCGATCCGAAGATTCAGGCTCTGCTGCATCCGGGCCAGGACGCTATTATTCTGCCGAATCCGATCTCTGCGGACATGTCAGCCATGCGTCTGTCATTGCTGACCGGCCTGTTAAGCACCGTTGTGTACAACCAGAACCGTCAGCAGAGCCGTGTCCGCCTGTTTGAATCAGGCCTGCGCTTTGTACCGGATGCGGCCGCAGACCTCGGGATCCGTCAGGAAACCATGCTGGCTGGCGTTATCGCCGGTAACCGCAATGAGGAGCACTGGTCATCAGAAAAACAGGTTGTTGATTTTTATGATTTAAAAGGTGATCTGGAAGCGATTTTCGAATTGACTGGTAAATTAGATCGTGTATCGTTTAAAGCAACGACGAATCCGGCCCTCCATCCGGGACAAGGTGCTGAGATTTATCTGGAAGATGAGCATATCGGCTATATCGGTGTGGTTCATCCGGAACTGGAGAAAAAACTGGATCTCAACGGCCGTACGGTTGTCTTTGAAATCCGCTGGGACGCACTGACAAACCGTATTATTCCTGAGGCTGAAGCAATTTCACGCTTCCCTGCGAACCGCCGGGATATCGCCATCGTTGTGCCGGAAAACGTCGCTGCGCAAGACATTCTGAATGAATGTAAAAAAGTTGGCGTAAATCAGTTAGTTGGCATAAACTTATTTGACGTGTACTGTGGTAAGGGTGTTGCTGAGGGTTATAAGAGTCTGGCGATCAGTCTGACCTTACAGGATACAGAGCGTACACTTGAAGAAGATGAAATTGCAGCAACCGTAAACAAATGCGTTGCCGCGTTGCAACAGCGATTTAAAGCATCCTTGAGGGACTAAACCTATGGCGCTTACTAAAGCTGAAATGTCAGAAAATCTGTCGGAAAAACTGGACCTGAGCAAACGCGATGCGAAGGACCTGGTTGAGCTGTTTTTTGAAGAGGTACGCCGTTCTCTTGAGAATGGTGAGCAGGTGAAATTATCCGGTTTCGGAAACTTTGATCTGCGGGACAAGAATCAGCGTCCGGGCCGTAACCCGAAAACGGGTGAAGATATTCCTATCACAGCCCGTCGTGTTGTCACTTTCCGTCCGGGGCAGAAGCTGAAAGCCAAGGTCGAGAAATCGACACCGAAAGAGTAAGACCTGAAACGACCTCTTATGAGGTCGTTTTCTTTTCTGTGGTTTGTCAGACATTAACCGCTTTCTGACTCAGGTATACTGCCTCCCGTCTTGAACAATGACAGGGATCTCATGCATATTCACAACCCCATCACGAAGCTGGTACAGACGCGGAAAAAGCGGGATGTACAGCGCATAATTCTTCTTTCCGTTACCTTGCTGATAATGATCGCCGTTGCACTGTGCGCCGGTGAGATGTGGATTTTTCCGGGCCAGTGGTTATCTGAAACCGCACAGCTGTTTGTCTGGGATCTGCGTTTCCCGCGCGTGCTGGCGGTGATTGCCGTGGGTGCTGGTCTGGCAATGGCCGGTGCGGTGATGCAGGCTATCTTTGAAAACCCGCTGGCGGAACCGGGATTACTCGGCGTGAGTAATGGTGCAGGGGTGTTTGTTGTTTTTATCGTGCTGTTTTTCAAAGGCATGCCACCGTTGTGGGTGCTTGGGGGCGGGGCGGTGATCGGGGCGACACTGCTGACCCTGATTCTGCTTTATTTTGCGCATTTCCGGCGGCTGAGTAACAGCCAGTTGCTGCTGGTCGGTGTGGCACTCGGCGTTATCTGCGGCGCATTTATGACCTGGATGGTGTATTTCAGCACCAGTCTGGATTTGCGTCAGCTGATGTACTGGATGATGGGGAGTTTTTCCGGGGCGGACTGGCGGCTCAGCCCGTTGCTGGCGGCGATAGCCGTGGTCGCGGTGTGGCTGCTGTGGCAGGCACCGGTGCTTAACTATCTTGCGCTGGGCGAGGTCAATGCCCAGCAGCTCGGGGTGTCGGCACACCGCTGGCGCAATGTGTTTATTATCGCCGTCGGGTTGCTGATCGGCCTGAGTGTGGCGGTGGCGGGCGCCATCAGTTTTATCGGGCTGATTATTCCGCATATGCTGCGGCTGATGGGTATTACCGATCACCGGACATTATTACCCGCCTGCGCACTATTCGGCGCAGTCAGTCTGCTGCTGGCGGATTTATGCTCGCGGCTGATTTTATCCAATGCAGAGATCCCGATTGGCGTGGTGACCGCTACCATCGGTGCACCGGCCTTTATTTATCTGCTGACCCGTCACCACGGAGGGCGCCGCTGATGGAAAATGTGTTACTTGATGTCAGCGGGATCCGCATCGGCCGCCGTCTCTCCTGTGATGCCCTGCAATTTTTTGCCGGGCAGCAAATCCATCTGCTGGGGCCGAACGGCTCCGGTAAGAGCACATTGCTGGCGGCACTGGCGGATGCTGTGCGCTATGACGGGCAAATCCGCTACCGTGACTCGGATTTAAAAACGATCCCCAAACGGCAGCAGGCACAGTTTCGCGCGTACCTGACTCAAACCACCGATTGCGTCCCGGTGATGACGGTGTTTCAGTACCTGCAGCTCTATATGCCGGCGGTGCAGGAGAATACACAGCTTATTTATCAGCTGTGCGGCGATTTTCAGCTGGAGCTGTTATTGCCGCGTATGCTGACGCAATTATCCGGCGGCGAATGGCAGCGGGTAAAAATAGCAGCCATATTTCTGCAATTATGGACAACGGATGACTTGTCCGGGAAATACGTATTACTGGATGAGCCGCGTAACCACCTGGATATTACCCAGCAGGCGATGCTGGATAAATGGATAGCCCGGTTTTGTGAGCAGCGGGGGACGATTATTACCAGCGGTCATGATTTAAACCACAGTTATCTGCATGCGGACGCAGTGGTGTTACTTAAAGCCGGTCAGGTACTTGCAGCCGGTGAAACTCAGATAATGATGACTGAAGATATTTTGAGCGAACTTTTTCAGTCCGAAATAAAAAGTATCAGACCAACACAAGAAACACAGTGGCAAATAACAGATTGGCATCAACAACGGCGCTGATTTTTGTTATCATGCCGCACTCAATTGCGGTTATTTATGGCCGCAAAGATTAAGATTTATTTAAACAGGGCCCTGGTGTTGAGCGTCAATTGAATCAATTCAGGATATAATCATCACTTCCGATTCTTATTAGGTTGTATTTATGCTTGAGTTTCTTCCGTTTTCCCGGCCAGCTATCGGGGAGTCAGAAATCGCGGCTGTTGAAAAAGTACTGCGTTCCGGCTGGATCACCACCGGCCCGCAGAATCAGCAGCTGGAAGCGGATTTCTGTCAGCGTTTCGGCTGTAAACACGCCATTGCTCTGGCATCAGCAACCGCCGGTATGCACGTTGCGCTGATGGCACTGGGTGTCGGCCCGGGGGATGAGGTGATCACACCTTCACAGACCTGGGTGTCCACCATCAATATGATCGAACTGCTCGGCGCGGTACCGGTGATGATTGATGTTGACCGCGATACACTGATGGTTCAGCCGGATGCTGTCCGTGCGGCGATTACCCCGAAAACCAAAGTCATCATTCCTGTTCATTATGCCGGTGCTCCCTGTGATTTGGTTGCTTTACGTGCTATTGCGCAGGAACACACTATTTTTCTGCTGGAAGATGCCGCGCATGCCGTTGGTACCCGCTACCGGGATGAGTGGATCGGCGAAAAAGGCACGGCCATTTTTTCCTTCCACGCAATTAAAAACGTCACCTGTGCGGAAGGCGGATTAATTGCGACAGATGATGATGAACTTGCACAGCGTATCCGTTGTCTTAAGTTCCACGGGCTGGGTGTGGATGCGTTTGACCGTCAGATGCAGGGGCGCAAACCGCAGGCGGAAGTGGTCGAACCGGGGTTCAAATATAACCTGTCAGATATCCACGCTGCGATTGCCGTGGTGCAGCTGAGCCGGATGGACGAACTGAACGCACGCCGTGCACACCTGGCACAGCGTTACCGTGAAGCCCTGGACGGGCTGCCGGTTGAATTGTTATCCGTGCCGGATTATCCGCATCTGCACGCCAATCATCTGCTGATGATCCGTGTGGATAAAGCGGTCTGCGGCATCGATCGCGATACGTTTATGGAGCAGTTAAAAGCGGTCAATATCGGGACAGGCCTGCATTTCCGTGCAGCGCATACCCAGAAATATTACCGGGAACGGTACCCGTCATTATCACTGCCGAATTCAGAGTGGAACACGGCGACATTATGTTCGCTGCCGTTCTTCCCGGATATGAAAGACAGTGATGTGACCCGTGTGACAGACGCAATCAGAGCTATTCTTGCGGAGCAGAAATAAGTGTCATTTAACGAAATTAAGAAAGTCTCAGTGGTGATTCCGGTTTATAACGAGGAAGAGAGTCTTCCTCAGTTGCTGGAACGTACAATCAAAGCCTGTCAGTCGCTGAAACAGGCCTATGAAATTGTGCTGGTCGATGACGGCAGCCGTGATCGCTCAGCGGAATTGCTGACGCAGGCGGCAGAAATTCCGGAAAACCATGTGGTCGCTGTTCTGCTTAACCGTAACTACGGTCAGCATTCCGCGATAATGGCAGGATTCAGACAGGCTGACGGTGATCTGGTGATCACCATGGATGCGGATTTACAGAACCCGCCGGAAGAGATCCCGCGTCTGGTTGAAAAAGCAGAAGAGGGTTATGACGTGGTCGGCACACGCCGCGCAAACCGTCAGGATTCCTGGTTCCGCAAAACCGCCTCAAAAATGATCAACAAAATGATCATTGCCGCAACCGGCAGCGCCATGGGTGACTATGGCTGTATGCTGCGTGCGTACCGCCGTCATATCATCGACGCGATGTTACAGTGCCATGAGCGCAGCACCTTTATTCCGATTCTGGCAAACACCTTTGCCCGTAAAACGGTTGAAATTGATGTCAGACATGCTGAACGTGAGTTCGGTGACTCAAAATACAGTTTCCTCAAACTGATCAATCTGATGTATGACCTGCTGACCTGCCTGACCACTGCGCCGCTGCGCCTGTTAAGCATTGTCGGCAGTATCATCGCCGCGTCCGGTTTCCTGCTGGCGCTGTTACTGATTATCCTGCGCGTGGCTTTCGGCGCGCTGTGGGCGGCAGAAGGGGTGTTTACCCTGTTTGCTATCTTATTTATGTTTATCGGCGCACAATTCGTGGCAATGGGTCTGCTCGGGGAATATATCGGGCGGATTTATAACGATGTTCGTGCACGTCCCCGGTATTTTATTCAAAAAGTGGTCGGCGCTCAGGCGAAAGAGACCAGTGAAACTGAAACTCAGGAAAAAAACTAATGAAAGCAATCGTATTTGCCTACCATGATATTGGTTGTGTCGGATTGAAGGCTCTGAAAAAAGCGGGCTTTGATATTCAGGCCGTCTTTACCCATACGGACGACCCGGGTGAAAACCATTTCTTCTCATCGGTGGCCCGCGTCAGTGCGGACATGGAATTGCCGGTTTATGCCCCTGAAAACGTTAACCATCCGCTGTGGGTGGATCGCATCCGCGAACTGAAACCGGATGTTATTTTCTCTTTCTACTACCGCGATATGCTGAGCGAAGAGATTCTGGCGCTGGCACCGAAAGGCGCATTCAACCTGCACGGTTCTCTGCTGCCGAAATACCGCGGCCGCGCACCAATCAACTGGGCTGTGCTGAACGGTGAAACCGAAACCGGTGTTACCCTGCACAAAATGGTGGCCAAAGCCGATGCCGGCGATATCGTCGCGCAGGAAAAAGTGACTATCGGTGGTGACGATACTTCCCTGATTGTTCACGGTAAAGTTCGTGAAGCCGCAGAAACACTGCTGAACAAAACCTTACCGCTGATTGAGGCCGGTACCTGCAAAACCACCGCTCAGGATGAATCTCAGGCCACTTACTTCGGCCGCCGTTGTGCGGAAGATGGTCTGATCGACTGGAATCAGCCTGCGGCACAGATCCACAACCTGGTCCGCGCGGTGACAGAACCGTACCCGGGCGCATTTACCTTCCTGGGTGAGCGCAAAATGATCATCTGGCGCAGCCGCGTGCTTGCTGATAACAAAGGCAAACGTCCGGGAACCGTTATTTCAGCTGAGCCGCTGGTGATTGCCTGCGGAAACGGCGCGCTGGAAGTGATCAGCGGTCAGGGTGAATCCGGCCTGTATGTGCAGGGTGCCCGTCTGGCAGCAGAAATGGGTATCGTGACGGATGTCCGCGTCGGCCCGAAAGCCACTGCGCAGGTTGCCCGCCGCAAGCGTGTGCTGATCCTGGGTGTGAACGGTTTCATCGGTAACCACCTGACAGAACGTCTGCTGGAAGACGGCAACTACGATATCTATGGTATGGATATCAGCTCTTCCGCGATTGACCGTTTCATCGGTGACGAGCGTTTCCACTTTATCGAAGGGGATGTCAGCATTCACACCGAGTGGATTGAGTATCACATCAAAAAATGTGATGTCATTCTGCCGCTGGTGGCGATTGCCACACCAATCGAATACACCCGTAACCCGCTGCGCGTGTTCGAGCTGGACTTCGAAGAAAACCTGAAAATCGTCCGTTACTGTGCGAAATACAACAAACGCATCATCTTCCCGTCCACCTCTGAAGTGTACGGTATGTGTGATGACAAAGAGTTTGACGAAGATAATTCACGCCTGATTGTCGGCCCAATCAACAAACAGCGCTGGATCTATTCTGTTTCCAAACAGCTGCTTGACCGGGTTATCTGGGCATACGGTGCGAAAGAAGGTCTGAAATTCACACTGTTCCGTCCGTTCAACTGGATGGGGCCGCGTCTGGACAGCCTGAACTCCGCACGTATCGGCAGCTCCCGTGCTATCACTCAGCTGATCCTGAACCTGGTGGAAGGTTCTCCGATTAAACTGGTTGACGGTGGTGAGCAGAAACGCTGCTTTACTGATATCCATGACGGTATCGAAGCCCTGTTCCGCATCATTGAAAACCGTGACGGCAAGTGTGACGGTCAGATCATCAACATCGGTAACCCGGTGAACGAAGCGAGTATCCGCGAACTGGCAGAAATGCTGCTCGACTGCTTCGAAAAACATCCGCTGCGTGATAACTTCCCGCCGTTTGCCGGCTTCCGTAAAATCGAAAGCAGCACTTACTACGGTAAAGGTTACCAGGACGTGGAACACCGTAAACCAAGCATCAAAAATGCGGAGCGTTTACTGGACTGGAAACCGACTATCGATACCCGCCAGACGGTGGAAGAAACGCTCGACTTCTTCCTGCGCGGTGCGGTTGAAGAGCTGAGGAACGACGAGTAATGAAAAATGCCGGCCTGCGGGTTGACGTGGATACCTACCGCGGCACACTGGAAGGTGTGCCGCAGTTACTGAAGGTATTTGCGCAGCACGATATTAAAGCCAGTTTTTTCTTCAGCGTCGGGCCGGACAATATGGGGCGTCACTTGTGGCGCCTTTTGCGTCCTAAGTTTCTGTGGAAAATGCTGCGCTCCAATGCGGCGTCATTATACGGCCTGGATATTCTGCTGGCCGGTACGGCGTGGCCGGGGAAAAAAATTGCCCGTGACCTCGGCTATCTGATGAAACAGACGCTGGATGCCGGTCATGAAGTCGGCCTGCATGCCTGGGATCACCAGGGCTGGCAGGCGAAAGTCGGCCGCTGGACACCGGCACAAATCACAGAGCAGATTCGCCTGGGCACCGATGCCTTATCACAGGCGACCGGACAACCGGTACAGTGCTCTGCGGTGGCAGGCTGGCGTGCGGATGAACGGGTGATTGAAGCCAAACAGGCGTTTGGTTTTGCCTACAACAGTGATTGCCGCGGCACGCATCCGTTTCGCCCGCTTCTTGCAGACGGGACTACCGGAACCGTACAGATTCCTGTTACACTGCCGACCTATGATGAAGTGGTGGGGCCGCAGGTGGCTGATGCGGATTTCAACGACTTTATCCTCGATGCAATCAGACGGGATCAGGGCGTACCGGTCTATACCATCCACACTGAAGTGGAAGGCATGTCCAAAGCCGCACAGTTTGAGGCATTACTGGAACGGATTAAACATGAGGATTTCCGCTTTTGTCCGCTCAGTGAATTGCTGCCGTCTGATTTATCAACATTACCGACAGGCAAAGTGGTACGGGGTGATTTCCCCGGCCGGGAAGGGTGGCTGGGCTGCCAACAAGAGGAATAGCATTACATGCTGAATAACCGGGCGAGTAAAATCGGAGCCTTTCTGCTGGCTCTTTTTTTCGTGTTAACTTACCTTTTCCCGATCAATGATCGTCTGCTCTGGCATCCGGATGAAACCCGGTATGCGGAAATCAGCCGTGAAATGGTGACACAGGGCGACTGGGTTGTCCCGAAGTTACTCGATCTGCGTTATTTTGAAAAACCGGTGGCCGGTTACTGGGTGAATAATGTCAGCCAGCTGGTTTTCGGTCATACCAATTTTGCTGTCCGTGCAGGCTCGGTCTTCAGCATCCTTATCAGTACTCTGCTGGTTTACTGGATGACGCTTCTGATGTGGCGCAATCGTCACACAGCATTTGTTGCGTCGCTGGTCTTTGTCTCCATGTTTCTGGTGTTCAGTGTCGGCACATACAGTGTGCTCGACCCGATGTTTGCCATGTGGGTGATTGCCTCGATGGCCTTCAGCTTCAGGGCACTGAAAGCCGAAAATATGAAAACCAGGATAACGTCCTGGTGCCTGCTGGGCCTGTCCTGTGGTATGGGCTTTATGACCAAAGGCTTCCTTGCGCTGGCGATCCCGGTGGTGGCAATGCTGCCGGTGATGCTGTACCAGCGGCGTTTTATTGAGTTACTGAAATTCGGCCCGCTGGCGGTGATCTGCGCAGTGCTGATCAGCTTGCCGTGGGCGATTGCGGTTCATCAGCAGGAGCCGGATTACTGGCGCTATTTCATTGTGGTGGAGCATTTCCAGCGTTTTTCAGGTGAAGACGCCCAGCACGCCTCACCGGTCTGGTACTACATCCCGGTGATCCTGCTCGGTTGTCTGCCGTGGCTGGCGTTACTGCCCGGCGCATTATGTAAAGGCTGGAAAGAGCGGCGCAATAATCCGCCGATGTTCTTCCTGTTCTGCTGGTTTGTGGCTCCGTTCCTGCTGTTCAGTATTGCCAAAGGGAAACTGCCGACCTATATGCTGCCGCTGATGGCGCCACTGGCGGTGATGATCGCCAAATACGGTGTGGATTGTGTGCGTAAGCACCGGATGAAAGCGCTGCAGGCGAACGGTATCCTGAACCTGGCCTTTGGTGCGATCGCCGTCGCAGGACTGATCATTGCCAGCTATCTGGTGAAAAAACCAATTTATCAGCCGGATGAATGGTCCAAAGTGGTTCTGGGGATTGTCGCCTTTACTATCTGGGGCATCATCGGGTATCTCTGTTATCTGCTGAAAGCAAAACACTGGCTGTGGGCAGCTTCCTGTTCCCTGGTGGTCAGTCTGACCTTCGGCAGCGCGGTGCCGGATCACTCAGTGGATTCCAAACTGCCGCAGGCATTTATCCGCCAGAATATGGCTGATCTGGAAAAAAGTCCGTTTATTGTCAGTAACAGTGTCGGCATTGGTGCCGGACTGGCCTGGGAGCTGAAACGCGGTGATATTTATCTGCTGAATAATTCGGGCGAACTGACTTATGGTCTGAAATATCCGGACAGCGAATACCGTCTGCTGAATGATGCGACTTTCGCTGAGTGGCTGGCGGAAACCCGTAAGAAAGGGCAGGTTGCACTGCTGGTAACAGATAAAAATGATACCTACGATGCCAAACTGCCGCCGGCGGACAAACGAACCGAAAACAGCCGGATGACCCTCTATATCTATGATAAACAGCCATAAGGTGTGATGGTGTTCGGGCAAATTGTTTTACTGATTATTGTGAGTTTTCTCACCTGCGGTGGTCAGATCTGCCAGAAACAGGCGGTTGATGTCTGGCAGTCTGCACAGGAAAATGCAAAACGCAGAGGCCTGTACTGGCTGGTGCTGGCGGTGTTTCTGCTGGGTCTGGGAATGCTGCTGTGGCTGAAACTTTTGCAGGTTATGCCGCTGAATATCGCCTATCCGATGCTGAGTATCAACTTTGTGGTGGTTACCCTGGTGGCGCAGTTTTTATACGGTGAACGGGTAACCCGTAAACACTGGTGCGGTGTGGCAGCGATTGTCACCGGCGTGATTCTGATGGGAGCGGGACACTGATGCGCGGATATCTTTGGGTACTCGGCAGTGTGCTGTTTGTCACCGTCGCGCAGCTGTTGCTGAAACTGGGTGTGACACAATTACCGGATATTGCCCTGAGCCCGCAGTGGCTGGATATCCGCTGGTTGCTATCTCAGTGGCAGCCGTTCGCAGTCGTTTTCGCCGGACTGGCGGGCTATGTTCTGTCAATGGTGTGCTGGTTGCTCGCGCTGCGGGATTTGCCGCTCAATAAAGCCTACCCGCTTATCAGCCTGAGTTATGTGTTTGTCTATTTGCTGGCTGCGTTCCTGCCCTGGTTTAATGAAGGTGTGTCGCTGATAAAAAGTATCGGTATTATTTTTATTCTGTTTGGGGTGCGTCTGATCCACAGTAAAGAAAAACCCGCCGTATAATCATAATACGGCTTAGTGTTTTATTAAGCCGTCATTAAACGATTAAGCCTGTATTAATCCCTCCGTTTTTTCTTTGTTATATAAACAAAATATTCTGTTACACCGTGAATTATTTTCCCATACCCGGGTCTTAATGGAGGTAACAGAGATGATTACCTTGTTGTGGTAAAATTGTATCCTTGTCCGGAGGTTATATTGGACGTTAACAGCCGTAAGTCCGCGTTTCATGTGGCGTATCCGTCTGCCGCAATGTGGACTGTGTTATTCCTGTTGTTTATTGCAGTAACCTATTTTATTCCTTTGGAATTTCGTGCGTTATGGCAGCCGGATGAAACCCGGTATGCGGAGATCAGCCGGGAAATGCTGGCTGACGGTAACTGGGTGGTGCCGCATCTGCTGGATATCCGCTATTTTGAAAAGCCGGCGGCGGGTTACTGGGTAAATAACATCAGTCAGATGTTGTTCGGTCATACACAATTTGCAGTGCGTTTTGGTGTCCTGTTCTCAACAATGGTCAGCACATGGCTGGTTTACCGGCTGACAATGAAAATGTGGGATGAAAACGTCATCGCCCGCACAGCCGCCTTTCTGTATGCCAGTATGTTACTGGTTCTCGCACTCGGGACTTACAGTACGCTGGATCCGATTTTGACCATGTGGGTCACGCTGGTGATTTATCTCAGTTATGGGCTGATCACCGCGCAGTCACGCCGTGCATTGCTGAGCTACTGGATTGCCTTCGGGCTGGCCTGCGGCATGGCGCTGATGACAAAGGGTTTTCTGGCACTGGTATTGCCGGTTATTGCGCTGATTCCGGTGCATATTTTCTACCGGCGTTTTAAAACTATGCTTTGTTATTGCTGGGCGGGGATCGCTGCAGCCGGGCTTATCACACTGCCGTGGGCGCTGGCGATATATCACGCCGAGCCTGATTTCTGGCGCTATTTTGTCGTGGTTGAGCACATACAACGTTTTATGAGTAAAGAGGCGCAAAATCTCTCGCCATTCTGGTTCTTTATTCCGATTTTGTTTGCCGGTGTTTTACCCTGGAGCGGTTTTTTATTCGGGGCATTAAAACAGGGCTGGCAACAGCGCCGTGAAAATAAGCCGTTATTCTTCCTGCTGTGCTGGACAGTATTGCCGTTCTTATTTTTCAGTATCGCCAAAGGAAAATTACTGACCTATATTCTGCCGGTCATTGCACCACTGACGATCCTGATGGCAGCATATATCCATACCCTGATAAAAAAACAGGCCGTATCTGTCTTTAAACTGAATGCGGTGATCAATATTATTTTCGGTTTCTGCGCGGTTATTGCTCTGCTGGTAATAAACAACCTGGAAAATACCCTGGTGTATTCTGCGGATGAGCGCGGCAAATTTACCGGGGCCATTGCGATATTCCTGTTCTGGATTGCTGTTTCGGTGTTCACCCTGATAAAGGGTTGCCGTTACTGGATGCTGGCGGCATTTTGTACGGTGGCAATCAGTTTATCGGTCAGTTCGCTGTTACCGGCCCGTACGGAACGGGCAAATTTACCGCAGATTTTTATTCAGGATAATATCGCGCTGCTGAAAGATGCCCGTTATATTCTGGTTAACAGTGTTGGTATCGGCACTTCAGCGGCCTGGGAATTGCAGCGCAGCGATATTTATATGTTTGACCGTCCGGGAGAACTGAAATACGGACTGAGTGATATCTATCCGGATACAAAATCAAAATTTATTACACATGATGACTTTGAATCCTGGCTGAATAACGCCCGTAAAACCGGTAATGTTGCGCTGATCCTGCGGGATCGTCACGGGGTGGATGAAAACGATGTCTCACCGGCTGATGAACTGGTTACTGATGAAAATCTGACATTGCTGTATTACCGGAAAATGCCGTAACACCGGGTAAAATACGGCAAATATTGACTTTCACCCGCAGATATTAATACAGTAATGCGGGTTGAAGGTCAGTCGTACCGGGGATAATACAATGAAAATGATATTCCGTTCTCTGCTTTTTATCTGCGTATTAGCCGTTGTCGGCTGTTCATCGACACCGCGTAAATACCACGCACCGCCGATCAAAACGGAATTATCGGATCCGATTATGGTGATTGCCCAGTTGCGGGAACAATTATCGCAATGGTACGGTACGCCTTATCACTATGGCGGAATGGATGTAAACGGTATTGATTGCTCCGGTTTTGTCTACCGGACATTTAATGACCGCTTTGCTATTTCACTGCCGCGCACCACCAAAGCCCAGACCACTTATGGCACCCGGATTGATGTTGAGGATTTACAGCCCGGCGACCTGGTATTCTTTAAAACCGGCGGTGGCGAAAACGGGTTACATGTCGGTATCTATGATTCTGATCGCGCCTTTATTCATGCCTCGACAAGCAAAGGTGTGATGCGTTCCAGCCTTGATAACGTCTATTGGAAAAAAGTCTTCTGGCAGGCGCGCAGACTTTAAAATCATCGGTATAACTATGTTATCTTATCGGCAGCCTATTTTTTTCCGGGGGACAACATGTCGTCACTTCGTCTTTTTATTTCTGATTCCTTTGATCCGTGGTTTAACCTTGCTGTTGAAGAGTGTATTTTCCGGCAAATGCCCGCTGACCAGCGTGTGCTGTTTCTGTGGCGTAATAATGACACCGTGGTTATTGGCCGGGCGCAAAACCCGTGGAAGGAATGTAATACCCGCAAAATGGAATCCGACCATATTAAATTAGCCCGGCGCAGCAGCGGCGGCGGGGCGGTATTCCACGACAAGGGAAATACTAATTTCACCTTTATGGCCGGGAAACCGGAATATGACAAAACGGTATCCACCAATATTATTCTCGATGGTTTATCCCGGCTCGGTATTTCGGTATCGGCATCCGGGCGTAATGACCTGGTGGTGAACAGCGGAGATGGTGAGAGAAAAATTTCCGGGTCGGCGTACCGGGAAACCAAAGATCGCGGTTTTCATCATGGTACGGTATTAATTAATGCGGATTTAAGCCGTCTGGCGGATTATCTCAACCCGGATCCGAAGAAATTGCAGGCTAAAGGGATCACCTCTGTCCGCTCACGGGTGACTAATCTGGCGGAAATTATTCCGGGGATTGACCATGAACAGGTTTGTGACGTGATTAAAGCGGCGTTTTTCGACTATTACGGCGAGAAAGCGGAAACGGAACTGATTTCACCGGATTCACTTCCTGACCTGCCGGGATTTGCTGAAACCTTTGCCAGACAAAGCAGCTGGGACTGGAATTTCGGTAATGCACCGGCCTTCAGCCATCTGTTGGATACCCGCTTTAAATGGGGCGGTATTGAACTGCATTTTGATGTGGAGCGCGGCATGATCAGCCGGGCGCAGATTTTTACTGACAGTCTTGACCCGTCCCCGCTGGAGCAACTGGCACAACTACTGACTGGTCAGCGTTACAGTGCTGATGCGGTGACAGCGGTATTTACTGAGCTTATAACCGGTTATCCGGACATGCACGATGAATTGACTCAGTTGCGGGACTGGCTGGCGGCAGAGCTTAAATAAAGCAGGCGGTTAATCGGCTCAGTGATTACAGCAGGATAAAAAAATATCCCCGTTTGACCGGTGACGGCGGCGGGGATATTTTTTCAGCCATTTAGTGTGAACCACACTCCATGAAACAGCGCGGTTCCGGCATCTGGCCGTGATCACGGAATTTTGCCGGTGTGGTATTGAAATGTTTTTTAAAGATACGGGTAAAGGTTGCCTGTGAACTGAAACCATACTGCAACGCGATATCCAGAATAGACATATCGTTATCGCGCAGAGATTTAGCGGCCTCCAGCAGGCGACGTTTACGGACATACTCACCTAATGTGCATCCCTTGATATCTTTGAAAATACGCTGAAGATGCCATTTTGAATAACCGCTTTTATCCGCAATAGTATCGATTTTGATCCCTTCATTGCGCTGTAACTGAGTTTCCAGCCATTTGATAATATCGTTCACTACACTTTCTGACATGTTCACCTCCCAAAATCGGGCTACAATCTATAAATTCTAATAGTCACAGATGTTATTAGTCATATTTTATGAATTTTCCAAGAATTGTGTAGGCAAATCGTGCCTTTCATGATTGAGAATCATTATCAGACCAATAGATGAAACCAATTGGTTTATCACCAGCATATAGCACCATATGTCACCAATTACAGATTGGAAATCGATAGAATCCGCTGACGATAAATATAATTCAGGATAGTTATGTCACAGCAATTTCGGTTTCTTTTCGGGGCAATGGGGCGTTTTTTTATGTTGGCACTGATCATGGCTGCCAGCACAGGTCTGTTGTTTATTGATATTTTGGTTCTTAAGAATGATTTGGGGGAAGACTCGGTGACAGAAATTGTTGCTGAAGTGATGCTGCTCGCCGTGATTGTGCTGTTTTTCCGCAAAGGGCTGCGGGAACCGGAGGACAGAGCGGGTTTTTTCCTGATTGCCGGATTGTTTGCCAGCATGCTGATCAGGGAGTTGGATCAGATTTTTGATTATATTTCTCACGGCGCATGGTTCTGGTTCGCGGTTCCGGTCTCACTGGCTGCGATTGTCTATGCTTTTCTGCATCCGCGTACAGCGGTTAGCGGGTTGTACCGTTTTGTCACCCACCCGGCATACGGGATGATGGTCACCGGTTTGCTGGTGGTACTGGTATTTTCGCGCCTGTTTGGTATGGGGATTTTATGGCGCGGCATGATGGGGGATGATTTTAACCGGCTGGCAAAAAACCTGGCAGAAGAGGGCTGCGAATTGCTCGGGTATACCTTATGTTTGCTCTCGGCAATGACTTTTTGCCGCAAACAACGTGTTACGGCAAAAAGTGATTAATATTACGGGGTAAGTAACACAGAATTATTGCCGGTAAGCGGATGGCGGAGCGTTATCAGGTCAGCCTGATAGGTTTCCGTCAGTACCGTTTTTTGTAGTACTTCTCCCGGCATTCCCTGACGGACAATGCATCCGTTATTCAGCATTATGATGTGGTCAGCATATAAAGACGCTAAATTCAGGTCATGCAGAATACAGAAGACGGCCAGGGAGGTCGTGCTCACCCGCTTTTTCAGCATCCGTATCAGGCGTTGCTGGTGGTGAAGATCCAGCGCGGCAGTGGGTTCATCCAGTAATAGCAGGCGGGGAATGGGCAACGGGCCGCTCAGTTGCATCAGTGCCCGTGCCAGATTAACCCGCTGCTGCTCACCACCGGAAAGCTGATACCAGCGTTTATCGAGCAATGATTCGCAGGCCGTCAGGTGTATCACTTCATCAATGATCGTCTGACGTGTATATTCTCTGTGCAAATCCCCCAGCGCAATAATGTCTCTGACCCGGTAGGGGGCAGAGATAGCACTTTGTTGTGTCATGACCGCCCTGATCTGTGCCAGAGCAGCGGGCGACCAGGATGTCATCGGTTTTTCGCGCAGCATGATTTGTCCGCTGTCACAGGGGCAATAACCACTGAGTAAACGAAGAAGGGTTGATTTTCCCGCACCATTCGGGCCGGTAACAGCAGTGATGGTTCCGCAGTGTAATGTCAGGGAGATATCACTGATTACCGGCTGTCCGTGGCGGGAAAAACAGATATTCTCTGCAACCAGTACCGGTGGTGTGGTATTTGTGGTTATGCGGGACATATTATTCCTTCACCGAGAAAATCAGCCAGAGAAAATAAGGCGCGCCGAGCAGTCCGGTCAGTAACCCGACCGGAATTTCTGCCGGTACCACCAGGGTGCGGGCAAGAGTGTCCGAAAGCAGTAACAGCAGCGCGCCTGCAAGGGCCGATGTTACCAGCAGAAGCCGGTGATGCCAGCCGAAAATCATACGCATCAGGTGGGGGATAACCAGGCCGATAAAACCGATAATTCCGCACAGTGCCACGGTGATACCGGTAAGCAGAGCACTGATCAGCAGTACACACTGTTGTGTCCGGCGGACATTGACGCCGGCATAATGTGCTTCTTCCTCTCCCAGCTGAATCATATCCAACGGACGTGACAGCCTGAATGCAGCATAAAATACAGGGAGTATCAGTATGATAGTCGGCAGCAGCAGAACCCAGCTGATATGCCCGGTGCCGCCCATCATCCAGAGTGAAAACTGACGTAATTCGTTATCATCACTCAGATAATTGAGTACGCCGACAAAAGACATGCTGATGGCATTAACGGCGATACCGCACAGTAACAGGCGCAGTAATGGCTGACGGCGGCGGTTGAGCATAAAAATCAGCCCGCTGATACAAAGCGCACCACTGAATGCGGTAATAATGTGCAGATACAGTGTGAGTGTACCGCTCAGATAAGGCGCGATAAAGACAATGCCCAGTGCTACGGCAACGGCAGCACCGCTGCTGATCCCGAGTAAACCGGGATCAGCCAGCGGGTTGCGGAACAATCCCTGCAATAATACACCGGCAGTCGCCAGTGCCATGCCAGCCAGAACAGCCAGTGCAATCCTCGGCAGACGTACAGACAACCAAATCTGCCAGAGTTGCGGGGTGATCTCACCCCGCAGGAATGCACTGACAGAAACCGGCAGTCCGCCGGTATTCATGGCAGTAAATATCATGACTGATAACAGCAAACAGAGGCACAGGCAGCGCAGATGAAAAGCAGGCGGATTGTTCATAGCGCAGCTGTTGCCTCCATCGCTTTGCGTAACTGACGCAGTGTTTCAGGCGTTTGTAACCCGAAGCCGAGAAATCCCATGTCATCGGCTATCAATACGCTCTGGTGTTTTCCGGCGGGGGTTTGCGCCAGTCCCGGTAACTGAGTGACTTGTGGCGGATGCTCACTGGTCGTATCACGGGCAATGACCCGATCACCGGCACCGAGTGCAAAAACAATCTCGGTGACATCCCCGCCCAGGGTAATAATACCACCTTGAACACTGAGTGCAGACGGACAAAAGCAGAACAGCAGCAGCAAGATATATTTTTTCATGCTACAGCCTTATCGATATTGTCTGACAGCAGGGTATCAATCTGACGACGCCAGACAGTTTGTTCCGGTTCACCTTCGGTGCGCTGGCCGAACAACTGGGCGATAGCCTGGCCGTTTTTATCAAATAATTCCATGCTGGTAACAATACCGTCTTTGGTGGGTTTACGGGTTATCCAGCATTCCGCAATGTGTGATTCAGCTATGCGGAAAGAGAATAACTCATTGAAAATATGAATGTAGTATTTTCCGCTATCCGCGGAGATCATCCTTTCGAGCCGGGTGATGGCGCCGGTGAAAATCTGGACACATCCCCGGTTGGTGACAAAGATCATGATGTCATTCTTATCTTTTTCGCACAGTGCGAGCAGCCGTAATAATGCACTGTTATCTATCCGCTGTGCCAGCGTGTTATCCACATAACGGAATGCCTGTAAGCGGCTGATATTAAATTTTTTCAGCAGAGTAAAGAACTGGTGTACATCGGTCATTTGCTGCCAGTTGCGGGTAAATTCAGTCTGCTGTTCCGGTGTCAGTGGCACGGAAGCCGGAATGACGACAGGCCTGGGGGTAACCCGTGGATTGTCATGCGTGGCAAATTGTGCAGTCAGTTGTTTCCAGACGGTCATATCCGTATTACGTGTAGTATATATTTTGTGGACAGCATAGCCGTGACGATCAAAAAACTGCAGGCTGTGTTGCAGCCCGTTCAGCGTATTTTCTGCTAACACAAATGCAGAGTGCCACTGAGACAGGAAAAAGCGTAAATCCAGCCCGTACGGATTCAGCAGCAGGCTTGCATGTTCCCCGAACTCGACATTAGCATATGTGCCGTAGTGTTCCTGCATCGCATTGTCATTTTCGGTAACGCCGGCCAGGTCGCCGGCAGTGGCAAGTAAACGAAAAATAGCGGGGATATCCGGTGTGAGGCGGCAGGTATCATATCCGACCCGGCAGTGTGCCAGCTCCGCCTCGGATATGCGCATTTTTTTAGCAATATCATAGGAACAGGCGAATAAATCCCGTTTACTCAGGGCGATGTAACGGGAGAGTTTTTTGTCGCTCATGGCAGATCCTTACTTTTTCATGGTTTGTACCAAACAGGTGCAAACCGGATAACAGGTGTCAAAAAGTAAGCTGGCTGCCTTAAGGAAACAGGTGGCTGGCCGGTATATTATTTGGTCAGAATCAGTTTTCCGTTTTTTGTCCGGCGCAGGTGATATTCCTCGTTCTGATGGTGGATAATAATGCGTTGCTGAGGCCCCAGGAGTGCCTCGCTGCTGATAACGGTGATCTTATTTGTTGCTGTATTTTTATATCCGGAACGTCCGGATATCACAGAATTCTGATTATTTTCAGTCATATAATTTTATTTGATATCAATTCTCACTCGCAAATTATTATCAGCAGATGATGGAATCTGTACAAGCGATTTCTTTCCGGAGGGGGGATTTACATGGAAAAAGTGAGCTGTATCTCAACTATATGGTGTGTAAATGATAACTATGAGTGATGAATAAACAGGATGCCGGGCATCCTGTTTCATAATAAGGAAAAAAATCAGCCGAAACGGGCATTCGCCGCGTCAGCCAGAATATCCAGTAAGGTGACGGTATCCGCCCAGCTCAGGCACGGGTCAGTAATTGACTGCCCGTACACAGGCGCTTTGTGATTGACCAGTTTTTGTGTGCCTTCCTGAATAAAGCTTTCCGCCATAACACCGGCGATAGCCCGCGAACCGTCTTTAATCTGTTGTGCGACATCTTTGGCGACATCCAGCTGACGACGGTGGATTTTCTGACAGTTACCGTGGCTGAAATCAATCACCAGATGTTCCGGCAGGTCAAACTGGCGCAGCTGATCACAGGCGTGTGCAATATCACCGGCGGCATAGTTCGGTGTTTTGCCGCCGCGCATAATAATGTGCCCGAACGGATTGCCTTTGGTCTGGTAAATGGTCATCTGACCGTCTTTATCCGGTGACAGGAACATATGACCGGCCTGTGCGGCACGGATAGCATCAATCGCAATTTTGATATTGCCGTCAGTCCCGTTTTTAAAGCCGACCGGGCAGGAGAGTGCGGAGGCCATTTCGCGGTGGATCTGGCTTTCCGTGGTCCGGGCACCGATTGCCCCCCAGCTGATCAGATCCGCAATATACTGCCCGGTGACCATATCGAGAAACTCGGTGGCTGTCGGGACATTCAGTGCATTAACGTCGATCAGCAGTTTGCGTGCCAGCCGGATACCTTCATTGACCTGACAGGAGTTGTCCAGACGCGGATCTGAAATCAGGCCTTTCCAGCCGACCACCGTACGCGGTTTTTCAAAATAGGTACGCATCACAATTTCAAGGCGCGCGCTGTATTTTGGCAGAAGCTCGCTCAGGCGTTGTGCGTAATCCAGTGCGGCAATCGGGTCATGCACAGAGCAGGGGCCGACAATCACCAGCAGACGCGGGTCGTCACCGGTTAAAATGCGTTCAATGCGGGTTCGTGATGTGGCGACATTCTTAGTAATTGCTGCTGTGGCCGGAAACTCGCCGGCCAGCGCAGACGGGGTGATCAGTTTGTCTATTGCCCGTGTGCGCAGTTCATCCGTTTTTTCCATAGATTAATGCTGTCTCTGAATTCGGTCAGTTGCTGTGTGAAACCACAGTGATACCGATCACAATAAACGAAAACGTGATGATTACAAGATACAATTGCAGAAAGTGGATCACCGGGGGAATGTGATCCACTTAACCGTTTCCGCTGTCAGAACATACGGCGGTTTAATCCCAGAGAATCGATGATTTTTGTCGATATCTCTTCCACCGAATAGTTGGTGGTGTTGAGGTAGCTGATTTTGTGTTTGCGGTACAGTGCTTCCACTTCTGCCAGTTCCATCCGGCACTGGCGGATTGAGGCGTAGCGGCTGTTTTCACGGCGCTCTTCCCGGATAGCGGCAAGACGTTCAGGATCAATGGTCAGACCGAATAGTTTTTTATTATACGGTTTCAGGGCGGCAGGCAGCTGCAGATTGTCCATATCATCTGCGGTAAACGGATAGTTGGCGGCCTGGATACCGAACTGCATCGCCAGGTAGAGGCTGGTCGGGGTTTTACCGCAGCGGGAAACGCCGAGCAGAATCACCTGAGCCTGATCCATATTACGCAGTGAAACACCGTCATCATGCGCCAGCGCGAAATCAATGGCGGCGATCCGGGCGTCATACTGGCTCAGATTGCGTTTGGATAAACCATGCGTCCGGTTGAACATCGGCTGAGGTTCCATCTGAATCTCTTTCTGAATCGGTGCCACCAGGGTCTGGACGATGTCCTGGCAGCAGCCCTGACTGCCGGTAATAGCTTCACGCACGTCCTGACAGATAATGGAGTAGAACACCAGCGGGCGTAACCCGGTGGTTTCAAAAATGGTATCGATTTTTTGTCTGATTTCCAGCGCACGCTCTACGGTTGCCACGAAAGGCAGAGTGTAAGCGATAATATCAATAGGGAACTGAGACAATACAGCATGACCTAATACTTCCGCCGTAATAGCCGTTCCGTCAGAAATAAAGAAGACACTCCGTGTTTCTTTATTTTGTGTATCAGAAGATGAGCCGGTTGTGATAGACATGTTATTTATTTTCCTATGTTTTTTGCTGAATCGATAATCCGGAGCAACGGCACAAATAAATTAAAACATGATTATAAAGGATAAAAAAATATTGTAATCGGGTTGATCGATTCACCTGTCTATATTCTTACAAACATTGTGATAATCTGTTTCTGATGCTCAGCAGAGCCCGTATTTCCGATTTTACCTTCTTTTGAATGTTAAAAGGATTGCTTGCAATGTCCAACAATGGTCAAACCCCGTGTAATGTACTTTGGTATAACCAATTAGGTATGAATGACGTACCCCGTGTCGGTGGTAAAAATGCGTCTTTAGGTGAAATGATAACCAATCTTTCCGGATTAGGCGTGTCTGTTCCCAATGGTTTTGCCACCACGGCACAGGCCTTCAATGACTTTCTTGAGCAAAGTGGCGTCAACCAGCGTATTTATGAGCTGCTGGATAAAACGGATGTTGACGATGTCAACCAGCTGGCGAAAGCCGGTGCACAGATCCGCGGATGGGTAATTGATACCCCGTTCTCCGCGGAATTTGAGCAGGATATCCGTCAGGCGTATGAACAGCTGTCCGAAGGCGAGAAAGGCGCATCTTTTGCTGTGCGTTCTTCCGCAACGGCTGAAGATATGCCGGATGCCTCCTTCGCGGGACAGCAGGAAACTTTCTTAAACGTGCAGGGCATTGATGCGATTATGGTCGCCATCAAGCACGTATTTGCTTCATTATTTAATGACCGCGCGATTTCTTACCGCGTGCATCAGGGCTATGACCACCGTGGTGTTGCGCTGTCTGCCGGTGTTCAGCGCATGGTACGTTCTGACCTCGCGTCTTCCGGCGTGATGTTCACTATCGATACCGAGTCCGGTTTTGACCAGGTGGTCTTTATTACATCCGCTTACGGGCTGGGTGAGATGGTGGTGCAGGGCGCGGTAAACCCTGATGAGTTTTATGTCCACAAACCAACCCTGGCAAAAGGCCGTCCGGCCATTGTCCGCCGTACCATGGGTTCCAAGAAAATCCAGATGGTTTATGCGGATGACACCAGTCACGGCAAACAGGTGCGTATTGAGGATGTGGATGCAGAAAAATGCAAACGTTTCTCACTGACCGACAGTGAAGTGGAAGAGCTGGCAAAACAGGCTGTTACCATTGAAAAACACTACGGTCGTCCGATGGATATCGAGTGGGCGAAAGACGGTAACAACGGCAAACTGTATATCGTGCAGGCACGTCCGGAAACTGTCCGTTCCAATCAGCAGGTGATGGAGCGTTATCAGCTGAACGGCCAGAGCAATGTGCTGGTTGAAGGCCGTGCAATCGGTCACCGTATCGGTGCCGGTGTGGTCAAAGTTATCCATGACCTGAGCCAGATGGATCGTATTCAGCCGGGTGATGTGTTAGTCACTGATATGACTGACCCGGACTGGGAACCGATCATGAAGAAAGCCGCGGCGATTGTGACCAACCGTGGCGGCCGTACCTGCCATGCGGCAATCATTGCCCGTGAGCTGGGGATCCCGGCGGTGGTTGGTTGCGGTGATGCCACCGAACTTCTGAAAGAAGGTCAGGAAGTGACGGTTTCCTGTTCTGAAGGGGATACCGGTTACGTCTACGGCGGCAAACTGGATTTTGATATCCACTCTTCTGAAATCGATAAAATGCCGGAAGTGGGCACCAAAATCATGATGAACGTCGGTAACCCTGACCGTGCATTTGACTTTGCCTGCCTGCCGCATGAAGGTGTCGGTCTGGCGCGTCTGGAATTTATCATCAACCGTATGATTGGTGTACACCCGCGCGCACTGCTGGAATTTAATCAGCAGACCCCGGAATTACAGGCGGAAATCCGCAGTATGATGCAGGGCTATGATGATCCGGTGGAATTCTATATCGGTCGCCTGGTTGAAGGGATTGCCACGATTGCCGCGGCGTTCTATCCGAAGAAAGTGATTGTCCGTCTGTCTGACTTTAAATCCAACGAATATGCCAACCTGGTCGGCGGGGATATCTACGAACCGCATGAAGAGAACCCGATGCTGGGCTTCCGTGGTGCCGGTCGTTATGTGCATGATGATTTCCGTGATTGTTTCGCACTGGAATGTGAAGCAGTGAAACGTGTGCGTAATGATATGGATCTGACTAACGTCGAAGTGATGATCCCGTTTGTCCGTACTGTGGCACAGGCAGAAGCCGTGGTGAATGAACTGGCGGCTCATGGTCTGAAACGCGGCGAAAATGGCCTGCGCCTGATTATGATGTGTGAAATCCCGTCAAACGCACTGCTGGCTGACCAGTTCCTCGAGTATTTCGACGGTTTCTCTATCGGCTCCAACGACATGACACAGCTGACGCTGGGTCTGGATCGTGACTCCGGTGTGGTTTCCACGCTGTTTGATGAGCGCAACGATGCGGTGAAAGCGCTGCTGTCGATGGCGATCAACGCGGCGAAAGCACGTAACAAATATGTGGGAATATGTGGTCAGGGACCATCCGATCACCAGGATTTTGCGGCCTGGCTTATGGAACAGGGAATCGACAGTGTTTCGCTTAATCCGGATACTGTAGTGAAAACCTGGATTTCATTAGCAGAAAATCACTGATTCAGTCATTTAAAATGATTAAAAGCCCGGATTATTTCGGGCTTTTTTTTGGTATTCGATGTTAGAATATCCGTCAGCACTTAAGGCAAATCAAAATAAAACCAAATCAGATATCCTGAATTACAGGCAAAAAAAAAGCCTATCATGGGCTGACAGGCAAAGACTACACACAGCAATATTTGTATTCGGAAGGTATCATTGTAATGAATAACAATACCTTTTAATTCGTTACTTGATGGCGGATATATTAAAATAATTAAGATATGCCTGCATTAAGAATTGTCTCAATATATATATTTACTGATTGTTAGATAAGTGAAATATATTCAGAACCTCTGTCCGTAACGGGAATAAGTCCGGTATATTTTTCTCAATGTATATTAATATTTCAAATTATTAATGCTATTTATGAACCATAATTGAATAATTAATTAAATATATCAGAGGTGCGTTCCGGCACCTCTGATTAAAAACTTATTCTTTTTCCGAGAGTTGTTCTTCCATATAAGCACGAACTTCCGTCAGGTCATCTGACGGCTTTGGCACATCATTCATCCATGCCTTCAGCAGTGTGTAAGAAACGGCCAGCACGACAGGGCCGATAAAGAGTCCGATCATGCCGAGTGATAACATCCCGCCGATAACACCCGTCAGAATCAGAACCATCGGTAAATCTGCCCCCATTTTGATGAGATACGGACGCAGAATGCCATCCATGGTGGCAACTATACCGGCCCAGACAATCATCACCACAGCCCAGGTGGTATCGCCTGTCCAGAACAGATAAATGATGGACGGGATCATAATCAGCAGCGGGCCGAGTTGTGCCACACAGCAGATAAAAATAAGTACAGTCAGAATCGCGGCAAACGGTACGCCGGCCAGCCCCAGACCCAGTCCGCCGATAATCGCCTGGGTTAATGCGGTGACCACAACCCCCAGCGCCACAGCGCGTACAGACATGGCTGCCAGCAACACGGCGGCGTCACCGCGCATCCCGGCGAGACGCAGGGCGAAATGACGGAAGCCGCGCATCGTTTCTTCGCCCTGAAGGTAGAGCAGGGCACTGAACAGCAGCATAATCGCCAGGTGGAACAGGAATTTACCGGCACTCAGTAACTGTGTCAGGAACCAGGCCGCGCCCTGTCCGAGGTAAGGCTGGATTTTCGCCATCATGGCGTTACCGCCGCTGGCGACCAGGGTTGTCCAGCTGGCAAACAGTTTCGGCCCGATAACCGGGATTGAGTCAAGCCAGTACAGCTCCGGCAGTGTCAGCTGCCCCGGAGATTTGACCCAGCGCATCAGCGGTTCACTGTTTTCGACGATACTGTTGATAAGCAAAGCCAGCGGAAAGACAAACAACAGAATAATCAGCATGACCATAATGGATGCGGCTATCCAGCGGCTGTTACGGACACGGCGGCGGATAGCGGTATAAACCGGCCAGGTGGCAATGACTATCATACCTGCCCAGACGAAGCCCGGAAGAAACGGACTTAATACCCAAAAACTAATGACAATGAGAATTGATATCGCTCCGACGGCGAATATTAGTTTAGGTAAATCATAACCCGGTTGCGATTTTTCCACGGATAAGTTTCCCTTTGTAAATAAATTAACTGGTTGTTCCCGATAAAGGAGCGCGAATATTGCGTTATTTTATTGCAGGCGCAAAATGAATACATTGTGTGTTAAGGTGAATATTCTCTCATGAATCATGCATCAGAATGAAGAGTTAACCACATAATTATATTGTCAGATTTGCAATGTGACCATTTATGATAAAAGAGCCGCAGATAATGATCCCACGATTAACGCACTCCCCTCAGGTAAGCCCGGCGGTTGAACGTTATATTCACGCCCTCAATGAAAGCGGATTTACCGGTGATACCACCACCCGCTATGGCGACCGGCTGACACTCGCGACCGATAACAGTATTTATCAGCTTCTGCCGCAGGCAATCGTTTTCCCGCGTTCAACCGCCGATGTGATTCTGGTGATGCGCCTCGCCGCACAGGATGAATTCCGGTCGGTTACTTTTACTCCGCGCGGCGGCGGTACGGGCACTAATGGTCAGTCGCTGAATAACGGGGTGGTGATCGATTTATCCCGCTATATGAACCGCATCCTGGAAATTAACCCGGAGCAGGGCTGGGTACGGGCGGAAGCGGGCGTGATTAAAGATCAGCTCAATGCATATCTGAAACCGTACGGCTATTTTTTCGCACCGGAGTTATCCACCTCCAACCGCGCCACGCTGGGCGGGATGATTAACACTGACGCTTCCGGGCAGGGCTCACTGGTATACGGCAAAACGTCTGATCATGTGCTGGGGCTGCGCTCGGTATTGCTTCACGGTGATTTGCTGGATACCGCACCACTGCCGGTCAGTGAGGCGCGGCGCTGTGCACAGGAGGAAAGTGCAGCCGGGGAACTTTACCGCACCACACTGGAGAGCTGTGAAACTCACCGGCAAACCATCCTGGACAGCTTTCCGAAACTTAACCGTTTTCTGACCGGTTATGATCTGCGCCATGTCTTCAGTGATGATATGCAGACCTTTGATCTGACCCGTCTCCTGGCAGGCTCGGAAGGCACACTGGCGGTGATCACTGAGGCAAAACTCAACATCACGCCAATCCCGAAAGTGCGCCGCCTGGTGAATGTCAAATATGATGCATTTGATTCCGCGCTGCGCAATGCACCGTTTATGGTGGCGGCTCAGGCGCTGTCAGTGGAAACCGTGGATTCAAAAGTGCTGAATCTGGCGCGGGAAGATATCGTCTGGCATTCCGTCAATGAACTGATCACGGATGTGCCGGATAAAACCCTGCTGGGATTAAATATCGTTGAATTTTGCGGGGATGATGAAGCGCTTATCGACGGACAGGTTGCGTCACTGTGTGAACGTCTGGATTCATTGATGGCAAATAATGAGGCGGGTGTGATTGGCTATCAGGTTTGCCGTGAACTGAGTGGTATTGAGCGTATTTATGCAATGCGCAAAAAAGCGGTGGGCTTGCTCGGTAACAGTAAAGGGGCGGCAAAACCGATCCCGTTTGTTGAAGATACCTGTGTGCCGCCGGAACATCTGGCGGATTACATCACTGAGTTCCGCGCGCTGCTGGACAGCCATCATCTGGAATACGGCATGTTCGGTCATGTGGATGCGGGTGTGCTACACGTGCGTCCGGCGCTGGACATGTGCTCACCGGAACAGGAAATGCTGATGAAGCAGATTTCCGATGATATCGTTGCGCTGACTGCCAAATACGGCGGACTGCTGTGGGGTGAGCACGGTAAAGGATTCCGGGCGCAGTACAGTGAGGCTTTTTTCGGTGACACGCTGTATCGCGAACTGCGCCGTATCAAAGGGGCATTTGACCCGGAAAACCGGCTTAATCCCGGCAAAATCTGTGCGCCGTTAACCCGTGACGCACCAATGATGCAGGTGGATGCTATTAAGCGCGGCACCTATGACAGAACGATCCCCGTTGAGGTCAGAAATACCTTTTCCGGAGCGATGAACTGTAACGGCAACGGCCTGTGTTTTAATTTTGATGTCAAAAGTCCGATGTGCCCGTCAATGAAAGTGACGCAATCGCGCTTTCATTCACCGAAAGGCCGTGCCGGACTGGTGAGAGAGTGGCTGCGGCTGCTGGCAGAGCAGGGCACGGACCCGGCGCTGTTATCACAGGCTGTACCGCAGAGCCGGATTTCTCTGCGCGGACTGATTGAAAAAATCGGCAATACGCGGCGGGCATCCCGCGGGGAATATGATTTCTCCCATGAAGTGAAGGAATCGATGTCCGGTTGTCTGGCCTGCAAAGCCTGCTCCACACAATGCCCGATAAAAATTGATGTTCCGGAATTCCGCGCCCGGTTTCTGGCACTCTATCACGGGCGCTATTTGCGCCCGCTGCGTGACCATCTGGTGGCGAATGTGGAAGCCGGTGCGCCGCTGATGGCGAAAGCGCCAAAGGTGTTTAACTTTTTCCTGAAACAGCCGTGGGTGCAGAAACTCAGTGAAAAAACAGTGGGTATGACGGATTTACCGCTGCTGTCGTCACCGTCACTGAAACAGCAGCTGGCGGGGAGCAACGCGGTTTCCGTCACCCTGGAAATGCTGGAAAGCATGAGTGAGGAACAGCGCCGGGCCGGACGTTATCTCTTTATTGTTCAGGATCCGTTCACCAGCTATTTTGACGCAAAAGTGGTGGCCGATTTTGCCGCGCTGGCGGAAAAGCTTGGTTTTCAGCCGGTGCTGCTGCCGTTCAGCCCGAACGGAAAAGCGCAGCATATTAAAGGTTTTCTTTCCCGGTTTGCCCGCACGGCAAACAAAACAGCGGATTTCCTCAACCGGGTGGCGCGGCTCGGTTGCCCGATGGCGGGTGTCGATCCGGCGCTGGTGCTCTGTTACCGCGATGAATACAAAACCGTTCTGCCACCGGAGAAACAGCAGTTCCGCGTGATGTTAGTCCATGAATTTCTGACGGAATATACGGATTTATTACCGGTGAAAGATGTCCGTGAGGATACTCCCCCCTGGTATCTGTTCAGTCACTGTACCGAGGCGACTGCGCTGCCGGACAGTGTGAAAATCTGGCAGAATCTGTTCCGCCGTTTTGGCGCAACATTGCAATCGGTCAGCACCGGCTGCTGTGGTATGGCGGGGACTTACGGCCATGAGATGCCGAACCTGGCGCGTTCGAAAGGGATTTATCAGCTTTCCTGGGCGCAGCCGTACCAGTCGCTGCCGTCAGAACGCTGCCTGACTACCGGGTATTCCTGCCGCAGCCAGGTAAAGCGGATGGAAGGTAACGTGATGCTGCACCCGTTGCAGGCGCTGCTGACACTGGTATCCTGATAGCGGGATAAAACACGACGCGGAGAGCTTATTAATGATATGGAAACGACCTGCAACACCGGCAGAACTGAATCGCATCTCGGAAGGGAATATGCTCAGCCACCTGGGCATTGTCTTCACGGCAGTGGAGCCGGAGCAGTTGATCGCGACGATGCCGGTCGATGACCGGACCAAACAGCCGCACGGCCTGCTGCACGGCGGGGCATCGGTGGTACTGGCGGAAAGCCTCGGCTCGGTAGCCGGATATCTGTGCAGTGAAGGGGATGAAACCGTGGTCGGTGTTGAGATTAATGCTAACCATGTCCGTGCGGTGCGCAGTGGTGTTGTTACCGGTTATTGTAAGGCGGTACACCTCGGGCGCAATCAGCAGGTCTGGTCTATTGAGATTTTTGATGAACAGCAGCGGTTATGCTGTATTTCCCGTCTGACCACTGCGATTCTGCGTGGGTCAAAAAAATAACATCTGAGCAACATATCAGCCGGTATTACGTGAATTCTGCCCGGAATTTCCGTGTACCGGCACTTCTCTGCAAAAGTCGTATTTATAATGTTCCTTTTGTGCCATTGATACTGTACTGATCGGTACGGTAATGAGCATTTATCATTGATAAATAATCTCTTTTACAAACAATAAATTAATTCACTTTTCGCTCAAAAATGATAACGCTTGTCTGATACGCTTGTCTATTATTTAAGCAATAATCGGAATATCCTTTCAAAGCAAGTGGTTGAAGTGAGAAATATTATCATTAACATGGTGTTTACGGAGAGCTCCCGTCGAATTTTATGAGGTCAATAATGACAACACACAGCACCAACCCGGTGGAAACCTTTTCACTGAATGACAACGACTGGACAGGGATCACACTGACAGCGGCTGCTGCAAAACAGATTGTGACACTGATGAAAAACACCCCGGACAGTATTGGGCTTTGCCTGAGTGTCAAACAATCCGGTTGTGCCGGGTTTGGTTATGTTTTTGAAATGATTAATCAGGCGGATGCAGAAGATATGTTGTTTGAGCGCGACGGCGCCCGGCTGTATGTTCCGCGCAAAGCCATGCCGTTTATCGATGGCACAGAAGTGGATTTTGTCCGTGAAGGACTGAATCAGATATTTAAATTTAATAATCCGAAAGCTCAGCATGCCTGCGGGTGTGGTGAAAGCTTCGGGGTTTAAGAGCGAAGCCATATTATGTCTCAGAGCAATGCAGAGATTGGTGAAGACGTCCAAACCTGGCTGAATGACGGACGCTATAAAGAGGGCTTCTTCACTAACGTCGCCACCGATGAACTGGCGAAAGGGATCAATGAAAATGTGATCCGCGCCATTTCCGCCAAACGAAATGAACCGGAGTGGATGCTCAATTTCCGGCTGGAGGCTTTTCAGCACTGGCTGGGGATGGAAGAGCCGCACTGGCTGAAGGCGAAGTATCCGCAGCTGGATTATCAGGATTACAGCTATTACTCCGCGCCGTCATGCGGCTCGTGTGATGATACCTGCGGCTCACAGCCGGGGGCGGTGCAAAGTCCGGCAGGCAGTTTCCTGACCAGTGAAGTGGAAGAAGCGTTTGAAAAACTCGGTGTGCCGGTTCGCGAGGGGCAGGCGGTGGCAGTCGATGCGATTTTTGACTCCGTGTCTGTCTCAACCACTTACCGTGATGAGCTGAAGAAACACGGTGTGATTTTCTGCTCGTTCGGGGAGGCGATTCACGACTATCCGGAACTGGTGCAGAAATACCTCGGTACCGTGGTATCCAATCACGATAACTTTTTTGCCGCGCTTAACTCAGCGGTTGCATCCGACGGCACCTTTGTCTATGTCCCGAAAGGGGTGCGCTGCCCGATGGAGTTATCCACCTATTTCCGCATTAACGCAGCCAAAACCGGTCAGTTTGAACGTACTATTCTGATTGCGGATGAGGGCAGTTACGTCAGCTATATTGAAGGTTGCTCCGCACCGGTGCGTGACACTTATCAGCTGCATGCGGCGGTTGTCGAAGTGATCATCCATAAGGATGCGGAAGTGAAGTATTCCACTGTGCAGAACTGGTTCTCCGGCGGTGACAGTGAAGGGGGGATCCTCAACTTTGTCACCAAACGGGCACTGTGTGAGGGCGACAATTCCAAAATGTCGTGGACACAGTCTGAAACCGGCTCGGCCATTACCTGGAAATACCCGAGTGTGATCCTCAAAGGGGATAACTCGGTCGGTGAATTCTTCTCTGTTGCCCTGACCAACGGTACACAGCAGGCCGACACCGGCACCAAGATGATCCACATCGGCCGCAATACCAAATCCACCATTATCTCGAAAGGGATTTCCGCCGGGAAAAGCCAGAACAGCTACCGGGGACTGGTGAAGGTGCTGCCGGGGGCGGAAAACGCCCGTAACTTTACCCAGTGTGACTCGATGCTTATCGGCACAGAGTGCGGCGCGCACACGTTCCCGTATGTGGAAGTGATGAATAACAGTGCGCAGCTGGAGCATGAGGCTACCACCTCGCGTATCGGCGAAGACCAGCTGTTTTACTGCTTACAGCGCGGGATCAGCGAAGATGATGCCATCTCAATGATTGTTAATGGTTTTTGTAAAGATGTGTTCTCTGAATTGCCGCTGGAATTTGCCGTTGAAGCGCAAAAGCTGCTGGCGATCAGCCTGGAACACAGTGTCGGTTAATACATCAGAATCAGCGCCTGCGGGATAACCGGCAGGACGGAGTAGTACATTATGTTAAGCGTAAACGATTTGCATGTCAGCGTGGAAGGTAACGAAATCCTCAAAGGGTTATCACTGGATGTGAAACCGGGGGAAATCCACGCCATTATGGGGCCGAATGGTTCCGGTAAAAGTACCCTGTCTGCCACACTGGCCGGGCGGGAAGAGTATGAAATTGACAGCGGAACCGTCACTTTTAAAGGTAAAGACCTGCTGGAACTGGCACCGGAAGATCGTGCCGGTGAAGGGATTTTCCTCGCCTTTCAGTACCCGGTGGAAATTCCCGGGGTAAGTAACCAGTTCTTCCTGCAAACTGCAGTCAATGCGGTGCGCGAATATCGTGGTGAAGAAGCGCTGGATCGCTTTGATTTTGCGGATTTTATCGAAGATAAAATTGAGCTGCTGAATATGCCGCAGGATCTGCTGACACGTGCGGTGAACGTCGGGTTCTCCGGCGGTGAGAAAAAGCGTAACGATATCCTGCAGATGGCTGCCCTTGAGCCATCGCTCTGTATTCTCGATGAAACGGATTCCGGGCTGGATATTGATGCCCTGAAAACCGTGGCTAACGGCGTGAATCAGCTGCGCAGTCCGGATCGCTCCTTTATTATTGTCACTCACTATCAGCGCATCCTGGATTATGTGAAGCCGGATTTTGTTCATGTGCTGTATCAGGGCAAAATCATCAAATCCGGTGATTTCTCACTGGCTAAAAAACTGGAGGAGCAGGGATATGGCTGGCTTATTGACCAACAGTGAACGCGCGCTGAAACGTCGTGAGGTCAGTGAGCGCAACCTGGCCGCAATGGGCCGGATAGCGCAGCTTATCGCGCAGTATCCGCTCTCCGGACACGCGGCGCAGCACTGGCAGCAGGCACAGAAAACCGGCTTCCCGGCCTTTCATCAGGAAGACTGGCACTATACGTCACTGACGCCATTGCTGGAGGCAGATTATCAGGATAAGACCGGCACATTGGATACCTTGCCGGATGCAGTGCTGACCTCATTGAATGCCTGCCGCGTGGTGCTGGTGGACGGCGTGTTTGCGCCGCAGTGGAGTGATACGGATTTTGGTGTGTTTGAGTTGTCAGTGGCTGACAGTCGCAGTGAGTTTCCGGCACCGGTTAACGGCGAGATTTTCCTGCACCTGACTGAAAGCCTGGCGCAAACGCCGTTAATGATCCGCGTGAAAGCAGGCGCAAAGGCGGAAAAACCCCTGTATATCGTCAATATTTCAACGGCACATCATGATGCCCTGAATATGCGTCACAGCCGCTATCACCTCGATATCGGTGCGAATGCGTCAGTATCGGTGATTGAGCACTTTATCAGTCCGGATGAACAATCCGCCCATTTCACCGGTGCGCGGATGACCGCCGCTATTGGTGAAAACAGTGATTTCCGTCATCTGAAACTGGGATTTGAAAATCCGCAGGCGTACCATTTCGCCCATAATGATTTGGTGATTGCCGCCCATGCCCGTGTCGAAAGCACCAGTTTTCTGCTCGGCGGCAAACTGACCCGGCATCACACCAGCACACAGCTTAACGGCGAAGGTATTGTGCTGGCCATGAACAGCCTGGTACTGCCGAAACACGGCGAAATTGCTGATACCCGCACGTACCTGGAACATAACAAAGGGTATTGTGAAAGCCGTCAGCGCCATAAAACCATTGTGATGGATAACAGCCGCGCGGTATTTTACGGCATGATCAAAGTGGCACCGCATGCGCTGAAAACAGACGGGCAGATGACCAACAATAATCTGCTGCTGGGCCGGAAAGCGGAAATCGATACCAAACCACAGCTGGAAATCTATGCCGATGATGTCAAATGCAGCCACGGTGCAACGGTCGGGCGGATTGATGAAGAGCAGCTGTTTTATCTGCGTACACGCGGGATCGCCGAAAAAGCCGCGAAGCAGATGATCATCCTCGCGTTTGCCGCAGAACTGACTGATACGATCAGCGATGACGTTCTGAATAAGGTTGTGATGGCGCGTATTCGTCAGTCGCTGGATCTGGGGGATAAGCAGTCATGAGTTATCCTGTGCAACAATTACGGGCCGATTTCCCGGTACTGGCCGGGGAGGTGAACGGCAAACCACTGGTTTATCTCGACAGTGCCGCCAGCGCCCAGAAACCTCAGCAGGTGATTGATGCGGTGAGTGATTTTACGGCTCACCATTATGCCGCGGTTCACCGCGGCATTCACACATTAAGTGCAGAGGCCACGGCTGCCACGGAAGCGGTGCGGCAGAAAGCGGCGGCGTTTATCAATGCACCGCTGACGGAAGAAATTATTTTTGTCAAAGGCACCACCGAAGCCATCAATCTGGTGGCGGACAGTTTTGGCCGTGCGTTCTGCAATGATGGTGACAATATCGTTATCACGGAGATGGAACATCACGCCAATATTGTGCCCTGGTATATGCTGGCAGAGAATGCGGGGATTGAAATCCGTGTGTTACCGATGGCGGATGACGGCACTCTGATGCTAAGTAAATTACCGGCACTGATCGACGATCGCACCCGGCTGCTGAGCTTTACCCATCTCTCTAATGTGCTCGGCACTGTGAACCCGGTGAAAGCGATTATTGCGCAGGCACGCGAACTGAGCCGTGCCGCCGGGGGAGAACTGGCGGTGCTGGTGGATGGTGCTCAGGGCGCAATGCATCAGCCGGTGGATGTTCAGGCGCTGGATTGTGATTTCTATGCATTTTCCGGCCATAAAGTGTACGGGCCGACCGGCATTGGCATTTTGTGGGGACGCAAATCTCTGCTGGATAATATGCCGCCCCGCGAAGGCGGCGGTGCCATGATCGCAGAGGTCAGCCTGACAAACGGCATTACCTATGCGGATGTGCCGTGGCGTTTTGAGGCGGGAACGCCTAATATCCAGGGCATTATCGGCCTGGGAGCCGCGCTGGATTATCTGAATAACATCGGAATGGCGGAGATTGCCGCGTATGAGCACACACTCATGCAGTATGCACTGACCCGGCTGGCAGAGGTACCCGGTATTATTTTGTACGGCAATGCACAGCGGGAAGGGGTGATCGCCTTTAACCTCGGGACGCATCATGCTTTTGATACCGGTGCATTTCTGGATCGCTACGGCGTGGCTGTCCGTACCGGACATCACTGCGCACAACCGTTGCTGGCGCATTATGGTGTCAGTGCTATGTGCCGTGCCTCACTGGCGCTCTACACCACGGAAGCTGATATTGATATACTGACGGACGCACTGAAACGTACCGCCAAACTGCTGGGTTAAGGATCCTGATGAAAATTACGCTGCCGGATCAGGCAAAATTACTGCGCAATTTCTCCCGTTGTCATGACTGGGAGGAGCGTTATCTGTATCTGATTGAGCTGGGGGAAAAATTACCGGCGCTGACAGAGGAACAGCGGCAGCCGCAGTATAAAATATCGGGTTGTCAGAGTCAGGTCTGGATCATCATACAACAGGATGAGGAAGGGCGGGTCTGGTTTGCCGGTGACAGTGACGCCGCGATTGTCAAAGGTCTGGTGGCACTGGTTATCGCGCTGTATCAGGGGAAAACACCGGCGGAAATCCGTGACCTGGATATCGCACAGATCTTTTCGGAACTGGCACTTTCTGTCCATCTGACCCCGTCCCGTACTCAGGGGCTGAACGCCATGGTCAGAACAATCATACAAAACACGCAGCAAATGAGATAAAACATCGTTCCCTTTTACTTACTCTGCTAATAATATATTACCTGGCGTGGCCGGAAAGCGGCCACGTATTTTTTTATACCATCAGCTGAGGATCTGGAATGAAACGAATTCTCCCGTTGCTGGGCGGGCTGTTGTTAGCGGTCACTGCGTTAACAGCCCGGGCAACCGAATATCAACTCCCTGCGGACAAGGGCCGGGTCATCGGTGAAAACGTCACCTATATTGTGCCGGATGACGGGCGCTCACTGGAAGCGATTGCAGCAGAGTACGGCATTGGCCTGCTGGCAATGCTGGAAGCTAACCCGGGGACAGATCCGTATCTGCCGAAACCCGGCAGCGAACTGATTATCCCGTCACAACTGATCCTGCCGGACACCCCGCATCAGGGCATTGTCATTAACCTGGCGGAACTGCGTCTGTTTTATTACCCGCAGGGTACCAATACCGTGCGGGTTTACCCGATTGGTATCGGTCAGCTGGGGCGTGATACCCCGGTGATGACCACCTCAGTTTCCCAGTTGATCAAAGATCCGACCTGGACACCAACCGCGAATATCCGCAAAGCCTATGCCGCCCAGGGGATCACCTTACCGGCAGTTATCCCGGCCGGTCCGGAAAACCCGATGGGGCTGTTTGCTCTGCGTCTGGCTCATGGCCGCGGTGAGTACCTGATCCACGGCACCAATGCGGACTTTGGTATCGGTATGCGTGTCAGCTCCGGTTGTATCCGTCTGCGTCCGCATGATATCGAAGCGCTGTTTAACACCATTCCGAAAGGTACGCGGGTTCAGATCGTGAATGAGCCGGTGAAATATGCCATTGAGCCGGATGGTCAGCGTTATGTGGAAGTGCATCAGCCGCTGTCCCGTAATAAGAATGACGACCCGCAGACGATGCCGATTGCCCGTTCTGCCGGACTGACCAGCTTTATTCAGTCTCCGGATACCAACAGCGCCATCGTTGAGCAGGCGATAGCACGCCGCTCCGGTATGCCGGTCAATGTCAGCCGTGATGCGCAATATAAGCAGGAAGCGGTACCGGCAGAGAAAACCAACTTTGCACCGGTGGAAATGGATGAAGAAGCGGAAGTGAAAGCACTGAATCTGCAACCGGCTGATTTCGCTCCGGGTCAGTTAACCCAGCCGGGGCCGATTGTACGTGAGGAAAACAGCGCAGAGTAATCTTCCTTTTACGCTGTGACAAATGAAAACCGCTTCCGTTGTGAGGCGGTTTTTTATACCCGGCGTAAATTGCAGGCATAAAAAATGGCGTAACATAATATATGCTACGCCACCCGTTCTTCAGGTCGTGATTACAAATTATTTTTTGTAAGAACGAACCTGGTTGTCTAAGCGCTGGTTAGCGCGTGCTGCTTCGTCTTTAGCCTGCTGAACATCAGCGCGGATTGCGTTAACATCGTTGCTCAGTTGATCAACTTTGGCATTCAGCGTCTTAACGTCGTTGTCCAGTTGGTCAAATTTAGCGTTAGAAGAACAACCTGCTAATAATGCAGAAGCTAAAACTACAGCACCTAATACAATCTTAGAACGACCCATTTTAATACCCTCTAGATTAAAGTTAATCACCAAGTAGCAGTAATGATATTACACATTTCAATAGGGAAAGAGAATAGAAATTCAGCGTTTACAAAGATAATTTTCCTGAAACCGCAAAATAAATCAAAAAAAAACGGCAATTGCGTAATTCTCAACCAAATAATCTGATGCGGAGTTTGATAAGACTGTGAGGTATCACTCCGTATTCAGAAAGCGGCAATTATTCTGCGGCCCGTTGCTTCATTTCCTGTTCCCTTACAGTTTAGAATAAAAAAAGCACCCGCGCAGCGGGTGCTCTCATTAATTCAGATAATGCTGAAAATATTACAGTAATTGTACGGATGAGGTATTGGTGGTGCCACTCGGCACTAAGGCGCCGGATACCATCACCACGATTTCACCGTTGGTGGCCAGGCCGCTTTCCAGCGCAGCTTCACGGCCGATACGGTAGAAATCATCGGTTGATAAGAATTCGTTCACCAGTTTGGTGGTCACGCCTTTCACCAGCAGTAACTGACGGGCTGTGGTTTCGTTGGTGGTCAGCGCCAGAATCGGGGCTTTAGGGAAGTATTTACGGACAGACTTCGCGGATTTACCGCCTGCGGTTGCCACCACAATCAGCGGGGCATCCAGATTTTCTGACATCTCAACCGCACCACGGCAGACCGCTTCAGTCACACGCAGTTTTTTACCGGCCGGTAAATCGCCGAGACGGCTGTGCATCACGCGATCAGTGCGCTCACAGATGGTCGCCATGATGCTGACAGCTTCAACCGGATATTTCCCTTTCGCACTTTCACCGGACAGCATAACCGCATCGGTACCGTCGAGGATGGCGTTGGCAACGTCACCGGCTTCCGCACGGGTAGGGCGCGGGTTTTTGATCATGGAGTCAAGCATCTGAGTCGCGGTAATGACCACTTTACGGGCGGTATTACATTTTTCGATCATCAGTTTCTGCGCGAAAATCACTTCTTCCACCGGAATTTCCACACCCAGGTCACCACGGGCAACCATGATACCGTCAGAAGCTTCGAGGATTTCGTCGAAGTTGTTCATCCCTTCCTGGTTTTCAATCTTGGAGATGATTTGGATATGTTCGCCACCGTTGGCCTTCAGGTGAGCACGGATTTCATCCACATCGGAACGTTTACGGATAAAGGAAGCGGCAACGAAATCAACATTCTGTTCACAGCCGAAAATCAGATCCTGTTTATCTTTCTCTGCCAGAGCAGGGAGGCCGATAGACACATTCGGCAGGTTAACCCCTTTGTTTTCGCCGAGGTCGCCGTTATTCAGAACTTCACAGATAACCTCTGTTGCGGTGGTCTCTTTGACACGCATGCCGATCAGGCCGTCATCGACCAGAACGATATTGCCCGGTTTCAGATCCTGTGCGAAACCGGCATAAGTGACAGCAACACGCTCATTGTTGCCAATGACAGATTTATCTGTGGTAAAGGTAAAGGTCTGACCCGCCACCAGTGCGACATCATTGCCGCCTTCCAGTTTGATGGTACGGATTTCAGGGCCTTTGGTGTCCAGTAAAATGGCTGCTTTCTTACCGGTACGCGCACAGACAGCACGCAGATTTTTGATGCGCTGACCATGTTCTTCGTAATCGCCGTGGGAGAAGTTCAGACGCATAACATTCATGCCGGCATCTAACAGTGCTTCGAGTTTCTCTTCTGATTCGGTTTTAGGTCCGATAGTACAAACAATTTTCGTCTTTTTCATGACAGCCCATCTACAGTTATTGAGAGTAAATAGTGAACAACCGCCTGTATTCACACCGTATCAGTAAGAACAGGCAATTGTCGTGATCCCCGGTTATTAAAATTAGTCGTTTTTGTAAAAAAACAGATTCAGTATAGCGTGTTTTTCACCACGCCTCTCTGTTTCAGTGCTTGTAAATCAGCGAGCTGAATCCATTCAACAACCATGCGGGCATTATAGAGGGTTATTAGTGTGATTTGAATCATAAAATCAGAAATTTTAGCATTTTGGTTTTTTCGGTTGTCTGGTGTTACCTGTGAACCTCTTTAAATCAAAATGGTATCTGAACATTATAACTGTGTATTTTAACAGTGTTTATGGGGCAGAGCAGCCTGCTGCACAGGGTGTATAAATAATTTGGGGAAGGCGCGGATGATTTATGTATAACCCATTCACCCGCGTAATATCATTGGACTTATGCAATCATCTGATATTTTTTATTAAAATCAGATTAGTTATCTAACCCGTAAGTACCTGCCATCGGGTCTTCCCATGAATTATTTTTTTTGAAAAAATAAATGGAATCGCCATTGTCCGGGATTACCATAGCAAGACCACTGGATTGAAGAACCCATTCACCGGATACACCATTTTCGAACTCAACATTTCCGGTTGATACACATGAAGAGTAATATTCATGCAACCATTTGTTCTCTTTCGAGACTTCAGATGATTTAAAAAACGCTATAAGTTGCTGCTTAGTTGGTTTGAATTTTTTGCAGGCGTTTATCTCACCCTCAGCAGGATCTTTGGTAACTGTAATGCCGGCGTCTTTAATTTCTATGTTTTTCAAAGCCATAGCATTCAGTAAATTAGGCATGATAGCGATTAAAAGTAACAAAATGTATTTCATCTTTACCATGATGCTGTGCTCGCTTCTGTTTCATTTTTTCTGCCTACATCAGGATGTCTGTACACCTCAGATGCTGAAATATCCATAGAATCCAGTAATTCAGACACAAGCCATTTAAGAGAGGCATTTTGTTGCGGATTAACATTTTCATATTCCTCCACAGTTTTTCCTTTAATACCGTATGCTTTACCGACTATTTCAATACCAATGCTATCCATGTTACCAGGATAACGATCCGGGAATGATCTGGTTTTTTCTATATCAGAAATTTCCTTGGTTTTTCCTTTTAACTCAAGGTTGGCCATTTTTGTCAGCTCTGAAGGTTCACATTTTTTCTCAATCAAACAGCGTGATTTCATTTTTCCTACATGCCATGTGACCTTAAACAGAGAGGCAGTCTGATAAATAACACCATCCTTATCGATTAAAAAATGAGCGCCATTACTACCAGCATGACTATAACTATTAAAGACATGTGTCTCAGCGGAGGTATTGGTTTGGTGAACAACGATACCGTTCACCTTATCCATTCTTCCGCGTTCAATATGGCTGAATATCTTAGTTTTTATACGATTTGACTTTACTATTCCATTATCATCAATATACAGCATATGTAACCATCCTTTGATTAATTATCTTACTAGCTTATATTATGCCGTCCGGATAGCAGCTATCGGATGATTACGTAAGCTATGGCGTATGGCGGGAGACATTCTTGCGGTAACGCAAGAAATCAGCCGTATTGATACGCAGAGGTACAATAAGAACAGAAGAGGGTAACGGACTGAAAATCGGATGAACTGAAAAGGGAGGTAAAACGGAATTGCTGAGAAATGGTGCGTCCAAGTGGACTCGAACCACCGACCCCCACCATGTCAAGGTGGTGCTCTAACCAACTGAGCTATGGACGCACTGTGTAATAATTGTTTTGCGACGTAAATGGTGCGTCCAAGTGGACTCGAACCACCGACCCCCACCATGTCAAGGTGGTGCTCTAACCAACTGAGCTATGGACGCATTCTTTAATATCTTCGCTGACAACGGGGACGAATATTAACGATCAGAGCCGGTTCTTGCAAGGGGAAAAACACATTTTCTTGTCCGATTGCTCGTATTTAATGCTATCGGACTGAAAATTGTGCATTTCCCCTGTCAAAAAGCCGTTAACGACCGGCGCGTTGCAGGATAAAACTGTCCGGCTGTTTCTGTAACCACAGGATCCGGCATGCCATACCGATGGCTGCGGCCGTTAATCCGATGATAAAACCGATCCAGAACCCGGCAGGGCCCATCGCCGGTACCACCAGATCTGTTAATCCGAGGAGATAACCGGACGGCAGGCCGAGGATCCAGTAAGCCGTAAAGGTGATATAGAAGATGGCGCGCGTGTCTTTATAACCACGCAGCACACCGGCACCGATCACCTGAACCGAATCCGACAGCTGATAGATACCGGCAAACAGCATCAGGCCGGAGGCCATAATCACCACTTCCGGATTATCGTTATACAGCAGGGCGATAGGCTCACGGAACAGCACAGTAAAGAGGGCGGTGATAGCCGCGATCATCAGCCCGACACCCAGCCCGGTATAGGCGGATACCCGTGCTTTTTCCGTGGAACTTTTTCCGAGGTTAAAGCCGATACGGATAGTGGTGGCGATCCCCAGTGAAATCGGGAACATAAACATCAGTGAGCTGAAGTTCAGGGCAATCTGATGTCCGGCGACGGCGGTGACACCTAATGGCGCAACCAGCAGGGCCACAATGGCAAATAGCGTGACCTCAAAGAACAGCGCTAGGGCAATCGGCAGACCGAGCTGGGTGATCCGCTTTATTACTGCCCAGTCCGGCGGACTGAAGCGGCTTTTCGGCTGTACATCCCGTTGTGAACGGGCATGTTTCACATACCAGCGCATAAACAGGAACATTGCCCAGAACACGGAAGCGGTCGCGACACCACACCCGACACCGCCGAGAGCAGGCGCACCGAATTTCCCGTAAATAAAGATATAGTTGACCGGGATATTCACCAGCAGGCCGAGAAAACCAATCACCATCCCCGGTTTGGTTTTCGATAACCCTTCACACTGGCTGCGCAGCACCTGATAAAACAGATAACCCGGCGCACCCCACATAATAGCGTGGGTGAATCCGACCGCTTTTTCAGCCAGAACCGGGTCAATATGCGGCATATTTTCAATAATGTAGCGGCTGTTATAGAGCACCGCGATGACCAGAACGGACAAAAATGCCGCCAGCCACATACCCTGACGGATCTGGTTGGCAATCATCGGACGGCGGCCGGAGCCGTTGAGCTGCGCGACCACCGGGGTCAGCGCCATCAGCAGACCGTGACCGAACAGGATAGCGGGCAGCCAGATGGAGGTACCAACAGCCACGGCGGACATGTCTGTCGCACTGACTCTGCCGGCCATCACAGTGTCAACCACGCCCATCGCTGTCTGTGTAAACTGCGCGATAATAACGGGAATACCAAGAGCCAGCAAAGTACGCGCTTCTTTCAAATACTTCTGCACGTAATACACCTTATTTATTCTGATAAAAGGAGGAGGAAAGACGTTCCGGGATTCGTAACATATTTACCGGATCAGGCGGAAAAATCATTCTAACGATTAATCAAATACAAGCCAATACAATTAAATGTGCGGGATGTAACGGGAAGGGCTGTTTAATTCTTTGTTTCAGGATAAACTGCATAAATCTATCCGAATACTGACTGGAGATCCGCATGTTTACCGGGATTGTACAAGGCAAAGGCCCCGTTGTCGCCATCGAAGAAAAAGAAAACTTTCGTACCCACACTGTGAAATTCCCGCCGGATATGCTGGCCGGGATAGAAACGGGCGCATCAGTGGCACATAACGGCTGCTGTCTGACAGTCACAAAAATAGACGGGGATTTAATCAGTTTTGATCTGGTTAAGGAAACCTTAAGGCTGACCAATCTCGGCAGCATTAAAACCGGCGATGTGGTCAATCTGGAAAGAGCCGCCAAATACGGTGATGAAATCGGCGGGCATATTATGTCCGGTCATATTGTCACCACGGCGGAAATTGCCAAGATTTTTGTCTCTGAAAATAATTATCAGATCTGGCTGCGTATCGAAGATAAAGCCCTGATGAAATATATCCTGCATAAAGGCTTTGTCGGTATTGACGGTATCAGCCTGACTATCGGGGATGTGGTGAATAACCGTTTCTGCGTGCATCTGATTCCGGAAACCCGTGAGCGCACCACGCTGGGTAAAAAACGGCTGGGCGATAAAGTGAATATTGAGCTGGATCCGCAGACCCAGGCGATTGTTGATACCACCGAGCGGGTGCTGGCGCAGAAAATGCAGCAGTTGCAGGAAAGCCTGACACCACCGGCACCAACAGAAAAACCGCAGGACTGATTGTATTCAGATAAAAAAATCCGGTACTGATTTTTATCAGACCGGATTATTTATTACGGATAGTTTATTACGGATTGTTTATTGCGGGCAGGATAGTCAGCGCGGAACGCGTAATCCGCCCTCGCAACCCTGCGGGCTCCATAATATCTGCCACAGCTGGATATCACGGGCACGGAATGCACCGGCGCAGGCGTTAAGATAATAGGTGAACATTCGTTTAAAGCGCGGCGTGTAATTATTTTCCAGTGACGGCCAGGCCGCCTGAAAACGGGAATGCCACGCCATCAGTGTCCGGTCATAATCAGCGCCGAAATTATGCCAGTCTTCCATCACTAATTTATTTTCACTGCTGTCGCCGATATTCTGCACAGACGGCAGACAACCGTTCGGGAAAATATATTTGCCGATCCAGGCATCCACATTCACTTTATTGCGGTTTGAACCGATAGTGTGCAGTAAAAATAAGCCGTCCGGTTTCAGGTTGCGTTTAACCACATCAAAATAGGTGGCGTAATTTTTCGGTCCGACGTGCTCAAACATCCCGACAGACACAATCCGGTCATACTGCTCATGCAGATCGCGGTAATCTTCGAGGATAATATTTACGTCAAGATCCGCACAGCGCGCCTGAGCATATTTCTGCTGTTCGGCGGAAATGGTCACACCGGTCACCGACACACCGAAGTGTTTCGCAGCATACGCCGCCAGTCCGCCCCAGCCGCAGCCGATATCCAGCAGCTGCATACCCGGTTTCAGCTGTAATTTTTCACAGATGAGATGCAGCTTCTGCTCCTGCGCCTTCGCCAGATTGGCAGGGTCATCACTGAGATCTTTCCAGTAACCGCAGGAATACTGCATATACGGGTCGAGCATCAGCTCAAACAGGTCATTACCCAGATCATAATGTTCTTCGCCGACAATCCGCGCCCGCTTTTTGGTTTGCAGATTACGCAGGCGGGCCATGGCGATTTTTATAATATCGTTGATATTCTGCGGCAGCTTATTTTCCAGTCCGGCACGTAATACCCGCTGAAAGAAAATATCTAACCGCTCACAGTCCCACCAGCCATCCATATAGCTTTCACCCAGTCCCATTGAGCCCTGTTGCAGAACCCGTTTAAAGAATTGGCTGTTATGCACCTGAATATCAAAAGGACGGGAACCATTAACCTCAATGCCGGCTTCGTCTAAAAGATCGGAGGCAATCCGCTGCCAGGAATCAGCAGGCGTTTTTTGATTTTCGACACAATCAGAACTCATATTATCTCCAATTTTTATCAAAGCGGGATTCTGAGTGCTTTATTCATGACGTTTTGCGCGGGAACAACAGAACCGGTGTGATTGGCCGTCAACGGGTGACAGTCTGCGTATTAACGTGATCGTTAAGACAAAAACAAAGCTCAAAATCCGGATTTAAAACGAATTGTCAGAAAAGTATAGGAGCCTGAAATTAAAATTCAATGACAAAAAAAGCCGTACATGAGTACGGCCCGCAATTAGGAATATTCTTAATACGTGTTTCAGTCTATTGATTTTGTTCCGCAATAGTCACGGAGGTGCGCGAAGAGCGGCGCTGAATAATATAACCGCCGATAGTCAGTACCACGGTTGCCGCCATGACTGCGGTGGTGGAGAGCAGGGGGTCATGCATCAGCGCGGAGACCAGAAAACTGATCGCAGAACATAAACCGAGCTGAATCGCATTCTGTAATGCTGCCGCTTTACCGCTGTGCTCCGGATAAACCGCCAGGGCGTTTGATACCGCAATCGGGTAAGACGCACCATTCATTGCCGCCATAAAGCAGAACGGGATCAGGATCGCCACCAGTGACGGGTTGCTGAATTTCGCCATAACATACAACCCGATCATGCTGACGGCATAACCGGCCAGCAGGAACGGCAGCAGGGTTTTACCGTTAATCCGCGACAGCAGGGCACGGCAGCCGTAGCCCCCGACCATAAAGGCGATCGTTTGCGGGATATAGCTCAGGCCGATATCATTCGGGTTATAACCCATATCGCGCAGAATAAACGGCGAACCGGTCAGCCAGGCAAAGAAACCGGCACTGCATGCGGCATAAATCAGCACGTTACCGCTGTAGACCGGGGACTTCAGCAAACGGAAAAAGGAGATTTTCTGTTTTTCTGTTTTGGCTGCATCCGGCGCAATATGGCGCTTTTCTTTCAGCATCAGGGTCGGGATCAGTACCAGCAGGGTGATCCCGCCGAGTACGAGGAAAATCTCATGCCAGCCGCCGTGGTTGAGCAGCCATGCGCCCAGTAACGGCGCCAGTGCCGGGGAAAGTGCCACCAGCGGCATAATCGCGGCAAAGACACGCTGCGCGCGGTGATCATCATAACGGTCGATAACCAGTGCCTGCCAGGTGACCGCTGCGGAGCAGACGCTGACCGCCTGCACAAAGCGCAGTAATAATAGCTGCGCCGGGGTGGAAACCCAGACCATGGCCAGGCAGCTCAGGGCAAACAGGCCGAGACCCATCAGCAGAACCGGCTTGCGGCCGATTTTATCGGAGAGTGGTCCCCATAACAGCTGACCGATGGCAAAGCCGACCAGGAAGATACTCAGACTGGCGCTGATAGCGCTGGCAGTGGAGTTTAGAGAGTCCTGCATCATACCGAATGCAGGCAGATACATATCAATCGCGAGGTAACCCAGCATGCTGAGCCCGGCGAGATAAAAGAGAAAGCCGCGGGAAGGCGATTTATTGACAGTCACAGAGAAATACCTGAATGTTAAATAAGTGTAATGCGTGAGTTGTTATTTTAACTATTCGAGTTTTTCTTTGTAAAACGTTATTATTTGCACACTGCTGTGAAATTTTTTGAAAGGAAGAATTATGTGGTCAGAATATACGCTGGATGTGGTGGATGCTGTGGCACGGACAGGCAGTTTCAGTGCGGCGGCAGAGGAACTGCACCGGGTGCCTTCTGCCATCAGCTACAGCGTTCGTCAGCTGGAAGAGTGGCTGGCGGTTCCGCTGTTTGAACGGCGTCACCGGGATGTTGAACTGACACCTGCCGGGGCATTATTTGTCAAAGAAGCGCGTGATGTTATCAAAAAAATGAAATCCACACGCCACCAGTGCCAGATGATTGCCAACGGCTGGCGCGGGCAGTTCAGTATTGCCGTTGACTGTATCGTAAAACCGGAACGGATAACGCGACTTCTGCTGGATTTTTATCATCATTTTCCGGATATCGAGTTGTATATTTATCCGGAGGTGTTTAACGGGGTGTGGGATGCGCTGGTGGACAGACGGGTGGATGTGGCCATCGGCGCGACACGCGCATCCCCGATCGGCGAGCGTTATAATTTCCGTGATATGGGGTTTATGCCGTGGCGTGCGGTGGTCAGCCCGGATCATCCGCTGGCCTCTGCCGGTCATGTCCTGACCAATGAGGAGATGGTGCCGTACCCGAGTTTATGTCTGGAAGACACCTCGCGTTCCCTGCCGAAACGCGACACGTGGGCACTGGATAATCAGCGCCGCCTGGTGGTGCCGGACTGGGATCGCGGGATTGCCTGTGTGGAATCGGGATTATGTGTGGCAATGATGCCGGCGCACCGGGCCGATCCGCTGATTAAAGAGGGGCGGCTGGCAGCGCTGAAGATAGAGCAGCCATTGCCGGACAGCCCGTGCTGTATCACCTGGGTGGATAAAGATACCTCGCCGGCACTGAGCTGGCTGCTCGATTATCTCGGGGACAGCAGTACACTCAATGCCGAATGGCTGCGCTGATCCTCAGCGGCGGTAATCGATAAACGGACCATCTGCCACGGAGCGGCGTTCGACGAGGCGCGGATGCACCTCAATGGTCTGTGCATCTTCGCGTTTGTTGACGATACGGTCGAGCAGCATGGTCAGCGCCATCTGTCCCAGCCGCTCTTTCGGCTGGTGGATGGTGGTCAGAGCAGGGGTAAAGTAGCGGGCGTTACGGATATTGTCATACCCGATCACAGAAATATCCTGCGGCACACGCAGGCCCATTTCATCAGCCGCGCAAATTGCGCCCATCGCCATGGCATCCCCGCCGCAGAATACCGCGGTCGGGCGCTGTTTGCCGGATAAAATCTGTGCCATCGCCTGATAACCGGAATCCGGTTCAAAATCGCCCTGAACAATCCATTCATCACGCACCGTAATGCCGGCTTCTTTCATTGCTTTGCGGAATCCTTCCAGACGGTTGCCGCCGGTGTTTCGCTCAAGCGGCCCCGGAATAACCGCGATATCACGGTGACCGCGTTCAATCAGGTAACGACCGGCAAGATAACCGCCGTGCAGGGCGTTATCAATAATCGCATCGGTGAAATCCCCGCGCGCTTTGCCCCAGTCCATTACCACCATCGGGATATTGCGGTAGCCTTCCAGCATGGCAATCAGCTGATCCGGATATTCAGAACACATCACCAGCAGACCATCGACCCGCTTTTGTGCCAGCATCGCCAGGTAGGCTTTCTGCTTGTCAGGATTATTGTGAGAGTTGCACAGCACCAGGGTATAGCCTTTGCTGTAGCAGCTGTTTTCCACCGCCTCAATCACTTCCGCAAAATACGGCGCTTCACTGGAGGTGGCCAGCAGCCCGATGGACTTGGTGTTATTGACTTTCAGACTGCGCGCCACGGCGCTCGGTGAATAGTGCAACTCTTTGATAGCAGCCCAGACAGCCGCCTTCGTTTCTTCCGCAACGAAACGGGTATTATTAATGACATGGGAGACGGTTGTGGTAGAGACGCCCGAGCGCTTAGCCACATCTTTAATCGTTGCCATGATGAAAACAACTCCTGACCTGCCGGTCTGTATTTTATTATTCGGTTAATCGATTGCTATTATAGTGCCATTATGCGGTAACAATAGAAAAATTTCTGTAAAAACAGGCATTGTTGTCTGATCCGGGTCAAAAGTAAAAAATATTACCTGTGCTATGGTTATTGATATGGTCAGCTATTCGGATTTTCCGGTCAGACCATCCGTTTTAATTATTTTGATGATTCAGGATGTCAGGTAATCATCATTGGTCATTAAGCAGCTATTTTGGAGATAGGAATGGATACAGATCTGAAATATGGTTTGTCAACCGCAGTTGCGGCACTGGTTATGATCGTATTATTTGCAACAATGCTTTTCTGATACACCCCCATCAATACAAAAGGGCGGAAAATTCCGCCCTTTCTTGGTTAACAGTATTTTTACGGATTACGCCAGGTTTTCTTCCGCAAATTTCCAGTTCACTAATGCCCAGAAGTTTTCCAGGTATTTAGGACGGGCATTACGGTAGTCGATATAATAAGCGTGTTCCCAGACATCGACGGTTAAGATGGGTTTGTCGTTACCGCTGACCGGGGTTGCCGCGTTAGAGGTATTGACGATAGCCAGGCTGCCGTCTGCTTTTTTCACCAGCCATGTCCAGCCGGAACCGAAGTTTTTCACTGCGGCATCGGTAAACTGCTGTTTGAATTCGGCAAATGAACCGAACGCGTTGTTAATCGCATCCGCAATTTTACCGGTTGGCTCGCCACCGGCGTTTGGTGCCAGGCAGTGCCAGTAGAACGTGTGGTTCCAGACCTGGGCGGCGTTATTGAAGATACCGGCATCAGAGGTTTTGATAATCTCTTCCAGTGATTTACCTTCAAACGCGGTGCCTTTGATCAGGTTATTCAGATTAACCACATAAGTGTTGTGGTGTTTACCGTAGTGGTATTCCAGTGTTTCTTCAGAAATATAGGGCGCTAATGCATTTTTTGCATAAGGCAGTGCAGGTAATTCAAACGACATTGCATTCTCCTTGTTAAGGTTAAATCAGTAACCTCATCACAGACGGGTTACTGTTATTATTCTGCGAATTATCTTAACAAGTTTTGTCATAAAAAACAGCGTGAAATACCGGGGGTGATGTTATTCACATTGTGAAAGATAAAATTGCCCACAGAATGATATCCGTCACAATAAAGGCGATAAGCAAGGTGTACAGCTTATGGCGGCAGATCCAGTTATAATAGCGTTTCATTCTGTCTTCCCCGTATGACTGCGGAATCTTAACTATAACGGGTTTACCGGCTGAAATCCGCGCAGGTTTAACCATTTTACAAAATGCGTGACAGCGGCCGCCGTTTGTCAACCGGCAGCAGACCCTTTACAATCTGCGCTATGACAAAAGTACAAGAATGTTCATGATGCTGGCAGACTATATTTCCCGCGCGATACAAAACCATACTGATTGCAATGCGATTTGTGACCATTATCAGAAAGATGAACTCTCCGAAGTGATCCGGCGGGTCCGCAAATGGCAGTTCCGCGACGGTATTGAGCTGATGTGCAGTGAAGAGATAGAAACTGCCGTACAGAGCGGAGACGAACAGTGCCCCGAGCAGTGGATAGTCTGGTCTGTCACCGGGGATAATGCGAAAACGGTTTCTCCGCAGCACAAAGAATTTTTCAGTCTGTGCCAGCAGGGTTACTGGCTGAAAATGCAGCTGGCCTGACGTACCGGATACAATCCTGAAAATTACCGGTATAATTACCGGCAATATTAAACTGATTCAGAAAAGACAATGACAAAACTCACATTACAAGAGCAGATGCTGAAAGCCGGACTGGTGACCAGCAAAAAAATGGACAAAGTCCGCAGAACAGCAAAAAAATCGCGTGTTCAGGCCCGTGAGGCCAGAGAAGCGGTGGAAGAGAATAAAAAAGCCCAGCTTGAGCGTGATAAACAGCTGAGTGAGCAGCAAAAACAGGCTGTTTTATCCCGGGAATATAAAGCTCAGGTGAAACAGCTGATTGAAATGAACCGGATTATTATTTCAAAAGGCAATATTGATTTTAATTTCACCGACAACAACGTGATTAAAAGCATTGCCGTGGACAAAACCACACAGTCTCAGCTGATCAGCGGGCGCCTGGCAATTGCCCGGTTAAGCACGGAAAACAGCAGTGTGAGTGAATATGCCATTATCCCGGCGGTTGTTGCGGATAAAATCACACAGCGTGATGCGGAAAGCATTGTGTTAAATAATGCGCTGGCACAGGACGAAGCAGACGAAGACGATCCGTATGCTGATTTTAAAATCCCGGATGATTTAATGTGGTGATCTGAATCTGCCTGCTTCCCCTGTTCAGAACGGGCAGGGACTGCGGGCATTGATCGGTTCGCCGCTGACCGGATGCACAAAATTCAGCTCCCCGGCATGCAGCATCAGTCGCGGAATATTTTCAGTACCCGGCAATAGTTTCCCGCCATAGAGATCACACCCTAAAATCGGATGGCCCAGATACTGACAATGAATGCGGAGCTGATGCGTGCGACCGGTTTCCGGTGTCAGTGCCACCCGCGTGACCGGCAGAGAGAGTCCGTCTTCCGTTTCATAATAAAAGCGCTCAGTCACCTGATAATGTGAACGGGCCGGTTTTCCCCGGACAGCACATAGCGTCATGCGCGGAAACAGTGCCGGATCTTTGGCAATCGCCGCATCAATTATTCCTTCATTCTCATTCAGATGCCCGCACAACAGGGCACTGTAACCTTTCTGCACTGTACGCTGACTGAACTGACGACAAAGTGCGGCATTGATCACTTTGTTGCAGGCCACCACCAGCAGCCCGGAGGTACCGAAATCCAGCCGGTGTACCAGTGTGCAGCCGGGAAACAGTTGCACCAGCCGGTAATGCACAGAATCCAGATTCTGCGGATTTTTTCCCGAAAGACTGAGAAGCCCGGCTGGTTTATTAATCAGCAGCAGGTGTTCATCCTGATACAGAATGTCAATCTGCTCAGGGCACGGCGGGGCGATAAAGGTATCGGTAATGTCAGACATCGGGCTATCCGGATAAAAAGCGGAAGGGGATGATAACCAATTTTCAGTACAGTGGCGAATCATGTTGTCCGGATATCCTATTGCGTAATTCTGCGGAATGATCAACGCTCATTATCAGTATTAATACGCAGGGGTTGTGTTATGCGCAGATTGACACAGGTATGTAACGCAGTGCTGTTGATGACCGGACTTTTAGCGGTGCCGGTATCGTCTTATGCGGACCGGGATCATGATAAAAGACACGGTCACCGGTATGAGCATAATCACGGTCATTATAAGCACAGAGATAATCATTACCATAAGTACAAAAAAGATCTGACTTACGCACAGGCACGCTGGCTGGCGTCAGAAAACGGACTACCCGGATATCACGCGCTGCCGCCGGGAATAGCGAAAAACCTTGCCAGAGGAAAACCACTCCCTCCGGGCATTGCAAAACGCGCAGTACCTGCCCATATGCGTGACCGACTGCCGCATTATCCGGGCTATGAGTGGAAAATAGCCGGTGACGATTTAGTGCTTATTGCACTGAGTACCGCGGTGGTGACCTACATTATTAATGATGTTTTTGAGTAGCGATATAACGCCCCGCAAATAACGGGGCGTATTCCGGTTCAGGCCGGACGGGTAAAAGCCAGCAGGGCTCCGACCAGCATAAATAATGATCCGAACACTTTATTCATGGTGCGGGTCTGTGCCGGGCTTTTGATAAATACGGCAATCTGACGTGCCAGTACGGCATACCCCGTCATCACAATAATATCAGCGGCAACAGTAGTGACACCCAGAATCAGATACTGCATCAGCTGAGGCTGGTGCGGCATAATAAACTGCGGAAACAGCGCCGCGAGAAAAACAATGCTTTTGGGATTCGAGATATTCACCAGCACGCCGTTCTGATACAGCTTTTTGCGTGACAGCGTTGCTGCCGGTGTATTCAGTTCAATGGTTCCCGCTGCCCGCCACTGGCGGATCCCCAGCCGGATAAGATAGGCCGCGCCGGCCCATTTCAGTATTTCAAAGGCCAGAACCGATTGTGACAGTAATGTCCCCAATCCGACACCAACCAAAATGATCAGCAGTGACAGGCCGGTCTGCAACCCGGCAATGGCCGCAATCGCGCCCGCGCCGGGAGACAGACTGACAATCACGGATGTCATCAGATAGGCAAACCACCAATGGCGTTTGAGGATTACGCCCGTTCAGCGGGTTCTGTCTGCCAGTGTCAGGACTGCGGCGGAAAAGGACTGATTTGTCGCCGGAAAGAGGTGGTGAAGCATCCGGGTATCACCAATATGGAGGGTACTGTGATTGTTGAGCCGATAGTCCGTACTGAGTGCGCTGGCGAACTGTGTATGACCTGCAATGGGAAGGGCAGTTAACCCACCGGTGCCAGTGCAGAGGCCGGGGAAAAGTTCCGGATGAGGAACAGACATTGTTACAAGGCGTTCCGGTTATCAAGGATTGCCCGCGTTGTTCCGGAAGAGGTTACCGGCGGGTACCATCATCTGTGGCATACAATGCAATTAAGCATCTTGTTCCTGATTTAACCCAATCCAGCTGGTCACGAAACCGGAAGCCATTTTACGAGGCGTTAACAGGGAAGTGTTATATAGAGGAGAATAAAGCAGAGATGTTTTTTAATAAAGCCACTCGCTAATTGTTGAATGAATTGTACCGGTTTATGCACTTAACCGGTATTGATAAAAAAGCCCGGCATAATACGATGCCGGGCTTATTGATATCAGGACAGATTAACGCAGCAGAGTCAGAACGTTCTGCGGAACCTGGTTTGCCTGTGCCAGAACAGTGGTACCCGCTGACTGCAGGATGTTCGCACGGCTCATGTTAGATACTTCTACCGCGAAGTCTGCATCCAGGATACGGGCACGGGATTCAGACAGGTTGATAACGGTGTTATCCAGGTTGCTGATAACAGAGTTAAAGCGGTTCTGGGAAGCACCCAGACCTGAACGCATGGCATCAACCTGTGCTAATGCATCGTCCATGGTCTGCAGGGTTGTCAGACTTTTAACTACCGGGTCTGTTTTTGCATCTACAGCAGTTGCAGCCCCAAAGCTAACTTCTGAAGGAGCGGCCGGCCCCGGAACAGCTGGTACCTCTGCTTTAACAGTGGCTACACTCGTTTTCCAGGTACCATCTTTATCAACACCAATAAATGCAGTATTACCATCCGCGCCAGTGTAAGCATACATCTTATTGCCTGCATCACCTTTATTCGCACCGAACAGTTTATCTTCAAGATTATCAATATCTTGTGCAGACAATATATGCTTGTCAGCACCAGCAGCACCACCAACAATCTGCATTCCTTCAGTAACCTCAGATGTCGCCACCATATTCATGATGCTGAAGCCTTCCAGACCCAGTGTTGCGGTGTCGATCTTGCCTAAGTTGATATCGATAGTCTGGCCATCGTTCGCACCAACCTGGATGCTCAGCGTCTGATCTTTGCTCAGCACTTTGATGCCGTTGAATTCAGTCTGCTGAGAAACACGGTTGATTTCAGCCAGACGCTGGTCGATTTCGTCCTGGATAGACTGACGGTCAGATTCGGAGTTAGTACCGTTGGCTGCCTGAACGCTTAAACGACGGATGTTCTGCAGGTTATCGTTGATTTCGTTCAGTGCGCCTTCAGTCGTCTGCGCCAGGGAGATACCGTCGTTTGCGTTACGGGATGCCTGAGTCAGACCATTAATGTTAGCGGTGAAACGGTTACTGATCGCCTGACCTGCCGCATCGTCTTTTGCGCTGTTGATACGCAGACCGGAAGAAAGACGTTCGATAGCAGTACCCAGAGCAGCCTGTGATTTGTTCAGGTTATTCTGAGCCACCAGGCTCATGGCGTTGGTATTAATAATCTGTGGCATATTAGATCCTTTGATATATGTATGAATGAATAAGCACTCATATAAACTATCGGTATGACGAAAAAAAAAACTAAAGGGATAGCCTTAAATTAATTACAATGAATCTAAGGGGCGTCATAACAAGGCAGGGTGCTTTGGTATCACAGAGATTTGCAATAAGCGTGAACAAATGAAGGAGTGATGATTCCCTTCTAACCGTCCCTGGTTAGAGGGGCTGTAACGCACTGCACTATACATACCACGGATTACTACTTTAAAGTAAAGTTACTCGAATGCCAAGTAACTAAAACTATATCTGAAATAGCTATGCTGAGTTTGTCAATGTAAACCACAATTTCAAGTCTGTCCGGGAGTATCAGAAATATTTGACATATTTTGTTTCACTTTTGTGTGCATACAAAATAAGGACAGCACCGCATAGAACGGATAGCTCATAAATATATATTGTACCGGATGAACTGGTGACATCAGATATATTCGGGTGATTGAGAAACAGTAAGGACCAATTATGGCAGGATCAAACCGGAACGATCTACAAAAACAGTTTCTATCTGACTATGCCACCACAGGAAAATCCCCGAAAGAATGGTGTGAGATACAGGGACTGAATTACACAACAGCGCGGAGGCCACCAAAAAAACAGCAGCGCAAAGTGCGTAAATGACCCTGAGCGCAATAGCAATACACCGGATGCGCAGAGTAATAAACCTGACAATGTGCAAAATGATGAAACAGAGTTCAGCCTGCGCAATTACCGGCTTACAGATTTACAGGCTTGTTTCGTTACTGAGTATCTTATCGACTTGAACCGGACCGCTGCATATATACGGGCAGGAGGTAAATGTGAGGGGCATAACGCATATACCAGCGCAAGCAGGATGTATAGAAATGTCGGGGTCAACCGGGAAATTTTCGTAACTTACTGATACATAGTTAGAAAAAAGCGCAGTATGTAGTTTTTTGTTATATAAATAATAATCAACCGACAAGTTAACTTATTGATAAATTGGTTGTTGTTATAAATTCTTATGTTTTGCAGTGAAAAGTGGTATTCTGCGCGTATGTTAACACCGGTCTAACCGATCTGAAGTGAAGGACGTTTTACATGACGACGACTATTGAAAAAATCGAACGCCAGATTAAAGAAAACCCGATTCTGCTGTATATGAAAGGCTCCCCGAAACTGCCTAGCTGTGGTTTTTCCGCCCAGGCGGTGCAGGCGCTGGCTGCCTGTGAAGAGCGTTTTGCTTATGTGGATATTCTGCAGAACCCGGACATCCGTGCGGAATTACCAAAATACGCTAACTGGCCAACCTTCCCGCAACTGTGGGTTGATGGTGAGCTGGTCGGCGGCTGTGACATCATTATGGAAATGTTCCAGCGCGGTGAATTACAGCCACTGATTAAAGAAACCGCAGCAAAATACCGGATTGAAAACGAAGAATAATCCCGTCCTGTACTGTTTATAAAAGCCCCGCAGTGTTACCGCTGCGGGGCTTTTGTCTTTCTGATGGCGGCGAAATGAAAGTTGTTTATGCGATTCTTTTCTAGAGTGGCGGCATCGATGACACAAAAAGGACAAAAAGATGCAGCCAGTTTCAACAGGACAGAATGTCAGATTAACCGGGTATATTTCATATCAGGGAACCGATAGTATGATCGGTGACTTAAAAGAATCAGCCTCCGTAAAACAATCGGGTTTATCTGAGCGGTTCACTGAGATTCGTAACAGTGCAGCAGAGTTTTTCACAGCAGTGAAAGGCAAAATAAATAATGTGTTTGAGCCATTAGGGAACTGGATAAATAAAATAACAATCCGGGAAGAAAAAACGCAATCTGACGTTAATCAGAACGCACGGCTGGTGCTGGATATAGCACAGAAAAACGTACCGATCTATTTAGATAAAATCAATACATTCATGGGAGAAAATAAGCCTCTGACTGCCACTTCGCTGAATATATTCTCAACATACACACTGAGACCATTAGTCACATTTATGAGTGGTGTGAATAAAGTAAAAGGTATAGATAAAGCAGCAGAGTTATTCATAGACGGATTGATTAACAGAGTAAACCGCGTGTTATCCGGTGCTGTCGGTTTCGGTCTGAAGCCTGATGAAAAAGTAGATCAGCTCGGGTCAATTTGTGATGACGGAAAGGCAGCGGCTTATTTAGCCACAGAGAATTTTGAACAGAATTTCAACGCAAGAGTAATGGAGCTGGTGAAGGATATTCAGGAATTGATTATGGCTGACCTGATGGATCTCAGACCTGAAGAGGTCATCGCCCGGGAGAAACCGCAGACTGAGAATAACGCCTGGCGCCGGTTACCTGATAACTGACAGAAAAAAACGCCACCTCACGTTGAGGTGGCGTTTTCTTACTGATTACTTTCAGCCGCAGGCGGCCAGCCACCCAGTTTTTTCCAGCGGTTGACGATATCACAAAAGAGCAGGGAGGTGCGGTCAGTATCATACGCCGCGCCATGGGCCTGTTTACTGTCAAACGGGATACCGGCGGCGATACAGGCTTTTGCCAGAATCGTCTGTCCCAGCGATAACCCGCTTAATGCTGCCGTATCAAAGGTGGCAAACGGGTGAAACGGATTGCGTTTCAGCCCGCAGCGTGCTGCGGCTGCCATCACAAAGCTGTGATCAAAATTCGCATTGTGCGCCACGATAATTGCCCGCTTGCAATCCGCATCTTTCATGCCTTTGCGCACCATTTTGAAAATGGCATGCAGAGCCTCATATTCTGTGACCGCATTACGCTCCGGGTCTGCCGGATTAATACCGGTGAAGGCCAAAGCAGCGGGATCAAGGTTTGCACCCTCAAAAGGCTGCACATTAAATTCAAGCCGCTGATCCGGCATCAGCCAGCCGTTATGATCCATTTTGACGGTAATGGCGGCGATTTCCAGCATACCATCGGTTGCGGCATTAAAACCGCCGGTTTCAACATCAATAACGACAGGGTAATAGCCGCGGAAACGTGCGCTCAGAGCATTGTGATTTTGATTTTCAGACATGGGACTCTTAGTTAAACAAACAAAACGCACTATTCTAGCGCGGCTTGCCGGAAGGAGAAAGGGCTGTTCAGTGCTGCGCCGGAAAAGAAGGATCGTTCTGATCCTTCTTGCCGGGATAAATCAGTTACCGAGCGCAGCCCCGGCACTTTTATTTTCAATTAATTCAATTTTATAGCCGTCCGGGTCTTCCACAAAAGCGATAATGGTGGTGCCGCCCTTAACCGGACCGGCTTCACGGGTCACATTGCCGCCTGCTTTGCGGATAGCGTCACAGGTCGCCGCAACATCATCCACGCCGAGTGCGATATGGCCGAATGCGGTTCCCATCTCATAGGAATCCGTGCCCCAGTTATAGGTCAGTTCGATAACAGAGCCTTCACTTTCGTCACTGTAACCCACGAAAGCCAGAGAATATTTATATTCCGGGTTTTCACTGGTGCGCAGTAAACGCATGCCGAGGACCTTGGTGTAAAAATCGACAGAACGTTGCATATCACCCACGCGGAGCATGGTATGGAGTACACGCATAAAGTAACCTCTCAGAGTGCTTTCAGTTATTTATCAGTAATGGCTCATACTATAACGTGATAATTGACTACAATTCAAATTATCAGGATGCTGATGGTTACAGGATAACCATGACCTGTCCGGCAGGGCATCAGACAAAAGGACATCAGCCGATGGCAGAACAACTTCACTTTTTTGATATCCCTTCACCGTGTGTGGGGATATGTCAGCTGAATGAAAAAGGCTACTGCCGGGGATGCTACCGGAGCCGTGATGAGCGTTTTCAGTGGCTGTCGCTGAGTAACGCGCAAAAAGAAAATGTGATTCGCTTGTGCCGCCAGCGCCGTTACAGGGCGATAAAGAGTGAAACACCACCGGAAACACCATCCGGACAGTTAGATCTGTTTTAAAGACATAGTTATAAGCCTAAATATTAGAAGGGTATTAATATATGTGGGTTATTTAGTGTTACTAATTTATATATTATATAAATGATATTTTTCATTGTATTTAAATTTATAATCAAGAATGAAATTATACAAATAAAATATAAAATCACCACATTAGCCGTGAATGACGATATGTTTTAATAACTCACTGTTTAATAAGTTAAATTATTAAAATTCAACTATTTTTTGTTAAAAATAAAATGGTGGTTATGTAAAAAAATATAGATCACGACAGTGATGATCGCTATTCTTAATACGGAACAAGTTCACCCGCTTAATCAATTAAATTTGTATAAAAAGCTAATTATTTCATTGGCAATAATTTTGGTCATGAAATAAGCGGGAATTGTTTTTTTATTACGCAGCAATATTGCGTCCGCTGTCAATGAGCACAATAGTGCAGCGTTTCTTTTTATTGGGTGATTGAAAGACATGATGGCGTGCATATACGTCCGTACCGTATTCACATAAGGAGAAATTTGTGGAGTTAACATTGGGATCAGACTTAGCGAGGTTAGTACGGGTTTGGCGATCACTGATTGACCACCGGCTTAAACCACTGAAACTCACACAGACACACTGGATTACACTCTACAATATCAGCCTGCTGCCACCGGATCAGTCTCAGATCCAACTGGCAAAAGCGATTGGTATTGAACAGCCGTCGCTGGTCCGCACGCTGGATCAACTGGAAGAAAAACGGTTAATCACACGGCATGTCTGCAGCAATGACCGCAGAGCAAAACGAATAAAACTGACAGAAGACGCAGAACCCTTTATCCGTGAAGTGGATGGGGTGATTGAAAAAACACGGCGTGAAATACTGGGCGGGATCACACAGGAAGAATTATACATGCTGGCGGAGATTATCAGGAAACTGGAAAATAATATTGTGCAGCTGCATAACCGTACGTAATGGCAGGTAATAAAAAAGGCGAAACGGGTGTTTCGCCTTTTGCCGGTAACGCGTAAAACTTAACGCGGAGATACGGTATACGTTGAACCGGATTTCGCGATACGGACACGCTGACCGACGGAGAACGGGGTTTTACCTTGTTTTTGTACAACAACAATGATTTCGCCGTTATCCTGTTTCAGTTCCAGCTCAACACCGGACGTGTTGTTTATGGCTGCCTGAACGTTCTGGCCTGCAACACCACCCGCAATAGCACCTGCTGCGGTTGCCAGAGTCTGACCGGTGCCGCCGCCGATAGTACTGCCTAAAATACCACCCAGAATCGCACCACCGGCCGCACCAAGGATATTTTCGTCACTGCCGCCCTGGATAGTCACCGGACGGGCGCTCATCACTGTACCATAGGTAACGGTCTGAACACGTTTCGCCTGGTCTGCACTATAAGTGTCACCACTCAGTGTGTCCATATTCACACAACCGGAAAGGGCCACGACGGCAAATACACCGACGAGAAAACGCTTATACATACTTGACTCCTGATTATTGTATTCACAGATTCAGATGTGTTCATTATCTGTAGTGTCATATCTTATCTATTATCGCAGAATAATTTAGCATTAAAAACGTTTTATTTTCATCTTCATTAGGAACAGCTTAAAGCGAACGACGATCGCAGCCAAGGTAAATCCTCTTATTTCACAAATGTGAGGTGTGCATCAGATTAGGGATTAAGTGAGGTCACGGTACGAAAAGGGGTGAATCTGCGGGGCACCCTGATTATAGTAGTCACACGGAATATGAATACTATATTTTTATCAGATGGTTATTGATTAAAAGGAATCGGTTATGCGTTCAGGACGTTATATCGGCGTGATGTCAGGAACCAGCCTTGACGGGGTGGATGTTGTGCTGGCAGCGATTAATGATTCAGTGGTGGCGCAGCAGGCGGCGTACTCGCATCCGTTTCCGCACGCGCTGAAAAAGCGCATACTGGCGGTATGCCAGGGGCAGCAGACGACACTGTCGGAAATAGGCCGTCTGGATTATGAACTGGGCACACTGTTTGCTGACGCCATCGGCGGGCTGCTGGCACAAACCCGGCTGAATCCGCAGGATATTGCCGGTATCGGCTGTCACGGACAGACCGTCTGGCATGAGCCGGACAGCGAAACACCTTTTACTATGCAGCTCGGGGATAATAACCGGGTTGCCGCGCTGACCAATATCATGACAGTCGGGGATTTCCGCCGCCGTGATATGGCTTACGGCGGCCAGGGCGCGCCGCTGGTGCCCGCTTTTCATCAGGCGGTGCTCAGTGCGCCGGATGAGAAGCGGATTATCCTGAATATCGGCGGGATCGCCAATATCACCACACTGATCCCGGGGGCGGAGGTCAGAGGGTATGACACCGGTCCGGGCAATATGCTGATGGACAGCTGGACATGGCGGCACCGCGCGGAGCCGTATGATAAAGACGGCGAATGGGCAAAGAGCGGGCACGTTAATCCGGATCTACTGGCTCAGATGCTGAGTGATCCCTATTTTCGCCGTCCGGCACCGAAAAGTACCGGGCGCGAATATTTCAATATGCAGTGGCTGACCACGCAGCTGGACCATTTCCCCGGCCTGAAACCGGAGGACGTGCAGGCGACCCTGCTGGCGCTGACCACGGTCAGTATCAGTGAGCAGGTTACGCTGTGCGGCGGTTGTGAGCGCCTGCTGGTATGCGGCGGCGGCGCGCGCAATCCGCAGATTATGGCACAGCTGTCCGCACAGTTGCCGGGCACTGAAGTCAGCCCGACGGATAACTACGGCCTGAGCGGTGATGATATGGAAGCGCTGGCATTTGCCTGGCTGGCAGCGCGGACACTGGCCGGTGAGCCCGGTAATTTGCCGTCTGTCACCGGTGCAGACCGGGAAACCGTATTGGGCGCGGTATATCCCGTTATCCGTGAGCGGTCGTAATAAAAGACAACACAGTTTCAGTGATTAAAAAGATAAGAGGATAAAAGGCATGTCAGACGAGTTTACTGACGTTGCGGATCTGCGACGTGAATACACAAAGGGAGGGTTACGCCGCCGTGATCTCAGCGACGACCCGCTGGAAATGTTCGAACGCTGGCTTAAACAGGCGTGTGAGGCAAAACTGACCGACCCGACCGCCATGTGTGTGGCGACCGTGGATGAAACCGGTCAGCCGTATCAGCGTATTGTGCTGCTCAAGCACTTTGATAAGGACGGGCTGATTTTCTACACCAATATGGGCAGCCGTAAGGCGCAGCATCTGGCAAAAAATCCGAAAATCAGCGTACATTTTCCGTGGTACAGTCTGGACAGACAAGTCTGCTTCCTCGGTGAAGTGGAGCGTTTATCCACACTGGAGGTGGTGAAATATTTCCACAGCCGGCCAAAAGACAGCCAGATTGCCGCATGGGCGTCTCAGCAATCCTCACGGATTTCCGCGCGCGGTATTCTGGAAGGCAAGTTTCTTGAGCTGAAACAAAAGTTTAAGCAGGGGGATGTCCCGCTGCCAAGTTTCTGGGGCGGTTTCCGGATTAAATTCAATTCTGTTGAGTTCTGGCAGGGCGGCGAGCATCGTCTGCATGACCGTTTCCTGTACACCCGTACCGCAGACGGCTGGGATATTGACCGCCTCGCGCCGTAACCGGTTGTTGTCAGAATTTCTTCAGTAAAATCATTTTAATTGCTGGCACTTCACGGAGTGCCGCTTTATGCTATAGCCTTCATATTTCCAATCCACTATTTTTGCATAGACAAAACAGAACTGACGGAGTCATTGATGTCTGGTACGAACCTGATAAAACAACTGCAAGAGCGGGGCCTCATTGCCCAGGTTACGGATGAAAAAGCGTTAGCAGAGAGACTGGCGCAGGGCCCGATCTCCCTCTATTGCGGTTTCGATCCGACCGCTGACAGCTTGCATTTGGGCCACCTGGTTCCGTTGCTGTGCTTAAAGCGTTTCCAGTTAGCCGGGCATCGTCCGGTGGCACTGGTTGGTGGGGCCACGGGGCTGATTGGCGACCCGAGCTTCAAGGCAACGGAGCGCAAACTGAATACACAGGATACGGTTCACGGCTGGGTGGATAAAATCCGTCAGCAGGTTTCCCCGTTCCTCGATTTTGACTGCGGCAAGAACAGCGCTATCGCGGCAAACAACTATGACTGGTTCGGCTCTATGGATGTGCTGACCTTCCTGCGTGATATCGGTAAACACTTCTCTGTGAACCAGATGATCAACAAGGAAGCGGTTAAGCAGCGCCTGAACCGGGATGATGTCGGTATTTCATTCACCGAATTCTCTTACAACCTGTTACAGGGTTATGACTTCGCCCGTCTGAATAAAGATCACGGCGTTGAGCTGCAGATCGGTGGTTCCGACCAGTGGGGTAACATCACCTCCGGTATCGATTTAACCCGCCGTCTCAACCAGCAGCAGGCCTGGGGTCTGACCGTTCCGCTGATCACCAAATCTGACGGTACCAAGTTCGGTAAAACCGAAGGTGGTGCGGTATGGCTGGATCCGAAGAAAACCAGTCCGTACAAATTCTATCAGTTCTGGATCAACACGGCGGATGCGGATGTTTATCGTTTCCTTAAATTCTTCACCTTTATGAGCCTCGAAGACATCGATGCACTGGAAGCGGAAGATAAAGCCAGCGGTAAAGCACCACGTGCCCAGTATGTTCTGGCGGAGCAGGTGACAAAACTGGTTCACGGCGACGCGGGGCTGACGGCTGCCCGTCGTATCACTGACAGCCTGTTCAACGGTGATGTATCAAGCCTGACTGAAGATGACTTCGCGCAGCTGGCACAGGATGGTATGCCGCATATCGAACTGGACAGCGATGCGGATTTACAGCAGGCGCTGGTGGTTGCGGAACTGGTTCCGTCACGCGGTCAGGCCCGTACCATGATCGGCTCTAACGCGGTATCACTCAACGGTGAGAAACAGTCTGACGCTGAATACCGCTTCACAGACAGCGATAAGCTGTTCGGGCGTTATACATTACTGCGCCGGGGCAAAAAACATTACTGTCTGATCTGCTGGAAATAATAGTTTACGGTAAACAAGGGCAACGAAAGTTGCCCTTTTTGATCTGTCAGCAGGATCTTTTCTGTTTCACAGAATATGATATGCACAGTAATAATAAAAAATCAGGTTGTATCAATGAAAAATATTCTCTCTATTCAGTCTCATGTTGTGTATGGTCATGCCGGTAACAGTGCGGCTGAATTCCCGATGCGCCGCATGGGCGTTAATGTCTGGCCGCTTAATACCGTCCAGTTTTCCAATCACACACAGTATGCACAAGGCTGGACCGGCTGCGTGATGAGCGCGGAGCACATCACGGAGATTGTGGACGGCATTGATAACATCGATCAGCTGACCCGCTGTGATGCGGTACTCAGCGGCTACCTCGGCTCGGCAGAGCAGGGCAAGCGTATCCTGGATGTGGTGAAAAAAGTCAAAACCCGCAATCCGCAGGCATGGTATTTCTGTGACCCGGTGATGGGTCACCCGGAAAAAGGCTGTATCGTGGCACCGGGTGTGGCGGATTTTCTGTGTCAGGAAGCACTGGCGGTCAGCGATATGATCGCGCCGAACCTGCTGGAGCTGGAAACCCTGAGCGGACAAACCATTCACAATGTGGGTGAAGCCGTTGCCGCTGCCCGTGAACTGTGCAAAAAAGGGCCGCGCCTGGTGCTGGTTAAACACCTGTCCCGTGCAGGTTACCGTGCTGACCGCTTTGAAATGATTCTGGTCACTGCCGATCACGCCTGGCATATCAGCCGTCCGCTGGTGGACTTCGGCGAGCGTCAGCCGGTGGGTGTGGGTGATTTAACCAGCGGTTTGATGCTGGTGAACCTGCTGAAAGGCGAAGAATTGCCGAAAGCACTGGAGCATGTGGCGGCTGCTGTGTACGAAGTGATGCTGAAAACCAAAACCATGAATGAATACGAACTGCAACTGGTGGCGGCTCAGGATGAAATGGTGCTTCCGGCGCATAAATTCTGCGCGGAACAGATCGACTGAACCGGTCTGAACACCGTATCAGCATAAAAAAACGCCGGATTATCCGGCGTTTTTTGTACCTGTATATCAGAACGCTTAAATCAGACCTTCCGCTTCCATCGCATCCTGCACATGCGGGCGGTGTGCGACCTTAGCCAGATACGCCTGTAAATGCGGATACGGCTCCAGTGAAATTTTCAGATGCGGTGCCCAGCCGCAGACGGTAAACAGATAGGCATCCGCCACCGTAAAGCTGTTGCCGGTAATATACGGGCTTTTTGCCAGCACGCTATCCACATAAGCAAACTTATTCATCAGATTGCGCAGCGCGATTGGCCGGTAATCTTCCGGGGTTTCCGGCGAGAACAGCGGGCCGTAGCTTTTATGTACTTCACTGGCAATATAGTTTAGCCATTCAATCTGATGATAACGCTCCATCGTTCCCGCCGGGGCAATAAGTTTGCGATCCGGTTTCTGATCAGCAAGATACTGCACAATCGCCACACCTTCGGTCAGCAGCTGACTGTCACTGATACTCAGTGCGGGGACTTGTCCTTTCGGATTGATTTTCAGGTAATCATCACCGTTTTCGGTTTTTTTTGCTTTCAGATCGACACGGACCAGGGAAAAATCCAGGCCGGTTTCACGCAAAATAATATGGGGTGACAGTGCACAACTTCCCGGGGTATAGAACAATTGCATGGTATGCTCCTCAGTTAAAACAAAAGAACGGACATGGCAGTAGTGATGAAGTATAGACCGGTATTCGCGGGCGGGATGTATTCAGAATGCGAATTATTTATCGGTTAGCGCTATCTTTCCATATAATCGCCACAGATTCAATTTGTGATAATACTTTGTAATTCATTGTTACAAAACAATAAAAGGTAAAGCACACATGAAAAAAATCCGTATCGGGATCGCCGGACTGGGCGGGATAGCACAAAAAGCATATTTACCGGTTCTGACCAGAACGGATAACTGGGTGTTGTCCGGCGGTTTTTCGCCGAATCAGGAAAAGGCACGGCAGGTCTGTGATGCGTACCGCTTTCCTTTGTTTCCGACACTCCGCGCGCTGGCAGAACAGTGTGATGCCGTGTTTGTTCACAGCAGTACAGAGAGCCATTTTCAGGTTGTCAGTGAATTACTGAATGCGGGGTGCCATGTGTATGTTGATAAACCCCTGGCGGGAACCTATAAACAATCAGAAGCCCTCGTCAGTCTGGCGGAGAAAAAACAGCGGGCACTGATGGTCGGGTTCAACCGGCGTTTTTCACCGTTTTATCAGCAGCTCAGAGAACAGATCGCCGGAAAAGCGGCATCGATTCGTATGGATAAACACCGCAGCAACAGTATCGGCCCGCATGATGTGGCTTTTACAGTAACCGATGATTATCTGCATATCGCGGATACCCTGCTCTGGCTGGGACGGGATGGTAATGCGGCGCTGAAAAGCGGCCATATGCAGGTAAATGAGGAAAATCAGCTGCTGTATGCGGAACACCATTTGCAGACAGATAACGGCACCTTGCTGACAGCGTCTATGCACCGCTGTGCGGCGAGTCAGCGGGAGCAGATCAGTGTGACCGGGCGTGACGGCTGTTATCAGGTAACGGATATGAATCACTGGCGCAGCGAAACCGTTGCCGGGATACAGGAACAGCATCCGAAAGCGTGGGAGCCGCTGCTGGTTCAGCGCGGGTTTGACGGTGCGGTACGGCATTTTATTGAATCTGTTGCCAATCAGACACAACCGCTGGTCAGCGGCGAAGAGGCGCTTTATGCACAGCGATTGACGGAGAAACTGTTAGCGGAAATGGTGTGATTTTAAAGATAAATAATATCAATATCGCATAACACTAGGGGATAACAGGCAAGGGAACGAAAAGCATGCGAGCCATGGATGGCGAGCCTGAGCGTACAGGGAGTGTATTCACAGCGACTTTTCGTTTTGCCTGCTATCCGCTGTGACACCAGACATGCAGAAAACACAGCCTCTGCGATGCAGAGGCCGGTTGTTTTATTTCAGTTCCAGCTCATTCATTGCCGCGATACTGAAACCGCCGTCAACGTGCAGGACTTCACCGGTAATACCGCCGGCTAGGTCAGAGCAAAGGAACGCTGCCGCGTTACCCACATCTTCGGTGGTGACCGTGCGGCGCAGTGGCGTAACCGCCTCGCAGTGCGACAGCATTTTGCGGAAATCTTTAATCCCGGATGCCGCCAGTGTACGGATAGGCCCGGCAGAAACGGCATTAACACGGATGGTTTCTTTCCCCATTGCGTTCGCCATATAACGGACGTTCGCTTCCAGAGAGGCTTTTGCCAGACCCATGGTGTTGTAGTTCGGGATAGCGCGCTCCGCACCCAGATATGAGAGGGTCAGCAGGGCGGAGTTCGGGTTCAGCATAGTGCGGCAGGCTTTTGCCATCGCCACAAAGCTGTAGGCGCTGATGTCGTGGGCAATACGGAAGCCTTCACGGGTTACCGCATCCACATAGTCGCCGTCTAACTGATCCGCCGGGGCAAAGCCGATGGAGTGAACAAAACCGTCAAATGTCGGCCAGACTTTGGCTAATTCCGTGAACAGATTTTCAATACTTTCATCTTCTGCCACATCACAAGGCAGAACGATGGAGGAACCCAGAGACTGAGCGAACTCTTCAACACGGGGTTTCAGCTTGTCATTCTGGTAGGTGAATGCAAGTTCGGCACCCTGGTCACGCATTGCTTTGGCAATACCGTAAGCAATCGATAATTTGCTTGCAACCCCTGTGATCAGGATGCGTTTACCGGTCATAAAACCCATAGCAGTTTCCTTGTGTTTTCTCTGTCACCTTCTGCGCCGTAATCCGGCAGGTGACGCGGTTAGTAAAATCCGGCTGATATAAGCAGGTTACCGGAAATTGAGAAGTCACCGGTCTGAATGATCAGAATACCGGCAGTTAATCCACATCCTGGCGCCAGGCTTCGGCGGACAGTGCTTCACCAAAGTGGCTGGTGATTAGGCGGCGCGTGACATCGTGCAGCGGTGATGCCAGTACCTCGGCAGTGTTACCGCGCTCGACAACTTCACCGTTGTGCATCACCAGTATCTGGTCGCTGACGTGTTTTGCCATGCCCAGATGCTGTGTGACATAAATATAGGCAATTTTTTGCGTTTCCTGGAGTTCAAGGATCAGATTTATGATCTGTGAACGCAATGACATATCCAGAGAGGCGAGTGCTTCATCCGCCACAATCACTTCCGGCTGCAAAATCAGGGCGCGGGCGAGGGCTACGCGCTGTTTCTGTCCGGAGGCCAGCATGTGCGGATAATAATCCGCGTGATCCGGCAGCAGACCCACCTGGCGCAGTGTCGCATTAATGCGCAGACGGCGGCCGGCGGCATCCAGATCCGTATTGAGCATCAGCGGCAGTTCCAGAATTTGTCCGGTGCGCTGGCGCGGATTAAGCGAAGTGGCTGAATCCTGGAATATCATGCGGATGCGCTGGCTGCGATAGCTGTAATCACCGAAGGTCAGCTTGTGCTTATCGATCAGGATCTCCCCGCCGCTTGGTTCGATCATCCCCGATAACATCCGCGCGAGGGTGGATTTCCCGGAGCCGTTTGCCCCGGTAATGGCGAGTGTCTGGCCGGGTTGCAGTGTAAAACTGACCGGTTTGACCGCTTCAAGCTGGTGGCGGCGGAAAAAACCGTCCCGGTAACGGAAGGTTTTGCTCAGGTTTTTGACTTCCAGCAACGGAACCGGCATTACACATCCTCCATATTCAGCGGGAAGTGGCAGGCAAAACTGCGGTTTTTGACTGTCCGCAGACGCGGTGCATCAATACACACCTTCTGGGCATACGGACAGCGCGGCCCCAGGCGGCAACCAACTGGCAGATGCTCCAGTGACGGAATCGCACCCGGCAGGGTATTGAGACGGCATTTGTGCGCCAGCGGTTTTTCAAAGTCAGGGATAGCCCGCATCAGCGCCTGAGTATACGGATGATGCGGTTTGAGCAGCAGGTCATCCGGTTCGGCACTCTCCACGGTCTGACCGCAGTAGAGTACATTAATGCGATCCACCAGCTGGCTCATTAATTGTAAGTCGTGGCTGATCAGCAGGATAGTCATATTGTTGTTCTGATTCAGCCGGGTCAGCAGGCGGAAAATCTGTGCCTGAGTATCGGGTTCCATGGCGTTGGTCGGCTCATCGGCGATCAGCAGACGCGGCTGATTGGCCAGCGCAATGGCAATCATCACCTTCTGGCATTCCCCTTCGGTCAGCTCATAGGGGTAGCTGCTCATCACATCTTTGTGATCTTTGATACCGACACGGTGCAGCAGCTCAATCGCCCGGCGTTTACGCCAGTTAAAGCGCTGCCACCAGCGGCCTTTGTAAGTCCAGCCGGGGATAGTCTGAATCAGCTGTTTGCCGATATTTTCTGACGGATCCAGACAGGACTGAGGCTCCTGGAAAATCATCGACACATTGTGGCCGATCACCCGGCGGCGCTGACGGGGGGAGAGTTTCAGCAGATCGATATCATTAAAGCGGAAACGGTCTGCCGTCACGCGCAGATTATCTTTGGTAATACCGGCAATCGCTTTGGCGATAAGGCTTTTACCGGAACCGGATTCCCCGGCAAGGCCGCGGAATTCCCCTTCGGTCAGGGATAATGTCACGCGGTCAACGGCCTTGATCGGCCCTGCGGCGGTCATAAATTCAATGGTTAAATTGCGGATATCCAGTAACGGCATTATTCAACCCCCGCATTAATGGCACGCTGTAACCCGGTACCGAGCAGATTCACCAGCAGAACACTGATAAGAATAGCGGTTCCCGGCAGAAGCACAGTCCAGGGCGCGACATAAATCAGTTCCAGAGAATCACCGAGCATTGCTCCCCATTCCGGTGACGGCAGTTGTGCCCCGAGTTCAAGAAAGCCGAGCGCGGCAATATCAAGGATAGCGATGGACAGGGCGCGGGTCAGTTCGGTGACGGTCACCGCACTGATATTCGGCAGCACCGTATGGATCAGAATATTGAGGTTGGATGCACCGTCGAGCCGGGCGGCAATCACGTATTCCTTATCAAGCTCATCATGTACTGCGATATAAATCATTCGCACAATACGCGGCAGCAGTGCCAGTGCCACGGCAATCATGGCGTGACTGAGACTGGCACCGAAAAAGGCCACCACAATAATTGCCAGCAGCAGAGAGGGCAGCGCCAGCAGGGTATCAAACATATGGTTAAAGATGGCTGAGCGCAGGCCGGTGGTCATCCCTGCCAGACAACCGATAATAATCCCGGCGACGGCGGCAATGATGGTTACCAGCAATGCGCCTCCGAAGGTGGATTGTGTGCCGAGAATAAGGCGGCTGAAAATATCACGGCCGAGGTCATCCGTACCGAGGAAGAAGGCGACATTCCCGTAATGGGACCAGGAGGGCGGCAGTAACTGGTGACCGGCAAATTGCTGGTCGAGCGCATAAGGCGCTATCCAGGTGCCGCCGATCGCCAGTGCAATCAGAAACAGCACGCCGTAAAAACCGATCATAGCCGGAATATCTGCGGTGAAATGCTGCCAGATAACCCGCCCCGGTGACGGCATCCGGTCTTCACGGTAAAAATTATCTGAAGGCATACCATTCCTTATGTTTCAGCGGGCTGCTGACAGCACCCAGAATATCCGACAGCATATTGACAATCATCACCATGGTGCCGACCAGCATGACACCGGCAGAAATCGCGGCGAAATCCTGCTGACGGATAGCGGTGATCAGCCAGCGGCCGATACCCGGCCAGTTAAAGACCACTTCTGTGACCATTGTGAGTGTCAGCATGGTGGAAAACTGTAACCCGAGTTTCGGGATCACCGGCGGCAGCGCATTGTGCAGCAAATGGCGGCGGATAATGGTCAGCCGGGATAAACCACGGATAGCGGCGGCTTTAATATAGTTCTGGCTGATAATTTCTTCAGTACTGGTGCGCATCAGGCGGATAACTTCCGTCATCGGTGCAATGGACAGGGTGATCACCGGCAGCACCATATGGGACAGCACATTGAGGATCATCGCCCGGCGGTACGGCGAATCCGACAGCCAGGCATCAATTACCGCGAACCCGGTAACCGGTGTTAAATCATACAGCAGGTCAATACGTCCGGAGACCGGCAGCCAGTCCAGCCGCAGCGAGAAGAACAGGGTAAGCAGCAGCGCCAGCCCGAACACGGGAACAGAAAACCCGACCAGCGCAAAAGTGCTGATGGTGATGTCCGCCATTTTATTACGCCAGACCCCGGCAATAATCCCGGCAGGAATACCGATCACCAGTGCCAGCAGAAACGCCAGACCGCACAGCTCCAGCGTGGCGGGGAGTACGGCCCACAGTTGCTGACTGATCGGCTCACCGTTAATAACGGAACTGCCGAAATCCCATGAAAACAAGCTCTTATAATAGAACAGCACGGCATCCGTCAGGGAAGCGCCGCTCAGCGGTGCGTTCGCCGGGAAGTAACTCAGGCTGAAACTAAGCACCGACAGAAAACAGAGGGTAATCAGTACCAGCAGCAGACGGCGCAGAATAAAAATGATCATGGTTCAGCCTCCGGCTCCGGGTCATCCCCGGTATCACGGTAGACACCGGCAAAAGAGGTATTACCGAATGCGCTCAGCACCAGCCCCTTGATATCATAGCGGAATGCCTGCAACCGCAGCGAGTAGGCCAGCGGCAGTACCGGCAGATCCTCTGCCAGAATCTGCTGTGCTTTGTGATAATACTCTATCCGGCTGCTCAGTTGCTGCTCAAGCAGCGCCTGGTGGATCACATCATCGAATTCCGGGGAACACCAGTGGCTCAGGTTGGTTTGCGAACCGATAGCCGCACAGCTGAGCAGCGGACGGAAAAAACTGTCCGGGTCATTACTGTCGGTTGACCAGCCCGCAAGGGTAATATCGTGACTGCGATCCATCAGGCTGTTTTCCTGAAAACGCCCCTCAACCGGGCGGATATTCATTGTTATCCCGACACGGGCCAGGTCGGCCTGAATCAGTTCTGCCATTTTCAGCGGGCTGGGGTTGTAAGATTGTGAGGCAGTCGGTACCCAGAGGTTCAGCGTCATGCCGCTGAGTCCCAGCTCATTGAGCATCGCTTTGGCTTTTTCGGGATTGTATTCCGTCACCCGGGTCTGGTTATCATACGCCCAGGAGACGCGAGGCAGAATAGATGCAGCGGTTTCTGCCGTGCCGTAATAGATGGATTTCATCAGGCGCTCATTATTAATCGCGAAAGCAATCGCACGGCGCGCCTGCGGATTATTAAACGGCGGTTTGCTGGTATTAAACGCCAGATACGCGATATTCATCCCCGGGCGCAGCATCAGACTCAGACGCGGGTCGTCGCGCAGCACCTGTAACTGGCTGGCGGCAGGATAGGCCAGCACATCACACTCGCCGGTGATCAGTTTTGACATCCGTCCGGTACCGCCCGCCCCGAGATCAACCACGACTTCCTGCATGCGGGGTTTGCCTTTGCGGTAGTTATCATGGCGCTGCAGACGGACAAATTGGCCGCTCTGGTAATCATCCAGATAATACGGCCCGGTGCCGACCGGTTTCCAGTCAAGCTGTTCCTGACGGCGGGTTTTCAGCAGGTTATCGGCATACTCTTTGGACAGAACCGGCGCGTAATGGGTTGCCAGATGCCACAGGAAGGAGGCGTCCGGCGTATTCAGTTTAAATTCAACGGTATAATTATTGATTTTGCGGATGGATTTCACATTGGACGCGAACTGCAAACTGTCAAAGTAGGGATAACGGCCGCCGTTGATGTAGTGATACGGGTTCTGTTTATCCACCACGCGGGAAAAGCTGAACACCACATCATCCGCATTCATTTTGCGGGTCGGTTTGAACCAGTCTGTGGTCTGAAAATCGGTATCACGGCGCAGATAAAAACGGTAGGTCGCACCGTTATCCAGTACTGTCCAGCGGGCAGCCAGTTCCGGGATCAGGCGGTAGGTGTAAGGATCAACATCCAGCAGGCGATCGTAAATCTGTGCCGCCAGCGGCTCGACAATCAGCCCGCTGCTGGCCAGCTGCGGGTTAAATGTACTGATGTTGCCGTTCACACAATAGACAAAACCGGTATCGCGGACCGGCGGCAGCGGAGCGGCCTGAGCCGTGACCGGTTTTACCGGCTGCTCTGTCTGCGGGGCGGGTGCGGCGGCAAAGCCTGAAACAGGCAGGAGAACCGCGCAGGCCCGGATAATCCAATGGCGCATAAATCAGTTACCGTTAAAAATGAACAGGGCATTGTATCGCAATTTGTGCGACTAACCAAAAACGGAAGCATTTAATCCGGTTGCGGGTTAGCAGCATGTTTTTTCAGTAACCCGCGAAACTGATGATAGGTCAGATTCAGCAATTGTGCTGCTTCCCGCTGATTATATTGCGCGTGCTGTAATGCCGCATCCAGCGCGTCCTTTTCCTGTGTGTGCTGCCACTGCTTCAGGGAGAACGGCAGCGGCGGCAGTGCCTGTGCTGCGACGTTTGCAGAAGGCACCGGTGCGGTGACAAACGGATTGATTACCAGTTCCGCCAGCAGTTCGGTGGTATCCCCCTGACGGTACAGGGATCGCTCAATCACATTTTTCAGCTCACGGATGTTGCCCGGCCAGTGATAACTCTGCATTTGTTGCAGGGCATGCGGGGAGAAACCGGCAAAAAACGGCGTGCCCATCTCCTGGCACATCTGCACGGCAAAATGACCGGCGAGTTCGGTCAGGTCGCGCGGACGATCGCGCAGCGGCGGGATATTGACGACATCAAAAGCCAGCCGGTCGAGTAAATCGGCGCGGAATTTTCCTTCTGCCGCCAGCGCCGGTAAATCCGCATTGGTGGCGCAGACAATCCGTACATCCGCTTTCAGGGGCTGCTGCCCGCCGACACGCTCAAATTCCCCGTATTCAATCACCCGAAGCAGCTTTTCCTGCACGGTCAGCGGCGCGGTACCGAGTTCATCAAGAAACAGGGTACCGCCGTCCGCCCGCTCAAAACGCCCCTGATGGCGGCGCTGAGCGCCTGTAAAAGCCCCGGATTCATGTCCGAACAGTTCGGAATCGAGCAAATTATCGTTAAGTGCCGCACAATTCAGTGCAATAAAGGGTTCATCCCAGCGGGGAGAGAGATAATGAAGGCGGTGAGCAAATAATTCTTTACCGGTGCCCCGTTCGCCGCAAATCAGTACCGGACGGGCAATTTTTGCCAGCCGCGACACTTTTTCCAGCGCATCGAGAAAGGTATTATCGATACCGATCAGGGTGTCAGTGTTATTTTTCATGAGTAATTTGACCATTAAATGGTGAATATCACCACTTTACAAAAAGTCATGACAAAAGGGAAATAAATAAACCTGAGAAAAAACAATCGGGTAAAAAAAATAACGGAGTTGGCACGCATCTTGTAATAGTAAACGTGTCATAAGACATAATTGCTGATAAAAGGACATCAATCATGGGAATTTTTTCACGTTTTGCCGATATCATTAACGCCAACGTTGCATCACTGCTGGATAAAGCGGAAGATCCGCAGAAAATGATCCGCCTGATGATTCAGGAAATGGAAGATATGCTGGTGGAAATCCGCTCCACCTCTGCCCGTACCCTGGCAGAACGCAAAAATCTGTCACGTCAGATTGAAAGCGGTGAGCGTCAGGTGAGTGACTGGCAGGAAAAAGCGGAACTGGCGATTGTCAAAGGGAAAGAAGATCTGGCGCGTGCCGCACTGCTGGAAAAACAGCGTGTGGAAAGCCATGTCGATACCCTGCGTCATGAGCTGATTATTCTGGACGAAACTATCGCCCGGCTGAAAAATGAAATTAACGAACTGGAACAGAAACTGACCGAAACCCGTGCCCGCCAGCAATCCATGGTGGTGCGTCACGAAGCGGCAAAATCATCCCGCGCAGTGCGCCGTCAGCTCGACAGCGGCCGGATGGATGAGGCAATGGCCCGTTTTGAGCAGTTTGAGGCGCGGATTGACCATATGGAAGGTGAAGCCGCAAGCTATGGTCTGGGAAAAGAAAAATCACTGGAACAGCAGTTTGCCGAGCTGAAAGCGGAAGATGAGATCAGCGCGCAAATCGCGGCCATCAAAGCACGTCTTGAAAAAGAAGAAAAGGGCGAATAAGGTCGGTAACAGGCTTTCCTGAATTAATACCATTAAGGACAAAAATATGGCATTTGTATTTTTAGGTATACCACTGACAATTTTCGTGTTGTTCGTGCTGCCGATCTGGTTATGGCTGCACTATAACAGTCAGCGGGGAAGCCGGGCCGGTGAATTTGAAACCCGGCGCCTTGCGGCGCTGGCGGAAAATGCTCAGCAGATGGAAGCGCGGATCAAAACCCTGGAAGCGATTCTGGATGCGGAAAATCCGGGCTGGAGGCAATCATAATGGAATTTCAGTCACGTAAACTGTACCGCTATCCGGATGAAGGTATGTTCCGGGGCGTATGTGCCGGTATTGCCAACTATTTTAATGTACCGGCCTGGATGATCCGCGTGATGGCGGTGGTGGCAACCTTTACCGGCTTTTTCTGGCTGACCATCACGCTCTATATCCTGATGGGAATGATTCTGCCGGTGGTGCCGCGTGATTATCCCGGCCGCGACGGCGGAGTGAATGCCGCCATGCTGCTGGAGCAGACAGAACGCAGCCAGGCGCGCACCGAAAAACGGATCCGCGACATTGAGCGCTATGTGACATCGGAACAATATGCGCTCAACCGCCGCTTCCGTGACCTGTAATCTGTCAGACGGAGAACAGTATGAAGTGGCCGGATAAACACACCCTGCTGCGGGCCGGAAAAACCGGGGCGCAGCTGTTAACCACCGCGGCACTGGCGGCGGCGCCCGGCGGTATCGCCGCGGTGATTCTGAAATCGGTTACCCGTCCTGCTCTGCGCGGGGCGGCAATCCTGGTACTGGAGCCTGTTATCCGTGCCGGTATGAAAAAAGTGATTGGCCGTTTTACACCGGAGAATTATGAAACGACTGCAAAATGAGCTGAGTGCCCTCGTCAACCGGGGGCTGGATCGTCATCTTCGTCTTGCCGTTACCGGACTGAGCCGCAGCGGCAAGACCGCTTTTATTACCTCGTTTGTTAATCAGCTGATGAATGTACAGAGCGGTGCGCGTCTGCCGCTGTTTTCGGCTGCCCGTGACGGGCGCATTCTCGGCGTGAAACGTATTCCGCAGCGGGACCTCGGGGTGCCGCGCTTTGCCTATGATGAAGGGCTGGCCTCGCTGTACGGCACACCACCGGACTGGCCGGTACCGACACGCGGTGTCAGCGAAATCCGCCTGAAACTGCGTTACCGCACTCAGGACAGTTTGCTGCGTCACTTTAAAGAAACGTCCACGCTCTACCTGGAAATCGTCGATTATCCGGGAGAGTGGCTGCTGGATCTGCCGATGCTGGAACAGGATTACCTCACCTGGTCGCAGCAGATGAAAACCCTGCTCAAAGGTGAGCGGGGTGAATGGGCAGAGCCGTGGCTGGCACTGTGCCGTCAGCTTGATCCTGATGCGCCGGCAGATGAACAGCAACTGGCGGCCATTGCACAGGCGTATACCGATTATCTTCACCGCTGCAAAGCGGCGGGTTTTCACTTTATCCAGCCCGGTCGTTTTGTCTTGCCGGGGGATATGGCTGGTGCGCCGGGGCTGCAATTTTTCCCGTTTATCACCGACCTGATGCCCGACCCGTCCCGGCTCGCCAAAGCGGCGAAAAGCAGTGTGCTCGGTATGCTGCGCGATCGCTATCAGTATTATTGTGACCACGTGGTCAACGGTTTTTATAAGCACTATTTTCAGCATTTTGACCGACAGATTGTGCTGGTGGATTGCCTGACCCCGCTCAACAGCGGGCCGCAGGCATTTACGGATATGCGTCTGGCACTGACTCAACTGATGCAGAGCTTCCATTACGGCAAACGCACACTATTACGCCGCTTGTTTTCCCCCTGTATCGACAAACTGCTGTTTGCCGCCAGCAAAGCGGATCATGTTACCGCCGATCAGCACGCCAATCTCGTGGCACTGCTTCAGCAGCTGACGCAGTCAGCCTGGCAGCAGGCCGCTTTTGAGGGGATTAAAATGGACTGCACCGGGCTGGCGTCAGTACAGGCCACGGAATACGGCATGGTGATGCATAACGGGGAAAAAATGCCCGCGCTGAAGGGCACCCGGCTGGCAGATAACACCCCGCTGACCTTTTATCCCGGCGAAGTACCGAAACGGCTGCCGGATGCAGACTTCTGGCAGCAGCAGGGGTTTCAGTTTGAATCCTTCCGGCCATTACCGATGCGGATGGATACGCCGCTGCCGCATATCCGGATGGACAGTGCGATGGAATTTTTACTGGGAGATAAACTGTCATGAGTGAGCCGATCAAATCCCGGATTGATTTTGAGGAAGCACCGCTGTCACCGCCGGTACAGGACACCATAAAACCGGCGCAGCAGTTTGCGGATGATGACAGCACACAGTTTGAACGCACGGAATTCACGGCAGAACAGGCGTCAGACGGGGAAGCGGAAGCCCTGCTGATTCAGGCTCTGAAACCCCGGCGCAGTCTGTGGCGTAAACTGGTCTTTGTGGCGGGCGGCTTGCTGGGGATCAGCGCCGTCGCGCAACTGATTCAGTGGGTGAATGATGCATGGACAGGTAATGACTGGACAGCCCTCGGCGGCATTGCTGCCACCTTTCTGGTGCTGATTGCCGCTGCCGGATCGGTTATCACGGAATGGCGGCGTATGTACCGGCTGCGCCAGCGGGCCACAGAGCGCGAAGCGGCAGAGGAATTGCTGCAAAGTCACCGTATCGGCGACGGGCGTGCATTTTGTGAAAAACTGGCAAAACAGGCCAATATCCCGTCACACCATCCCGCGTTACAGCAATGGCAGAGCCTGTTACAGAGCAGCCATAATGACCGCGAAGTGGTGACGCTGTACAGTCAGATCGTTCAGCCGGTAACCGATGAACAGGCGCGCCGGGTGATCAGCCGTTTCGCGGCGGAATCTGCGCTGATGATAGCCGTCAGCCCGCTGGCACTGGTGGATATGGCCTTTATTGCCTGGCGTAATATCCGGCTGATCAACCAAGTCGCGGCGATTTACGGTATTGAACTGGGGTATTACAGCCGCCTGCGTCTGTTTAAACTGGTACTCCTCAATATTGCTTTCGCGGGTGCTTCCGAGCTTATCCGCGAAGTGGGGATGGACTGGCTTTCTCAGGACATCACTGCACGGTTATCCGCCCGTGCCGCACAAGGTATGGGTGCCGGGCTGCTGACTGCCCGTCTGGGGATCAAAGCGATGGAACTGTGCCGCCCGCTGCCCTGGACCGGAACGGATAAACCCAAACTGACGGATTTCCGTAAACAGCTGTTACAGCAGCTTAAACAGGCAGTCCCGAAAGGGAAGAGTGCGGAAAAATCCGCCCTGTAGCTGATAACCCTGCCGGATGCGCATTTTGTGATGTCATCCGGCTTTTTATGCAGAAATTCGTACCTGATCACTGTTTTTTTCATAACAATCCCGCTATGCTCCCTGCGGGTCGCTGTACCACCTCTCCGGCGCGGTTTGCCGTCCGCGCTGAATAAATCGTCGTTAACCGACTGACATATCTGTACTTTTATTGCCTTTTCACACGGAACTGTGGAGAAACACCGCAGGAACGCATTTATTGTGTCAACAAATCGTGACAGTTTTCATTTTATACCGTAAAATCAGTTTCAATTAACGGGAAAATAATAACTTAAGTGTAAATAGGATCGTAACGATGCGATTGGAAGTAATTTGCCAGGACCGAATCGGACTGACGCGGGAGTTATTGGATCTGCTGGTATTACAAAATATCGACCTCAAAGGCATCGAAATTGCCCGTAACGGCCGGATATACCTCAATTTTATGCAGATCGATTTTTCTGTGTTTCAGTCTCTGATGGCTGAGATCCGCCGGATTCAGGGCGTGGTGGATGTCAGAACTGTTCACTTTATGCCGTCTGAGCGCGAACAGCGCGCCATGTGGGCATTGCTCGAATCTCTGGAAGACCCGATTTTATCCCTCGACCTGCGCGGCAATATTGAACTGGCCAACAGCGCGGCACTCTCCCTGTTTGCCACTACCGAAGAGCGCATCCGTCAGCGCAACATCACTTACTATTTCAGCCAGTTCAACTTCATCCGCTGGATTGAGGATGATGAACCCGCGCCGTACAAGGAAAGTATCACACTCAAAGGCCGCTCTTATACCCTGAATGTGACGCCGATTAATTTTGACGAAAAAGATGACGCCTCTGCCACTATCGGTGCGGTTGTGCTGCTGCGCACCGTCAGTGAGAGTACCAGCGGGCAGAAGCGCCGCATGCAGGTGATGCATTCCGGCAGCTTTGATGATTTGGTGGCGAAAAGCGCCAAAATGCGCCATGTGGTCGAGCAGGCACAGCGCATGGCAAAAATGGATTCCCCGCTGTTACTGGTTGGTGAAACCGGCACCGGGAAAGATGTGTTCGCCAAAGCCTGTCATCTCTACAGTGTACGCGGAAATCAGCCGTTCCTCGGGCTGAATTGCGCCTCGATGCCGGACGATGTGGTGGAAACTGAGCTGTTCGGTTATGCAGCCGGAGCTTACGCCAACAGCACTGAGCCGAAAAAAGGTTTCTTTGAGCAGGCTAACGGTGGCACAGTTCTGCTGGATGAAATCGCGGAAATGTCCCCGCAGATGCAGATCAAACTGCTGCGTTTCCTGAATGACGGCACATTCCGCCGTGTCGGGGAAGAGCATGAGGTGAAAGTGGATGTGCGGGTTATCTGTGCGACCCAGAAAAATCTGCTGGAACTGGTGAAGGAAGGCAAATTCCGTGAGGATCTCTATTACCGCCTCAATGTGCTGACGCTGACCATTCCGCCGCTGCGTGAGCATCAGGAAGATATCCTGCCGCTGACCCGCGATTTCGTGAAACGTTTTTCCGAAGAGCAGGGCTGTGAGGAGCCGCGCCTTGCGCCGGAACTGGGACAATTTCTCTGTGCCTATCACTGGCCGGGCAACGTCCGCCAGCTGCGCAATGTGATTTATCAGGCACTCTCTTCACTGGAAGGGGCATTGCTGCGTCCGCAGGATATCGTTCTGCCGGAGCTGGAAGCAGAAATTGGTTTCAGTGAGGATATTCTCAGCGGGTCGCTGGATGATATCACCAAACGGTTTGAATGCTCTGTACTGACACGGCTTTACCGTCACTATCCGAGCACCCGCAAACTGGCGAAGCGTCTGAATGTCTCACATACCGCTATCGCCAACAAACTACGTGAATACGGGCTTAGCCAGCGGCGCGGTGCGGTAAAAGAGGATGAGGGTGAAGAGGAATAATTCACTCCCGTAATAAAAAATAACCCCGCGACCGTCACCGGTAGCGGGGTTTTTTTACCGATACGGGTAACTTATTTCAGTGCATTCAGCGCGCTGTCATAATCCGGCTCTTCGGTGATTTCACCGACCAGCTGGCTGTAAATCACCGTGTCGTTCTCATCCAGTACGATCACCGCACGGGCGCACAGACCGGCCAGCGGGCCGCTGCCGATACCGACACCGTAATTCTCACGGAATTCCGGATCACGCAGGGTGGAGAGCATCACCACATTCTCAATACCTTCCGCGCCGCAGAAACGGGACTGTGCAAACGGCAGATCCGCGGAAATACATAACACCACGGTATTGGACAGTTTTGCTGCAGTTTCATTAAATTTGCGCACAGACGTGGCGCAGACACCGGTATCCACACTCGGGAAAATATTCAGAATCTTACGCTTCCCGGCGAATTTGGTGAGCTGGACATCTGACAGATCATTAGCGACTAATTTGAATGGTACGGCTTTCTCACCGGCACGCGGAAGTGCGCCGTAAACCAGAACATCATTACCCTGAAGTTTTACTGTTTGTGTCATTTTTATCATCCTCTGAACGGGCTCATCATTATTGGTATCAAAAATACCTTGCAGGTGTATTCTCACCGCATATCGTTAATTAAAATGTAATATCCGGTTGTTGTGTTTCGGTAATCATCAGATAATCTATCGGTTTACCATTTTTAATACAAGGCGCGTGTTATGTTCAGGCCAGCAAAATTTTCCCGTTCCGCACTTCTTGCCGGGACGTTTTTCACTTTTTCTTCACTATTTTGTGCAACAGCGGCGGACATTCCGGCCGGCACACAGCTGGCAAAAGAACAATCGGTTTACCGGCATCTGAAGGATGAACCCGCGTCTCTGGATCCGATTAAAGCGGTCGGACTGACCGAGGCCCAGATCCTGCGTGATTTATTTGAAGGGCTGACCAGCCAGGGGGCGGACGGCAAACCGGTACCCGGTGTCGCACTCTCCTGGGAGACCCGCAACAATCAGGTGTGGACATTCCGCCTGCGTGACGATGCCCGCTGGTCAGACGGCTCACCGGTAACGGCACAGGACTTTGTCTACAGCTGGCAGCGGCTGGTGAACCCGGAAAATCTCTCAACCTTTGCCTGGTTTGCACCGCTGGCCGGGATTAAAAATGCGCAGGCGATTATCGACGGCAAAATGCTGCCGGACACCCTCGGTGTTGAAGCCGCTGACAACCGGACACTGCGGGTCACGTTAGACCGTCCTGTGCCGTACTTCCCGAGCTTAGCGGCAAACTTCAGCCTTTTCCCGGTACATCGCGCCACGGTGGAGAAATACGGTGACAACTGGATTCGTAGCGGGCATCTGGTCGGTAACGGCGCGTTTGTTCTGCATGATCGCGTAGTGAATGAAAAAATTGTCCTGACACCCAATAAGCATTACTGGGATCACAAACACACAGTACTGACATCGGTCACCTTTGTGCCGATTAACCATGAATCTCAGGCCACCAAGCGCTATCTGGCCAATGATCTGGATATCACGGAATCATTCCCGAAAAATCAGTATCAGAAACTGAAAAAGGCGATCCCCGATCAGATTTATATCCCGGATCAGCTCGGTACCTATTATTACGCCTTTAACACGCAGCGTGCACCGACGAATGACCCGCGTGTGCGGCAGGCGTTGTCCATGACCATTGACCGTGCGGTGATCGCAGAGAAGGTACTGGGTACGGGCGAAAAACCGGCCTGGCATTTCACACCGGATGTCACTGCCGGGTTTACACCGGAGCCGGGCCTGTACCAGAAATTTACACAGGATGAGCTCGACAGCCAGGCAAAAACCCTGCTGGCCGCTGCCGGTTACGGTCCGCACAATCCGCTGAAATTATCCCTGCTGTATAACAGTTCGGAAAACCATCAGAAAATTGCCATTGCCATCGGGTCGATGTGGAAGAAAAAACTGGGTGCGGAAGTGAAACTGGTCAATCAGGAATGGAAAACCTATATCGACAGCCGCAATACCGGTAATTTTGATGTGATCCGTGCCTCCTGGGTCGGGGATTACAACGAGCCGTCAACCTTCCTGTCTCTGCTGACCAGCACACACAGCGGCAATATCGCACAGTATCACAATGAAAAATATGATGCTCTGCTGAAAACCGCCGCGCTGGAAACGGATGACAGCGCCCGTAATACCGACTATAACGACGCGGAAAAACTGCTGGCGGAAGACATGCCGATAGCACCAATCTATCAGTATACCAACGGTCGTCTGATAAAACCGTGGCTGAAGGGATATCCGGTCAATAATCCGGAAGATGTGGCATACAGCCATAATCTCTATATTATTAAACACTAAGCCTGCTTCGGGCGCCTGCTGCGGACGGCGGCAGGCACCGGCTGAACACACTCAGCTGCTGTTTTCACGGACAATGGGGAGAGACGCATGAGCGCTTTGTACGGATCTGCTTTTCAGGGAACAGATCCCATCTGCCGGGTGCAGTTTGACGGAGAGGGCGGTTGTACGCCGGTGGACGTCAATGCGGTTGCCGGGATAAAACAGCCGGTATGGCTGCATCTGGATTACCTTTCCGGCGGAAATCAGCGTTGGCTGTGTGAAACGGAACTATTGCCGCCGCAGGCGCGTGACGGGTTGACGAAAGAGGTGATCCGCCCGCGGGCCGTCCGTATCGGCGAAGGTGCATTAATAACCCTGCAAACTATCAACAATAATGACGGCGACCGGCCGGATCAGCTGGTGGCTTTCCGTATCTGGATCTGCGGCAGTTATATTATTTCCACCCGCCACCGTAAAGTACATTCCATTCAGACCATTCAGGATGACTTACAGAACGGGGAAGGGGTAAAAAATACCGGCGAATGGCTGGCGGAAGCGGCATTTTGTATCACCGATGAAGTGGCGGATTTTATTGAAGATCTGCACGATACCCTGATTGATATGGAAGATGCGATACTCGATCAGCATATTCCGGCACGCGGGGAGCTGGCGTTGCTGCGCAAACAACTGATTGTACTGCGCCGCTACATGGCACCGCAGCGGGATGTGTTTTCCCGGCTGGCCTCCGAGCGTTACACCTGGCTCTCAGATCAGGACAGACACCAGCTGACCGATATCAGTGACCGTCTGGGACGGATTATTGACGATATTGACGCCTGTATCGCACGGACATCGGTTATCTCGGATGAAATTACTAATATGATGGCGGATGCCATGAACCGGCGTACTTACACTATGTCGCTGCTGGCAATGGTCTTTCTGCCGACAACCTTTCTGACCGGATTGTTCGGGGTCAACCTCGGCGGGATTCCGGGAGGGGATTTTCCGTTTGCCTTCAGTTTGTTCTGCGTGGGGCTGGCGGGTGTTATCGGATTTGTTGCCTGGTGGTTACGTAAGAGTAACTGGTTGTAAAAACGTGCATTTTTATATGATTTTACGTAGCGGACTTGAGATATATCAAGAAATGCAGCGCCCGGTTAGGGCACTATTACTCCCGCAGGTGAATACAACGTTGAGCGATGAACGTTGTGCTCCATAATTGTAGTTTTTCTCATATTGAGTTCTTATACAGAATATTGACCATTATCATGCCGGTGTATTTTATACATCGGTTTTTTTTTTGCCTGAAACAAACCCGCCAATATTCAGGCCGTGCCTTCCGTGGCACGGCACTATAACAGCGCGATTATTTCACTTCCGTCACATCCAGACGCAATTCTGTGAAATCCGGGTTTTCGCGGTCATCATCCTCATCATCCCATACCGGCTGAACCGGCAGAGTTTCGCGGTCAAATGCAAGATCACCGCCATCGACGACTTCACTGCCGTGATGGATAGATTTGAAATCGAATAGTTCAGTGTCACATAAATGCGATGGCACGACATTCTGGGTCGCGCGGAACATGGTTTCAATCCGGCCCGGGTAGCGTTTATCCCAGTCACGAAGCAGATCTTTTATCACCTGCCGCTGGAGGTTCGGCTGAGAGCCGCACAGGTTACACGGAATGATCGGGAACCCTTTGGCTTCGGCGAAACGCTCAATGTCTTTCTCGCGGCAATAGGCCAGCGGGCGGATGACCACATGTTTACCGTCATCACTCATCAGCTTCGGCGGCATGCCTTTGAGTTTTCCGCCGTAAAACATATTCAGGAACAGAGTTTGCAGAATATCGTCACGGTGATGTCCGAGGGCGATTTTTGTTGCACCCAGTTCAGTCGCGGTACGGTACAAAATCCCCCGGCGCAGACGGGAACACAGGGAGCAGGTGGTTTTCCCTTCCGGAATTTTCTCTTTCACAATTCCGTAGGTATTTTCTTCGACGATTTTGTATTCAACACCCAGTTTTTCCAGGTATTCCGGCAAAATATGCTCAGGGAAACCCGGCTGTTTCTGATCGAGATTCACAGCCACCAGGGAAAAACGGATTGGGGCGCTCTGCTGCAGGCTCTGCAGAACAGAAAGCAGGGTGTAACTGTCTTTGCCGCCGGACAGGCAAACCATAATGCGGTCGCCGTCCTCAATCATATTAAAATCTGCGATCGCTTTGCCGGTATGGCTGCGCAGGCGTTTTTGCAACTTATTGATGTTGTACTGTTCTTTCGGTGTATTCATGTCTTACTGTTCTTAACGGGTTTGGCTGGTGCCTGTGTCAGGCCGGCCGCACGGCAACGGAAATCTGAAATAAGGACGCAATGATAGCAGAAGGACGGGGGATTCGGATACGTATCGATTAAAAAGGATGACAGCCCGGAACGGCATGATCCGGGATGACGGGGACGGGCTGTTGGTTCTTTCTGGTGTGGTTATCTTTTACTGCGGGTTTTACCCCTTCCTCTGTTCTTCATATCAATCGTGATCATGTCACAGTCAGTTTCCTGACTCTTTTTTTCTTTATAATTCAGTGTATTTAGTCGATTATTTGTTTCGATACAATCAATAAAGAAGCTTTTGACATCGACATCAAATAAAAAAGAGAGCTGTAACAGCGTGCTGGCTCTTATATTAGTAACACCCTGCTCATAACGGGATATCTGCTGCTGACTTAATCCTAATAATTCGGCCAGTGCTTTGCCGGAAAGACCGGATGATTTCCGTTTTCTCATAATTTGCTGACCGATAAAGAGACTGATTTCTCTCTCATTCATACGCGATGCCCTTAAATAAAATGCTGTGTGTAATCTTAAATATGTTAATTATGTTTATATTGTTCAAATGTTCCCAGATAGCTGCCATCAGTATAAGAATTAAAGTGATTTGACATATGAGATAGTAATTTTTTTGAATCCGGATCTCTGTTTAAAATAAATAATACTCTGTGTATAAATTTTTCCGGTGATATATTAAAGACACGCAGTATTAATATCAGTGTATCCAGCGGAATAGCACTGTCACCATTCTCATAACGGGATATTTGCTGCTGTGATAGCTGTATTATTGTACCTAATTCATAGCCGGTGATACCTTTTGATTTTCGTAAAATTTTAATTTCCTGGCCTATAACTGCATGAAGTTCCTTTTTAAAGACCTGGTGTTGACAACTAAGTGCGTGGCAATTATCGGGCTGCATAAAGATACCATCAGGACGTCATTAAACTAAACGTATATTTTAAATACCATAATAGAAAGTGTCTGTAAGGTAAAAACAGTATATTGCGCATAATATGCAAGCCTTATATTAGTTGTCAATAAATAAAATCCGCAATAAAAAGGGACAAAAAATAGAAAGTAAAATTTAAAACTGGAAATATACAGATAGTGCAACGGGCACAAGAAAGGGCAATACTGAAATGAGGGGTTGTGTAACAAGTTGATTTTTAAATGAAAATAAAACATCTGATTAACGAGGGGGTAAATAACACCTCTCTGTTGTAGCAATACGCATCTGCTGGGTTTTTCAGTGAGGTGACTGATACGATGATATTCTTTTTATAATTATTATAATTGAATATATCAACTTTTTCGCCACTCACAGCATAAATTGCAGTTAATTACGCTGCAATAAGCAAGATAAATGGCGTTGTTGTATGTATGTTCAGACAACGATTCTCATCAGAAAATGATGTGTGATTGTGAAAATAAGGTATACGCGTCATGATTGAAAAGATGAAGGCAAAAGTATCAATATCTTTAGTGTTTGTTACGTAACATTTTGTTTTTATTTACTTTTAAGTCTCATAATTAATGAGGAAATATCTTTTATTTCATTGTGTTAATGGCAATATTCTTTATTTGTTGTTTTGAACTGAATTCAATACATACCAGAGGGGATTATTTATCAAAAATGATAATTCGTTATAAGCAGGAGAAATCAAACGCTTGTTTGTATCAAAAGGAAAACAACTGCAACAGTAATGTAACATTTGAGGTGATAATAATAATAACCTGATATATTATTCGTTATTACCTTCTGTTACTCATTTCAGGCACCGGTGAGTACTGCCTGAATATATATCATGACTGACAACATACCCTGATGGCAGTCATGATAGCGACTAAAATTTAAGCGTGTTTTTGCATGATGGTATTGAATGTTTTTACAACCAGCAGATTACCGTTTTTCAGCGCAGCATAATTTTCCTTTATTTCTGATGCGGCGTATTCGCGGATTTCATTATTCAGATAGTTAATCAACTCAGCGTTGCATTCCTTGTTTGATTTATCCAAAGAAGAAAAAGGTGTGCTCAGATCTTTATTATCTTCAATCAGTCGCTGAAGAAGTGATTTATCTGCAGCCCGTTCAAAATACTGGCCAACGGTAATAACCCGCTCAAGGCTGGTCAGCTTCATAACCATCAATGTTAATCTGGTGCATACAGAATAAACAGTCTTATTACTGACAGACATACTTACCTCATTTACGAAAATCATATGATTTATACTGCTATGAAGGTTTACAGTATTTGCCCTTTTTTAAAAGGTAGAATAATCTGAATGTTGCACAGAATAATAAAATTATACCAATACAGATTACGTATTAATGCGTAAAATGCATTTTTCCACACAGAGCTATCATCAAAAGGGATAACAGAATGACCAGAAAAATAGTGAGCTTGTTTATATTGCTGCTTTTGTCCGGATGTGGTTCATCTGGTACACAACCGGAAAAATATGAAAGGAATAAGGACGATCCTTATAAAAACAGCACAATAAATACTATCCGTGAAAATCAGGAGATTTACAGGGAACAGCTGAGAACAAAAGGGATTTGGTAAGTGAGGGACGGGTGCAGGAGAAAAAATTTGCTGTCAAAACGGATAAGGACTATGAAAATATCCGGCAAACACGTACTTTCTGAAGAGAGTCAAAACCTGACGGAGGTAATTCATGGCGGATATTTCAGATAAACAGGAATATAGCGGCGCCCGGTTTGAAAAAGCGGATTTCAGTGACCGGACAATCCGTGATGTGGTATTTGAGGACTGCACATTTATCCGCTGTGATTTCAGCTCAGCGGTTGTGCAGCAGTGCCGTTTTACGGACTGTGTGTTTGATCAATGTAATATGAGTTTACTGGCGGTTCCGGAAACCCGGTTTTCCGGTACTGAATTTACCGGCACGAAAATGATTGGTATTGACTGGACAAAAGCGTATTGGCCGACGTTTGATTTTTATTCTCAGTTGGTGTTTAAAGCGTGTATTTTAGACAGTAATAACTTTTTTGACCTCAGATTGCATGAATCTCACTTTGAATCCTGCCGGATCCATAATGCGGATTTCAGACAGACTGAGCTGAATAAATCCGTTATACAGGACTGTGATTTAACTGATACCCTGTTTATGCACACCAATCTGGAAGGTGCGGATTTTACCGGCTCTCACTCTTTTTATATCGATGTCCGTGAAAACAAAACCGCCAAAGCCACATTTTCCGCATACGAGGCCCTGAATCTGCTGCGGGTGCTTGATATCCGTCTGGCTGATTAAATCGTGCGGAACCGGGCAGATACGCCGGATATCTGCGGAATAAAGCGTATAATTACGCAGTAACAGCTTCATCAAATCTGATTTTGATGAATAAAGCGACAGTAAGGCTTCTGGTCACTTGCCGGTCTTTGGTATGATCGGTAATAAGTAACGCAATGTATACGGGCGGGGCAATGAGAAAATTTTTTATATCAGGGATTATGGCTGCATTATTATCCGGCTGTGCGGGTACGGGAAGTAAAACACCGGAAGCACCATGGGGCTTTACATGGGGGCAGACGCCCGCAGAATTAAAAGCGCTGAACCTCGATGATTTTGACTGCACCACAACCCGTGACGGCGGGCAGTTATGCAGCTCACTGGCATCACCGGATGTTGAAAAGCAATTCTTTATGACGGTCTTTTCACCGGAAGGGCAGAAGCTGAATGCGATATCCCGCTTTGGTGTCTGGAGCCATGATCAGGCCGTATTACTGAATGAATATGATAAAGTAAATGCGGAAATGGAAAAAATCTACGGCAAACCGGCCGGGATAAATGAAGAATATGACCGTAAAACACCGTTCCTGGCAAAGGTTGCCAAAGGAAAAATCGGGCAGTTTAAGCGCAAATATGAATCAGAAGATACCGACGTTGTGGTGGGGGTGGTCAGCAATGCCAACCTGGTACAGATAAATGATGAAAAAGATGTCACTTATACTGTACTGACCATGTATACACTGAAATAAACAGGTACTTGCGGTGCTGAATATTATCACTATGATTCAGCACCGTGCCTTCCTTATTCACCCGGGTATGGTAACCCGGTGCCATCAGCATATTTCCTGACACGCCCGGTAAAAGAGTGTGATCAGTTTCGCTTAATGCCATCCGTTGCTGATTTTTGATACAGCAAAAAAATAGCCTGTGGTATCCCTTTTATCAGTTTTTTTATTTCAAAGGGGATTATCAATGAAATTTATTAATCGTTACAGTGCTATTGCACTGGCTGTGGGTATGTTGTCACTGAATATGCCTGCTCAGGCTGAGACTGTTTCCCTGAATGCCGCCGCAGCACCGCAGGCCGTGACAGAAATAGCGGTGTTACAGCAGGGTCAGTGGGACAGTTTTAATAAACAGCGCCTGGATACCATGATCGCCAAAGCAAAACAGTCACCGGCACATACCTATTATGCGGTGTTTGATTTTGATAACACCACGGCATTTCTGGATATTGAAGAAGCGGTGATGATTTATCAGCTTGAGCACCTGTTATTTGCCATGACACCGCAGGAACTGAAATCCGTTATTTTCAAAGATATTCCGGCCGGAAATTTTTCTGCTGAGTTCAACAATAAAGACGGTAAACCGGTCAATATTGAAAAGGTCGGTGCCGATATTCTGGAAAGCTACCAATGGCTGTATAACAATTATGATGGCCTGAAGGGTGATAAGCCGCTGTCCCAAATCAAAAAATCACCGCACTATCAGAATTTCATCACCAAAATGCGCTATTTATATGCGGCAATCGGCGGCACTTTTGACCATGCCGTTTCCTATCCGTGGGTGACCTATTTATTTATGAATATGACACCGGAGCAGGTTGCGGATATTACCGCGAAAACGATTGAATGGCAGAAATCAGAGCCGGTTGAGGAGGTGGTATGGGAAAGCCCTGAATCGTTACCGGGACAGGCGGGTATTGTTGAAATTGACTGGCACAATGGCTTCCGTCTGGTACCGGAAATGCAGGATCTGTATCAGGTGCTGCAAAAATCGGGTATTGATGTCTATGTGATTTCCGCATCGAACCTGGAAGTGATTAAATCGATTGTCACACAACCGCCGTATTCCGTACCGGAATCTCAGGTGTTTGCCATGCATTTACTGCGCACCAAAGATAATAAGCTGACATCCGATCTGGATCCGGTTTATCCGCAGACGCAGGGTAAAGGGAAAACAGAGACTATCCGCAAGTTTATTCAGGATAAATATGCCGGTAAAGGGCCGTTATTAGTCGCGGGTGACAGTGAAGGCGACCAGAATATGATGTCCGACTTCCCGGATACGGAGGTGGTGCTGATTATTAACCGCTTGCGTTCGCCGGATACCCTTATCGGGCAGTTATCAAAACAGGCGGTTAAGGAACACGGTCAAAAGGACGCCAACGTATTATTGCAGGGACGTAATGACAGCACCGGTGTATTTGTGCCGTCACAGCTTCATACCCCGTTGGGGGCAAAAGAAGGGCGGGCATTAAAATAACAACACCGGCTGTCAGTTTAAGGAAATACTGATAACCCCGGCCGGTAATACACACTATGATACTAAACAGTTATCATTGCAGGGAATTCAGAAGGATATGGATAAATATATTGTGTGTTATGAAGGTTTGGGGTTAACCGGCTCGGTATTATTCCGCAGCCAGGTGGCGATTAATACCGATATCAGCAGAACGGAGGCGGAGCGTTTTATCGCACTGTTCAATAATGCGGCTGCGTCAGATGCGGCAAAGCATAATATTAATGCGGCACGTTATGTCATCGTGAATATCTGCAAATTATAACAATAAAAATACGGCGGGATGACCGCCGTATTTTTATTTCAGGCTAAGGTCAGTATATAGGTCATGGCACAATGTTCAGTAAATGCCTCATCATGGCTGACCAGTAATAATGCCCCTTTATAACTGCGCAGCACATTTTCCAGTAATCGCCGGGAATCGAGATCCAGATGGTTATCCGGTTCATCCAGCAATAAAATATCCGGCAGAGGTTCGGATAATGTTAATGCCAGCAGCGTGACTTTCAACTGCTCACCGCCGCTTAATTGTGACAGCGGAATTAACCCCTTATCCCCCCGGATCCGTAATGCACCAAGATGGGTGCGCCAGGTTTGTGCCGGAATGGCCGGGTCAAATTCACACAGTGCTTCTGTGACCGGCAGGGCTTTATTCAGCAGCGCCAGGTGTTGATCCAGATAGCGTAAACGGCCGTGCAGGGAGTAATCCCCGGATTTTGCGGTAAGCAAACCTGCCAGCACTTTCAGTAATGTGGATTTTCCGCAGCCGTTGCGCCCGGCAATATGCCAGTGCTCACCACCGGAAATGGTCAGTGACAGCGGCTCTTGCGTACCAAACGGCAAAAGCAGATCACGGGCGTTAATCCGCACCCGTTTTTGCTCACCGGTATAATTAAAAGCCAGCATTTGCGGGGTGATATGCTGTATTTTCTCATTCACTTCCCGGCGCTGACTGTCCAGCTGAGTCATAACACGCTCATGACGGCCGGTTATTTTTGATTGCTGTTTCTCCGCTTTATTCTTTTTCATATCCAGCAGCAGGGCAGAGGAAGAGCCGGATGAACGGACTTTCTCACCCTGACGGCGGCGCTGTGCTTTCTTTTCCAGTGCGCGCTGCAACGCCGTTTTTTCTCTGTTCAGCTGCGATTGTAACTGCTTCTCCTCACTCTGTAATGCGCTGAGCTGAAAGGCTTTCTGCTCCGCATAATGGGTGTAATTGCCGCCGTACTCGTCCAGTGCGGACGGCGTGAGTTCAAAAATCCGCTGCATGGTGTCGAGCAAACGGCGATCGTGGCTGATCACCAGTGCGCCGGCCGGGTGATTCCGCAGTTGCTCACTCAGCCAGCCGCGTCCGGCGGCATCCAGATGGTTTCCGGGTTCATCGAGTAACAGGAAGGCGTGCGGCTGCAAAAAGGCGCGGCAGAGTGCCAGCCGGGTTTGCTCACCGCCGCTCAGGTTTGTGCAGAGGGTCTCCGCCGGGAGATGTGCCAGTTGTGCGCTTTCCAGCAGGGATTGCTGCTGTCGCGGCATATCCCATTTGTCCGCCAGAAAATCATAATCCTCTGCGGTGGCAGTGCCGTCCTCTGTGCGGCGCAGTGCAGCCTGAATTTCTGCGGTTCCGAGCGCATCTGCCAGTGTGATGCCGGAAAGGCGGGTCAGCTGCGGTACGTAATAAAACGGTACCTGCCAGCTGACCGTGCCGGTTGCCGGGTGCCGTTGCTGCGCGAGCAGCGACATCAGTACGGATTTGCCGCGCCCGTTATGACCGGTCAGCCCCTGAACCTGACGGGTTAATGTGCCGCTGATGTTGTCAAACAGCGGAATATCGTTAAATGTCACTGATAAGTGAGAAAAATGGCATTGTACGGACATACAAAAGCTCCTGAATAAACAGGGGCAGGCGGATATGCCGGATAAAAAAGAAAACGATGATGAGGATAGCTGCCTGCCCGATATCAAAACAGCGCATTCGTAAAAATGCGGATGATACAGCAATGGGATTCAGGCAATTAAATCATGTCGGCAGACATCCTCAGGGGAAATGAACTGCGGCAATGGTGTCAAATAAAAGCAGAGTTGTAAACCCCCGGTTTCCGGGATTTCCGCAGAGTACGCAGGAATGATTTTTTCACGGAATGTTACTGTCAATCGCCGGTATTTTCGTTATTCTGTCCGGCCTTGATATTTTTTATTTTCCGGCAGCGGAAATTCAGCAACAGGATGGGTTATGAGTTCAGCAGAAACGGTATATCAGGTTGATCAGAAACGCAGAATTATCACCTGTATCATTACATTCTTTGTGGTTATTGTGCTTTATATCGCACTGGCGTACTTATTCCAGACACGGATGCCGGGCGTGGCTGCCGCGCTGGGCCTGACGGTGTATGTCTATATCGCGCAGTTCCCGGTAATTAAAGTGTACGGTGATAAACTGACGTCCAAAATTGCGGTCGGTAAAGTGGTCTCTATGCCGTTTGACGGCGGTCATTTTTCCCTGCAGGAAGTGAAGGGGCTGAAAGCGTTAATGGTCTCTTTCTCCGCGGATTCTTATATCCTGAGCTATCATCCGGCAAACAGCCGCCGTGTCCGTATTGTCGGGCCAACACTGAAAAAAGAACAGTTGAAAGCGATTTTTGACGCCATTCCGGCACAGTCAAAACGTGCATTATAATGCGGTAATCCGGTTCCCGTACTTCCCGTGATAATCCCATGTGTTACCATGGTCACACTTTTCTGCTCAAAAGCTGTATCGATACAGCTTTTCTTTACGGGGGACCATAATGACTGAAGCCCTGTCACGAAATCAAGCCTGGTTGCGGGTGATGGTACTTGCGGTGGCGGCATTTGTATTTAATACCACTGAGTTTATTCCGGTTGCGCTGCTGAGTGATATCTCGGCGGGCTTTGCAATGCAGCCCGCCGAGACCGGACTGATAATCACCATTTATGCCTGGGTGGTGGCATTGACGTCGCTGCCGCTGATGCTGCTGACGGCGCGTATTGAGCGGCGCAAATTGCTGCTCTGGCTGTTTACTGTGTTTGTGGTTAGTCACATCGTGTCCGGGTTGGCACAACGTTTTGATGTGCTGGTGATCAGCCGGATCGGTGTGGCGCTGGCGCATGCGGTATTCTGGTCGATCACGGCGTCTCTGGCTGTCAGAGTGGCACCGCCCGGTAAAAAATCCCAGGCACTGGGACTGCTGGCGACCGGGACAGCGCTGGCAACCGTGCTGGGGCTGCCGATAGGCCGTGTTATCGGGCAGTGGGTCGGCTGGCGGATGACGTTCTTCTGTATCGGTGGCCTGGCGCTGATCACCATGGCGGCAATGGCGCGTTTTCTTCCGCTGCTGCCGAGTGAGCATTCCGGCTCCCTGAAAAGTATTCCGGTTCTGTTCAGACGGCCTGCGTTAGTGGGGATTTTTGTGCTGACCGCGATTGTGGTCACCGGGCATTTCACGGCTTATAACTATATTGAGCCGTTTGTGCAGACCGTTGCCGGGAAATCACAGGATTTCGCCACGCTGTTTCTGCTGATTTTCGGTGCTGCGGGGATCATCGGCAGTGTGATTTTCAGCCGTTACAACACCCGGCTGCCGCTGCTGTTTCTGCCTGCGGCGATAACATTACTGACAGTGTGCCTGATGCTGCTGCTGACCAGCCGCGTGACCGATACCGCACTGATTATCCTCGGGGTTGTCTGGGGGATCGGTATGATGTGTACTGCGCTGGGGTTACAGGTCAAAGTGATTGATTTATCACCGGATGCCACCGATCTGGCGATGTCTGTTTATTCCGGCATTTTTAATATCGGTATCGGTGGTGGGGCGCTGCTCGGTAATCAGGTGATTATTCATATGGGAATGGAACAGATAGGCTATGCCGGGGCGGTATTTGCGGTGGCGGGTGTGATTATCTCACTGTTTGTTTTCAGCCGTTACCGGACGTTGTTTATACAAAGGCCGAAAGCGGAGAGCCGTATTACCTCGCATAATCCGTCATAAATTAATCATATCCCGCACCGTTTCGCTGCGGGATTTTTTTTCTGATTTCTTTATAATATCCGCCTTACTGGCTGATAACGATATGAACGGGTGATTTATGAATGGTTTATTGTGGCTGACGCTGGCCGTGGGCGCGGAAGTGGTGGCGACCTCAATGTTACGGGCGGCGGACGGTTTTACCCGGCTGATACCGTCGGTCGTGGTGGTGATCGGCTATTGTGTGTCGTTCTGGGCGCTGTCTCAGGTGGTGCGGATGATGCCGCTGGGGATTGCGTATGCTATCTGGTCCGGGTTGGGTATTGTGATTGTCTCTGCCGCCGCTTATTTTATCTATCACCAGAAACTGGATTTACCCGCAGTTATCGGGATGGCTCTCATTATTGCGGGTGTATTAGTGATAAATTTATTCTCGAAAAGCAGTGTTCACTGAGCTGCGTCCGCAGCTATGAGGCCATAATCATGATATCAGTTCCCTTTTTCCGCCGCCCGGGGCGGGTATTGTGCAGTGTTATTGTTGCGGCGGCAGCGTTTGCCGCCGGTTGCAGCAGTTCACCGGACACGGTGCAGCAAAAGCAGATCCCGCGCTACCAGCAGCCGTTAATTGATTTAACCGAAGATGCCCGGGCCAGTTGCAGCTATGCGGGCGGAACGCCGTCACTTATCCGCGAATTGAACGGCGCACAGACTCCGGGCTGTCAGTTTGCCAACGGCAAACGCTGCAGCCAGCAGTCACTGCTTGCCGGAAGTTGCGGGTCGGTATTATAAATGCGTTTTGAACAGCTGCGTTATGATGACGCAGCTGTTATTGACTGAGTCAGATCAGAACAGACGTCGCGGCTGTTTGCGGTGAATGAACTGGGATAATAATACCAGCGCACTGACAAGCAGATACACAGCAAAGATCCCGATAAGCCACTGCGGCATATCCAGTTTCAGGAATACCCACTGCTGAACGGCACAGTCACCGGACGCCTCAAACACTGACGGCAGCCAGGTATTGAGCGGCAGCCATTCCGGGAAATTCACAAAGAAATCACAGGTATTGAACGGAGACGGGTAGAGCTGGATCATGGTGTGTTCCCATGACAGCTGTAATCCGGCAATCCCGCTGTAAATCCACAGGGCAATAGCCAGCCAGCGGATGATAACGCTGCGCGGTGCTATCCAGCCGAGGAATCCGGCAAACGCAATGCCCAGAACAGCAATACGTTCATAAATACACATCACACACGGCTGTAATCCCATTCCGTGCTGAAAGAACAGGGCGATACCGTCGAGTGCCAGTGCGGAGATCATCAGTAAAAACCATGCACTGCGGCCCCGCGAACAGGCATAAAGATAAGTCAGCATAATTGTATCCGGGTTATCCGATTAATAAGAAACAGATTAACTAACGCAGCGACTGTACGATAAAAAATACAGCAGCGCACCCCTTTTCCGCATTTACGGCGGGCAGAAACAAAAAAACCGGAATAACACGGTTATTCCGGTTAGTGCAGTGTAAAAAGGTAGTTACGGCAGTGTGATCATACCATTTGCCGCCATCCATTCTGAAACCGGTACCAGCCACAACTCAACACCGAAGAAACCGACCAGTGTCATCACAATGGTGTAAGGCAGCGCCATGATCACCATTTTTCCGTAGGAAAGCCGGATCAGCGGTGCCAGTGCGGACGTCAGCAGGAACAGGAATGCCGCCTGACCGTTTGGTGTCGCCACTGAAGGCAGGTTTGTCCCGGTATTGATAGCAACAGCCAGATATTCATACTGGGTATAGGATACCAGTCCGGCTTTCATTGCCGTCATTGCCTCATTGATATACACCGTGCCGACAAAGACGTTATCGGAGACCGCCGAGAGCAGGCCGTTGAACAGATAGAACAGCGACAACTGCGACGAAGGATCGGAACTGAGGACAAACTGAATAAACGGTGTGAATAATTTCTGGTCAACAATTACCGCGACAACAGAGAAGAACACGGTCAGCAGGGCGGTAAACGGCAGTGCTTCCTCGAAAGCCTCTCCCAGCGCATGCTCCTCGGTGATCCCGCAGAATGCCGTTGCCAGGATAATCACCGATAAACCGATCAGCCCGACTTCGGCGAGATGCAGGGCCAGAGCAGTGATCAGCCAGATACCGATAAGGCCCTGAACAATCAGCTGCATTTTTTCCTGTTTGGTCCGGCGTGCTGCGGATTTTTGTGCATTATCCTCGAGTACGGCTCTGACTCGTTCCGGCAGTTCCGCACCGTAACCGAACAGCTTAAACCGTTCCACCAGGTAACAGACCAGCAGACCACAGACAAACACCGGAATCGTCACCGGTGCCATACGCAGGAAGAAATTCACGAAATCCCATCCGGCATGTTTGGCAATAATCAGGTTCTGCGGCTCACCTACCATCGTCATCACGCCGCCGAGAGCGGTACCGATACCGGCATGCATCATCAGGCTGCGCAGAAAGGCACGGAACTGATCCAGTGTCTGGCGCATTTCGCTGCTGTCGATAAATTCATCATCACTGAGCGTCACCGTTTCTTTTCCGGAAGAAGCATACTGATGATAAATCGCATAAAACCCGACAGATACACTGATTACCACGGCGATCACCGTCAGTGCATCCAGAAATGCGGATAAAAATGCACTTGCCAGACAGAACGCAAGTGAAAGCGCGCGTTTGGAGCGGATAGACAGAAGCAGTTTGGTGAACAGAAATAACAGCAGCTGCTTCATAAAGTAAATACCGGCAACCATAAAGATCAGCAGCAGGATAACCTCCAGGTTATTCATAATCTCATGACTGATTTGTGCCGGAGAGGTCATGCCGATCAGTACCGCCTCAATCGCCAGCAGGCCGCCGGGTTGCAGCGGATAGCATTTCAGTGCCATCGCAAGAGTGAAAATAAACTCAATAACCAGCAGCCAGCCGGCGGTAAAAGGGTCAATAAAGAAGTAAACAACCGGATTTATAATTAAAAAAAGAATAATAGCAAGCTTGTACCAGTCAGGGGAGTGACCCATGAAGTTCTTCAGGAAGGCCTGCCGCATTGATATTTCCATTATTGCTGTGTGTCCTCCGCAGGGGGTGAAAAGATAATCCGCGTATAACTACAGTGCTTTATACTACGCCGGTATTCTGAATTTATTAAGAATTTAAATCAACTGATGGTCACCGTCCGCACTATCATGATTTATGACCGGACTCACTCTTTCACAAGCTGATTGCTATATCGCGGCATCACATTCTGTTATCATCCGGATAATTGGAAGGTTAATTGTTTTGGACGAAGTCATCTATGGTCATCAAGGCGCAGAGCCCTGCGGGGTTTGCAGAAGAGTATATTATTGAAAGTATCTGGAATAACCGTTTTCCGCCGGGATCCATTTTACCCGCAGAGCGTGAGTTATCTGAACTGATTGGTGTGACCCGGACAACGCTGCGTGAAGTCTTACAGCGCCTTGCCAGAGATGGCTGGCTGACCATTCAGCACGGTAAACCGACAAAAATTAATAATTTCTGGGAAACATCCGGACTGAACATCCTGGAAACCATTGCCCGTCTCGATCACGAAAGCGCGCCGAAACTGATTGAGAACCTGCTGGCGGCCCGGACCAATATTGCATCCATTTTTATCCGTACTGCGTTTCGTAATAACCCGGAAAAGTCACTGGAAATTCTCAGTCAGGAAAATGAGCCGGATGATAATTCCGATGCGTTCAGCCAGTATGATTATGATGTATTCCGTGGTCTGGCATTTGCGTCCGGTAACCCGATTTACGGCCTGATCCTCAACGGGCTGAAAGGGTTGTACACCCGTGTCGGCCGCTTCTATTTCGCAAGCCCGGAAGCCCGTAAACTGGCGCGGAATTTTTATCAGCAACTGACCGGCCTGTGCCGTGAAAAAGCCTATGATAAAGTGCTGGATTGTGTCCGCAGCTACGGCAAAGAGAGCGGTACTATCTGGCAGACCATGCAGAGTGGTATTGCACAGGATTTGAATCCGCAGTAATACAGGCGGACAGGATGAAAAACCGGCTCAGAGCCTGTTTTTTGTTATGTGCGGGCCAGTGCCTGCAATATTGCGGGTGACTGTGTCCAGAGCAGGGAGCCGCCTTCTTCCGCAAACAGATGACGTTCCGCGCGGGGAAAGCGTCCGGCCAGGAGTTTGCCGCCATCCGGGGAATGCACCGTACTGGTGTCCTTCTCCCCGTACCACAGTGACACCGGACAGGTGATTTGCTCTGGTGTAAACCCCCATTCTTGCATGGCAATCAGCAGATCCTGTGTATAGCCTTCATTTCCCTGAGAAAATGCCTCTGCCATACACTGCCGGTAAACCGGTAAAAAATCTGCTGCCTGATAAACCGCCAGGTCTGGTTCCCCGCTGTAATTCAGAATGAAATTCATCAGCCACTCTGCAGTGATATTTTCCCGCACTCATGCACTAAATCCGTCAGGCTGACTCCGGGCATTATTTTGCATATCAATGACATCCGCAGATAACAGCGCCCGCGTAGGCGGGTAATCGAACTGATCCTGTCCCGAAATCAGTGCCAGAGCGGAAACGTCCGCATAATACGCCAGCGCCATGGCATAAACCGCGCCCTGAGAGAATCCCGCCACCCGGAACTGTGCGTAACCCAGTGACTGCATCAGAAAAGTGACATCTGCGGCAAAGGATTTCAGGGATTTTCCGGCATCGGGAGAAGAATCTCCAAGCCCGGGGCGATCCGGGGTGATCAGCCGGATATTATGGTCTGCCAGATACGAAATGCCGAATCCGGCAGAGCCGCTCATACCTGCACCGGTACAGAATACAACCGGAATACCGGTTTCCGGCCCGGCATCATACCAGCTGAAGTGGCGGCCATCGGGTAAGGTAGTGATGTTTTTGTGTTGGTTTTTAATATTCATGGTGATTACCGGAAAATATGCCGGAAGGCATAATAAAGAAGAGGGCGTTTTCTGATAATTAACCGACATAACGTAAATACACGGATTATTTATTCAGTCTGGTGTCATCGGCAACAGAGACGAGAGTCCGGTTGCGTTTCACGATGAGTTCGCAGCGGTGCCTGCGACAGATAGGCTGCATACTATTTAACAAATGCTTATATTACAAGATAATAAAATAATTTTCGGATAAAAGGATAATTTAATTAATGATATCAGTGATTAAAAAAAATACGGTTTTGTGACCGGCTCCAAAGAATCAGACTTAATATACGGTGAGGGGATTCCGCTATGTTGGCAAAATGTTTCCGAAATATTATGCTGATGATAATGTGAAATAAATAACAAGGCGGCAACATGAACATTGTCATCCTGGGAAGTGGTGTTATCGGTGTCACAACAGCCTGGTATCTCGCGCAGAAAGGGCACAATGTGACGGTTATCGACAGGCAGCCTGCGGCGGCGGAAGAAACCAGCTTCGGTAATGCCGGGCAAATCTCTCCCGGTTATGCCACGCCGTGGGGCGCACCGGGTATTCCGCTGAAAGCGGTGAAATGGATGTTTGAAAAACATGCACCGCTGGCTATCAGGCCGGACGGTTCACTGTTCCAGCTGCGCTGGATGTGGCAGATGCTGCGTAATTGCGGTGCTGATTATTATGTTATGAATAAAAGCCGCATGGTGCGGATTGCGGAATACAGCCGTGACTGCATGAAAGCATTACGCGCCGAAACCGGAATACAGTATGAGGGGCGTCAGGGCGGTACACTGCAACTGTTCCGTACACAAAAACAGCTGGATAACGCCGCCAATGACATTGCGGTTCTGAAGCAGGAAGGCGTGGCGTACCGCCTGCTGAGTGCCCGTGAACTGCACGAGGCAGAACCGGCGCTGGCCCATGCGGAACATAAGCTGGCGGGCGGATTGCAACTGCCGAATGATGAAACCGGGGATTGTAATCTCTTTACCAAACGGCTGGCGGCAATGGCACAGCAGGCCGGCGTGAAATTCCGTTTCGGTGTCAATATTCACCGTCTGCAATTCAGCGATGATCGCGTCAGCGGGGTGATTTGTGATGAGGAAGTGATCACCGGTGATCAGTATGTGGTGGCGCTGGGTTCATACTCCACGAAATTACTGCACGGTCATGTCGCCATCCCGGTGTATCCGCTGAAAGGTTATTCTTTGACCATGCCGATTATTGACGAAAGCCGCGCTCCTGCATCCACCGTTCTGGATGAAACGTATAAAATTGCGGTGACCCGTTTTGACCAGCGCATTCGTGTCGGCGGTATGGCGGAAGTTGTCGGTTTTAATCTGGATATTGTCAGACGGCGCTGCGAAACACTGAAAATGGTGGTGCAGGATCTTTACGGCGGCGGCGGGGATATCAGCAAAGCCACGTTCTGGACCGGTCTGCGCCCGATGACACCGGACGGCACCCCGATAGTCGGGCCGACGGAATACAGTAATCTTTTCCTCAATACCGGTCACGGTACGCTCGGCTGGACAATGGCCTGCGGCAGCGGGCAGCTGCTTGCCGATATTATGTCTGGTGACAAACCGGCTATCCGTGCAGATGATCTCGCGGTTTCACGTTATCTGAACGGGTTTAAAACCCGGCTGGTGATCCCGCAGCAATTACATACGGCCTGAATAAAACAATAAGGAATGGTGATGGTATGCCTCGTCCGATACAGGCAGTGATTGACAGTGAAGCGGTCCGCTATAACCTGGCCCGGGTAAAAGAGCATGTCAGCCCGTCCCGGGTATGGGCAGTGGTAAAAGCGGATGCATACGGACATGGCATTGAGCGGATTTTTCCGGCACTGGCGCAGGCAGAGGGCATTGCACTGCTGGATTTCAGTGAGGCGGCGAAAGTCCGCGAACTGGGCTGGCAGAAACCGCTTCTGTTACTGGAGGGATTTTTTCAGCCGCAGGATCTGTCTCTGATTGACCACTTACAATTATCAACATCCGTACACAGCGAGTGGCAGCTTAAAGCGATAGAGGAAGCATCATTGATTCATCCGCTGAATGTGTATCTGAAACTGAACAGCGGCATGAACCGATTGGGTTTTTCACCGGCGGCGTACCTGAATGCACTCCAGCGCCTGACAGTATTACCGCAGGTCGGCACTATCACACTGATGAGCCATTTTGCGGATGCGGATTTAACCGCCGGTATTCATAAACAGATGTCCCGTATTGCCCTGTTCAGCTCTCTGAACTTACCGCAATGTCTGGCGAATTCTGCCGCAGCCATGTGGGAGCCGGACACCCGTGCGGATGAAGTGCGCTGCGGTATCATCCTTTATGGTGTATCACCGAGCGGTAACAGTGCGGATATTGCAGAATTCGGCCTGAAACCGGCGATGACACTGCGCAGTGAAATTATTGCTGTTCATGATATTGACGCCGGTGAAACCGTGGGTTACGGCAGCCGTTTTACCGCTGCGGAACCAATGCGGATTGCCACCATTGCCTGTGGTTATGCCGATGGTTACCCGCGCCATGCACCGGACGGCACACCGGTCTGGATTGCCGGTCAGCGCTGTCCGCTGGCGGGACGGATCTCCATGGATATGCTGACAGTTGATATCACCCGCTGTCCGCAGGCGGATATCGGTACACCGGTTGAATTGTGGGGTGCGAATCTTCCGGTGGATGATGTCGCGCAATATGCCGGGACTATCGGCTACGAGCTGCTGACGGCACTGGCACGGCGGGTACCGGTGACTACCGCCGGGTAATTATACGTTTTTCCGGCTGTTTTTATGATCCTGATAAATACCCGGCTACTCTGCGCGCAGTAAACTGTGGCAGTTGAAATCAGGCAGGAGTGCGGTATGCAGGCGGGTGTGGAAATCCGGGTGAAAGGAAAAGTTCAGGGAGTCGGGTTTCGTCCGGCTGTCTGGCAGATAGCCCATCAGATGGGATTGTGCGGGGATGTCAGCAATGACAGTGAAGGGGTACTGATCCACCTGCCGGCAGAGGCGGATATCGCCGGTTTTATCAGGCGGTTACAGGCGCAGTGCCCGCCGCTGGCTAGAATCGACCATATCGGGCAGCAGCATTATACCTTTGAACAGTGTCCGGCGGCCTTTACCATCACCGCCAGCGGACAGGGGAAAATGGATACTGAGATCATCCCGGATGCAGCAACCTGTGATGTTTGTCTGAGTGAGTTGTTTGACCCCGGCAACCGCCGTTACCGTTATCCTTTTATTAACTGCACACACTGCGGACCCCGTTTCACTATTATCAGAGGAATGCCGTATGATCGCCCGAACACCGCGATGTCGGTGTTTCCGTTTTGTCCGGTGTGTCAGCATGAATACCGCGACCCGGCAGATCGCCGCTTTCACGCGCAACCTAATGCCTGTCCGGATTGCGGGCCGCATATCTGGCTGACGGATCCGCAGCAGCAGATTACCGCCCGTTTTGATGATGCTCTGTCAGCCGCAGTCCGCTTACTGAAAGACGGAAAAATTTTGGCAATGCAGGGACTGGGGGGTTTTCATCTGGTGGCGGATGCACAAAACAGTGACGCTGTGGCTCTGCTGAGAGCCCGTAAACGCCGGCCTGCCAAGCCATTTGCGGTGATGATACCGTCCGTTGACTGGCTGGCGGAATGCACCGGACAGGCGCCGGATCCCGGCCTGATAACACTGCTGAAAAGTCCGGCTGCACCGATTGTGCTGACAGATGAACCGGGGATGATTGCTGCTTTATCGCCGTTGGTCGCACCGGGATTGTGTGAAACCGGTATTATGCTGCCGTCTAACCCGTTACAGCACCTGTTACTGCATGATATTCAGCGCCCGCTGATTATGACCTCCGGGAATGCATCGGGTCATACCCCGGCGTTGGATCATGCAGCGGCATTTGAGCAGCTTAGTACCATTGCCGATGCTTTTCTTATGCATAACCGCGAAATTATTCAGCGGGCGGATGATTCTCTTGTCCGTTATCAGTCCGGTGATGTTCAGGTGTTGCGGCGCGCGCGCGGTTATGTGCCGGATGCCATTGATGTCAGTGCGGTGCTCGGCAAAAATCCGCCTGCGGTTCTGGCGCTGGGCGGTGATCTGAAAAACACCTTCTGTCTGCTGCATCATCAGCAGCTGATTACCGGGCCGCATCTCGGGGATTTGGCCGATCTCTCCGTGCAGGGGCAGCTTGAGGCCTCGCTGAAACTGTTTGAACAGATTTATCAGATGAAACCGCAGGTTGTCGCCGGGGATGCGCATCCGGGCTATATCAGCCATCAAACAGGTATGGCACTGGCGCAGGCACATGAGGTGCCGTTTATTCCGGTTTACCATCATCATGCTCATATTGCAGCCTGTCTGGCAGAACACGGCTGGCGTCAGGAAGATGGCGAAGTGGTGGGGATAGCGCTCGACGGCCTCGGGTACGGCGCGGATAACACATTATGGGGCGGTGAAATCCTGGCGGGTGATTACCGGCAGATGACCCGCACCGGCGGGTTACCGGCGGTGAGTCTGCCCGGTGGTGATAAAGCGGCTGTTCAGCCGTGGCGTAACCTGCTGGCACATCTGCATCATGCCGGTTTGTGGCCGTCTTCGCCACTGGCAGCACGGCTTGCCGGGAAGAATGTATCATTGCTGATTAAAGCCATTGATCAGGGCATCAATGCCCCGAAAGCGTCATCCTGCGGGCGTTTGTTTGATGCGGTGGCCTGTGCGCTGGGATTAACCGCTGACCAGATAAGCTGGGAAGGGGAAGCAGCCTGTGCGCTGGAAAACTGCGCGTTACAGTGTCACAATCAGAATGAACTTATCACCGGTGACACACTGCCGCTGACGGCGGATAATACCATTGATTTATGCCCGCTCTGGCAGATGCTGGCGGATGATACACTGACAATACCGGAAAGAGCATTCCGTTTTCATGTGCTGCTGGCAAATACGGTGGCAGGAATGGCGGATAAAACCGCTGTACGGATAAATACGGATACGATTGTGCTTTCCGGCGGGGTATTTAATAACAGGCTGCTGCGCCGTTTCATTAAGGACAAATTAAGCCACCGGCAGGTGTTGGAACCGCGTCAGCTGCCGTGCGGTGATGGCGGAATTGCTGCAGGACAGGCGCTTATCGCGGCAGTGACATTACTTAACGAAAACCGGCGGCACGATTTAGCACAGTAAATATTTGTAATTTTTATCATTGCTGAATTATCATTCACCGTAATATATGCGATCCGCAAACGTTGATTGCGGTAATTTGTACATGAATTTAACTCAGGAAATGATAATGCATAAGAAATTAACCGGCCTGCTCAGCCTCAGTATGTTAACTGTCATGTCAGCCTCTGCGTTTGCCGATGACGGAAAATGGTCTGTCGGTGCATCCGTACTCTATCAGGATCAGGCATACCGCGGCACAAAAACGTCTGATAAGTTTATGCCGGTTCCGATGGTTAACTATGATGGTAAGAACTTTTATTTTCATACCTTAGCGACCGGTTATTATCTGTGGAATGATAAAAAAGATCAGCTGTCCGTTGACCTGTTCTACTATCCGCAGGCATACCGTGCCAAAGATAATAAAGATTCCCGTATGCGTAAACTCGATAACCGCCGTGATACCGCCATGGCCGGGCTTAGCTACCGTCACCATGAAGCGTGGGGAACACTGCGTACCAACTTCTCCGGCGATATTCTGGGTAAAAGTGACGGTATGCGTTTTGATGCCGCTTACCTTTACGGATTTGAGGGCGACAAATGGTCTGTCCAGCCGGGTGTGGGTGTGATCTGGTCCAGCGAAAAACAAAACCGTTATGAATACGGGATCACTGATGCGGAATCCCGCCGCAGCGGTCTGGATGAATACCGTCCGGGCAGCAGCTGGACACCGTATGTCGAGCTGACCGGGCACTATCAGTTTGATGAAAACTGGTCCGCCTTCGCCATGGGCCGTATCGACCTGTTACCGTCTGAGGCCAAAGACAGTCCGATGGTGGATAAAAAATACACGTCCATCCTGTGGACGGGTGTGACTTATACTTTCTGATCATTCAGAGGGATAACAGAACTGCACCTGACCTGTGTCCGGTGCAGTTTTTTTATGGCTGTTAACCATGCCGGAGGTCTTCTGTGATCAGTGTGTTGCGTCATTGTCTGCTGTTGCTCTGTTTCTTTGCCTCCGCGGTGTACGCGTGGCAGCCGCAGCAGGGCGATATTATTTTCCATACCTCGCGCTCCTCTCAGAGCCTCGCCATTCAAAAAGCGACCGGGTCGGTTTACAGCCATATGGGGATTATTCTGCTGCGTGACGATAAGCCGTATGTATACGAGGCGGCAAAAACCGTCCGCTTTACACCACTGAAACAGTGGATTGCACGCGGCACCGGTAATCATTACGTAGTGAAACGCCTGAAAAAGCCGCTGAGTACCTCACAGCAGCAGGCGTTATACCGTGAGGCGATGCGGTATCAATCCCGGCCTTATGATCTGACATTTTCATGGGATGATGAGCGGATATATTGTTCTGAACTGGTCTGGAAAATTTATAAAAATGCCCTGAATACAGAAGTCGGGCAGTTACAGACGTTGCGGGAGTTTGATTTATCCTCACCGGAAGTTCAGGCGAAAATGAAGGAGCGATACGGAAAGAACATCCCGCTGAATGAAACGGTGATTTCGCCGGTGGCCATGTTTGATTCACCGCTGCTGACAACGGTATCTGAAAGCCGGTAATTCCTTACCGGCCTCATAAGCGTCTGAGCAGTCTGTCAGCCGATTTTCGGGTTCAGACGGATACGGACAGAGAGATGGGACGGTTTATCGCCCTGTGGTGCCATAGGGCGGTTTATACGCGCGCTTTCGGCACACACCATGGTTTTATAGCCATCATCGGGCATATCGGCCATTGATGCGGATAATGCCGCTCCCGGGTTCCAGCAGACCACATCACTGTGATGAAAATGCACCACTTCAATATGGCGTTTTAATTTCTTATCGTGAATATAGGTGGCTTGTTCCGGTTCAGTATAGATGCGATCAGTACGGCCATTGAACACCAGCTTTGTCTCTTCCGTATATTCTTCACGCTGTGACAGATTGTCCAGCAGATGCTGACCCAGGCCGCTGATACTGACCTGTGCTATATCACCGACAGTAAAATAGGTATGCAGCGCAGCGGTTGCCTGATACTGCCCGTAAGCTTCCAGCTCAACCTCACAGGTTTCTCCCAGACGGATGCGGGCAATCAGTGTGAATTCGTGCGGCCACAATTTGCGGGTTTCCGCACTGTCACGCAACGTGAATGTGAGAAATACACCCTCTTCATTTTCATTATGGGCGGTGAATTCCCACTGCATAATACGGGCAAAACCGTGAGAAGGCGCCTGTACCGGGCCGAACCACGGCCAGCAGATCGGGATCCCGCCGCGGATGGCTACACCCGGGGTAAATGCACTGTTTTCACTGAGCCACAATCCCGGCTGTTCTGAACCGGCAGGTTGCCATGCCAGTACCTGTGCTCCCTGAAAACTGACCGCAGCACGGACTTTCGGATGGTCGATCACAATAACCGGTAAATCCCCCATCTGACGCTGAGACAGCGAAGGGGTGATCGGACTGGTAACCGGTAACGTAAGAAGGCGGTCAATCATAATTTACCCTTTTTTAATAAAAACAGGACATTCTCTCTCTACTTTACGACTGTTTACCACAAAACAAAAGAGCCGCAAAAGCGGCTCTTTGTGAGGATAACGGAGTGCAGACTTATTTGGAGATGTGTGCAATCAGATCCAGAACTTTATGAGAATAACCGGTTTCGTTGTCATACCAGGAAACCAGTTTCACAAAGTTGTCGTTCAGTGCGATACCGGCTTTGGCATCGAACACAGAAGTCAGTACTTCGCCGTTGAAGTCAGTGGAAACCACGTCATCTTCGGTGTAGCCCATCACGCCTTTCAGTTCACCGGCTGCTGCTGCTTTGACAGCTTCGCAGATTTCAGCGTAAGTGGCTGCTTTTTCCAGACGGACAGTCAGGTCAACAACAGAGACGTTAGGAGTAGGAACACGGAAAGACATACCGGTCAGTTTACCGTTCAGTGCAGGGATAACTTTGCCCACTGCTTTTGCTGCGCCGGTAGAAGACGGGATGATGTTCTGGGATGCACCGCGGCCGCCGCGCCAGTCTTTGTGTGAAGGACCGTCAACCGTTTTCTGGGTGGCAGTGGTGGCGTGAACAGTGGTCATCAGACCTTCAACGATACCGAATTTGTCGTTGATGACTTTTGCCAGTGGTGCCAGGCAGTTAGTGGTACAGGATGCGTTAGAAACGATTTCCTGGCCCGCGTAATCTTTGTGGTTAACACCCATAACAAACATCGGGGTCGCATCTTTGGAAGGACCGGTCAGAACAACTTTCTTCGCGCCTGCCTGGATGTGTTTACGTGCAGTTTCGTCAGTCAGGAACAGACCGGTTGCTTCAGCAACAACATCAACACCGGCTTCGTTCCACTTCAGGTTTGCAGGGTCACGCTCGGCGGTAACGCGGATAGTTTTACCATTAACAACCAGATGGCCATCTTTCACTTCAACGGTACCGTTAAAACGGCCGTGAGTTGAGTCGTACTTCAGCATGTATGCCATGTAATCCGCATCGAGCAGGTCGTTGATTGCAACGATTTCGATATCTGAACGCTCTTGTGCAGCACGGAATACGATACGGCCGATACGACCAAAACCATTAATACCTACTTTGATAGTCATAGTATTACCACCAGCTATTTGTTAGTGAATTAAAGTTGCTACTAAAGTTACCAAAACCTTGCCAGCCGTCAAGCGGAATCGTGTCAATTAATGTCATTTAACATTTAATCTGCTCAACAAATCGCCACTTTCAGTAAATTTGTCGCCGCTATTATCGGGACTTACCGGAATAAAGACAGCGTGTATGGGGCATAAATGTGAAACATGTCACAAATAAGTAGTGTCAATGCTGACATGACAAGTTTAGAATAACATCCGGTCATTTGATGTTAATTTTTTGTTGTTCTGTAGTCTGACTGACCCTGCACAATAATGATAAGGATTCAGCTATGTCCGGGACTGATAAAAAGCGGGATACACCTGCTGAGCTGACAGAGATTCAGCACTATGTCACACAGGAAGCGGGAACTGAGCACCCGTTTACCGGCCGCCTGCTCTATAATGAGAAACAGGGGCTATATCGTTGTATTTGCTGTGGTTCTCCGCTTTTTTATTCGGATACCAAATTTGATGCCGGCTGCGGATGGCCGAGTTTTTATGAACCGGTCAGCAAAAGTGCGATCCGGTATATTGACGATACCTCTCATGGCATGCATCGTATTGAGACCCGTTGCGGCTATTGTGACGCGCATCTGGGGCATGTTTTTCCTGACGGGCCAGCGCCGACAGGGCAGCGTTATTGCATTAACTCAGCATCACTGAGTTTTGAAGATGAAAAAACAAAAGCAATAACAAGCGGTTAGTTTGGTTATATTGAAATTTAACATTTGTATAACGACAGAAAAAACGATTCAGCTTCTGATGTGATCAAAACGTGAAATCAGAGGCTTTCGGGGAAGGAACTGTATGGAAATTGATGATTTATTGTCCGCCATGACGCCGGAAGTCTACGGGCGTCTGGTGACCGCCGTCGAACTGGGTAAATGGGCCGATGGTGTACCGCTGACGGAATCCCAGAAAAGCAGCAGTCTGCAGCTGGTGATGTTATGGCAGTCCCGCCATAATGCGGATCCGGCACATATGACAGTGGGGACTGACGGGGAAATCAGTCTGAAAAGTAAGCAGGAACTGAAAGCGCTGTTTACCGACACTCACCTGGCGACACTGAGACCGCAGGACTGAATATAAAACGGGATAGTATTGACTGTCCCGTTGTGATTTTTGCTATTCGTTTTCGCCGCAGAACTGAGCGGCAGTCTGCAATACCGCCCCGGCGTTTTCCATTTCTGCAAAGGCAGTGAGGCTGTCATCCGGCTGTAAATTAACGCCCCGGCAGCCGTCTGTGATCACAGTGACGGCAAAACCTTCCGCCAGGGCATCCAGCACCGTAAATTTCACACAGTAGTCGGTGGCGATCCCAAGAACCGCGAGATGCGTGATCTGCCGTTTTGTCAGCAGTGGCAGCAGGGCGGTCGGCTCCCGGCGGTCGTTATCATAAAATGCGCTGTAACTGTCCACTTCCGGATTTTCACCCTTATAAATGATATGGGTGATGGCCTGTTTGTTGAGCTCCGGGTGAAAATCCGCTCCCGGTGTGTTTTGTACACAATGCACCGGCCACCAGATCTGCGGCAGTCCGTTCAGCTCACCGCATTCACCAATCACTGTCCCTGAATTAACCGCAAAGCTCAGATGCGCCGCAGGATGCCAGTCCTGACTGGCGATCACCGGAATATTCTGTTGCTGACAACAGGCTATCATCCGGTTTGCTGTGCGGATCACCGCATCACTGTCGCGGACAGCCAGGCTGCCGCCCTGACAAAAATCATTCTGGATATCCACCAGAAGCAGTGCCGGTTTCATTGCAGACTCCTCAGTTGTCGTTATAGCTCAGTTCTCCGCGCAGATCCTGCTGCATCAGAATGCGGATCTCATCGCTGGTGTAATCCTGGCTGAGCAGATAATGCAGCTTGGTCAGTGCCGCCTCGAAGGTCATATCAAAGCCGCTGATCACCCCGGCTTCCGCCAGCGCATGACCGGTGGCATAACCGCCCATATTGACGCGCCCTGAAATACATTGCGTCAGGTTGATCACAATGATACCGCGCTCTGTGGCTTCCCGCAGGGCGGTGAGCAGTTTCGGGTGCTGCGGGGCATTACCCACGCCGTAAGAGCGGATAATCAGCGCTTTGACCGGCTGCTGCAGAATGTTGTTCACTACATCCACCGACAGGCCCGGATATACCGTTACCACCCCGATGGGCTGCGGGGTGATGTTATGCAGCGTGAAAGGTGCAGTGCTCTGCGGCAGCGGGTGCGTATTGAGATTGCGGATATTAATCCCCGCTTCCATCAGTGGCGGGTAATTCGGGGAGGTAAAGGCCGCAAAGCCGTCAGCATGGGCTTTAACGGTGCGGTTGCCCCGGTATAAACGGTTATTGAAGAACAATCCCACTTCATTGACCGGATAATTCGCCGCCAGGTACAGGGCATTCAGCAGGTTGATCTGACCATCGGATCGCAGTGCTTCAAGCGGGATTTGTGACCCTGTCACAATTACCGGCTTGGTCAGGTTCTCAAACATAAAGGAGAGTGCCGATGCGGTGAATGCCATGGTATCCGTACCGTGCAGGATCACGAAACCATCATAGTGGTCATACTGGGCGCTGATATCATCCGCGATACACTGCCAGTCATCCGGCGTCATATCAGATGAATCAATCAGCGGCTGATGCTCGGTGATGGTGAAATCCGGCATCTCCGGACGGAAGAACTCCGGCATTTTGGCAACCTGGCGCTGAAGATGGCCGGAAACAGGGATATAGCCCTGTGCCGAATGCTGCATACCGATAGTCCCGCCGGTATAGACCACATAAATGGATTTCTTTTGCATGTTACTGCTCTTAACAATGAGTACAGGGAAGGAAATTATAGGGGCTTCAGAAATAAAAAAAAGCCTGTTCGTCACGAACAGGCTTTTGCGGATAAAGAATAAAACTTACTGAATATTGGTGCAATTTAAGCAGAATGCATAACGGTACTGCGGATCCGTCAGCATTTTCATAAAGGATGCCTGTTGTGTCAGCTGTGCGCCGACCGGTGCCGGGATCAGCCCCTGCAATGATGAAGGCAGTGTCACCTTCACATTTCCGGCTGTTTCCGCGAGCAGTCTGTCAATGAACGACATTTCCGGCTGCATCCAGTTCAGTACCGGCTGTTCCACAGAGGCCAGTTCTGCTGCTTTGGCAACCGCATCATCAAAGTCGCCGAGTTTATCGACCAGACCATTCGCTTTGGCGTCAATACCGACCCAGACACGGCCCTGGGCAATTTTATCCACTTCTTCCGGTGTTTTGTGGCGGGATTTGGCAACGAGGTTAATAAAATTACGGTACCCGTTTTCGATATAAAGCTGCATCAGTTCTGAAAATTCCGGTGTCAGTGCCTTGGTCACTGTGGCGTCAGCCAGCGGAGACGTGGATACACCGTCAGTATGTACACCGATTTCACCCAGGGTGTCTTCAAAGGTGGTGACCACACCGAAAATACCGATGGAGCCGGTGATGGTGCTCGGGGAGGCAATAATGTAGTTCGCCGGTGTTGAGATCCAGTAACCGCCGGAAGCCGCCATACCGCCCATGGAAACCACCACGGCTTTACCGCTCTGTTTCAGTGCTGCAATTTCCGCACGGATCTGATCTGATGCCGTTACGCTGCCGCCCGGGCTGTTTACCCGCAGCACCAGGGCTTTCACTTGCGGATCCAGACGGGCTTCGCGGATTTGTGCGGCAACGGTATCACCACCGGCCATTCCCGGTGCATCCGGCCCGTCAACGATAGCGCCCTGAACCACAACGACCGCGATGTTACCGGTGGTTTTGCCCTTCGGCACACCGATGTCCATATTTTTGGCATACTCAGCAAACGGAATCGCATTAATGGTGTTTTTCTTCTGATCCCAGCCGAATGTTTTGGACATTTCAGACTCAAACACGCTGGCCGGCATAATTTCATCGACCAGTTTCTGCGTGACAGCATACGCCGCATTATCACCATTTGCGGATTTCATCAGTGCCAGCATCTGCTGTGCGCCGGGGAAAATGGTGGTTTTGCCGGTTTTACGGTTTTGCGCGAGCGTGGTGAGATAATTATCCCACAGCACACTGATAAAACGCTGTGTGGATTCACGGGCTTCCGGTGACATATCATTGCGCATCATCGGCTCAACGGCTGATTTATAGGTGCCGACACGGAAGATATGCGTTTTTACCTTCAGCATTTCCAGCAATTCGTTATAATACAGCGTATTGGTAGCGAAGCCGTAGATACCGACACCACCCTGTGGCGGCATGTATATTTTGTCTGCATAGGATGCCAGGTAATACTGCGCCTGGTTGTAGTTGCCGCTGACGGCATAAACCCGTTTTCCTTGTTTGCGGAATTCGGTGATGGCTTTGCCGATATACTGAAGTGACGGCTGATCAGCACCGATGAAATCATCCAGCTTCAGGATCATGCCGGTAATGTCAGGGTCAGTGGCGGCGGTGCGGATAGTTTCAACCACATCAAACAGCGAGTTTTCCTGTAACTGACCGGAAGACGCCCCGAGCAGCTGAAGAGAAAGACTTTCCAGCGGACTGTTACGGCTCAGCTGATCGACGACAACACCGGAGAGATTTACATATAATGCCCCGGGGTTACGGCTGGTCTGAACATCCTGCTCACTCAGCAGGACATAGGTCCCGGCAACTAACAGCAGTATGATGATAAAAAGGACATTGGCGACAAGCTGACGCACAAAATTCAGTATACGCCAGCTCCATTTAAATATTCCGGCAACGATAGTCCATAAAGTATGCATGACGGCTCCAAAAACAAAGATGTCCTGCTATCGTAAAGAGGATATCCGGATTTGTCAGCCGGAAAACAACGCATTGCCGAAAATATCGGCAGTTAAGCAATCTATCCTTAAAAACAGTAAAAAAAGTGGTAGCTTATCAGCAACTGCAAAAAGGGGAAAACCGATGGATGCACTGACATTATTACTCAACCGGCGTTCTGCGTCTCGTCTGACCACACCTGCACCGGAAGGCGAAGCATTAAAAAATATTCTTAATGCTGGGATGCGTGCGCCGGATCATGGCGCGTTACAGCCCTGGCATTTTATCGTGATGCGTGATGACGGCATCACTAAATTCAGTCAGTTGCTCGAAAAAGCGGCAAAAACAGCCGATCTCGGGCCGGAAGCGGAAGAGAAAGCCCGCAATGCGCCATTACGCGCACCGCTGATTATCACGGTTATCGCGAAAGTGAAGCCGGAACACAAAGTTCCTGAATGGGAACAGATCGCGGCGGCAGGCTGTTCGGTCCATGCGATGCAGATGGCTGCTGTGGCTCAGGGCTTCGGCGGGATCTGGCGCACCGGTTCGTGGACAAAAGATCCGGTGGTACGGGAAGGCCTGGGATGTGAGGAGCATGATAAAATTGTCGGTTTTCTGTATCTCGGCACTCCGGCACTGAAAGCGCCCGCCCACGTGGCGGCACCGGATCTGACACCGTTTGTCACGTATTTCTGAGCAGACTGACGTTAACAAGGAGACTATCATGTCAGAAGCGGTGCGTTTAACGCAATACAGTCACGGCGCGGGTTGCGGCTGTAAAATTTCCCCGAAAGTGCTCGACACCATCCTGCACAGTGAACAGGCAAAATTCATCGATCCTAATCTGCTGGTCGGCAATGAATCCCGTGATGATGCGGCGGTGTATGATATCGGCAACGGTACCGGCATCATCAGCACCACCGATTTCTTTATGCCGATTGTGGATGACCCGTACGATTTTGGCCGTATCGCGGCCACCAATGCCATCAGTGATATTTATGCCATGGGCGGCAGGCCGATTATGGCGATTGCGATCCTCGGCTGGCCGGTAGACAAACTGGCACCGGAAATTGCACAGCAGGTGATTGAGGGCGGGCGTGCGGTCTGCCGTGATGCCGGTATTTCACTGGCGGGCGGTCACTCCATTGATGCCCCTGAGCCGATTTTCGGTCTGGCGGTCACCGGTATCGTCCCGACAGATAAAATCAAACAAAACAACCGCGCGACCGCAGGCTGTGAGCTGCTGCTGACCAAACCGCTGGGTATCGGTATTCTGACGACTGCCGAAAAACAGAGCAAACTGCGTCCGGAACATAAAAATCTGGCACGTGACACTATGTGTCAGCTTAACAAACCGGGGGCGGACTTCTCTGAAATCGACGGCGTAAAAGCCATGACAGACGTGACCGGCTTCGGTCTGCTCGGTCACCTGAGCGAAATTTGTCAGGGTTCCGGGTTACAGGCCATTATTCGCACTGATTCTGTTCCGGTACTGCCGGGAGTGTATGACTATATTTCTCAGGGTTGCTGCCCGGGCGGCACACAGCGTAATTTTGACAGCTACGGTCACCTTATCGGCGATATGACTGATGTGCAGCGTAAACTGCTGTGTGACCCGCAGACCTCCGGCGGCCTGCTGCTGGCGGTTGATCCGGCGGCGCGTGAGGACGTGGAGGCGGTTGCCCGTAAATACGGCCTGACATTAAGCCCGGTCGGTGAACTGACTGAACCGGACTCATCCCGTAAACTGATTGAAGTCACTGCATAAGCATGCGTTTGTTTATTGCTGAAAAGCCGAGCCTCGCCCGTGCGATTGCTGATGTATTACCCAAACCGCACCAGCGGGGGGACGGCTTTATCCGCTGCGGTCAGAATGACTGCGTGACCTGGTGTGTCGGTCACCTGCTGGAACAGGCGGAGCCGGATGCGTATGATCCGCGTTATGCCCGCTGGAACCTGGCTGATCTGCCGATTATACCGCAGAAATGGATCCTCAGACCCCGCGATGCGGTAGCGAAACAGTTGCGTACTATCAGTTCGCTGCTCAGTTCCGCCACCGAAGTTATCCACGCCGGAGACCCCGATCGCGAAGGGCAGCTGCTGGTGGATGAGGTTCTGGATTTCCTGGAACTCGCGCCGGAAAAGCGTCAGCAGGTGCAGCGCTGTCTGGTCAATGACCTTAACCCGCAGGCGGTGACCCGTGCGGTGGATAAAATGCGCCTCAACCGCGACTTTATCCCGCTGTGTGTCTCGGCACTGGCACGGGCACGGGCAGACTGGCTCTACGGCATCAATATGACGCGCGCTTACACTATTCTCGGCCGTAATGCCGGGTATAACGGTGTACTTTCAGTCGGCCGGGTGCAGACCCCGGTGCTCGGACTGGTGGTACGCCGTGATGAGGAAATTGAGAATTTTGTACCGCGTGATTTCTTTGAAGTGCGGGCACATATTGTTACCCCGGCAGACGAGCGTTTTACGGCGATGTGGGTACCGAGTGAGGCATGCCAGGATTATCAGGATGATGAAGGACGCCTGACGCACCGGCCGCTGGCGGAGCATGTGGTCAGCCGCATCACCGGCAAACCGGCGTTTGTCACCGATTTTCAGGACAAAACGGAAAATGAAATCGCGCCGCTGCCGTTTTCACTGTCCGCGTTACAGATTGAGGCCGCCAAACGCTACGGGCTGAGCGCCCAGGCGGTGCTGGATATCTGTCAGCGTCTGTATGAAACCCACAAACTGATTACCTATCCCCGTTCGGACAGCCGTCATCTGCCGGAAGAGCATTTTGCCGGGCGTCACAGTGTGCTTAACGCGATTTCTGTGCATACCCCGCATCTGCTGCCGCAGGATAATCTCGATGATTCACTGCGTAACCGCTGCTGGGACGATAAAAAGGTGGATGCGCACCACGCCATCATTCCGACCGCAAAATCGGTCTCCGTGTCGCTCAGTGAGCATGAAGCCAATATCTACGAGCTGGTTGCGCGTCAGTATCTGATGCAGTTTATGCCGGATGCGCAGTACCGCAAATGCGTGATCGAGCTGGATATCGCCAACGGTAAATTTGTGGCAAAGGCGCGTTTCCTCTCTCAGGCGGGCTGGCGGACCATGCTGGGTGCCAAAGAGCGTGACGAGGAAAACGAAGGCACACCGCTGCCGGTGCTGACCAAAGGGGATGAACTCCTGTGTGAGCGCGGTGAAGTGGTGGAGCGTCAGACGCAGCCGCCGAGACCGTTTACCGATGCTACGCTGCTGTCAGCCATGACCGGAATTGCCCGGTTTGTGAAAGATAAGGCGCTGAAAAAAGTACTGCGTGAAACTGACGGATTAGGCACTGAAGCGACCCGCGCCGGGATTATCGAACTGCTGTTCCGTCGCGAGTTTTTGTACAAAAAAGGGCGCAATATTCATTCATCTCCGGCAGGTCGCGCACTGATCCATGTTCTGCCCGAAATGGCGACATTACCGGATATGACGGCGCACTGGGAATCGACACTGACCCAAATCAGTGAAAAACAGTATCGTTATCAGGATTTCATGGTGCCGTTGTCTGAAACATTGACCGGGCTGATAAACCAGGCCAGACAGAACCGGAATGTTCGTGCCTTCCGTGATTTACCGCCACCGCCGCAGGCAAAAAAGGCCGGTGTGAAAGGCAGAGGTAAAACTGCCGCGAAGGGCAAAGGGAAGACCGGCGGAAAAAAAGCACTTCAACAGGAAGAAGAATAAAATGTCCCGCATTGCGGGACGTTTTTTATCAGCGGGTTAAATCGAATTCAGCCCAGATTGGCGCGTGGTCAGACGGTTTTTCCATACCCCGGATCTCATAATCAATGCCGGTGGCGGTACAGCGCGGTGCCAGCGCATTGCTTGCCAGAATCAGGTCAATGCGCAGTCCCCGGTTGTCATCAAAGCCGCGTGAACGGTAATCGAACCACGAGAAACGGTCGTCTGCATCCGGATACATAGCGCGGTAAGTGTCTGTCAGTCCCCAGCTGAGCAGGCGATCCATCCACTCGCGTTCTTCCGGCAGGAAAGAGCACTTGCCGGTCTTCAGCCAGCGTTTGCGGTTGGCATCACCAATTCCGATATCAATATCCTGCGGGCTGATATTCATATCACCCATAATAACAATCGGATCCTGATTGGAGCGCCCGGCCAGGTAATCCTGCAAATCCTGATAGAATTTGGTTTTTGCCGGGAATTTCAGCGGATGGTCACGGCTCTCTCCCTGGGGGAAATACCCGTTAATCACAGTCAGTACCCCGGCAGGGGTATCAATATCCGCCATAATCAGACGGCGCTGGGCATCTTCATGGTCCCCGGCGAAGCCTTTGCGCACGGCAAGCGGCTCTGCCTTGGTCAGCAGGGCGACACCGTAATGGGATTTCTGGCCGTGATAAAAAATGTGGTAGCCGAGGTGTTTCAGGTCATCGAGCGGGAACATCTCGTCATGGACTTTGGTTTCCTGGAGGCCGATAACATCTGGCTGATGCTGTGCGATAATCGCTTCCAGCTGGTGGGGCCGGGCTCTTAACCCGTTAATGTTAAAAGAGACAAACTTCATAGTATTCCGACCGGTTGATGAGTTAACAACAAAAGGGTAACAGATTGCAGATAGAAAGTAACCCGTCAGCAGAATAATAAAAACCGGCACACCGGGCAGTGATTAATATGACTTAATTTTAATTGACAAAATAATCAGCATTAATAATGATTATTCTTCCTTAAGTAAAGCGGAATGAAACAGGTGTGATAAAAATCGGAAGAAAGATTCTTGTATTTATGTATTAATCTTTAAAATGAAATTTAATAAAACAGAATAATAAAAATATAACATTGTATTATTATTGTTGTATTAATTTTAACGAAAGCCGTATTTTAACTCTTTGTTTAAGAAAAAAACACCAGAAATAAAGTCGTTACATATCAATAAGTAATTATTTAACTGATTATTTACTACAGCACAGGAATCGACATTATGTTTTTTTCAAGGAAGTTAGAAGCCTTTATGGCCGTTGTTGAGTACGGCTCGCTCAGCAAGGCCGCGAAAGTGATGAACAGGACAACGCCACCGGTTGCGAAATCTATCAAGGATTTTGAAATCTCTCTGGGTAAACGCTTATTTAAACGTGAGAAATTCGGGATGAGCCTGACCCGTGAAGGGATGGAGTTGTACAATGACCTGAAAGATCTCTATATGCAGGAAAAAGAGATTACCAAAAAACATATCAGCGGAACGATATGTAATAAGGTGAATATATTTTATGACTGGGGCAAGAGTAAATATATTGGTGCGCTGTACCGGGCGGCATTCAAAGCCGGTATACAAATTAATATATTTCGTTTTCATTATGATTGTATTGATGAAATAAATGATTTTGAGGGAAATACCCTGATACTGTCCTCTGAGCAGGTTATCAGTGAGCGCTTTACGCTGCTGCGCCACTTACCGCAGGGGCAAATCGGGATTTGTTGCCGCCGCTCACTGTTTCAGGCCTGCGACAATAATTTACAGGCATTATTATCCTGCTGTGTCTGGTTATGTGAGCCGTTGTTATATGAAAGCCCGTTACTGAAAACATTATTGCAGCAGCATGATGAGCAGAGCAAACATGAACATGTGCATCTGATCGACAATGTGAACAGTTATCTGCATCTGCTGGTTGACGGGGATTATCTCTGTTTTATTGATGAGCATCCGAAAACCCTGCCGTACAGTGATGAGCTGATTTTTCTGCCGTTATCGCAGAGTGAGGCGGAAAATCATTGTTATCTGTACAAGTCAAAATCACACGCGAGTGTGCTGAACAAAATAATGGATTGTATTGAAAATATGAAGTAACAGGAGAGAAGAGAGATGGTGGTGGGAGAAGGATTCGAACCTTCGAAGTCTGTGACGGCAGATTTACAGTCTGCTCCCTTTGGCCGCTTGGGTATCCCACCAAAAATCAAATTGTCCGTCCGTTCAGCTCTTGCCTTGGGACGGGCTGCATAATAGCAAATATGCGGGCGCTGTAAAGTAAAAAAAGAGAAAAAATGTGTGTTCGCCGTTTTTTTGCCCGAAGTGCCCGTTATCCGTGCAACTTCAGGCAATCAGGCCGTTATAAAATGACAGTGCGGTTACCGTAAACGAATACCCGTTGTGTCAGAACGCGCCCGAGGGCATGGCTGAGCACATTTTTCTCCACGTCACGACCGGCCATGACCATATCATCAGCGCTGTAGGTGTGATCAACATTTATCACGCTCTGGTGAATGATCGGGCCTTCATCGAGATTATCATTCACATAGTGCGCGGTGGCACCGATAATCTTCACGCCGCGCTCATATGCCTGATGATAAGGGCGTGCACCGATAAAGGCCGGCAGGAAGGAGTGATGAATGTTGATAATCTGGTTCGGATAGTGCTGCACAAATGCCGGGGTCAGCACACGCATGTATTTTGCCAGCACCACATAATCCGGCTGATACTGATCAATCTGCTGAATGATCTGCATATCATGCTGCTCACGGGTCAGTCCTTCGTGGCTGATATGATGGAACGGAATACCAAACTGCGTGACCAGATGAGAGAGTACATCGTGATTGCCGATAACCGCTGCGATATCGACATCCAGACCACCATAGGCGCTTTTCATCAGGATATCGCCGAGGCAGTGCGCTTCTTTAGTCACCATAATGACAATACGGCGGCGTCCGGCAGTGGTTAATTCACGTGTGGAGCCTTTCGGCAGGGCATCATCCAGGTCAGCCAGCAGGGTTTCATCGTTAAAAATTCCTTCCAGCTCGGTACGCATAAAAAAGCGGCCGGTACGGTGATCAACGAATTCATTGTTCTGGACAATATTCAGCTGATGCTTGTAACAAATGTTGGTGATTTTAGCGATAAGGCCTTTTGCGTCAGGGCAAATGGTTCGCAGAATTTTTTTCTGACTCGTCTGGTGTTGCATGGAAGGTGCGGATCCTTAATAACTGATGTCGGTGATGTTTGTTTACAGAAGGTGCCTGTCCGGTATCAGGCACAGCATTTTTTATATTTTTTTCCGGAGCCGCAGGGGCAGGGATCATTACGTCCGGTCTGTGGTTTAACGCCATCGAGGTACATCCAGGCACCGTCAGTCAGGCGAAAACGGGAGCGTTCGTGAATGAATTGTTTATCTTCGGACTTTTTATCAATAAAGCAAGCACAAAATTCAACGAAAGCTTCGTCCGGCGCGGTACCGGGCTGAAAATCGATCACATTCAGCCCCAGCCATTCTGTTTCACCGAACCCGGCAACCAGTTCTGCCCGCAGAGCGTCCGCCCGTTCCGGCGGATACCAGGTACGGATGAGATGATCAGCATTATGGGTGACAAACGCGCTGTAACGCGAACGCATCAGTGCCCGCGCATCCGGTGCGGACTGCACACCGGCAAGATAAGGCTGACAACACTGTGCGAAGGTATTGCCGCTGCCGCACGGGCAGGGATCTGTTTCAGTAAAATGAGACATAATTATCAAATAATGTGTTGAGGGTAAATAATCGTAAGGAACAGAGAGCAGATGCTACCGGAAATAGCGATCACGCGCTATCCTTAATCTCAGCAGCAGTGCGCGGGCAACGTGACCACCGGCGTTCCGCACGTTGTGTTGTGAGGCCGGCGGAAAGGAGATGCGATGAAGCAGGCACTGGACGGAAAACGATTGTTAGTCATCGATGACGACCCGGCATTCAATATGGCGCTGTCATCCTATTTACGCCTTCTCGGAGCCACGGTGTTATCTGCCGGTGACGGCGCCCGTGCATGGGAATGTATAGAACAGGGCTTTCAGCCGGAACTGATTTTCTGCGATCTCAATATGCCGGTGATGACCGGCGCGGAATTTATTGCCCGGTCACAGTCGGATTTACCGGCCATCCCGGTGATTGTTATCTCCGCGACACAAAAAATGTCCGATATTGACGAAGTCCTGCGTCTCGGGGCGAAAGATGTTCTGTTAAAACCCCTGAGCAGGCTGGAAGAGGTGAAAAAATTATGTCTGTCTCACCTGTATCCGTCTTTTTTTTCACCGGGTGTGCTGGAAAATAATGACCTCTCCGGGATCTGGGCACAATTGCAGCATAATGTGGATGATGTGTTACGTTTATTAAAACAGCTGAATCCGCCGCCGAGCCAGGTACTGGCCAATTATCAGATTCGTTATGCGCAATTATCCGATACCTGCCGTGCCGGACTGGTATTTGATGTGGCAGAATTTTCCGATAATGAAGTGGCGTTTTATTGTCTCGATATCAGTCAGAATACCGGGAATGGCCCGCTGATGGCGATGTTAATCCGCGTCATCTTTAACGATTTGCTTAAACGCTATATTCATAATCACCACCGGAAATTACCGAGCATGACCGCTATCTTAAATAAGCTGAACCTTTTATTGCAGGACGCGGGTATTCCGGGACAGTTGCCGCTGCTGCTGGGGTATTATCACACCCGGCGCAAGTCGGTGTTATTGTCCAGTGCCGGTATCAGTGCGGAATTACGCTCTGATAATCATGTGATCCGTATTAACCGCGGGATCCCGCTGGGGACACTCTCATCGGTTTATTCCAGTCAGATAAGCGAATTCAGCCGTCATCTGCAATGCCGGATCTGGAACAGCAGCAGTCAGATTAAATTAAGTCTGACCCCCGGACCGCATCAGGGATAATGACCGGACTTTACCAATCCGTTCAGATATTAAACATCCCTTAATACTAAAGCGCATTTACGCGGCACAGAGTATTTATCCCTGAAAATTAGCTGGTATACTCAGTCTCATTATTTTTTATAAATCGCGTATTTATTCTGTTTATGCGCATTGAGGATGATGTATGTCAGTGCAGAAAAATAAAGTACACAAGGCGGTGATCCCGGTTGCAGGATTAGGAACACGCATGTTACCGGCCACAAAAGCGATTCCGAAAGAAATGCTGCCGCTGGTGGACAAACCGCTTATTCAGTATGTGGTAAATGAATGTATCGCGGCGGGGATCACCGAAATTATTTTAGTGACCCACTCATCAAAAAACTCCATTGAAAACCATTTCGATACCAGTTTTGAACTGGAAGCCATCCTGGAAAAACGCGTAAAACGTCAGTTGCTGGATGAAGTTCAGTCAATCTGCCCGCGTCACGTCACCATTATGCAGACCCGCCAGGGCATCGCCAAAGGGCTCGGCCACGCGGTGTTATGTGCAAAACCGATGATTGGTGATGAGCCGTTCGCGGTGGTATTGCCGGATGTGATTATTGATGAATACAGCACTGACCTGGCGAAGTTTAACCTGAAAGAAATGATCGCGCGTTATGAAGAACACGGCGCAAGCCAGGTGATGGTCGATCCGGTTCCGCAGGAAATGGTGGCAAATTACGGCGTGGTGGATTGCCACGGTGAAAGCCTGGCCGCCGGTGAAAGTAAACCGATGTTTGCCGTGGTGGAAAAACCGGAACCGGCCAAAGCACCGTCGAACATGGCTATTGTCGGCCGTTATGTGCTTTCTCAGGATATCTGGCCGCTGCTGGGGAAAACGGCCCCCGGAGCCGGTGATGAGATCCAGCTGACTGACGCTATTGCCATGCTGATTGAAAAAAATCCGGTGGAGGCGTACCGTCTGGTAGGCCGCAGCCATGACTGCGGCGACAAAATGGGCTATATGAAAGCCTTTGTCGAATACAGCATGCGCCATAAGCACCTGGGCCGTGAATTCTCAGACTGGCTGAAAACATTACAAAATTAATTATTGTTGCAATAGGTGAACTATGAAAGTAACTGTATTTGGAATCGGATATGTCGGCCTGGTGCAGGCGACTGTGCTGGCGGAAGTCGGCCATGATGTCATGTGTGTCGATGTGGATGCAAAAAAAGTCGAAAATCTGAAAAACGGGATTATCCCGATTTTTGAACCGGGCCTGACCCCGCTGGTGAAGAAAAACTATGACGAAGGTCGTTTAAGCTTCACCACGGATGCGGCACTGGGTGTGGCACACGGCACACTGCAATTTATCGCGGTTGGTACACCACCGGATGAAGACGGCTCTGCGGATCTGCAATATGTGACCGCCGTTGCCCGCACGATTGCGCAGCATATGCAGGACTACAAAGTGGTTATCGATAAATCCACGGTTCCGGTCGGTACCGCGGACAAAGTTAACGCCACCATTAAAGCAACACTGGCTGAACGTGGTGCGGATATTGCCTATGATGTGGTGTCCAACCCTGAATTCCTGAAGGAAGGGGCGGCGGTTGCTGACTGCATGCGTCCTGAGCGTATTGTTATCGGCTGTGATAATGATCGTGTTATCGATATTATCCGCGAACTGTATGAGCCGTTTAACCGCAATCACGACCGCATGATCGTGATGGATATCCGCAGCGCGGAGCTGACCAAATATGCGGCCAACTGTATGCTGGCGACAAAAATCAGCTTTATGAACGAAATTTCCAATCTGGCGGAAATGCTGGGCGCGGATATTGAGAATGTACGCCAGGGTATCGGTTCTGATTCCCGCATCGGTTATCACTTTATTTATCCGGGTTGCGGTTACGGCGGCTCCTGTTTCCCGAAAGATGTGCAGGCGCTGATCCGCACGGCGGAACATATCGGCTTTACCCCGCGTATTCTGCGTGCGGTCGAAGAAGTGAATGAGCAGCAGAAATATAAACTGCCATCCTTTATCAAACGTCATTTTGGTGAAAATCTGGAAGGCAAAACCTTCGCGGTATGGGGGCTTTCCTTTAAACCGAATACCGATGATATGCGTGAAGCGTCCAGCCGTATCCTGTTACAGGAATTATGGGCCGCCGGTGCCAAAATTCAGGCGTATGACCCGGAAGCGATGCAGGAAGCGCAGCGTATTTTCGGACAGCGTGATGACCTGGCACTGATGGGTACCAAAGAAGCGGCATTGCACAATGCGGATGCGCTGGTTATCTGTACGGAGTGGCAGAGTTTCCGTGCGCCGGATTTCGATGCTATCAAAGCCGGACTGAAAACCCCGGTTATTTTTGACGGACGCAACCTATATGACCCGGAACGTTTAGAAAATCGCGGCTTTATCTATTATGGTATAGGCCGTGGTGCTTCCATTAATCCGGTAATCTGAGTCTGAATATGAAAATACTTGTAACCGGCGCGGCCGGTTTTATTGGTTATCATGTCTCGCAGCGCCTGCTTGAGCAGGGGCACGAGGTTGTCGGTGCCGACAACCTCAATGACTATTATGATGTTAATCTGAAAAAAGCCCGTCTTGATCTGTTATTACCGCATCCGCAATTTCAGTTCTTTAAAATGGATTTGTCGGAAAAAGCGGCGGTCAGTGAGTTGTTTGCCGCTCAGAAATTTGAGCGGGTGATCCACCTGGCGGCGCAGCCGGGTGTGCGGTACTCCATTCAGAACCCGATGGCGTATATTGACGCGAATATTCTCGGGCATATGAATATTCTGGAAGGGTGCCGCCATCATAACGTCGGGCATCTGATTTACTCCTCCTCCAGTTCAGTATACGGTCTGAACCGCAAACAGCCGTTTTCTGCCGAGGATGATGTGGATCATCCGGTTTCGTTGTATGCGGCAACGAAAAAAGCCAATGAACTCATGTCTCACAGCTATTCACATCTCTATCAGTTACCGACGACCGGTCTGCGGTTCTTTACCGTTTACGGTCCGTGGGGACGTCCGGATATGGCCTTATTTAAGTTTGTGAAAGCCATGCTGGACGGAAAACCGATTGATGTTTATAACCACGGCAATATGGTGCGTGATTTCACCTATGTTGGTGATATTGCGGAAGCCGTGGTCCGTCTGGTGAATGTGATTCCGGCAGCAGACAGTGACTGGACTGTGGAAGAGGGACTGAAATCTGCCAGTTCTGCGCCGTACAAAATCTATAATGTCGGTAACGGTCAGCCGACCCGGCTGGGTGATTTTATTCAGGCAATTGAAACGGCACTGGATATTAAAGCCAATAAACATTATATGGATATGCAGGATGGTGATGTGTTATCCACCTGTGCGGACTCTTCCGAACTGTATAACACGATTGGTTTCTCACCGGATACACCGGTTAATTACGGTGTGCAACAGTTTGTTGACTGGTATATGTCGTTTTATCACGGTAAAGAATAAATAACAGCGGCGGTTATAAGTATAAAAAAGGAGGCAAACGCCTCCTTTTCTCTGTCCTGCTGTCCGGAAGACATAAAAAAGCCCTTCAGAGAAGGGCCTTTTATCAGATGTTATCGCTTACTTGATTAAGAAATCGTTCAGTGATTTACCTTCGTTATCGATAGCCTGTTTGATAACAGCCGGTGTACGGCCCTGGCCGGTCCAGGTTTTATTTTCACCGTTTTCATCGATATATTCGTATTTGGCAGGGCGCTGGGCACGCTTGGATTTGCTTGCCACTTTGCCGGTTGCCATAGACTGAATTAATTCTTCCGGATTGATACCCTGCTTCAGAATTAACTGACGGACTTCTTCTAATTTGCGGGTACGCTCTTCCTTTTCTGCCTGAGCCTGAGATTCCTCTGAACGGCGTTCTTCAACAACCGCAGTGAGCTTCTCAAGCATTTCTTCTAAGATTTCTAAGCTGCATTCTCTCGCCTGAGCGCGAAGAGTACGGATATTATTAAATGGCTTCAAAGATTCACTCATAATCCTGGTCTCAAATTAAATGTTGGCTGATGTATAGATAATAATAGATTGCTATTTAAAAATCTGCAATAGCAAATTTCGGAGTAAGGTTAAAACACATTTTTTTTAAAAGCAATTATTTCTGAGGAATAATAAGGGTCTTTTTGGTTTTTCGTTTAAAACTGATAAGGGGACGGGGTGAAAATGTGTTGATGTTCAGCATCTTCATAAAAAATGTTCATAAATGAGGTGGGGAATACAAATTATATTCAACCTTATCTTATGTAAAGAAACGTTATTCTTCGGTGCCGGCATAATGAAAAACAGGATAAAGCGAAGAATAGCCGATAACAACAGTGAATATCCGGTATGTAACCATGACCGGTGTGAATTTACGCGGACGATGAAATCAGGATATTGTGTATGCGATCACGGCATGTGTTAAATACAGATTGCGCTGTTTTTAACACTAATGTGTTAGTATTGTCCCGGATCTTGAATGTGTAAGGGGAGAGAGCCGGTGGCTCAGCTTTATTTTTATTACTCCGCAATGAATGCGGGAAAATCGACAGCGTTACTGCAGTCATCCTATAACTACAATGAACGCGGCATGCGCACGCTGATATTTACCGCAGAGATAGACAACCGCTATGAGCAGAGCAAAGTCACCTCACGTATCGGCCTGAGCGCGGATGCACGGGTATTTGGCCCTGAGACGGACATGAGTACTGTTATTATCCGTGAACATCAGCAGGCGCCCGTACACTGCGTATTAATCGATGAATGCCAGTTCCTGACCAAAGCGCAGGTGGAACAGCTCTGCTATATTGTCGATGATATTGATATCCCGGTTCTGTGTTACGGGTTACGCACAGACTTTAAAGGGGAGTTATTCAGCGGAAGCCATTATTTATTAGCCTGGGCGGATAAATTAGTTGAATTAAAAACTATTTGCTATTGCGGGCGGAAAGCCAGCCGCGTTTTACGTTACGACGGGCAGGGCCGGGTGATGTCAGACGGTGCGCAAATTGACATCGGCGGTAATGAAAAATATGTATCTGTCTGCCGCAAACATTACAATGAAGCGATTCGCGAAGCGAAAGCAGCAGAATATCGGTCATAAAGCAGGGAAACGTCTCTGTTATACAAAAAGTGCCGGACGTCATTGTCCGGCCTTTTTATATCCGGCTGGTTTTTCCGGCGATATCAAAAACACCGTAAACCGTTTCTGCAGGAAAAGTGACGCGTATTAAGTGAAATATTAAAAACCGTCTGTCCCGGAAAACAGGCACAAAGGTGAACAATTGTTCATACAAAGACAATTATTTAATAATTATTATGAGACGGATATAAAAAAGCCCTCCGGAGAGGGCTTTGCGGTTATTATTTACCGGATTGATGACTATTTCTTAGCATTTCGTTTGGCAACCGGTTTTGGTGCCGCAACCGGAACAGATTCATCATAGGTACGACCGTAATAGGTATCCAGCATAATTTGTTTCAATTCTGCAATCAGCGGATAACGCGGGTTTGCACCGGTACACTGGTCATCAAAGGCATCTTCGGACAGTTTATCCAGTTTTGCCAGGAATTCGGCTTCCGGCACACCGGCTTCACGGATGGATTTCGGAATACCGAGGGATGCTTTGATTTCATCCAGCCAGACCAGCAGTTTTTCAATCTTCTGCGCGGTACGGTCACCGGCAGCACTCAGCTGCAGATGGTCAGCAATCTCCGCGTAACGGCGGCGCGCCTGCGGACGGTCATACTGGCTGAACGCAGTCTGTTTGGTCGGGTTATCGGTCGCGTTATAACGGATGACGTTACAGATAAGCAGGGCGTTAGCCAGGCCGTGCGGAATATGGAACTCAGAACCCAGTTTGTGCGCCATGGAGTGACATACCCCGAGGAAGGCGTTGGCAAACGCGATACCGGCAATCGTCGCGGCATTGTGTACACGTTCACGGGCCACCGGGTTCTTTGCACCTTCGTGATAGCTGGCCGGTAAAAATTCTTTCAGCAGTTTCAGCGCCTGCAATGCCTGACCGTCAGAGAATTCGTTCGCCAGTACCGATACATAAGCTTCCAGTGCGTGAGTGACCGCGTCCAGCCCGCCGAATGCGGTCAGGGATTTCGGCATGTTCATCACCAGGTTGGCATCGACAATCGCCATATCCGGGGTCAGGGCATAGTCCGCCAGCGGGTATTTCTGCCCGGTGGTATCATCTGTCACGACCGCGAACGGTGTCACTTCAGAGCCGGTACCGGATGTGGTGGTGATAGCAACCATTTTCGCTTTCACGCCCATTTTCGGGAACTTATAGATGCGTTTACGGATATCCATAAAGCGCAGTGCCAGTTCCTCAAAATGGGTTTCCGGATGCTCATACATCACCCACATAATTTTGGCTGCATCCATCGGGGAGCCGCCGCCGAGGGCAATAATCACGTCCGGTTTGAAGCTGTTCATCTGTTCCGCACCTTTGCGGACCACAGACAGTGTCGGGTCAGCTTCCACTTCAAAGAAAATTTCCACTTCCATACCGTAGGATTTCAGCACACGGGTGACTTCATCCACATAGCCGTTATTGAACAGATAGCCGTCAGTCACGATAAAGGCGCGTTTTGCACCGTCACCGGCGATCTCTTCCAGCGCAACCGGCAGAGAACCACGGCGGAAATAGATAGATTTCGGAAGTTTATGCCACAACATATTTTCAGCTCGTTTTGCCACGGTTTTTGTGTTGATCAGGTGTTTTGGCCCGACGTTTTCGGAAATGGAGTTACCCCCCCAGGAGCCGCAACCCAGTGTCAGTGACGGAGACAGTTTGAAGTTATACAGGTCGCCGATCCCGCCTTGTGATGCCGGGGTGTTAATCAGGATACGTGCGGTTTTCATCTTCTCACCGAAGAATTTCACACGCGCCGGCTGGTTGTCCTGATCGGTATATAAGCAGGAGGTGTGGCCGATCCCGCCCATTTCCACCAGTTTTTCCGCTTTGATCACCGCATCTTCAAAATCTTTGCCGCGGTACATGGCTAACAGCGGGGAGAGTTTTTCGTGTGCAAACGGCTCGGATTCATCCACCACGGAGACCGCACCGATAAGAATTTTGGTCCAGGCAGGGACTTCAATACCGGCCATTTCAGCAATTTTCACCGCAGACTGACCGACAATTTTCGCATTCAGTCCGCCGTTGAGCAGAATGATGTCCTGAACGGCTTTCAGTTCTTTGCCTTTCAGAATATAACCGCCGTGGGTTTCAAAACGTTCTTTGACCTGCTCATAGACATCATCAACAACAATAACGGATTGCTCAGAGGCACAAATCACGCCGTTATCGAAGGTTTTTGACATCAGAATAGAGGCTACCGCGCGTTTGATATCAGCCGTTTCGTCAATCACCACAGGGGTATTACCCGCACCGACACCGATAGCCGGTTTACCGGAACTGTAGGCGGCTTTTACCATACCCGGCCCGCCGGTGGCGAGGATCAGGTTAGTATCCGGGTGGTGCATTAAGGCATTGGATAATTCAACAGACGGTTCGTCAATCCAGCCGATAATATCTTTCGGGGCACCGGCGGCAACAGCCGCGTTGAGGACAATCTCAGCGGCTCTGTTAGTGGCTTTTTTGGCACGCGGATGCGGGGAGAAAATGATCCCGTTACGGGTTTTCAGGCTGATCAGTGCTTTAAAGATAGCAGTGGAGGTCGGGTTGGTGGTCGGGACGATACCGCAGATAATACCGATAGGCTCTGCGATAGTGATGGTGCCGAAAGTCGGGTCTTCCGATAAGATGCCGCAGGTTTTTTCATCGCGGTAGGCATTATAGATATATTCAGAAGCAAAATGGTTTTTGATCACTTTATCTTCAATAATACCCATGCCGGACTCTTCGACCGCCAGTTTTGCCAGCGGGATACGGGCATCGGCAGCAGCGAGTGCCGCGGCCCGGAAGATAGCATCCACCTGTTCCTGGGAGAAACCGGCAAACTCGCGCTGAGCTTTCTTCACGCGGGCAACTAATTCATTGAGTTCGGTAACGTTCGTTACGGCCATACAGATCACTCCTGATAAATTGTTAAACTTTTTAAGCAAATCAGCGGATTGATACGATTTGATTATAGCGGTGATATCTTCCGGTAACTAAATCGATTTTGCCGGTAACATAATGCAGATATGCCCGCTGATTTGCTTAAAAAGCCCGTCAGGTCTTTCTGTGTGCATTGTAGTTGAATCGATTCAACTATAGTGAAAACAGCTTAACATTCGGGGGAAATATTAAAGTGATCTAAATCACAAATACATCAAGCTGACACCATTCAGCATGGGTGAAGACGGGAACATCACACCGTAACGGGAATGATATCGGGCTTCAATTTCACAGAAGAACTGATGATTGTCTGAAATTCAGACAGAAATAAGGCGATATAACTGTATCGAATCAGCAGGAAGCGGAAAATATTCTGCGCAAAGCAATTCCTTTTCCTGCACATTCAACGGTATGATGTCTGTGTTAATAATCACATTTATAATTATTACAACCCTTTGGCGATAGTCTGCTGTTATTATCAGCGGGCTGTCACTGTATTATCATCAGGTTGAGGATCGTTTGTGGGCAACACATTGCTGGATTTTTCCGGTTATTTAAAATTTTTTGTCGGCTTATTTGCCTTAGTCAACCCGGTCGGTATTCTGCCGGTCTTTATGAGCATGACAAATTATCAGACTGCCGCAGTGCGCAATAAAACCAACATGATTGCGAACTTTTCGGTGGCCGTGATTTTGTGTACATCACTTTTGGTCGGCGATAAGATCCTAATTATGTTCGGTATTTCCATCGAATCTTTCCGGATAGCAGGGGGAACACTGATTGTCCTCATTGCCATGTCCATGATCAGCGGTAAGCTGGGGGAAGATAAGCAGAACAAACAGGAGCAGTCGGAAACGGCGATCCGCGACAATATCGGCGTAGTGCCGCTGGCGCTGCCGCTGATGGCGGGGCCGGGGGCGATCAGTTCCTGTGTGGTCTGGAGTGCCCGCTGGCAGGGCTGGCAGAATTTTCTCGGGCTGGCGCTGACCAGCATCGTGTTTGCGTTCTGTTGCTGGCTGCTGTTCCGCTCAGCGGGACTGTGGGTGAAATATCTCGGACAAACCGGTATCAACGTTGTGACCCGTATTATGGGTCTGATGCTGATGTCTTTAGGGATCGAACTGATTATTACCGGCATGAAAATGAGTTTTCCGGGATTATTGTCATAATCACGCAGTTCATTATTATCAGACGGGGCCATCGGCCCCGTTTTTACCCCTCTCTGTTCTCCATCCGGTGATCGCCGCGCAGCAGGGCGGCGCGATCAAATTCCCGTTCAATCTTCCCGTTCGCCATAAATGCCGCCCGGTCTGACATATGGGCCACCACATCCGCATCATGACTGACCAGCAGATAGGTCATGCCGTGGGCGGTTTTCAGGTGATTAAGCAGATTGAGAATTTCCGCCTGAACGGACATATCCAGTGCGGATGTTGGTTCATCGAGTAGCAGGATCTGCGGGTGCAGCATCAGGGCGCGGGCAATGGCAATGCGCTGGCGCTGCCCGCCGGAGAGCTGATGCGGATAACGCTGTGCCACATCCGGCGGCAGCCCGACAGATACAATGGCCTCTGCCACCCGGCTGTCGATATCATGTTCACGGTGAATGCGTAGTGGTTCGGAAAGTGCCCGGTGAATGGTATGAAACGGATGCAGAGACGCATAAGGATCCTGGAAGACCATCTGCACATTGCGGCGCAAAGCTCCCTGATAACGCTGGCCGGGGTGGATATGTTGTGACAGCAGTTGCACGCTGCCCAGCCATTCCCGCTGCAATCCGGCGATCACCCGCAAAATGGTGGATTTTCCGCAGCCGGACTCACCGATAAGGCTGAACGTCTCTCCGGCATTGAGATGAAAACCGGCCTGACAAACCACCTGCCGCTGTCCGAAGCTGACGGAAAGATTATTAACCTCAATAATCGGTGCTGAATTATTTTCCGGCATGATGTGTCTCCTGAGTCAGTAACACCTGTAAAGCAGCGCGATCCAGTACCGGTAAATCGGTGCCGTAGGTTTGTGCATCCGGGCGGCAGGTCCATAATGTGCGGGTATAAGGATGCGTTGCCTGCGGCAGTTGTGCGGCGGGCAGCTCATCCACCTGCTGACCCTGATACATCACCATCACGCGCTGACAATGGGCCGCCACCAGCGGTAAATCGTGACTTATCAACAGCAGCCCCATCCGGCGCTCCTCACACTGGCTGACAATCAGTTCCAGAATCTGGTGGCGCAGCCGGGCATCCAGGGCGGAGGTCGGTTCGTCGGCAATTAAGACTGACGGGTTGTTGATCAGGGCAATCGCAATCATGGCGCGTTGTCCCATACCGCCGGAAAGCTGCCCCGGATAGCGGGAGAGCGCCTGTTCTGATAACCCTGTGGCACGGGCCATGTCAAAAACACGGTCGCGGCGGTCAGATTTATTCAGTGTCTGGTGGCGCAGCAGGGATTCCTCTATCTGCTGATACAGATTTCTGACCGGATTCAGCGCATAGCGCGGATCCTGCATGATCATGGCAATGTCATTGCCGCGCAGTGCCGCCCACTGTTTTTCCCGCAGAGACAACAGGGAAGTCTGACCGAATGTCAGCGTATCTGCGCTGACCATCCCCGGTTTGCGCACCAGCCCCATCAGCGCCCTGGCGGTCATGGATTTGCCGGAACCGGATTCCCCGACCAGCGCCAGCCGCTCCTGTCCAAGGGTAAAGGAGACATTTTTCACCACCTGTGCGCGGGGGTAATCCACACACAAGTTACGGACACAAATAAGCGGCTCAGTCATGTTGCGGCTCCATAATATCCCGTAAACCATCACCCAGCAGATTGAATGCCATACCGGCAATCAAAATCGCCGCACCGGGTACGGCGGCTATCCACCACTGGTCAAAAATAACCTGCATACCATCAGCAATCATCGCACCCCATTCCGCCATAGGCGGTTGTGCGCCCAGCCCGAGGAAACCCAGCCCGGCAGCCGCCAGGATAATGGTGGCGAGATCCAGCGCCAGCCGGACAATCGCTGACGGCAGACAGAGCGGCAGAATGTGCCCCCACAGCAGACGCAGACCACGGATCCCCAGCATTTCCGCGCTGGCTAGATAATCACTGTTGCGCAGATGGCGGATTTCACTGCGTGCCTGGCGGGCATAGGCAGGCCAGGAGGTCAGGGCGAGTGCCAGTGCGCCGTTAATCAGCCCCGGCCCGAGAATGGCGACAAAGGCAAAGGCGAGGATCAGGCGCGGCATCGACATCACGATATCGGTGAAACGCATCAGAATCGTTTCCACCCAGCGACCGTAAAAACCGGCCAGAATACCGATCAGTAACCCGGCGGGCAGGGTGATTGCCGCGACCAGCCCGACCAGACCAAACATCGGGCGGGTGCCGTAGATCAGGCGGGAGAGTACATCACGCCCGTAACTGTCGGTTCCGAGCCAGTGTTGTGCATCCGGTGCCAGCAGGCGCTGTGCCGGGTTTTGCAGTACCGGGTCATAGGGGGCGAGCCACGGCGCAAACAGTGCCACCAGCAGCAGAAACAAAATAATCAGGGTACCCGTCAGCGCGGACGGGGATCGGCGGATTTTCGGCAGTAATGTCATGATTTCACCCGCGGATCGGTTAAACGCACAATCATATCGGTCACGTTATTAATAAAGATAAAGCAGATACCGATCACCAGGGTCCCGCCCATCACGGCGGTGGTATCCCCGGCAAACAAGGCGGCGGTCAGGTAACGGCCGATACCGGGCCAGGAAAAGACCGTTTCGGTCAGTACCGCACCTTCCAGCATCCCTGTATAAGCAAGGGCAATGACGGTGATCAGTGTTCCCCGGATATTCGGCAGCACATGGCGGAACAGCACCTGCATGTCGGTATTGCCTTTGGCGCGGGCCAGTGTGACATACTCTTTATTCATTTCACTCAGGCAGGCGGCGCGCGTCAGCCGGGTGATCCCCGCCAGACAAAAATAGGCCAGCAGCGATACCGGCAGGATCAGGTGTGCCACCGCATTGGTAAATGCGCCGGGGTCATCTGCCAGCCAGGTGTCGATCAGCACAAAACCGGTTTTCGCCTCGACGGTATACTGGTAGATATCATCCAGCCGCCCCGGGCCGGGGCTCCACTGCAGCGTGGCGTAGAACAGCAGAAGCATCAGCAGTCCCAGCCAGAAAACCGGTACCGAGTTACCGAGGAGTGTCAGGGTGCGGATGGTAAAATCAAACGGCGTACCGGCATAACGGGCACATAACACGCCACAGAGGATGCCGAGCGACGCGCCGATCAGCAGTGAAAGTGTTGCCAGTTCGATGGTGGCGGGCAGGGTGGTCAGCACGCCGTCGAGCACCGGCTGTCCCATCGAGGAGGCCATGCCGAGATCGCCGTGCAGCAGGCGTTCCGCGTAATGCCAGAACTGAATATAGACAGGTTGATCCAGTCCCAGCTCCAGCCTGACCTGTTCATAGGTTTCATGGCTGGCGTGATCGCCGACAATTTGTAATACCCGGTCAACCGGAGAGAATGCCGACAATGCAAAGGTGATCACCAGTAACCCGAGCAGTGTCAGTGCCAGAGTGAAAACGCCCTGAAGCGTGACACGCAGGGTATGGCGAAACAGGGTTCCGGCAGGGGAAATATCGGACATACAGCAGTTCCTGAATAAAAACAAAACACACAAACCCCGTCAGCGGTACTGACGGGGTGATAACCGGAAAATCAGCAGATTATTTGGTGACTCTGTCGTAATACACCATGTCTGCGTTCAGTCCCTGCTGATAGCCTTTCACGTTATCACGCAGTACCACCTGGTTTTGTCCCTGTGCCATAAAGACATACGGAGAACTGCGCTGTAACTCTTCCTGCATGGCGGTATACATCTGCGCACGTTTGGCTTTATCCGGCTCCGCGACGGCTTTTAGTGTGGTTTGTGATAACTGAGGAATATCCCAGCCGTTCAGCCACGCAACGGTGCTGCTCTTGCCATCATTAAAGGCGAAGGCACTGGCATTGGAATGAGCATCAAAATAGTCAGGGATCCAGAAACGGATGGCTGCCTGATGCTGGCGTGCCCGTACGCGGGAATAGACCTGACTGCCTGCCGCCGGTAATAATTCCACTTTTATGCCGCCCTGAGCAAAACTGGCCTGAAGCGACTGGGCAATAGTGATATATGGCGGTTTGTTTTCCACATCGAGGGTGAAATGGGCATCTTTAATCCCGGCGTTTGCCAGAATCTCTTTGGCTTTGGCCGGATCAAATTTATACGGGTTATTTTCCAGCGCGCCCGGTAAACCGACCGGCAGGAAGCTTTGATGAATAAAATACTGGCCTTTCAGTAAATCGCGGGTAATGCCTTCATAATCGACCAGATAACGGGCCGCTTCCCACAATGCCGGGTTTTTCAGCAACGGATTGGCACTGTTGCCGGTGTTGAATGCCATATAATCCTGCTCAGCGGACGGAATATTTTCCACTCGCACCCCGGCGCTGTTTTTCAGTGCCGCAGTCTGGTCAGCACCCAGTTCACGGGCAATATCCGCATCGCCCTGCTGAATCAGCAGACGGCGGGAAGCCGGGTCCGGCACGTTTTTAATAATAATTGACGGAATTTTGGCCTCGCCGGTGGAGACATGCGGGTTGGCCGCCATCACAATGGCCTGGTTCGGCTGATAGACTTTCAGAGAATAAGCACCGCTCCCGGCAGAGTGCATTTTCAGCCAGGCATTACCGAAGTCATTATTTTTAATATTCGGTGTCACCAATTTTTCATCCACCACCGAGGCTATCGGGGTAGATAAGAGATTCAGTGCCACGTCCGGGCTGATATCTGCGCTCCATTTTATTTTCAGGGTGCGGTCGCCGGTTTTTTCAAACTGCTGCGCGATATTCTCTTTATTCCAGCCGAGAATATTGAGAATAAACGCAGGCGATTTATTCATGACCACAGCACGCTGGTAAGAGAAAATAATATCTTCCGGGCGCACCGGGTTGCCGGAGGCAAATTTTGCATTCTCTTTAATCCGGACGGTCAGGGTTTTATTGGCGGCATCGGCCTGCCAGTCTTCCAGCAAAATCGCGTCAAGCTGTTCCGGATTATCACGGTTCGGCTGCACCAGACGCTGATATAAGCTGGGAACGGTCTGGATACTGGACAGTTCATTACTCTCTGCCGGGTCAAGGCTGACAATGTCATCCAGGCTCTGGACAACAATGAGGGTATTCGGTGGTGTGGCGGCAAATGCGGAGACGGAAAAGAGCAGAGCCAATGACGCTGCCGGATATGTTTTTTTCATATATTCCCCTGAAACGCGGTGTTATTGATTTTTTGTAATACTGACACGTTAAAAAAAACAGCGCTGTTTTGCAAAGTCTGTTACGTGCTTGTTTATAACTTTTCGTTATAGCTAAAATTAATCATAGTCTGAAATTGCTGACCGGGAGATTTCACCGGCAAAAAAAGCGGAAAAACAGCAGTAATATAACAACGGGTTATCAGCTCATAAAAAAATTATACTAAAAATGGCGCTGTTTGGGCGGATACGCTAACCTGTGTCGTTCAGTAATAAACGGGTATAACAGATAAAGGTGGTTAAATAAACAACAGAAACTATATTGGCCATCAATCCATTATTTTCAGTGCTCACCAGATTGATATTTCAGTGAAATTTTTTGCTTTACTCTTTTTATTTACAGTTGTTTTTTAAGTGGTTATTAATATTTAATCAGTTAAAACTGTGATAGAGGCAGGGTTTTTATCTGGAAAAATTGCTTTTTGTTAATTAAATGTTTACTTTTTTATCCGGACTGAACAAAAACAGCCGGATCATAAGCAGCCTTGGGTTAATGTTTTATTTCAGCGGCAGAACGGCACTGTTTGCAGATAAAAACAATCACTGCCCCGGAAAATGCACATCAGACCGGAAAACAGCACCGGTAAACAGACGAAACCCGTCGCTGACGGCACTTATAAATAAAGCATTTGCGATTTTTTAATCACGTTGTTCATTTAACAGGTGTTATTCAGAAGGGACGGAAGATGAAAAAACACACTATTGCTGTTTCCCTCACGCAGGCGCTGCTGCTGAGCGCACTCTCTTATTCCGCATGGGCGGCCCGGGTTCCGCAGGGAACCAAACTGGCGGAAAAACAGGTTATTGTTATCAATAACGGTACTGAACCGGTATCACTTGATCCGCATAAAGTGGAAGGGGTGCCGGAATCCAATATTATTCTTAATCTGCTGGAAGGGCTGGTCTCCACGGACGGTGATGGTCATATCGTGCCCGGGGTGGCGGAAAGCTGGTCGTCCCCGGATAACCGCATCTGGACATTCACACTGCGGCCGGATGCGAAGTGGAGTGACGGTTCACCGGTGACCGCACAGGATTTTGTCTACAGCTGGCGGCGGCTGGCTGATCCGAAAACCGCATCACCTTACGGCAGCTATCTGCATTATGCCTATGTCGAAAATATCGATGACATTATCAGTGGTAAAAAACCACCGGAAAGCCTCGGTGTCAACGCGATTGATGACAGAACCTTTCAGATTCAGCTGACTCAGCCGGTACCGTATTTCCCGGATATGCTGAGCCATACCGCACTGAAGCCGGTACCGAAAGGGGCAATTGAGCAGTTTGGTGATAAATGGACATCCGCCGGCAAATTTACCGGTAACGGTGCATATACACTTTCCGCCTGGAATGTGAATGAACGGCTGGTGCTTAAACGCAATCCGAAATACTGGAACGATAAAGAAACTGTGATTGAACAGGCAACATTCCTGCCGATCCAGTCAGAAACCAGTGATATTAACCGCTATCGCGCCGGTGAAATTGATGTCACCAACAGTTCGGTTCCGCCGGTTTTATTTGCCAAAATGAAAAAAGATATTCCGGCACAGGTTCAGATTTCCCCGTATTTATGCACGTTCTATTATGAAATAAATAATACCGCGGCACCGTTTACTGACCCGAAAGTGCGCGAAGCCGTTAAACTGGGGTTGGATCGCGATATTATCACTCACAAAATCATGGGGCAGGGACAAATTCCCGCTTACGGTTTTATCCCTCATTATATTAACGGCGGGCATTTCACCACGCCGGACTGGGCATCCCTGACACAGGAACAGCGCAATGAGAAAGGGCGCAAACTGCTGGAAGACGCCGGTTACAGCGAAAAAAATCCGCTGACTTTTGAATTGCTCTATAACACGTCCGATCAGAATAAACAGCAGGCGATTGCCGCCGCATCCATGTGGCAGAAAAATATCGGTGCGAAAGTGGTGCTGAAAAACCAGGAATGGAAAACATCCAATCAGAACCGTCATGAAGGGAATTATCAGGTCGCCCGGGCGACCTGGTGCGCGGATTATAATGAGCCGTCCTCGTTTCTGAACATTTTTCTGTCAGACAGCAGCAATAACACCAGTTTCTACCGAAATACCGCGTTTGACAGTGCAATGCAGCGCGCTTTACTGGCAACGGATGAAAAAACACGTCAATCCGCTTATCAGGAGGCAGAAACGCAGTTAGATCAGGACTCTGCATTAATTCCTGTTTATTACCGCGTGAGTGTCCGGCTGATAAAACCATCAGTCGGCGGTATCAGCGGCAATGACCCGCTTGATTATATGGATATTAAGCGCTTATATATGGTAGAAACACATTAATAATAAAAAATTTGCACTCACAGAGTGCGAAAAAAATGAAGGTGCGGCAGTTAAAACGAAAAGCACCTGATAAAAACGCAACAAACGCAAAACACATTCGTCAATGGGGAGTTTATGTAAGATGGTTAATTCAACGAAAAAAACACTGCTGGCACTCAGTGTGGTAGCAGCAATGGGGATGGGTATTGGTACACAGGCGTTTGCTGCGGATGTACCGGCCGGTGTCCAGCTGGCGGATAAGCAGGATTTAATCCGCAATAACGGCTCTGAGCCGCAGTCACTGGATCCGCATAAAGTGGAAGGGGTGCCGGAAGCGAATATTATCCGTGACCTGATGGAAGGTATTACCCTGGAAGGGCCAAGTGGTGAAATTCTGCCGGGTTCGGCCATCTCCTGGGAAAATAAAGATTTTAAAGTCTGGACGTTTAAAATCCGCGAAGATGCAAAATGGTCCAACGGTGATCCGGTCACCGCACAGGACTTCGTTTACAGCTGGCGCCGCCTGGCTGATCCGAATACCGCATCACCGTATGCCAGCTATCTCCAGTATGCTCACGTGGTAAATATTGATGATGTTATCGCCGGGAAGAAAAAACCGGAAGAGCTGGGCATCAAAGCGCTGGATGATAAAACCCTTGAACTGACCCTCTCCGAAGAAGTGCCGTACATTCCGAAACTGCTGGCGCATAACTCCATGTCTCCGGTACATCCGGCCACTGTTGAGAAGTTCGGTGATAAGTGGACGCAGCCGGGCAATTATGTCAGTAACGGCGCATACACCCTGAAAGACTGGGTGGTTAACGAAAAAATCGAACTGACCCGCAACCCGAAATACTGGGATAACGAAAAAACCGTTATCAATAATGTCCGTTTCCTGCCGATTTCTTCCGAAGTTACCGATGTTAACCGCTACCGCAGCGGTGAAATCGACATGACCTATAACAACCTGCCGATTGAACTGTTCCAGAAGCTGAAAAAAGAAATTCCGGACGAACTGCGCATTTCGCCATATATGTGTACCTATTACTACGAAATCAATAACGAAAAAGCGCCGTTTGATAACCCGAAAGTTCGTGAAGCCCTGAAACTGAGCCTTGACCGTGACATTATGGTCAACAAAGTCAAAGCACAGGGGGATACCCCGGCATTTGGTTTCACTCCGCCGTTTGCGGATGGTATGTCAGCCAAAGAGCCTGAGTGGTTCGCGAATATGACGCAGGATCAGCGTAACGAAAAAGCACGCAAACTGCTGGAAGAAGCCGGGTTTAATAAAGATAATCCGCTGAAATTTAACCTGCTGTATAACACATCTGATCTGCATAAAAAAATGGCGATCGCGGCATCGTCTATCTGGAAGAAAAACCTCGGTGCGGAAGTTCAGCTGGTTAACCAGGAATGGAAGACCTTCCTCGATACCCGCCATCAGGGAACCTATGATGTTGCCCGTGCCGCATGGTGTGCGGATTATAACGAACCGTCTTCATTCCTGAATATGGTTCTCTCTTACAGCAGCACCAACACCCCGCATTATAAGAGTGCGGAGTTTGACAAGCTGATGAAACAATCCCTTCAGGTGAAAACCGATGCGGAACGTGCGCAGATCTATCAGCAGGCGGAAGCTCAGCTGGATAAAGACTCTGCCATTGTGCCGGTCTATTACTATGTCAGTACCCGTTTAGTGAAACCGTATGTGGGTGGCTATACCGGAAAAGATCCGCTGGATCACTTCCACACCAAAAACTTATATATGATTAAAAAATAATACCGACGGTTGGCCGCCCTGCGACGGGCGGCCTGTGTAGTGTGTACCCCGGGAAGCGGGTACTGTATAGGAACGGGCAATGTTTAAGTTTATTCTTCGCCGTATACTCGAGGCGATCCCGACGCTTTTTGTGTTAATCACTATCTCTTTCTTTATGATGCGTTTGGCTCCGGGCAGCCCATTTACCGGTGAGCGTAAATTGCCGCCGGAAGTGATGGCGAATATTGAAGCCAAATACCATCTTAATGATCCGATTCACGTTCAGTATTTTGATTATTTAGTTCAGTTATCAAAGGGGGACTTCGGGCCTTCCTTTAAATATAAAGATTACTCGGTGAATGACTTGGTCGCCTCCGCGTTTCCGGTCTCCGCCAAACTCGGGCTGGCGGCGTTTGTGCTGGCGCTGATTGTCGGGGTGAGTGCCGGTGTGATAGCCGCACTGAACCAGAACACCAAATGGGACTATACCGTCATGGGCTTTGCCATGACCGGGGTGGTTATCCCCAGCTTTGTGGTGGCGCCGCTGCTGGTGCTTATCTTTGCCATTCATCTGCACTGGCTGCCGGGCGGCGGCTGGAACGGCGGGCAGCTCAGTAATATCATTCTGCCGATGATTGCACTGTCACTGGCCTATATCGCCAGTATCTCCCGTATTATGCGCAGCTCTATGATTGAGGTGATGCACTCCAACTTTATCCGTACCGCACGGGCGAAAGGTCTGCCGATGCGTAAGATTGTCTGGCGGCATGCGCTGCGCCCGGCACTGTTACCGGTGGTTTCCTATATGGGTCCGGCATTTGTGGGGATTATCACGGGTTCAATGGTGATTGAGACAATTTTCGGTTTGCCGGGCGTAGGGCAGTTATTTGTCAACGGCGCGCTGAACCGCGATTACTCACTGGTACTGAGTCTGACCATCCTGGTCGGTACACTGACCATCGCCTTTAACTGTATCGTTGACGTGCTGTATGCCGTTATCGATCCGAAAATCCGTTATTAGTCCCGGAGCACGCTATGTTACCGAATGAAAAAAACCGCGAAGCTCTGGAAAATTTCACGGAGCAGCTTGATGTCGAAGGACGCAGCCTGTGGGCGGATGCCCGCCGCCGCTTTATGCATAACAAAGCCGCGATCACCAGTCTGTGTCTGTTGTTTTTAATTACCCTGTTTGTGATTTTTATGCCGATGCTGTCGGAGTTCGCGTATGACGATACCGACTGGGGCATGATGTCCGCAGCACCGGATACGGAGAGCGGCCACTATTTTGGTACCGATTCCTCCGGCCGTGATCTGCTGGTGCGTGTGGCTATCGGCGGGCGTATCTCGCTGATGGTGGGACTGGCGGCAGCGCTGGTCGCAGTGCTGGTGGGAACACTGTACGGCGCGATGTCCGGCTATGTCGGCGGCAAAACTGACTCTTTCATGATGCGCGTGCTGGAAATCCTTAATTCCTTCCCGTTTATGTTCTTTGTCATCCTGCTGGTGACCTTCTTTGGTCAGAATATTTTTCTGATCTTTGTGGCTATCGGTATGGTTTCCTGGCTGGATATGGCGCGTATTGTGCGCGGTCAGACCCTGAGCCTGAAAAGCAAAGAATTTATCGAAGCGGCGAAAGTATGTGGTGTGCCGACCCGCAATATCATTCTGCGTCATATTGTCCCGAACGTGCTGGGTGTGGTGGTGGTTTATGCCTCACTGCTGGTGCCGAGTATGATCCTGTTTGAATCCTTCCTCAGCTTCCTCGGGCTGGGTACACAGGAGCCGTTAAGCAGCTGGGGTGCGCTGCTCAATGACGGTGCTAACTCAATGGAAGTTTCGCCCTGGTTACTGATGTTCCCGGCAGCATTCCTGGTGGTGACTCTGTTTTGTTTCAACTTTATCGGTGACGGGCTGCGTGATGCCCTTGACCCGAAAGATCGCTGAGGAGGCCGCCAATGACTCAGTTGTTACAGGTTAACGACCTGAACGTGACATTCAAAACGCCGGACGGTGATGTCACAGCCGTGAACAAACTTAATTTTTCGCTGGCGGCGGGTGAGACACTCGGGATTGTCGGTGAATCCGGCTCCGGAAAATCACAGACGGCGTTTGCGCTGATGGGACTGCTGGCCCGCAATGGTGTGGTCAGCGGCTCTGCGGTATTCAACGGGCGTGAAATTCTCAATCTGAAAGAGAAAGCGCTGAACAAAATGCGGGCGGAAGAAATTTCTATGATCTTTCAGGACCCGATGACCTCACTCAACCCGTACATGAAAGTCAGTAAGCAGCTGACAGAAGTACTGATGCTGCACAAAGGTCTGAGTTCTCACGATGCTTTTGAGGAATCTGTCCGGATGCTGGATGCGGTGAAAATGCCGGAAGCCCGCAAGCGGATGAATATGTATCCTCACGAGTTCTCCGGCGGTATGCGTCAGCGCGTTATGATTGCGATGGCGCTGTTGTGTAAGCCGAAGCTGCTGATTGCGGATGAACCAACCACGGCGCTGGATGTGACGGTACAGGCGCAAATCATGACGCTGCTCAATGAGCTGAAGAATGAATTCAACACCGCGATTATTATGATCACCCATGACCTGGGTGTCGTTGCCGGTATCTGCGATAAGGTGCTGGTGATGTATGCCGGACGCACCATGGAATACGGCACAGCCCGCGATGTGTTTTATCATCCGTCGCATCCGTACTCTATCGGGTTGCTTAAGGCGGTTCCGCGCCTTGACGGGCAGGAAGACAGTGAGCTTGCGACGATTCCGGGCAACCCGCCGAACCTGCTGCGTCTCCCTGCGGGTTGTCCGTTCCGCCCGCGCTGTCAGTATGCGACAGACGAGTGCGCACGGCATGAGCCGCCGTTACAGGCATTTTCTCAGGGCCGTTTGCGTGCCTGCTTCAGAACTGCAGAGGAGTTGGCATAATGACACATTCAGAACGTCCGGTTCTGCTGGAAATTGAAGATTTAAAAGTCCATTTTTCCATCAGAGACAATAAGCAATGGTTCTGGCAGCCGGCCAAAAGCCTGAAAGCGGTGGATGGCGTAACAGTCCGTCTGTATGAAGGGGAAACACTCGGGGTGGTCGGGGAATCCGGCTGCGGAAAATCCACGTTTGCCCGTGCGATTATCGGCCTGGTAAAATCCACTGCCGGGCGGGTAACCTGGCTGGGCAAAGACCTGTGTGGAATGAGCGAAAAAGACTGGCATAATGTCCGCAATGACATCCAGATGATTTTCCAGGATCCGCTGGCGTCACTCAACCCACGTATGACTATCGGCGATATTATTGCAGAGCCGCTGCGCACCTATTATCCGTCAATGAGTAAGACGGAAGTGACAGACAAAGTCAAAGCCATGATGATGAAAGTCGGGCTGCTGCCGAACCTGGTGAACCGCTATCCGCATGAGTTTTCCGGCGGGCAGTGTCAGCGTATCGGTATCGCCCGTGCGCTGATCCTCGAGCCGAAACTGGTTATCTGTGATGAGCCGGTTTCAGCGCTGGATGTGTCTATCCAGGCTCAGGTGGTGAACCTGCTGAAAGAATTACAGCGGGAGATGGGATTGTCCCTTATTTTTATCGCTCACGACCTGGCGGTGGTAAAACATATTTCTGACCGTGTGTTGGTGATGTATCTCGGCCATGCGGTGGAACTCGGCACCTATGACGAGGTGTATCACAATCCTCTGCATCCGTACACCAGGGCGCTGATGTCTGCGGTGCCGGTGCCTGATCCGGACAAAGAGCAGAATAAAACAATTCAGCTGCTGGAAGGGGAACTGCCGTCACCGATTAATCCGCCGTCCGGCTGTGTATTCCGCACCCGCTGCCCGCTGGCGGACAGCGAATGTGCAAGAACCCGTCCGTTGCTGGAAGGCAGTTTCCGCCATGCGGTTTCCTGTCTGAAGGTTGATCCGCTGTAAATACGGTAAAGCCGTTAATCTTATTTTTTGAGACAGAGCGCCCGTTGCGGGCGCTTTTTTTTTCATCTGCGTATCCTGCTTTTCCGCATCAACCGCAAAATCTGACAGAGCGTACTTCGCGGCCTTGCAGGCAGCTTACTGATTCCGTTATTAAAAAGCACAGCCGGTTTTCAGGTATGTCAATAACGATTGTTGACGCTTGTCAACATATAAACTACAGTAGGTACAGGTAATGAAGAAACATCCGGATAAACATATTCAGTCTGCGATTGAATATGCACTGTTGCAGGGATGGACATGGATTGCGCCGGGGAATTCCTCACATGCATTCTGCCGGTTACGGTGCGGGTCACCGTATGATGAGCACCGGCAGCATCAGATGAGTGTCTGGTCAACACCGCGGAATCCGGAAAACCATGCAAAACAGATCAGACGAAAAGTGGATACCTGTCAGTGAAAACGGGCAGCAGGAAAGGGGAAAATAATGGCACTGTATAATTTTACGCTGACGCTGTCCGGTGTGACGGCGGATACAGAGAACCTGGAGGATGCCTTATTTGCCGGCGGTTGTGATGATGCATTACTCTGTTTTTACGGCAAATCGGTCTATCTGGAATTTGATCGGGAAGCGCCGTCTCTGGATTGTGCAATCCGCACGGCGGTGGAGGACGTTGAATCAGCCGGTGTGAATGCCCGGGTGGAATCGGTGGATTCCGCGCTTGTCGGGCTGAGTGATATTGCGGAACTGACGGGGATGTCACGCCAGGCAATCGCGTTACTCAAAGATGGCGCGCGCGGCCCGGGAACCTTTCCGGGGCCGGTACAGCGGTTGCGCGGACAATCTCCGTTGTGGGACTGGGCTGCGGTTGCGGCCTGGCTGACGGCGCAGGGGCGGCTGACTACCCATTCCGGTCTGGCGGAAAACGCCAGAATTATCAGCAACTGGAATGTGGCATTACGGGCTGGTGCCGCAGAGGATCCCGCTGAAATTGACATTATCACAAGGTCATTGATTGCCCGGCGGGAAAAGTGCCGCTGCTGACAGTGTGACCGGCGGGTAAATTATTCCCGCCAGCGGACGGCATATTCCGGTGTACCGGTAAAATTCCGGGAAATCAGTACCCGGGCAAAAATCTGGTCGATATCCGCATTTTCATCCGGAGCCAGGCCGATAACCACTTCGGCACATGCCGGGTTTTGTGCCAGAAAAGGTGCAAACGCTGACCAGTCATTACCGGCTGGTACAATTTCAGCACCACCGATCTCTTCAAACTGAAGGTTAAACAGCAGGACGTCTGCGGGGTCAAGGTTATCCATTGCCTGTTCCAGAAACAGGTCGTAGGCCATTTCAATTGTTTCTTGCTCGCTGAGGCGGCGGGGCAGAGAAGTACTCATGGGTCAGGTTACATTCCGGTGATCCCCCGCCGTGTTATACCGGCGGGGATAATAAAGAGGGTCAGTTTATCACAGCAGAGGACTGAAGAAATAACATAACCGCTCCAGAACCCGGTTGGTCAGCGGACGTTTCTCCCATTCGGTGTAATCGAGGCGGGTTGCGCGTGAAATATAGTCATTCTGGACAATATTCAGATCACCGGCAAAACTTTCATCATCAATAACGGCGGTGATTTCAAAGTTGAGCCACAGGCTGCGCATATCCAGGTTTACAGAGCCGACCATACTGAGCTGGTCATCCACGAGGACACTTTTCGTATGCAGCAGACCATCCTCAAACAGATAAATTTCCACACCGGCTTCCAGCAGTTCGGTATAAAACGCGCGGCTTGCCCAGCGGACGAGGAATGAGTCATTGAGGCGCGGCATCACAATCGCAACACGCACACCGCGCATGGCGGCGGTACAGATGGCATGCATCAGGTCATCACTCGGGACAAAATACGGCGTGGTGAAGGTCAGACGCTCCTGCGCGGCAAAAATAGCCGTCATCAGGGATTGCTGGATCAGCTCTTCAGGGAAACCCGGCCCCGAAGCCACAATATTGACGGTATGACCGCTGTCTTTTTCAAACGGCATTTCAATATCGTCCGGCGGCGGCGGTAACCGGCGTTCGCCGCGTTCCATTTCCCAGTCCAGTGCGTAGATAATACCGAACAGAGTAGTGACAGGGCCTTCCATCCGGACAAGAATATCGACCCATTCACCGACACCGGCATCCTGTTTAAAATAGCGCGGATCCACCATGTTCATACTGCCGGTGTAGGAAATATAGTTATCGATAGTGACGATTTTCCGGTGCTGGCGTAAATCCATCCGGCGCAGGGCGAAACGCAGAATATTCACCGGCAGCGCTTCGACAAATTCGATCCCTGCATCCCGCATCATCTTCGGATAATCATGCCGGAAAAAGTGCCAGCTGCCGGCGGAGTCAACCATTATCCGGCATTTTACCCCCCGTTTTGCGGCAGCGAGCAGGGCATTGGTGACATTGTCCACATCACCACCCGGTTTCCAGATGTAAAACACCATATCAATGCTGTGTTTTGCATTATCGATATCTTTGACAATCTGGCGCAATGAGTCTTCACAGGTAGTAAACAGCTGAATCTGGTTACCTTTTACCCCGGGAATACCCTGGCGGTGTTCGATCAGCTGAAACAGCGGGGTCGCCTGGGTGCTGTTTTTAGTGGCGAAAATGTGTTTTGACTGACGCAGATTTTCGACCCAGCCGGAAACGGACGGCCACATTCCTTTTGCCTGTTCAACCCGGCGGCGGCCGAGGTGAAGTTCACCGAAAGCGAGATAAGCGATTATCCCGATAAAAGGCAGAATATAGATGATCAGTAACCAGGTCATGGTAGATGTCACCGGGCGGCGTTTGTACATCACGCGGACAGAGATACCGGCCACCAGCAGCCAGTAGAAAAGAATACTCAGCCAATATAACAGCGTATAAAATGTCGACATAGGTATTATCTTTCCCTAAGAATAAGGTTTGCAGACAAAACAGGCACAGGATCTGATTGATACTCCATCGGAAAATGTATCAGAAAGCCATCTGTAATGCTGCTATATTTGTGATTTAAGTCAGTTTAACCCCTTTTTTCTGCGGATGTCTGCAGATATTGCGGGAAAGCGGTTGGTTATTGTGTCAGGCAGTTTATAATAATTGCCCTTATTATTAGCGTATTTTTTCACACAGTCTAAAAAAAGGGTTTAGTTATGAGACACAGCAGACCGGAAGTTGCACGTTGGCGTATGTTACGGCAGGCAACCCGCCGTCGTCGTCGCTGGCTTGAAAGCCAGTCCCGGCGGAACATCCGGATTTTCGCCCTGCGTAAGCTGGATATCGCGAGACAGCGCCGTTCGCTGCTGTTTGCTCAGGCTGGATTAAACCGCTAAGAAGTGACCACCTGCACGATAAGTGACAATGGTTGCGTCTTTCGTATTGAAATTGATTGCTATTTGCATTTAAACTAGTGACCATTGTCATTATTAGCTGCTTATAAGATTGTATCGATTATGCCTATTTTTCGCTGGATCAGCTGGCCAATTCTCATTTCTCTTTGTCTGCATGCCTCTGTGGCTGCAGCGATTTACTACAACATAAACAAGGAGGTTGCGGACGAACCTAAGGTGCTGATGGTGGAGATGACAGCATTTGCGCCTGCACCGGCAGCTGCGGTGGCTGAACCTCAGCCTGAGCCGGAACCCGAAGCAGAACCGGAGCCCGAGCCCGAGCCCGAGCCGGAACCGGTCGTGAAGCCGGTTATTGAAAAACCGGTGGAAAAGAAACCGGTTGAGAAAAAACCAAAGCCAAAACCGAAAAAAGAGAAAAAAGTTGAGAAACCGGCTGTAAAACCGGCAGAAACCAAAGCACCGGTATCCGATAAACCACTGTTCAGCGGTACACCGGATGGTCAGCAGGCCGTGAAAAAAGCCCCTGCAGGTCCCGCGGGAAATGTCGCCTCTGCCGGACAAAGCGATGTTGGCGGTGGTGATCCGAGAGCGTTACACCGTTCCGATCCGGTTTATCCGGCACGGGCACGCAGTCTCGGCAAAGAAGGGAAGGTGAGGGTCAGGTTTGATGTCGATACGGATGGTCGTATTCAGAATATTGATATTATCGAAGCATCACCGAAAAATATGTTTGAACGTGAAGTCCGTAACGCAATGCGTAAGTGGCGTTACGAGAAAAAGCCGAAGAAAGGCATGACGACAACCATTATTTTCCGGATCGACGGTAAAACCACGATTCAGTGATCAGATAAAATAAGAAAACCCGGCACATAAAAATGCCGGGTTTTTGTTGTTGTTTTATTTTGCCGGGAAAAGATCAGCGCGTAAATTCACCAGGTTATCCGGTATCACATGAATAACCCCTTCACCCGGAATATCAATTTCGGCAATCATAAACAGTGCCATCGTTGTCAGCAGCGGCAGAATTAAAATCATCATATTGCTGCCGCGCAGTCCGCGGATATTATACCCGATCAGCACATTGGCACTGACGGCAAACAGAACCAGTAATATCCAGGCAGCGCCCGGAATCTGATAGCGCCAGCTGGCCATGGTTTTTTCTTCGGAAACATAGAGATCACTGAATGCGGTCAGTACAGAGGCAATGACCGGATTCGGGGTCGCACGGGCTTCAGATGCAGCAATTTCCCAGAGAGAGGACTGGGCCTCAAGGGAGATATCCCGCCATTTTTCATTTTTTGCCTGTGAACCGCCGTTAAAAAAATCAATACGTGCGTCAATATACGTGTTAAGCAAAGTATTTGCCCGCAGAGTATTTTCCGGGGACAATAATTGTGCCCGCTGAAATGCATTACCGATGGCAATAGCTTCGTTTTCTTCCATTTGTTCGCGGTTATTATAGCCGCCGATAGAAATCGTCAGTAAAAAGCCGATTAATAAACCCAGCAGAGATAATACGGCACCGAGAACAATTTTGGTTTCATCATCCGCTAATTCCGTCTTACCGTGACGTTTTTTGAACAGATATTTTCCGGCATAGGCTGAGCCGACCGATAAAATAAAGGTAACGACAAATAAGACGACAGAATCAGAGACTAAAGCGTTAAACAGCGCTGACATACAGAGACCCTTTAACAAAAAAATACCTCAGCAGAACGCAGAGATGCAGGTGGAATAAAGCCGGCCTGAGAAGGCCGGCCGGATACAAAACAGAGATATCATCCGTTGACGGGAAATACGGTCCTTTAAAATTATTTCAGCAGTCTGACTCTGACAGGTTTGCCTTTGATTTTACCCTGCTGAAGCAGTTTGCGTGCCTGCTGCGCGATACCCTGACGTACTGCGACATAAGCATGCATTGGCTGGATCACGATTTTGCCGATATCTTCGCCGTTCAGTCCCATATCACCGGTCATTGCACCGAGAATGTCTCCGGGGCGGATCTTGGCTTTTTTGCCGCCGTCGATGCACAGTGTCGCCATTGCCGCATCCAGCGGAGTGATGCGCAGCCCGGCCGGGATTGGCTGCCAGTTCAGTTTCATATGCAGCATTTCTTCCAGTGCGTTTGCACGGACCGCTTCTTCCGGTGCGCACAGGCTGATCGCCAGCCCGCTTTCACCGGCACGGGCGGTACGGCCGATGCGGTGGATATGCACCTCCGGATCCCACGCCAGTTCATAGTTGATTACCAGCTCAAGGGCTTTGATATCCAGTCCGCGTGACGCCACATCAGTGGCAACCAGTACACGGCTGCTGCCGTTGGCAAAGCGGATCAGCGTCTGGTCGCGCTCACGCTGTTCCATATCACCGTGCAGCACCAGAACACTCTGTCCGCTGCTTTCCAGGGCGTCATACACATCCTGGCAATCTTTTTTGGTATTACAGAACACCACACAGGATGCAGGTTGTTCACGGCTCAGTAATTTCTGTAACAGCTCAGTTTTTCCGCGGCGCGACACTTCATAAAACTGTTGTTCAACTGCCGGCAGTTCATCGGTGCTGTTGATTTCAATGGTTTGCGGATCGCGCTGAAAACGGCGGCTGACGGCAGCTATCTCATCCGGCCAGGTGGCGGAAAACAGCAAGGTCTGGCGTTCTTCCGGGGTACGGGAGAGAATGTCAGTAATATCGTCAGCAAAGCCCATATCCAGCATACGGTCAGCTTCGTCCAGCACCAGGGTGCGGATAGCATCAAGGTGCAGCGTGTTTTTACTCAGGTGATCAAGCAGGCGGCCCGGCGTTGCCACAATAATATGCGGCGGGTGGATCAGGGAATCACGCTGGGCACCGAACGGCACGCCGCCGCATAAGGTCAGGATTTTGATATTCGGCAGATAACGCGCCAGCCGCCGCAGTTCCCCGGCAACCTGATCGGCCAGTTCACGGGTCGGGCAGAGAACCAGAGCCTGAGTCATAAAGTGTCCGGCATCGATATGCTGTAACAGCCCGAGACCAAATGCGGCGGTTTTTCCGCTGCCGGTTCTGGCCTGCGCACGGACATCTTTACCCGCGAGAATAGCCGGTAATGCCGCGGCCTGAACCGGAGTCATGGTCAGATAACCCAGTTCATTCAGGTTGGTAATTTGTTCTGCGGGAAGTGCATTAAGTTCAGCAAATGAGGTCACGATGAAAATTCCGGATTAAATAAAAAGAGAGATTTGCGGCAATGATACTATTACCGGGCGCCGGTGTCGCGGGGAACCTGCGGGTTATCCCGGCAGACAAAACGGCCACTCAGAAGAGTGGCCGGTTATGAAACGCTTATTTTAAATCACTGTTACTGCTGTCTAACTGAAAATGACGTTTTCCGTCAGGCAGCGGGCGGGGACGGTTATCCGCATCCACCGCAACATAACTGAAGACAGCTTCTGTTGCACGGTAACGGTCACCGATAGGATGGGTAGCCACTTTCTTCACCCAGACCTCGACTTTGACCGTCATGGATGAATTTCCGGTTTTCAGGCAGCGCGCATAACAGCAGACCACATCACCGACCGCCACAGAGCGCAGAAAGGTGATGCCGTCCACGCGGACTGTCACCACGCGGCCCAGTGCAATCTCCTTTGCCAGGATAGCACCGCCGATATCCATCTGCGACATCAGCCAGCCACCGAAGATATCCCCGTTGGCATTGGTGTCTGTCGGCATGGTTAAGGTGCGCAGCACCAGTTCTCCGTTAGGTAAACATTGTTGTTGAGTCATGAGAAATACTTACATCCGTTTAACGAAAAAGGACAGCGGCAGAAATAAACCGATATCCGGTTGATTTTATTATTTTTCTTCTTCCCGTGGCAGATGACGGTAAATATATACCACACTGGCAACGGTAAATACCAGCGTTACTGCAGTCAGGCCAAACACTTTGAAGTTCATCCAGGTATCCATTGATAACCAGAATGCGACGTACACGTTTACCGCCGCGCAGACGATAAAGAAGAGAGCCCAGGCGAGATTCAGACGCTGCCAGACCTGCGGCGGCAGGGTCAGCTCTTTGCCCAGCATTTTCTGAATCAGCGGCTTACCGAAGATGAACTGACCGCCCAGCAATACGAGAGCAAACAGGGCATAAATAATCGTCACTTTCCATTTGATAAACTGCGGGTCATGGAAAACGATGGTCAGGGTACCGAAGATGGCGACAATCACGAAGGTGATAACAGCCGATTTCTCCAGATGCTTATACAGGAACCAGCGGACAGCCAGTGCCACCGCAGACGCGGCAATTAAGGCACCAGAGGCGTAATAGATATCCACGGTTTTATATATGGCAAAAAAGATAACCAGGGGGATAAAGTCTAGTAGTTGCTTCATAATTGAGTCTGTCCGAAATTTAAATTTATTTTAAGCACGTGGCATTCAGTCTCTTATTTTTAAAGAAAAAAAATATATTACAATTGATTTTGCAATATTTTACCATAAGACGCGGTCTGACTATCTTCTTTATCCGCGTTCGGTTATAAATCAGTTTAACTATCAGCAGTAAAATTAAATTGTACATCTTAATACGATATTTTTATAAGGGGCGATAATGCAGCCGAACCGACTTTTGCGCTGGATGCCGGGACTTTCTGTTTTTCTGCACTATGAACGCAAAAATTTGCGCTTTGATATCCGCGCGGGGCTTTCTGTTGCTGCTGTGGCATTGCCGGTGGCTATCGCTTACACGGGGCTGATGGGCATTAATGCCATTGTCGGTCTCTACGCCTGTATCCTGCCGATGGTGACTTATGCGCTGTTCGGCTCCTCCCGTCAGCTGATTGTCGGGCCGGATGCAGCGACCTGTGCGGTCATTGCGGCGGCGATTATCCCGCTGGCAAAAGGTGACCCGGATACGCTGTGGCAGCTGGCGATTATCATGACACTGATGACCGGTGTCTGGTGCCTGATTGCCGGGCATTTCAAACTCGCCGCGTTTGCGGATTTTTTATCGCAGCCGATTTTACAGGGGCTGCTCAACGGCGTGGCGGTCACGATCATTGTCGGGCAGATAGGAAATGTGCTCGGGCTGGATGAACTGCCGTCGCAGCTGATTGAGTGCCTGGTGGCGCTGCCGGCGCATCTGCATCTTATGCATATGCCGACGCTGATCCTCTCCGGTGCCAGTCTGGCGGCACTGTTTTTATTACGGGCTGTCCGCCGCAGCTGGCCGGGACCGCTGATTGTGATGACGATTGCCACCCTGGTCAGCGCTCAGCTGGATTTTGCCTCAATGGGGATTTCCGTGGTCGGTAATCTCGGTAACGGGCTGCCGCATATCAAAATGCCGGCGTTTGATCCGGGTCTGCTGCGTGAACTGGTGATCCCGTCACTAAACCTTGCGGTGATCAGTATTGTCAGCTTTATGATGACAGTGCGCAGTTTTGCCGAGAAAAACGGCTATGCCATCGATGTGGATCAGGAGCTGCGTGCTCAGGGGTATATCAACATTGCCTCCGGGTTATCGCAGGGATTCGCGGTCAGTGCCGCGACCAGCCGTACCGCCGTTAACGATGCCACCGGCGGTAAAACACAGATGGTGTCCCTGATCGCAGCGGGATTGATCGCGCTGGTGCTGTTTTTCCTGACCAGTTTCCTCGGACACATCCCGCTGGCAACACTCGGGGTGGTACTGATTTACTCCTCCTGGTCGATGTTCAGCATCCGTCAGATTTTCTCTTTCCGTAAACGGAATAAATCGGCATTCACCCTGGCGCTGTTTACCCTGGTGGCGGTACTGGTGGTGGGGCTGATCAACGGTATCGGATTTGCTGTTCTGCTGGGACTGGTACAGTTCCTGCGTACTGTTTTCCGCCCGACCGATCAGTTACTGGGTGTGGATGAGCAGGGGATGATCCATTCCATCAACAACAGTAACGTGGATATTAATCAGGTTGACGGATTATTGATGTACCGCTTTAACTCACCGCTGACCTATTTCAACGTGGCGTATTTTAAAAAGCGGATATTGCAGGTGGTGAATACGGCACCAAAACGCCCCGGATGGGTGGCCGTGGATGCGACCGTCAGCTTTATCAATAATGATATGAGCGTGTTCAGTACCCTCAATGAGCTGGTGACTGAGCTGAAAATCAAAGGCGTCACACTGATCCTGGCAGGACGGCGCACTGAGCTGACACGCTGGGTATCGGAAAACAAAATCAAACGCAATGATGATGATTTGATTATTGTGCCGGATCTCTATTTCGCTATCCGGCTGATTCAGAGCAAACAGCAAAGCCGCATCAAAGCGATAGAAGAGGCGATGGCGCAGGCGGCTGAAGGAACGGAAAAACCGCTCACCACCTGATCGCAGTAATAAACCCGCCCGGCGGGCTGCGGCGGAACTGTATGGTCATGTGATGCAGTTCCGCAATCCGTTTGACAATCGATAGTCCCAGACCGCTGCCGGTTTTTTCCTGTCCCGGCGGCCGGTAAAAACGTTCTCCCAGCCGGGCCAGTATTTCATCACTGACACCCGGCCCGTCATCCTCAATGACTAACTGTTGTGCAGTCAGCGTCAGCTGAACGGTGCCGCCGGTTTTACCGTAGCGGATGGCATTATGCAGCAGATTGCGCAGCATGACAGTCAGCAGCAGCTGTTCGCCGCGGACAGTCAGTTCAGGTGCGGTGATGTCCGGTATTACGCTGACCTGATGCGCCGCTGCGTCCGGGGCGGTTTGTGCAACGGCATCATTAATAATGGCTGACCAGCGCAGCTCTGTGCTTTCCAGCGGCTGAGACTGTGATTCCAGCCGGGAGAGGGTCAGCAGCTGATCCACCAGACGGGTGGCACGGTCAATTCCGGTGAGCAGATTCGCGGTCACGTGTTCCCGGGTGGCGGGGTCATCGCCGGCAATCTGCATCACTTCGGTCTGTACTTTCAGTGCAGCCAGCGGGCTGCGCAGTTCATGGGCAGCATCCGAGGTAAAACGGCTTTCCCGCTCACGCAGGTCGCGGATCCGCAGAAATAATCCGTTCAGCGCGTCCAGCATCGGACTGACTTCTTTCGGCAGCACCGGCGGAGCAAGCGGAGTCAGTTCCGCCGGGTTCCGGCGCTGTAACTGGCGTGCCAGCAGACGCAGCGGCGTCAGGGCGCGGGTCAGCAGCCACAGGAACAAAAGCAGCATCAGGGGCAGCGCCACCAGCCACGGAACCGCCTGAGCGGTGATAATCGTCAGTCCCATATCCTCGCGGTATTCCCATTCCTGGCCGACCACGATGATATAGCGACCATCAGCGGAAGGCAGCTGCACAAAGCGCCAGCGGTCGTTGTCATCCGTCAGCGAGCCGTCACGAAACCCGTTTTTCTTGTCTGAGAACGGAATTTTCCGGCCGTTCTCGCCGTCATCCAGCACCCGCTTGCCCTGCGGGGTAAAAATAGCAAAAGCCAGCGCATCATCATCCTGCTTTCCGCGGTTACCGGAGAGCATTTTTTTGGTTTTCTTAATAGCGGACGACGGAAATTCCAGCCCGGACGGCAGAACCGACAGGCGTTTGGCAAAGGCCATTTGTTGCGTATCAAATAATTCATTGATGGATTTTGTGGTCTGCATCCAGGCAAACAAACTGGCGATCCCCCAGGTCAGCAGAGTGAGCAGCAGCAACAGCCCGCCCAGCCGCAGGCGCAGACTATACGTTTTCATCATTCTTTCCCGCGACATAACCGACACCGTGAATGGTTTTGATAAACCCGCGTCCCAGTTTGCGGCGCAGATGGTGAATATGCACCTCAACGGCATTACTGGAAACATCCTCATCCCAGTTATACAGTTTCTCTTCAATCATTGCGCGGGACAGCACTTTCTGCGGATTGCGCAGAAACAGTGCCAGCAGTGCCAGTTCTTTGCTTTTCAGCGATACCGGCACACCGTTGCGGGTGACAGTCATGGCCACCGGATCCATCTCCACATCGCCGAGCACCAGTTTCTCAGAAACCTGCCCGTAGCGGCGGCGGATCAGCGCCTGTAACCGTGCCGCCACTTCCGCAAGTGCAAACGGTTTGCACAGATAATCATCCGCGCCCTGTTGTAAGCCGCTTACGCGCTGCTCAAGAGCATCACGGGCGGTCAGGATCAGTACCGGCTCGTCACGACCCTCCGAACGCCACTGTTTCAGTATCTCCAGCCCGTCCATGCCCGGCAGAGAGAGATCAAGGATCACGGCATCATAAGGGGCAGAATAGAGGGCCTGCTGACCGGTCAGGCCATCGGTAAACCAGTCAGGCGTAAAGCCGAGCCGGCTCAGGCCGATTTTCAGCCCGTCACCAATCAGCCGGTCATCTTCAATTAATAATATCCGCATAATTCTTATCCGTATAAATAGCGCTATACTAGTTTTAACCCGGATATCTCAGGATAACCACCTGTTTTCGCTGAAATTAAAAATATAGTCAAAAATGACATCCCCTTAAGATCCTGTTAAGAACTTAATGGTTTAATAGTGTCCATGAAGCAAAGACGCTTCCTCATAAAGGAGATAAATGATGAAAAAATTACCTGCACTCGCATTACTTGCCACATTACTGGCAGGATCAGCCGGTTCCGTTTTTGCAGCCAACGGCGGTTTTGAAGGTCCCGGCGCGACAGCGGCGGCAACAACCACAACAACATCACAAAGCGGCGGATTCAGCGGCCCGGATGCCCGTAAAATGACCGTTGCGGATGCACTGAAATTATCCGATGATGCACCGGTTGTACTGCGCGGCACAATTGTCCGTCAGCTCGATAATAAACATTATGAATTTAAAGACAGTACCGGCACTATCCGTGCTGAAATTTCCCCGAAACGCTGGAACGGACTGAAAGTTACACCGCAGGATGAAATTGAGGTCGAAGGGGAAATCGACAAAGAATGGAATAAAACCGAACTGGATGTGAAAGCCGTGCGTAAAGTGCAGTAATCACCACCGCAGACACACCGGATAATCAGGCCATCTTACCGGCCTGATTGAGATTGCTGACAAAGCAGGATAAAACGTGGTTTTTCCTGCTTTGTGTTAGCAGCCGAAAATCAATAAATTGATTTTCCTAGTTTATTTTTACAACCTCTGTCGGTCGTCGCCAATCCCTGCGGGCTTGTCAACGGCCTGAATCAGGCTATTTCACCGGCCTGATTCTTTATCTGCACATGTCTTATTTTCTGTGACAGCAGGTGCAAAATATCGTTCTTTTGTGCCTCTGACTGAATATCCCGCAGCGGAAGAATAATGCCGTCATTTTTGCCGTGGTAAAGATAAATTCCGGTGTTGCTTTCGGCATAATCAATGACAGCCCCCCAGGCAAAAAAAGAATGGTGAAGGGCTGAAACCTGGCTTATTCCGTCATTACTCAGTTCAAACGTTACCGGACGCAGGAGGTAATGTCCGGGCTGAACAGAAAACTGACGTATAATCCGTCTGTTTTTGACAGAACAGCTGAACATAAACACCAACAGCGATAAAAAACCGCAGCTCAGTCCGTAAAAAACAGAATAACTATCAAACTTGCCCGGCAGCGGCGAAAAGGTGCTGAAAATAAGCAATAACATCCCGCATAATATCAGCCAGATAAGAAAATAAGGAATACGTCGCCACCCGACCGGTTCCTGATAAAAATGCCGGAAACTGAAAGTCTGGTAGTCAGCCAGATCCTGAACTGTGAGCGTGACGGGCAGGGTGATCATCATTGTATTCCTTTACACAGAAGATAAGAGGCTGTCGTTATAAACCATCCGGAGATAACGGACAGAGGCATCACACTCCCGGGTATTGATTTCAAACCCGGACAGCTCAGCAATGGTCGTCTGATATTCCCTGAACAGCCTGCACATCAGAAACAACGCCTGCCAGTTATTTTCCGGTTCCGCATCAGAATAGGTTCCCAGAACGGTTTGCATCTCACGTGTGGTCAGATAACGGGATAAATATTTTCCGTCTTTTCCGGTGGTCAGGTTAAATCCGTTGGTATAACCGGTTTTCCAGTCGAGCATCTGCATAAATGCCGGGCGGACAACATTTTCCGTCATGGCTTTGGCGAAGGTGATTTCACGCCGTGCCAGACCTTTGGCCACATTTGTCACACACCACCAGAATTCATTGGCGGTTTCGGCAAATAAACGGGCATCAGGCGGCGTAATAAAATAACTCCTTTCATCCGCCGGGGCGATGCCGGCGAAGAGGCCGTCTTTATCCGCGAGAAGCACCGTCAGGCTGTCATGTTTATATTCTGAGGCACAATGCGTCAGCGGAAGCAGAGTCAGATCTATCCGGTGGCCGTCCTCATAGATCATCAGCAGGGTATACGCCGCACGGGGCGGCATACCTTCATTACCCAAAAGCATATCATCAGGGCATTGCTGTAATACCGGAACGCCGAAAAATGACTCCCGCAGGGCGGGAAACTTTGCTGCTTCAATATTGTGTACAAAAAAGACAATATCGAAGTCCTGATATTTATCGGCGGCAACCTGTTTATTTGCCCGTGACCCGTTGAGCACAGCCGCGCGGATATTATCATCTGCACGGACATAGTCCTGTATTGCGCGGTAAATATCATTGTCTGTGCGCATCATGCGGCCTTACTGATAGTCACTGACAGATTGTGATTGTGTAAATAACTGGTAGAACCGGAACAGATAAATAATCACCAGTCCGCTGATGATATTATTAATGAAGAGAATAACGGTCATCAGAATATGTTCGTTTACGATAGGAAGTTTACTAAGAAACACTACGGATGCCTGTTTCAGGGCAAACCATATTAAAATAGCCGGCAGAAGTGTTCTGATATTTTTCAGGGCAATATTTCCGCTGATTTTGATGGCGGTAAATACGCTGTTCTTTTCGGTGAACATAATAACCGGAGCCAGTGCCAGTAACATGGCCAGAATTAATCCCGGCAGATACATGGCGACCAGTCCGAGTGCAATCACCAGTGAACAGATTAACAGCAGAATCAGCATGCGCGGAACACGTCCGGCAGAGCCGGTGATGGCCTGTAAAGCGGATACCGGCTGTCCCTGTGAAGTACTGAAAATCAGGAAAATCATGGCGGTTACAAAGACGGCATTGCCCAGCAGGGAGCTGAAAATTGTGCCGAGACCGGTTTTCAACATTTGCCACTGGTCGTCGGATGTCAGCGCGGCAACAGCGCGCTGAAAGCCGCCGGAGCCTTCAGTGACGTAGGTGGTTTCCAGCGAGCGGATCAGCGCCAGCCCATTGGAATTGTAAGTCAGGAGCACATTGAGCCCGACGGTCACAGCAGCGGTAAGCAGCGAAATGATCAGGACAGATAACAGCTGATTACGGAAAAAATTCAGGCTGTCGCGGGCGAGAACCGGCACCGGCATGGACATGGAACAACTCCTGTAAGGCATGAAATAAAAACGTTGATGCAATTGTAAAACAGTATGGCAGGGATTGTAACCTGTTCGTCCGGCGGAAATACAGTATTCAGACGGAATATCCGGAAGCAGATAGCCAAATAATCACAAATAATTAACAATAATAAAACAAAGTAGCCGGCTGAATAGTCAGTATTGTATTTTACAAATTGATATAAAACACATAAATAATGAGCACTCTGAAAATGGTAATCGCTGTTTTTGATATAAATCAATAAATGAAAATGTCACCATGGAATAATAATTCAGATCTTTGTGAAAAATGCGTTTTTTATTTAAATGTTGTGATCTGTCTTAGATCATAATTAGATTTAAGTCTGTATATTTCAAACTGTACTTATTGTGTGTTTTTTCTTTTTTTAGGATGGGATAGATAATGAAAAAGCTTTCTGCAGTGTGTTTAGCACTGGCAACGGTTTTACCGTCAGTTTCAATGGCACACCAGGCCGGTGATTTTATCATTCGTGGTGGTACCGCGACTGTGCGTCCGAATACAGGCTCTGATAATGTTCTGGGTTTTGCCGGCTCTTTTGAAGCAAATAACAATACGCAGCTGGGTCTGACCTTTACTTATATGGCAACCGATAATATCGGTATTGAATTATTGGCTGCGACTCCGTTTGAACACAAAGTTTCACTGCCATCATCCCTGGGTGAAATCGCATCAGTTAAAGATCTGCCGCCAACCTTAATGGCTCAGTATTATTTCCGTACTCCGGAAGATAAACTGCGTCCGTATTTAGGTGTGGGTGTGAACTATACCTTCTTCTTTGATGAAGGGTTTAACGGTACCGGCAGTGGCGCAGGCTTACGTGATCTGAGTTTAGGTGATTCCTGGGGCTTTGCGGCACAGGCTGGTCTGGATTATCAGTTAGATGACCACTGGCTGCTGAATGCGTCAGTCTGGTGGATGAACATCGAAACAGATGTGGACTTCAAAGCAGGTAATGACAGTTACTCTTATAAAACCCGTCTTGACCCGTTTGTCTTTATGTTTGGTGCGGGCTACAAATTCTGATAATTCGTGTTATCAGTACCATAAAAAACGGCGCAATCATCATTGCGCCGTTTTTGTATCCGGTAATCTGATAGTCAGGGTCACCGCAACTTCATTGAGTTAATAACAACCTTCACGCCGGGAACTTTACGTGCGGTATTCACCGCCAGGTTTGCTTCTGTTTCTGAAGAGACAAATCCGCTCAGCTGAACTTTACCTTTGAACGTTTCCACGCTGATTTGGGTGGATTTAATGCCTTTCTCACCCAGTAACGCTGTTTTTACTTTTGTGGTGATGACAGAATCATCAAAATAACCCCCGGTACCTTCACTGGTGGCAGTCGGGGCACAGGCGGACAGCGTGAAAGCCATAAACATGACAACAAAAAATGAGGTGACCAATTTCATATACTTCATTATGTTCTCCTTATTACCGGCACGGTTCACAGAATAATGTGTGCCTGACCCTTTCAGTATTGATGAAAACTGAATGTTTCTCAACAAAAAATAACCCGCTGTTAACAGCGGGCGGAGTGAAACATTATAATTGCGTTGCGTTTTTCATTTTCTGCGTAAATTCCCGCAGTTTCTGACACATAACCGGTACATTATCCAGATTTGCGGCGATGATTTTTACCACGGCAGATCCGGAAATTGCCCCCGCCGCGCCATTTTTCAGTGATTCCTGCACCTGTTCCGGTTCGGAAATTCCGAATCCCTGAACCGGCGGGGCGGCATTCAGTGCGGTCAGTTTGGCGGTCAGATCAGCCAGCGATTTTTCAGCCCGTTTTTCTGTTCCCGTCACACCGGCACGGGAAAGCAGATAAGTATAGCCTTTCCCGGCGGCAGCCAGTGTCTCCAGTAATTTGTCATCTGCATCCGGCGGGCAGATAAAGACCGGCGCGATATTATTGGCCAGCGCGGCATCCCGGAACGGCTGAGATTCATGCAGCGGCACATCGGCGATCAGAACCGAATCCACACCGGCGTTTGCCGCGGTTTCATAAAACTGACTGATACCGTTATGGAAGACCAGATTGGCATACATCAGCAGTCCCACCGGCAGCTCCGGATACTTCGCACGGATTTGTGTAATCAGCTCAAAGCAGCGCGCCGGGGTCATACCAGCGGCAAAGGCACGGAGGTTGGCATCCTGAATCACCGGACCGTCTGCCAGCGGGTCAGAAAACGGAATGCCGATCTCCAGGGCATCGGCACCACCCGCCACCAGAGCATCAATAATTTGCAGGGAAACCTCAGCGGACGGGTCACCCAGAGTGACAAACGGGATAAATGCACCCTGATTGCGGGACTGCAAACGCTGGAAAAGTTGTTCATACCGGCTCATCAGAAATCACCTCTTGCTTTAAAAATGTCATAAACAGTGAAAATGTCTTTGTCTCCGCGACCGGAAATATTAACGATAAGAAGTTGTTCTTTCTCCGGATTTTCGCGGATCATTTTCAGTGCGTGTGCCAGGGCATGGGAGGATTCCAGTGCCGGGATAATCCCTTCCTGACGGCTCAGCGTTTTAAATGCCTCAAGGGCCTCATCATCGGTGGCGGAAACATAATCGGCCCGGCCGATGGTATTCAGATATGCGTGCTGCGGCCCGACAGACGGAAAGTCCAGACCGGCGGAGATGGAGTAAGATTCCTCGATCTGACCATCTTCTGTCTGCATCATCGGTGATTTCATACCGAAGTAGATACCAATACGGCCATGTTTGAGCGGTGCGCCGTGCTCGCCGGTTTCAATACCGTGCCCGGCCGGTTCGACGCCGATCAGCGCGACAGATTCATCCGGAATAAACCCGGCAAATGCGCCGATAGCATTTGAGCCGCCGCCGATACAGGCGATCACCGCATCCGGTAAACGGCCTTCACGGGTGAGGATCTGGGCACGCGCCTCATCACCAATCATGCGCTGGAATTCGCGGACAATGGTCGGGTACGGATGCGGGCCTGCCGCGGTGCCTAATAAATAGTGGGCGCGGTCATAGTTCCCGCTCCAGTCGCGCAGCGCCTCATTACAGGCATCTTTCAGGGTGGCGGAACCGCTGTGCACCGGGATGACTTCCGCGCCCATCAGTCGCATACGGAACACATTCGGGGACTGACGTTCCACATCTTTTGCCCCCATATAAACACGGCATTTCAGCCCGAGCAGCGCACTGGCGAGCGCTGCCGCGACACCGTGCTGACCGGCACCGGTTTCGGCGATAATTTCCGTTTTTCCCATCCGTTTTGCCAGCAGTGCCTGGCCGAGTACCTGGTTGGTTTTGTGGGCACCGCCGTGCAGTAAATCCTCGCGCTTCAGGTACAGTTTGGTTTTGCTGCCTGCCGTCAGGTTTTTGCACAGCGTCAGGGCTGTCGGGCGACCGGCATAGTTTTGCAGCAGGTCGGTAAATTCGCGCTGAAACTCCGGGTCTTCCTGAGCGGCAATAAAGGCATCTTCGAGCTGGTCGAGTGCCGGGATTAAAATCTGCGGTACAAACTGCCCGCCGAATTCACCAAAGTAGGGATTTAATTTACTCATTGTTTCTGATCCTTTTTCTTTTCAGTCGTTAGTCAGGCAACTTGCTGATGTAATTGATTAAATATTTGACGGAGTTTTTCTGCATCTTTAATACCGGGGGCGGACTCCGCGCCGGAGTTAAAATCCAGCCCGGCAGCACCGGAAGCGGCGGCGGAGACACAATTTTCCGCATTCAGCCCGCCCGCGAGGGTAAAGGGCACCGGCAGTGAAGGAGGCAGGGTCTGCCAGTCGAACGTCTGCCCGGTGCCGCCTTTGCCGTTATCCAGCACCAGGCGCACCACGCCGTCCGGAACGGTGATATCCGCACCGTGCGACATATCCAGCGCTTTCCAGATCTCACATTTTGCCGGGAGATGCAGGCGCAGCAGCGCGATATCGTGCTCGTTTTCATCACCGTGTAACTGAACAGCATGCAGTTTCAGGCGGCGGGCAATCGCGGCGATATCTGCCGGGTCGTGGTTACGGAATACGCCGACATACGCCAGCGGTGCTCCGCACATCACCTCCGCTGCCTGTGCTTCATCCACATAACGCGGCGATTTGCTGACAAAAATCAGGCCGCCGAAGGTGGCACCGGCGTCATAGGCGGCGCGGGCATCGTCCGCACGGGTCAGTCCGCAGACTTTGTGTTCGCCGTAAATCAGGCGGCGGATGGCAGTGTCCAGATCAGGCTGCGCCATAATGGCACTGCCGATCAGGAACCCGTCAGCATGGGGACGCAATTCGCGGATATGCTGATGCGTGGTAATGCCGGATTCACTGATAATAATGCGGTCAGCAGGGATGTGCGGGGCAAAATCCGCTGTCCGGCGGCGGTCAATGGAGAGGTCGCGCAAATCGCGGTTATTGATACCGATAACCTGTGCATCAAGGGTAATGGCGCGGTGCAGTTCCTCTTCCGTACTGACTTCCGTCAGCACCCCCATATTGAGGGAATGAGCCAGGGTCGCCAGTGAGTGATAATCCGCATCATTCAGGACAGAGAGCATCAGCAGAATCGCGTCTGCGCCATAGTGGCGGGCGAGATACACCTGATAAGCATCAATAATGAAATCTTTGCATAATACCGGCTGCGTGATCAGCGCGCGCACCTGCCGCAGATAGTCATGTTGTCCCTGAAAATATTTCTCGTCGGTCAGTACCGAGACTGCCGTGGCATACGGCGCATAAGCCGCTGCGATTTCACGGAGATTAAAATCCTGACGGATAAGTCCTTTCGACGGAGAGGCTTTTTTGCACTCCAGAATAAACGCGGTTTCTGCGCTGCGCAGAGCCTGATAAAAATTGCGGTCACTCAGCGGAAGATCATCCGCGAAACTCAGCAGCGGCTCCTGTTTCTTCCGCGCAACCAGGGAGATACGTTTATCATTCACAATCTGTTCTAATACGGTGCCTTTCATGGTTTATCCTCTCGCGGCCAGGGCGGTGACGCGCTCAAAGGCGTTACCACTGCGGATCATTGCCAGCGCATGCTGCGCATTATCCTGTAAGTCTTCGTTATCATTGAGTTTCATCAGCAGGGCGACATTGGCTGCCACGGCGTGACTCTGTGCGGCGGTGCCTTCTCCCTGTAATAACCGCGTCAGTAACTGACGGTTTTCTTCCGGGGTGCCGCCGCGCAGTTCCTGCATGTCATAACCCCGCAGGCCGAAATCGTCTGTGGTCAGGCGGTATTCGCGGATCTCGCCGTTATGCAGCTCAGCAACCTGTGTCGGCGCATGCAGGGAAACCTCATCCATCCCGCCGCTGTGCACCACGGCTGCACGCTGGTAGCCGAGGACTTTCAGCGTTTGTGCAACAGGGCGGATCAGCGCCGGGCTGTATACACCGATCAGGGCAACCGGCGGGCGGGCCGGGTTGATCAGCGGCCCGAGGACATTAAATAAGGTACGGGTTTTCAGCTGCTGACGCACCGGTGCGGCAAAACGGAAACCGTCATGATAGTGCGGGGCAAACAGAAAACAGACGCCGACATCATCCAGCGCGCTGCGGGACACATCCGCCGGGGTATCCAGCGCGATGCCGAAGGCATTCAGTAAATCGGAAGAACCGGTTTTACTCGAAACACTGCGGCTGCCGTGTTTGGCGACTTTTATTCCGCAGGCAGCTGCCACAAAAGCACTGGCTGTGGAGATATTGATGCTGTCGGAAGCATCGCCGCCGGTGCCGACAATATCACTGAAACGATAGTCCGGACGCGGGAAGGCGCGCGCGTTGTTCAGACAGGCCTGGGCAGCACCGGCAATTTCATCCGGCTGTTCGCCGCGCATTTTCATGCTGATCAGCGCTGCCGCCAGCTGAGTTTCACTCAATTCTCCCCGGATTATCGCGGAAAATAATTCCCGGCTTTCCGCCAGGGTCAGTGTTTCACCCCGGTAAAGTTTTTCAAATAATGTTTGCATCTCTCTGTTCCTTAATCTGTTTTTTTATCTGTTATTCAGGTTGAGTTATGCCTGTGCCCACGCCAGGGTATTGGCCAGCAGGGCTGCGCCGTCCGGTGTCAGGACGGATTCGGGATGAAACTGTAAGCCGCAGACTTTGTCCTGTTCATGGCGGACAGCCATGACAATGTTGTCGCTGGTGGCGCACACGGTCAGCGCTTCCGGGATGATTTCTGCTGCCAGTGAGTGATAGCGTGCCACTTTCATCGGGTTCGGCAGACCGGAAAACATAGATTGCTCATCGTGGTGCAACTGGCTGGCTTTACCGTGGAGCACGGCACCGGCGTGGCTGACTTTGCCGCCGTAGGCTTCAACAATCGCCTGATGACCGAGGCAAATACCGATTACCGGATAACGGCCTCTGACACGACTCAGCACTTCCGGCTGGCATCCGGCATCTGCCGGTTTTCCCGGCCCCGGAGAGAGCACCAGCACCGGGTTTTTCATGGTTTCCAGCGCGGAAAGAATAACGTCCGCCGGAACCCGGTTGCGGTAAATCACCACCTGATGCCCCTGAGCACGGAACTGATCGGCCAGGTTATAGGTAAAGGAATCGACATTATCGAGCAGTAAAATATCAGCCATCAGAATGTCTCCTCTGCATGATGGGCGCGGGTGATGGCGCGGATCACCGCGCGGGCCTTGTTGCGGTTTTCGTCGGCTTCCGCCTGCGGGTCGGAATCCAGTACCACGCCGCCGCCGGCCTGCACAGTGGCAATACCGTTTTCGACATAGGCGGAGCGGATCACAATGCAGGTATCAAAGGTGGTATCGCCGCGAAAATAACCCACCGCACCGCCGTAGCTGCCGCGACAGACTTTTTCGGCCCGGGCAATCAGTTCCATCGCGCGGACTTTCGGTGCGCCGGTCAGCGTGCCCATGTTCATACACGCCTGATAGGCATGAAAAATATCAAGATCATCACGTAATTCACCGGTGACACGGGATACCAGGTGCATCACAAACGCATAGCGATCCACTTTGGTCAGTTCCGCCACACTGCGGCTGCCGGGACGGCAGATACGGGCGAGGTCATTACGGGCCAGATCAACCAGCATAAAATGTTCGGCCAGCTCTTTCTGATCCGTACGCAGATCCAGTTCCAGGCGGCTGTCTTTATCCGCATCCACCGAACCGTCCGCTGACAGGCCGCGCGGGCGGGTACCGGCAATCGGGTAGATTTCAATCTGACGGGTTGCCGGGTCATATTTCAGCGCACTTTCCGGCGATGCGCCGAACAGGGTGAAATCCGCATCCTGCATAAAGAACAGGTACGGGCTCGGGTTACGGGTTTTCAGTTCACGGTAAGCCGCCATCGGCGACGGGCACGGTAACTGAAAACGGCGTGACGGCACGACCTGGAAAATATCACCCTGAATAATGGATTGTTTTAACTGATTAACGATAGTGCAAAAATCGGCATCTGAATGTGACGTTGTCACGCTGATGCCCACCGGTGCAACAGTGCCCGATGCGGTTACCGGCTGCGCCAGTGCGGTCAGTATCTGCTGATGCTGTTCTGCCAGGCGGGTTTGTTCTGTTGTATCCGTTGTAAAGGTCAACGTAATGAGTTCGCTGGTTTGCTGCTGGTGGTCAATCGTCAGCAGGGTTTCCGCCAGATAAAAACAGTAATCCGGACAGCGGTTGATGCGTTCAACCGGCGGCAGTGCCTCAAAGGCCGCAACCAGGTCGTAACTGAACAGTCCGCCGCAGAACAGCGCGTGACGGTCATCTGCCTGTGACGGCAGGTTCATCAGGGTGCGGAGCACATCAAAGACCGAGGTGGCGCGCAGGCGGGTATCTTCATCCGCATGGGCGGCGGGTGCAGTAAAATGCAGTGCCAGGGTGTTACCGCTGATAGTCCCGGCGGACAGGCGATCCTGCAGTACCGGCAGCAGCGCTGCGCCGTTTGCGGTCAGGGCTTCTGCGGTAACAGTGTGCCCGGTGCAGCGGATGAGCAGTGCGCTGTGCAGCACCAGCATGCTTTTTAAATTGGCTCTGGACGCGATTTCGGCGGATTCTAATAACAGCGTTGCAGGACGCTGTGCGCAAAGCGCGGTGAATACCGCCGCCGGGTCGGGCTGATAAGCCGGATAATCTGTCCGGATGTGTTGTGTAAAAATCGTTCTGTCCATGATTATTACCTTGCTATGTGAATTTTTTGCCATAAAAAAACCCGCCACGGGGGCGGGTTCTGTGCTCTGGTACAGCCGGTTAACTGACATGCACGCACAACCATTCCGCCCGACGGGAAAGATTGCGCCACCAACGATTGTTCAGTTTGTGCATGTTCATGGGATGTCCTCAGTATAAACAGTGATTACAGATAACTCGTTCTGCGTACTAGTTAACTAGATCGAAGTTGGTGTGTCAAGGATTTTTGTGGAATACTGTGCTGCCCGCAAAAACGCGGGTGATGAAATGTCATGAGGACACCTCAGACAAAGCGTTGTCAGAACAGAAGGGAGACGCGATGGAGCCGGAAACTACAGGTCTCGACCTGTCGTGCTATGATTTACACAGCCATACCACTGCGTCAGACGGCATGCTGACACCGGAGCAGTTACTGGACAGAGCCGTTGAGATGGGCGTGACCGTGCTGGCAATTACCGATCACGACACCACGGATGCACTTCCGGCGGCGCATCATTATCAGCAGGCAAATAATTTGCCGCTAAAAGTGATTAATGGTGTTGAAATATCAACACTTTGGGAACATCATGAGATCCATATTGTCGGGCTGAATATTGATATTACCCATCCGGCAATGACAGAATTACTGGCGCAGCAGTCAGCGCGACGCCGGGCACGCGGCATGCTTATCAGTGAACGGCTGGCAAAGGCCGGGATTGAAGGCACCTGGGAAGAGGCGAATGAAATGGCGCAGGGCGGAGAAGTCACCCGCGGACATTTCGCCCGGGTGTTGATTGCCCGTGGCGTGGAACCGACGATTCCGAAGGTGTTCAAACGCTATCTTGCCCGCAACAAAACCGGCTATGTGCCGCCGCAGTGGTGTGATATTCCTGACGCGGTGAAAGCGGTTCATGCCGCAGGCGGACAGGCGGTACTGGCACATCCCGGCCGCTATGGTTTATCCGCCAAGTGGCTTAAACGCCTGTGTGATTTTTTTAAACAGGCAGGCGGGGATGGCATGGAAGTGGCGCAGTGTCAGCAGGCGCCGGATGAGCGCCGGACACTGGCACAGTATGCAATAACTTACGAATTAAAAGCTTCCCAGGGATCCGATTTTCATCAGCCGTGTTCGTGGATAGAACTGGGCCGTAAATTGTGGTTACCGGGTGATGTGATACCAATCTGGCAGGATTGGTCATTGAAGGATTAACAGAGGAAACAACATGGGCCAGATGTTTTATATCCATCCGGATAACCCGCAGGCACGCCTGATCAATCAGAGCGTGGATATTTTTAACAAAGGCGGTGTGGTGATTTACCCGACCGATTCCGGCTATGCCATCGGCTGCCGTCTGGAAGATAAAGACGCATTACAGCGGATCTGCCGTCTGCGTCAGATAGACAGTAACCATAATTTTACCCTGATGTGCCGTGATTTATCGGATATCTCCACCTATGCGCATGTGGATAACACGGTATTCCGTTTGATCAAAAATAATACGCCGGGTAATTACACCTTTATTCTGCGGGCGACGAAAGAAGTACCGCGCCGTCTGATGAGTGAAAAACGCAAAACCATCGGTCTGCGTATTCCGTCGAATCCGATTGCCATGGATTTGCTTGCCGCTATGGGCGAACCGCTGATGTCAGCCAGTCTCATCCTGCCGGGCAATGATTTTGCGGAATCCGATCCGGAAGAAATTAATGATACCCTGGGCAAGCAGGTGGATCTGGTGATCCACGGCGGCTATATCGGTCAGCAACCGACAACGGTAATTGACCTGACTGACGACGTACCGGTTGTGGTGCGTGAAGGAACCGGAGATGTAACGCCGTTCCTGTGATTGCCGTGTGCGTCACATGTGTAAAATGCGTTAGCGCCGTGCATTAACCTGTGTATAATGCTGCGGTTGATTTTTATGACGCCTGTGAAGGCGACAGCAGAGGGTGCTCAATGAGCCAGAAAACAGAAAAGTTACAAAAGGTGTTGGCACATGCAGGGCATGGCTCACGCCGCGAGATTGAAAGTTACATCGAAGCGGGCCGTATCTCCATTGACGGTAAAACCGCCACACTGGGTGACCGTATCGATGTGAATACTAATGCCAAAATCCGCCTCGACGGCCGGGTTTTAGGCATCAAAGATGCACAGAAAAACCCGTGCCGTGTACTGGCGTATTACAAGCCGGAAGGGGAATTATGTACCCGCCACGACCCGGACGGCCGTCCGACGGTTTTCGATCGCCTGCCGCGCATTCAGGGCGCCCGCTGGATTGCGGTCGGCCGCCTGGATGTGAATACCAGTGGTCTGCTGCTGTTCACGACTGACGGGGAACTGGCAAACCGCCTGATGCACCCGAGCCGTGAAGTGGAGCGTGAATATGCGGTCCGCGTCTTCGGTGAAGTGGATGATGCCAAACGTAATCAGCTGCTCAAAGGTGTTCAGCTGGAAGATGGCCCGGCGTCATTCCGTTCGCTGAAATTCAAAGGCGGGGAAGGTATCAACCAGTGGTTTAATGTTTCTCTGACCGAAGGCCGCAACCGCGAAGTCCGCCGGATGTGGGAAGCGGTCGGTGTGCAGGTCAGCCGCCTGATCCGTGTCCGTTACGGCGATATCGATCTGCCGAAAGCGCTGCCGCGCGGCGGATGGGTGGAACTGAATCTGGAAAAAACCAACTATCTGCGTGCGTTGGTGGGACTGCCTGCGGAAACCACCACCAAGGTTTCTGTGGAAAGTGATAAACGCCGGATCAAAGCCAATCAGATCCGCCGTGCGGTAAAACGTCATTCACAAGTCGGCACTACCGCATCAAAACGTCATTCCGGGCGTCCGTCATCAACCCGTCAGGGAACCGGAAATACACAGAAACGCCGTACCGGTAAATAATAATCCGCGTAAAACCGGTATTTTCTGTTATTTCAGCCTGTCTTTGTTCTTATAAACGTTCTGTACCTGCGTACAGGGCGTTTTTTTGTGCAGAGGTCATGCAAATACCCGCAGTGTGGGTTAAAATAATCAAAACCGTATTTCCTGCCGGTGAATGACCGGAAAACAGAGAGATATCTGCGAGGAGATGATTATTGCGATAGCCAGATGCGGTCTGTTAACGCTCATCTTTCTGCTCCCGGGATGTGGTGACAAAACACAGCCCGGCACACCTGAACTGAGCCGGTATTACTACAGTAATATTACCGGGGATGATCTGTTTTTTACGGTAAACGGAAAAAGCTATCACCTTGCACACGGTGCGGAGGGCAGCGTTTATCTGCCGGCCGGCCTCAATAAGCTGGAAACACCGCAGGGACAGCAGATTTCCTTTATGGCTTATCCCGGAAACAGCGGCGGGATCCTCAATCCGTCCCGTGCCCGTTATTATTCCTATACCATTCATGACGGCGATACCCTTTATTCACCGCAATTTAATTCCCGGGTGAAAACATTTAAATTTGACGGTCATTATTATCAGGGGCCGTTACAAACAAGTAATGCCGACGTTATCGATAATAATCTGTTTAAATGCCGGTTTTCTTCCGATGTACCGGATATAAAAGCTGTGCTGGACAGATTTGTTGCCGGGGAAAAAGGAATGATGACAATCTGTATGAATGAAAATGAATTTCGCCGGTTCCTGGAATATAATCCGCGCGGTGTCAGTTTATTACCGGATAATACCGTGGTCACCCCGGAACAGGATGCGGATACCGGTAATACTCTCCGCCTGCATGATATCCGGTTTCAGGATCCGGAATTGCGTGAGGGTGCTGAGGAAATCACGGATATTGTGACGGAGTTCCGGCATCAGACCGATGTGACAAAGAAATATGAAATATACAGCCGTTATCATACGGTATTAATGCGGATGGCTAATCGTTATCGTCAGATATTGCTGCAGAGCGATAAAGAGAACGGGACAGATAAAGAAGAGAGCCGGAAATTCAGTGAATTTGTGCAGGAAACCGGTGAGATTTTCGGTGCCGGGATTTTACTGCTGCAAACGGATGACGCGCTCCCGGCACACTGATATTACTGTTTTTTATTATTCCGCCGGTCCGGCTTTGCGGCCGGGCTGCGCATCATAGCTGATCCCGTTTTTACCGGCACTGTCGTCACACATCACATATAAATAAGTCGGCATAATATCCGCCGGGGTTTTCAGTTTTTCGGAAGCCTCATCCGGAAATGCCCCGGCACGCATGGCAGTACGGGTACCGCCCGGATTAATACAGTTGACGCGCAGACCGGTCCCTTTATATTCCTCAGCCAGAACCTGCATCATGCCTTCAGTGGCAAATTTGGAGACGGCATAGGCACCCCATCCGGCACGGCCTTCGCGGCCGACACTTGATGATGTGAATACCAGTGAGCTTTGCGGGGATTTCAGCAACAGCGGTAACAGTGCCTGTGTCAGGATAAAGGTGCCGTTAACATTCACCTGCATCACCTCCTGCCATAACGGCACCGGCTGCTCTGTGACCGGGGCGACCACACCCAGAATACCGGCATTGTGCAGCACGCCGTCGAGGCGCGGAAAGTCCTGTGCCAGTGCGGCGGCGAACTGACGGCTTTGCGCTTCTGTCAGTGTCAGCAAATCCTGCTGATAAATGTGCGGTACTGACCCGTAACGCTGTGTTATCTCGTCACGGACGGTCTGTAATTTGGATTCGGTCCTGCCGGTCAGGATCAGTTCCGCGCCGTAGCGGGCATAGGTCAGGGCAGCTTCACGGCCGATCCCGTCACCGGCACCGGTGATCAGTATGATTTTAGTTTTCAGTGCGTCAGGAGAGGACGGGGAAAAACGGGATACATCATTATTATGCATGGTGATAACTCCGGAAAAACGAATGGACGGATATCACATACCAGGAAGGCGGTGAACCCGTTTTCATCATACCGTCCTCAGGGCGTGATTGCCATCAAGGGTTACAAAACTAGTTGAGCATTTATCAGATTTTTTAGTTAAAATAGCGCCATTCAATTTAACAGCATTAAGGTGTGCCGGTGGAGTTTCTCTCACAATACGGTTTATTTCTTGCAGAAACCGTAACTATTGTTCTGGCAATCATTGCCATTGTCGTGTTCTTTGTCATGCTCAGCATCCGTAAAGGGCAGTCTCTGGGTAAATTACGTCTGACGGATCTGGGTGAAAACTACCGTGACAGACAGCGTGAAATGCAACATGCCCGCATGAGCGAAGCAGAGCAGAAAGTCTGGAATAAAGCATTTAAAAAACAACAAAAAAACGAAGATAAAAAAGACAAAAGCAACGCCAAAAACGGGCAGACCCGTCTGCGCAAATCCTGCATTTATGTGATCGATTTTAAAGGCAGCCTGGATGCACACGAAGTGGAATCGCTGCGTGAAGAAATCACCATTATTCTGTCTGTGGCTGAACCGGGTCTGGATGAAGTGCTGGTGCGTCTGGAAAGCCCGGGCGGACTGGTGCATGCCTACGGTCTGGCCGCTGCTCAGCTGACCCGTCTGCGTGAGAAAAATATCCGTATCACCATTGCGGTGGATAAAGTCGCGGCCAGCGGGGGTTATATGATGGCGTGTGTGGCGGATAAAATTGTGGCTGCGCCGTTTGCGATTATCGGCTCGATTGGTGTGGTGGCACAGGTGCCTAACATCCATCGTCTGCTGAAGAAAAATGATATTGATGTGGAAATGCATACAGCTGGTCAATATAAACGCACACTGACATTCATCGGGCAAAATACCGATGAAGGCCGTGAGAAATTCCAGCAGGAGCTGGATGAAACGCACGTTCTGTTCAAAAACTTTGTTTCTCAGAACCGTCCGTCTCTGGACATTGATAAAGTGGCAACCGGTGAACACTGGTACGGTACTCAGGCAAAAGCGCTGGGGTTGGTTGATGATCTGGCAGTCAGTGATGATTTAATTGTTGCCGCAATCCCTGACCACGAAGTCATTCAGGTGCGTTATTTCCGCCGTAAGCGTCTTATCGATAAAATCACCCAGAGTGTGATGATGAGTGCTGACCGCCTTATTCTCCGCTGGTGGCAGCGCGGGAATGGCCCGGTCGGGAAATAACCGTCGCAATATAAATAACGGCAGCCCGGGCTGCCGTTATTCTTTGCGGATTATTATTATCCTGCCGGTGATGATTCCGGCATCCGCCGGTTAATCCGCCAGATGATATTGTTCTGACAGAACGTGAGCAAGATGTTTAAACATATTAAAGACGGCTGCACTTTTGAGTGTCGGCAGGCCCTGGTCGTCTAAAAAGTATTCACCTTTAAAAACCAATACGCCGGATTTCTGTTCAACATCATCAGCCTGCATACCTTCCAGAAAATCTTCATGTTCCTGTATGATTTTATTGGCTTTTTCTAACAACTCTTGTTTGCTGATGGCGATGGTTTCTTTTTGCATTCTGTGAACTCCTTTGAAAAATAATTTGTTGCGCATCACTATTTATCAGGTAGAGTGTGAACTTTTCAAGAGCCCCGCAATGTGGCGGGAAGACTATTTGCGTAATACACTCCGGTGACGGCGATATTAAAAATACATCATTTCCTGACAGATGTTTTGAGTTGAAACAAAGCATTAGTATAAAAAGAGTTGATCTATTACGAAAGTGCCTCAATATAAAAGGCAGTGTATTTAACGCAAAAATTGGCGTTTTTATAATCGCCCCGAAAATTTAGGTAATGATAATTATGGGTAAAGCTCTTGTCATCGTGGAGTCCCCGGCAAAAGCCAAAACGATTAACAAGTATCTCGGTAAAGACTACGTGGTGAAATCCAGCGTCGGTCATATCCGGGATCTGCCGACGAGTGGTTCAGCGAGCCGTAAACCCGCTGCTGCAGGCGATAAAACGAAAAAAGTTAAAAAAGACGAACGCACAGCGCTGGTCAGCCGGATGGGTGTTGACCCGTACCACGGCTGGGAAGCGGATTATCAGATTCTGCCGGGCAAAGAAAAGGTTGTGTCTGAATTACAGCATCTGGCTGCCGATGCATCACACATCTATCTCGCAACGGACCTTGACCGCGAAGGGGAAGCCATTGCATGGCACCTGCGGGAAGTGATCGGCGGTGATGACAGCCGTTTCAGCCGGGTGGTGTTTAACGAAATCACCAAAAATGCGATAAGCCAGGCATTTGAACAGCCGGGCGAACTGAATATTGACCGGGTGAATGCCCAGCAGGCGCGCCGCTTTATGGATCGCGTGGTGGGTTACATGGTTTCTCCGCTGCTGTGGAAGAAAATTGCCCGTGGTTTATCCGCCGGTCGTGTGCAGTCTGTCGCAGTGCGTCTGATTGTTGAACGTGAACGTGAAATTAAAGCGTTTGTGCCGGAAGAGTACTGGCAGATCCATGCACTGTTGTCTGATAAAAAAGATCAGCTGCGCATGGAAGTCGTACAGGAAAACGGAAAAACGTTCAAAGCAGTTAATGAAAAACAGGCGCATGCTGCTGTCAGCAAGTTACAGGCCGCCACATTTAAAATTATTGACCGAGAAGACCGCCCGACCTCCAGCAAGCCGGGGGCGCCGTTTATTACCTCCACGCTCCAGCAGGCCGCCAGTACACGCCTGAGCTTTGGTGTGAAGAAAACCATGATGATGGCACAGCGTCTCTATGAGGCCGGTCACATCACCTATATGCGTACCGATTCCACCAACCTGAGCCAGGATGCCATTACGATGGCGCGTGACTATATTACTGAGAATTTCGGTAATAAATATTTGCCTGCCTCAGCGAATCTGTACAGCAACAAAGAGAATTCCCAGGAAGCGCACGAAGCTATCCGTCCGTCTGATATCGCTGTTACGGAAGAGATGCTCAAGGATATGGAGCCGGATGCGCGCCGTCTGTATCAGCTGATCTGGCGTCAGTTTGTCGCGTGTCAGATGACACCGGCAAAATACGATTCCACCACACTGATCGCGGAAGCGGGTGACTTTATACTGAAAGCCAAAGGACGCACACTGCGTTTCGATGGCTGGACCAAAGTGATGCCTGCTCTGCGTAAGAATGATGATGATAATACGCTGCCTGCGATTGCGCCGGGTACAGTTATGACGTGCGAAGCGATTGAACCTGTACAGCATTTTACCAAGCCGCCTGCACGTTTCAGTGAGGCATCGCTGGTTAAAGAGCTGGAAAAACGCGGTATTGGTCGTCCGTCCACCTATGCGTCAATTATTTCCACTATTCAGGATCGCGGTTATGTGAAAGTGGAAAACCGCCGTTTCTATGCCGAGAAAATGGGTGAAATAGTCACCGATCGTCTCGAAGAAACCTTTGCGGAACTGATGAACTACGACTTTACCGCGCGGATGGAAAATCAGCTTGACCATATCGCTAACAATGAAGCGAAATGGAAATCCGTGCTGGATGAATTCTTTGCCGATTTCAGCAAACAGCTGGATAACGCGGGCAAAGATCCGGAAGAAGGCGGCATGCGGACGAACCCGATGGTTATCACCTCGATCATCTGTCCGACCTGTTCCCGTCCGATGGGGATCCGTACCGCCTCCACCGGGGTATTCCTGGGCTGTTCCGGTTATGCGCTGCCGCCGAAAGAACGCTGCAAGCAGACTATCAACCTGATCCCGGAACACGAAATCCTCAATATCCTTGAAGGGGATGATGCGGAAACCAACGCACTGCGTGCCCGCCGCCGCTGCCCGAAATGCGGCACGGCGATGGACAGCTACCTGATTGACACCGGCCGTAAACTGCATGTCTGCGGTAATAACCCGGAATGTGAAGGGTACGAAGTTGAAGAGGGCGAATTCCGCATTAAAGGGTATGACGGCCCGGTCGTTGAGTGTGAAAAATGCGGCTCTGAGATGCACCTGAAAATGGGGCGTTTCGGTAAATATATGGGCTGCACCAACGATGAGTGTAAAAACACCCGTAAAATTCTGCGTAACGGCGAAGTGGCTCCGCCGAAAGAAGATCCGGTACCGTTACCGGAGCTGCCGTGCGAGAAGTCAGATGCGTACTTTGTACTGCGTGATGGTGCAGCGGGGATTTTCCTGGCGGCACATAACTTCCCGAAATCACGGGAAACCCGCGCACCGCAGGTGGCAGAACTGGTTCGCTTTAAAGATCGTCTGTCTGAGAAAATGCGTTATCTGGCGGAAGCGCCGGTGGCAGATCCGGACGGTAACCCGACCACGGTCCGCTGGAGCCGCAAAACCAAACAGCAGTATGTGGCATCCGATAAAGACGGCAAAGCAACCGGCTGGTCTGCATTCTATATCGACGGTAAATGGGTTGAAAAATCCAAATAATTTGTCGTTATAATATCGGCGGTCAGGTAACAGTAAAAACCGGTCAGGATCGTAAACTGACCGGTTTTTTTACATCCAAACGGCAGTCATTCCTTTTGGTTATAAGTATTGATGAAAATAACCTAAGAAGGTATAGCCGCGATTTTCCGCGCTTTGCTGAGAAATGAGCAGTATCAGGGCATTGAGCTGTTATTTTTTGACTGGTGCCGGTGCATTTTTTGTTATATCGTCACTGAATAGAATAACGTTATAACAATTTACTCACTTATTCTTTTTTGTAATAATAAAGATGAAAAAGGAGTAAGCAATGTCAAACCTGCACGGAAAGGAATAAGCGGATGAAATTACAGCAGCTGCGCTATATTGTGGAAGTGGTCAATCATAATCTGAATGTTTCCTCAACCGCCGAGGGGTTGTACACATCACAGCCCGGTATCAGTAAGCAGATCCGGATGCTGGAAGATGAGCTGGGCATGCAGATTTTTGCCCGCAGCGGTAAACATCTGACCCATGTGACACCGGCCGGGGAATCCGTTATTCGTATCTCCCGCGAAGTGCTGGCCAAAATTGATGCCATCAAAGCCGTCGCCAGTGAGCACACCTATCCGGAGCAGGGCACCCTGAGTATTGCCACAACACATACCCAGGCACGTTACGCACTGCCGCCGGTGATTAAAGGCTTTATTGAGCGTTACCCGCACGTTTCCCTGCATATGCATCAGGGCACCCCGACACAGATAGCCGAGGATGTCTGCAAAGGTAATAGCGATTTTGCTATCGCGACAGAAGCCCTGCATCTGTATAACGATTTGATTATGCTGCCGTGCTATCAGTGGAACCGGGCTGTTGTGGTCCGCCGTGATCATCCGCTGGCGCAGCGGCGTGACCTGACTATTGCCGATATTGCAGAATATGAGATTGTTACCTATACCCACGGTTTCACCGGTCGCTCCGAGCTGGACAGTACCTTTGAAAAGCAGGGGCTGAAGCCGAAAGTGGTCTTTACCGCAACCGATGCGGATGTGATTAAGACCTATGTCCGTCTCGGGCTCGGGATCGGGATTATTGCCAGTATGGCGGTTGACCCGGAAACGGATAAAGATCTTGTCAGTATCGATATGCGGGACAAATTCAGCTACAGCACCACAAAGATCGGATTCCGGCGCGGCAGTTTCCTGAGAACCTATATGTATGATTTTATGTGGCGTTTCGCACCGCATCTGACGCGGGATGTGGTAGATAAAGCCATAGCGCTGCGCAATAATGACGACATCGAAGCCATGTTTAAAGACATTCGGCTGCCGATTGTCTGAATGGGGGTTATCCGCTCCGGCAGGCGCTGAAAACAGGTAAATGATAATAGTCAGGCCACCCGTCAGGTGGCTTCTTTATATTACCGGAGCCTGTGCCGGTAATATAATAAGCTGGTTACTCTGCTTAAGTGTCATTTTACAATGCTGATCACCTTTTTGGTTGTATTGGCTTTTTTCTCAATAGTCTCTTTTTTTTCCAGACTGTCATTTTTGATTTTTTTTGAATCGATATTTAGTGCATCATCGATTTGATGTGTTGTCTGAGTTTTAACGGCTTTTTTCGTGTCACAGCTACCCGAAATTCCGATTTTTTGATCAAGCATTTTGTTACGGGCCGCTTTTTTGAAATCACATTCAGCAAGCGCCGGGGCAGATAATATAAGAAGTGAAATTAATAACCCTATTTTTTTCATGAGCGATATCCTTAAATTAAAGGCAGATTGTAGAGTAAAGCAACAATGGCACAAGAAAATAAGTGTCACAAAATTTTAGCTGCCGGCGACAAAAGAAAGCGGATATTACATTGCCGGGAACCGGGTATATTCCGGATACAGTATCCGGAAAAATGGTTAGTTTTTGTTACATTGAGTTAACAAATTGTGTGGCTGCCCCCGCAAAGATGACGGGAATATGGTATCTTTATAGTGAAAATAATAAGGAAGATATCTGTTTAACCCGGACACACTGTGTGGAGGCGTTATGTCGTTAACCTTAAAGCAACAATGTGAGACCCTGCTGACAGCGGGCGGAAAACACTACCATATCTATCATCTCTCCCGCCTGGCGGAACAGCTCGGCAATCTTGATAAACTTCCCAAATCCCTGAAAGTGCTGGCTGAAAACCTGTTGCGAAATCTCGACGGCGACAGTGTGCAGGTGCGTGATTTACAGGCACTGATTAACTGGCAGAAAACCGGCACCGCTGATCATGAAATTGCCTTCCGGCCTGCCCGTGTGCTGATGCAGGATTTTACCGGTGTCCCGGCGGTGGTGGATCTGGCGGCGATGCGTCAGGCTATCCGCGTGCTGGGCGGCGAAGAAAACAAGGTCAATCCGCTGTCACCGGTCGATCTGGTTATCGACCATTCGGTGATGGTGGATGAATATGCCAGTGAGCAGGCTTTTGCCGATAACGTGGCGATTGAAATGTCACGTAATAACGAACGTTACCGCTTTCTGCGCTGGGGGCAACAGGCCTTTGACCGCTTCCGGGTGGTGCCGCCGGGAACGGGGATCTGCCACCAGGTCAATCTTGAGTACCTCGGGAAATCCGTCTGGTATGAAACCCGTGACGGTAAAACCTATGCCTATCCGGATACCCTGGTCGGGACGGATTCCCATACCACCATGATTAACGGCCTCGGCGTGCTGGGCTGGGGCGTGGGCGGTATTGAAGCGGAAGCCGCGATGCTCGGACAGCCGGTGTCGATGCTGATCCCGGATGTGGTCGGGTTTAAACTGACCGGCCGTTTACGTGAGGGGATCACCGCCACGGATCTGGTACTGACGGTGACACAAATGCTGCGCAAACACGGCGTGGTGGGCAAATTTGTCGAGTTCTGGGGTGACGGTCTGGCGCAGTTGCCGCTGGCTGACCGTGCCACGATTGCCAATATGGCACCGGAGTACGGTGCAACCTGTGGTTTCTTCCCGGCAGATGAGGTCACACTCAGTTATATGCGTCTGACCGGGCGCAGTGATGACGAAATCGCGCTGGTGGAAGCGTACTGCAAGGAGCAGGGATTGTGGCGTCACGAGGGGGATGAACCGCGCTTTACTTCCGGGCTGGCGCTGGATCTGGCGGATGTGCAAACCAGCCTGGCCGGGCCGAAACGTCCTCAGGACAGGGTGGTGCTGGCGCAGGTGCCGGGCGCATTTCAGGCGGCAGTTGATCTGGAACTGAATAAAAAATCCCCGGCGGTGAAAGTACCTGTCTCTCAGCATGGTGACGATTTCACCCTTGAGGACGGTGCTGTGGTGATTGCCGCCATTACATCCTGTACTAACACCTCTAACCCCGGTGTGCTGATGACGGCCGGTTTGCTGGCCAAAAATGCGGTTGAAAAAGGTCTGATCCGCAAGCCGTGGGTGAAAACCTCTCTGGCGCCCGGTTCGAAAGTGGTGACAGATTACCTGCATGCCGCCGGATTCACGCCGTATCTGGATCAGCTGGGATTTAATCTTGTCGGTTATGGTTGTACTACCTGTATCGGTAACTCAGGGCCGCTGGATGCGGAAATCGAAACGGCCATTAAAGAGAATGACCTGACGGTCGGTGCCGTGCTGTCCGGTAACCGTAACTTTGAAGGGCGTATCCATCCGCTGGTGAAAACCAACTGGCTGGCCTCTCCGCCGCTGGTGGTCGCTTATGCACTGGCCGGCAATCTGCACTGTAATCTGGAAACCGATCCGCTGGGTTATGATAAACAGGGCAAGCCGGTGTTATTAAAAGATATCTGGCCGGATAATGCCGCGATTGCCGCTGCGGTGGAAAAAGTGAAAACGGAGATGTTCCGCAAAGAGTACTCGGCAGTGTTTGACGGGGATGAGCAGTGGCAGTCACTGCCGGTGGAAAATACACCGACTTACCAGTGGCAGCCGGATTCCACCTATATCCGCCATCCGCCGTATTTTGAAGGCATGCCGGTTTCCCCGGCACCGGTAAACGATGTGAAACAGGCGCGGATTCTGGCGATCCTCGGTGATTCTGTCACTACTGACCATATCTCCCCGGCGGGGAACATCAAAGCAGACAGCCCGGCAGGGCGTTATTTACAGGCACACGGCGTGAAACCGGCGGATTTTAACTCCTACGGTTCAAGGCGCGGCAACCATGAAGTGATGGTACGCGGGACGTTTGCCAATATCCGTATCCGCAATGAAATGGTGCCGGGTACGGAAGGCGGATTTACCCGCCATATTCCATCCGGGGAAACACTGGCTATCTTTGATGCTGCGATGCGTTATCAGGAATCAGAGACACCCCTGGTGGTGATAGCCGGGAAAGAGTACGGTTCCGGATCCAGTCGTGACTGGGCAGCAAAAGGCACCAATCTGCTGGGTGTGAGAGTGGTGCTGACGGAATCCTACGAACGTATTCACCGCTCTAACCTGATCGGTATGGGTATTTTGCCGCTGGAGTTTCCGGCAGGAACAGATCGCCGTACGCTGGGTCTGACCGGGGATGAGCTGATTGATGTCGGCGGCCTGAACAGCATCACACCAAAACAGATTGTGCCGGTGAAAATTACGCATGCGGACGGACGGGTGACAGAGCTGAATGCCTTGTGCCGTATCGACACACAGACGGAGCTGGAATATTACCGTCACGGCGGCATCCTCTGTTATGTGATCCGGCAGATGCTGGCGTAACCTGTTCAGACGGGTGAAAACAAAGCGCGGTATTTTTGCCGCGCTTTTCTGTTTTTGCAGGTGGATCAGTGATTACAGCCCGGAGACTGGCACAGCATGTGACCCATTTTCTCCGCTTTGGTATCCAGATAGTGGGCATTAGCCGGATTACGGCCGACAATCAGCGGTACGCGTTCAGTAATGTTGATCCCGGCCTGAGTCAGAATCTCGACTTTTTCCGGGTTATTGGTCAGCAGGCGGATAGCGTGTACATCCAGCAGTTTGTACATATCAGCGCACAGCGTGAAATCACGCTCATCCGGAGCGAACCCCAGCTTCTGGTTGGCTTCAACGGTATCCAGTCCGGTATCCTGTAATGCATAGGCACGGATTTTATTCAGCAAGCCAATATTACGGCCTTCCTGACGGTGATACAGCAATACACCACGGCCTTCTTCCGAGATCTGTTTTAAGGCAGCTTCCAGCTGAAAACCACAGTCGCAGCGCAGGCTGAACAGCGCGTCACCGGTTAAACATTCCGAATGGACCCGGGATAACACCGGTTCATCACCGCTGATATCACCGAACACCAGTGCCACGTGATCGTGACCCGTGGCAATTTCTTCAAATCCGACCATCAAAAATTCCCCGAACGGGGTAGGTAATTTTGCCTGTGCGACACGTTTTAACTGCAACTCTTTATTCATGATTTATTAACTCATTGATATAAATATCTTTATTTAAACGCACATAATCGTATTGGCGATGTTATTATCTGCGTTGCCCGGGAAATGAAACTGACATTCCCTTTCCGGGTCAAATAACTGAACATGACCATAGTAGTACATCAGTTTGACAAAAATAATATTTATTTTTAACGGAATAATTCAACCCGGATGAAAAACCTGACAAAACCTTTTATTGCCGGTGTCATATTGCTGATGCTGGTACCGCTGGTAACATTGCTCACCGGCTGGCGCTGGCAGCCATCAGGTGATGATGACCTGCTGCGCGGCCTGCGGTATCTGACTGACACGGCGGCGTATCCGCTGGCGATTATCGTATCACTCATTTTTTGTATCCTGTTTGTCCGTTTGTTTCGCGGCAGCAGAAAACAGGCACTGCGCGCGGCAGCACTGATCCTGGTGGTGGTGGCTGCGGGACAGGGCATCAAAGTAGCGATGAAAAACACGATTAAAGAGCCGCGCCCGTATGTGGTCTGGCTGGCACAGCAAAATAGTGTGTCAGAAAACGAATTTTATGACCTTTCCCGGAAAGCGCGGGCACAACTGCTGAATAATACCGTGAAAAATCATTATCAGGTGCCCGGCTGGCTCCTGAAGCACTGGAAGAGCGAAACCGGCTATGCATTTCCGTCCGGTCATGCACTGTTTGCCAGTGCGTGGGCGCTGATACTCTTTGTGTTTTTCACGGCACAGGGCCGCCGCGGGCTGGCCGGTGTGATTCTTCTGTGGGGGATCCTGACGGAATACAGTCGTCTGGCGCTGGGGATGCACTGGCCGTCTGATATCATGATGTCGGTGATGATTAATGTGATCCTGGCAGGGCTGTTTTTCATCTGGCTCAGTAAACAACGTGAAAATGGCGTGCAGCTGCCACCACAGGCCTGAAATCATGTTATTATAGGGTGTATAAAACGTGTTACCGTTATTCTGTGCGGATACCGGCAGAAAAGCGGAAAAAACTCGGGAACACAACAAATTACTTTTATTCCCCCCGGGGGAAATGGTAACTTAAGGGATTAGTGCGTCTGCAAGAAGCAGGCGTGAAATGCAAGCCTGATAATAGGAACGCCGGTGAAATATTTTCTGATTTTTATCCTTGTACTGGTGGTTTTCATCATTTCGGTGACACTGGGCGCAAATAACGATCAGGTAGTCACATTTAATTATCTGATTGCGCAGGGACAGTATTCTGTATCCACCTTGCTGGCCGTACTGTTCGGTCTCGGTTTTGTGCTGGGCTGGATTGTCTGCGGTCTGTTTTATTTACGTCTGCGGTTGTCGCTGGCACATGCACGGCACCGGATCAAACGTCTGGAAGCTGACCAGACGGTGCAGTCTTCCGGTTCGGTTGTGCTGCGGGACACCACTAAGGAATAAGCATTATGCTTGAGCTGTTGTTTCTTCTGTTGCCCATTGCTGCCGCATACGGCTGGTATATGGGGCGGCGCAGCGCGCAGCAGAATCAACAACAACATGCTGACCGCCTGTCACGTGACTATGTGGCAGGCGTAAACTTTTTGCTTTCCGATCAGCAGGATAAAGCGGTTGATTTGTTCCTTGACATGCTGAAAGAAGACAGTTCTGCGTTTGAAGCTCACCTGACTCTCGGCAATCTGTTCCGTTCGCGCGGTGAAGTGGAACGCGCCATCCGCATCCATCAGTCGCTGATGGAAAGTGCCTCTCTCTCCTATGAACAACGTCTCCTCGCCACACAACAGCTGGGCCGCGATTATGTGGCCGCCGGGGTTTATGACCGGGCGGAAGCCCTGTTTTTACAACTGATTGATGAGGCGGATTTCAGACAAAGTGCGCTTCAGTCGCTGTTATCGATTTATCAGTCTACCAGCGACTGGAGCAAAGCGATTGATATCGGGGAAAAACTGCTGAAACACGGCGACGCCGGGCAGCGGGAGAATATCGCTAATTTCTATTGTGAACTGGCATTACAGGCGCTGGGCAGTGATAACACGGACGGGGCATTTGCGTATCTCGCCAAAGCTGCCGGGGCGGATAAAAACTGTGCCCGCGTGTCGATTATGCAGGGGCGCATTCATATTGAACGGGCGGAATACAGCAAGGCTGTCACTGTGCTCAAGCGGGTGTTTGAACAGGATAAAGAAATGGTCAGTGAAACACTGCCGATGCTGGAAACCTGTTACACCCACCTTGATCAGCCGGCGGAATGGGCAGAGTACCTGCTGCTTTGTTCGGATGAAAATATAGGTGCGATTGCCGAACTCTATCTTGCGGATATTATTGAACAGCAGGAAGGGCCGGAGATGGCGATCACTTATGTCAACCGGCAGTTGCAGCGCCATCCGACCATGCGTCTGTTCTGCCGCCTGATGGAATATTATCTGTCAGAGGCGGAGGAAGGGCGTGCCAAAGAGAGCCTCGGTCTGCTGCGTAACATGGTCGGCGAACAAATCCGGACCAAACCGGATTACCGCTGCGGCAAATGCGGATTTACATCACACGCCCTGTACTGGCACTGCCCGTCCTGCCGGTCATGGGATACGATCAAGCCTATCAGAGGGCTGGACGGACAGTGACAACGTCACACTCACCCGTAATTATTTACCCGAATAAACTCACCAACCACAGGTAATTCATTCATGACATCTCTTCCTTCGCATACAGGTCGTGCAGATATCGCATCGCCTGTTATTGTTGCGCTCGATTACGACAACCCGGACGATGCGCTGGCTTTCGCTGACCGTATTGATCCGGCACAGTGCCGTCTGAAAGTCGGTAAAGAGCTGTTTACCTTCTGCGGGCCGGAATGTGTCCGGGCATTGCAGCAGCGCGGGTTTGAGGTCTTTCTTGACCTGAAATTTCATGATATTCCGAATACCGCAGCGCATGCGGTACGGGCAGCAGCTGAGCTGGGTGTGTGGATGGTTAATGTCCATGCGGCAGGCGGTGAGCGGATGATGGCGGCAGCAAAAGAGATCCTGCTGCCGTACGGCAACGATGCACCACTGCTGATTGCGGTAACCGTTCTGACCAGCATGGAGCAGCCCGACCTGGCCGGAACCGGTATTGATGCCACACCGGCAGAGCACGCGCTGCGTCTGGCAAAATTAACGCAGAACTGCGGGCTGGATGGTGTGGTGTGTTCTGCACACGAAGCAAAACTGATGAAAGAAACGCTGGGCCGGGAATTTAAACTGGTTACACCGGGTATCCGTCCTGAAGGCAGTGATGCCGGTGATCAGCGCCGTATCATGACACCACCGCAGGCGATCAGCGCCGGGGTGGATTATATGGTTATCGGGCGGCCCATTACCCGCAGTGATGACCCGCAGGCGGCTTTGCAGGCCATTAATGCTTCAGTGGGAGTGTTATAAGATGGACAATAATTCACGACTGGTTTATTCCACGGACACCGGCCGTATTGATGAGCCGGAAGTCAAAGCGGCGCGCCCGAAAGGCGACGGCATTGTCCGCATTCAGCGCCAGACCAGCGGCCGGAAAGGTAAGGGCGTGTGTCTGATCACCGGTATTGATTTGGATGATACGGCGCTGAGCAAACTGGCGGCAGATCTGAAAAAACGCTGCGGTTGCGGTGGTGCGCTGAAAGACGGTGTTATTGAAATTCAGGGCGATAAGCGCGATCTGCTGAAGCAACTGCTGGAAGAGAAAGGTTTTAACGTCAAACTGGCGGGCGGCTGATATCATGATAAGGCGTCCGTTGCGGACGCCTGTGTTACTTTCCTGCCTCGTTGCCGATAATCCCGCCGACAGCGGCACCACCGACCGTCCCCAAACCGGAACCGTCCGTCAGGATCGCACCGCTGATCGCGCCTAGCTCAGCACCAATAGCAGTATCCTTTTCCTGTTCTGACAGGTTTTTACAGCCGCTGAGTGCCAGCAAGCCACCGGCTATGAGCAATACCACTACTGTTTTCTTCATCTTATTTTCCCGCCTGTTATTCTGTACTGTCACTATAACAACCATGTTATTAATTTCTATCCATATGATTTAAATAAAATTTAAATTCTGCTGAATACGTGAATGAAGCAGATTAATGATAAAAACAACGGCGGGTTATGAGTGAAGCGTATAAAAAAACCGCCGTTAATACAAAACGGCGGTTTTTATCGGTCAGGGATTCCGGTACCGGATCAGAGCGGGCGTGCCAGAATACTGCGGGTTTCCATCTTCACTTCCTCAACTTTCACCGGAATGATGTCATTGAGGCGGTAACGGACTTCGCCTTTAATCAGTACTGAGCCGGTTTCCTGGCTGCACTGGAGTTCATCTTTGACGGGATGAATAAAGGTGCCCGGGATAAAGGCAACGGCACCGTTATCTGTCAGGCGGACACGGACACCTCCACGGGTGATATCAATGATCTCCGCCGGGAACGCGGTATCTGTACCGGCATACGGTTGCAGATAACGGGCATATAACCAGTCACCGACATCACGCTCTGCCATGCGGTTGGCACGGCGGCGCTCTGCCAGGTGCTCGGCCAGGGCTTCAGCCGGTTTTTCCGCAGACTGACCGGCGATAATAGCTTTCAGCAGACGGTGATTAACAATATCACTGTATTTACGGATAGGGGATGTCCAGGTCGCATAACCATCCAGTCCCAGGCCAAAGTGCGGGCCTTTTTCCATGCGGACTTCGGCAAAGGTCTGGAAGCGGCGGATACGGCTGTCGAGGAACTGCGTTGGCTGGTTATCCAGCTCCCGGCGCAGACGGCAGAAACCGTCGAGAGTCAGTAATTCTTCCGCACTGAAGTGAATACCGTTTTCGGCGAGCAGGGCAACGGCCTGACTGATGGTCAGCGGATCCAGCCCGGTGTGCACGTTATAAACACCAAAGCCGAGTTTTTTATCCAGAACCTGCGCGGCACAGATATTGGCGGTGATCATCGCTTCTTCCACAATGCGGTTGGCACTGCGGCGCTGTTCCGCCACGATATCTGTCACTACGCCGTTTTCATCAAGGATAAAACGGTAATCAGGACGATCTTTAAAGACCAGAGCATGAGTTTCACGCCAGTGATGGCGGCGCTGATACATATCCTGCAACAGGGAAATCTGACGGCGGATCGTTTCATCCGTTGTCACGCGGTCAGCCACCCCTTCCAGCAGATCGGAAACATCGTCATAAGCCAGCTTGGCTTTGGATTCAACCCAGGCAGCGAAGAACACGGCATCATCCGCCAGAGAGCCATCTTCATTAACAGACACCTGACACACCAGCGCCGGACGGCGCACATGCGGATGCAGTGAACACAGGTCATCAGACAGGTTACGCGGCAGCATCGGGATATTAAAGCCCGGCAGATAGTTGGTAAATGCCCGTTTATGGGCAATAGCGTCCAGCTCGCTGCCGGCCGGGATGTAGCTGGTCGGGTCAGCAATCGCAATGGTCAGCTGAAGCTGATTGTTATCACCGGTAGTGATGTAGAGTGCATCATCCATATCTTCGGTGGATGCACTGTCGATAGTGACAAAATCCAGATGTGTCAGGTCAGTGCGCGGCAGATCATCATCCGCCATCGTTACCTCAACCGGCTCAGGTTCTTTCAGAGCGTGCTGGTGACGGGTCAGCGTGACCCACCATGGTGCATAATGGTCATCGGCATCAGTGATAAACCCGGTAATTTCCGCGTGGAAGCTGCGATCACCCTTCAGAGGATGGCGGCGCATTTCCGCAACCGCCCAGTCACCCTGACGAAACTCATGATCAACGCCCTTTGCCGGACGGCAGGGAATGGCGTCTTTTAACAGCGGATGATCAGGAATGATCCAGAGACGGTCATCATTTGCTTTGCGCTGCACACGGCCGACAAATCTGTCCAGAAATGGGGTGACCAGAGCTTCCGGCTCTGCCACATCTTTATTATTCACCGTGTGAATAGCCGCTGTGATGCGGTCGCCGTGCATGACTTTTTTCATCTGCGGCGGCGGAATAAAATAGGATTTTTGTCCGTCAACTTCCAGGAAACCGTAGCCTTTATCGGTACTTTTTACGATCCCTTCGACACGCAGTGTTTTATCGTGGAGCTGTTGTTTTAGCTGAGCTAACAGCGGGTTATCTTGAAACATAGGTTCCCGTACTGGTTGGGTGAGCGAATTTAAGGTTATTTTTACGCGAATTTACGCTGCCCGCAAGCACAGAGGACAATTTCTGTTTAAAGCGCAGCAGATTAATCTTCCGGATACACTTTTTCGCTGAATTCACACAAATCCTCAATGATGCATGAACCGCAGCGGGGCTTGCGGGCAACACAGGTGTAACGCCCGTGCAGTATAAACCAGTGGTGGCAGTCAACTTTAAATTCTGCCGGAACAACCCGCAATAATTTTTGTTCCACTTCATCCACGTTTTTACCGGGGGCAAATTTTGTGCGGTTACAGACACGAAAAATATGGGTATCAACAGCGATAGTCGGCCAGCCGAACGCAGTATTGAGTACCACATTGGCGGTTTTCCGTCCCACACCGGGCAGTGCCTCAAGTGCGGCTCTGTCTTCCGGCACCTCGCCGTTGTGCAGCTCAACCAGCATCCGGCAGGTTTTGATCACATTTTCTGCTTTGGTATTAAATAATCCGATGGTTTTAATATAGGATTTCACGCCGTCCACACCCAAATCCAGGATAGCCTGCGGCGTATTGGCAACAGCATACAGCGGTCGGGTGGCTTTATTGACACTGACATCCGTTGCCTGGGCGGATAATAAGACGGAGATCAGTAATTCAAACGGAGAATCAAACAGCAGTTCGGTGGTGGGTTGCGGGTTGTTGTCCCGCAGGCGGATCAGGATTTCAATACGTTTTTCTTTATTCATAACGACATTGGCTCATTCATGATAAAAGCAGATTCCGGGAAAGGAATCTGCTTAATGATACAGTTATTTGACCAGATGGCTTCCGCATCCTTTTTCTGTTTCATATTGCGGAGCGGCAGGCGCATTTTTGCGCTTTTTCATTTTCTCATCAATCAGATACTTACCCGCCAGCATTAAGCCCAGCCCGATAAAGGCCCCCGGCGGCAGCATCGCCAGCAGGAACGGGGTATCAAGGTGCAGCACATCGATACGCAGTATTTTTGCCCAGTCACCGAGCAGCAGATCCGCACCGTCAAACAGGGTGCCGTTGCCGAGGATTTCGCGCATGGCACCGAGCACAAACAGCGCGGCGGTGGCACCAAGCCCCATTGCCAGGCCGTCAATCGCAGAAGGATAAACGGCATTTTTGGCAGCAAAGGCTTCGGCACGGCCAATAACAATACAGTTGGTCACAATCAGCGGGATGAATATACCGAGCGACTGATATAAGCCGAAAGCATAGGCGTTGATCAGCAGCTGCACTGCGGTCACCACAGAGGCAATCAGCATCACATAGATAGGAATGCGGATTTCTGATGGGATCCAGCGGCGCAGCGCGGAAACCGCCACGTTAGTGCAAATCAGCACCAGCGTGGTGGCCAGCCCCAGACCCAGCGCGTTGGTAACAGTAGAGGAGACCGCCAGCAGCGGACACAGCCCCAGCACCTGGACGAGGGCGGAGTTGTTCTTCCATAATCCGTCGGCGAATAATTCTTTAATCTGACTCATTATTCTGCTCCGCATTGAGGTAAATTGTTCAGCAGCGGCGGCAGTGTCTGCATATAATCCGCTGTTGCGCGGACAGCATTGACGACTGCACGCGGCGTGATGGTGGCACCGGTGAACTGATCAAAATCCCCGCCGTCTTTTTTCACTGCCCAGTGAGGGTCATCGGCGGATTCAATCTGTTTGCCGCTCAGTGACATGATCCAGTCTGAAATCCGGGTATCAATTTTATCACCCAGCCCCGGTGTCTCTTTGTGTTCGGTGACACGGGAGCCGAGGACGGTGCGGTTAAAATCAGCGGCAACCAGCAGCTGAATATTGCCGGAATAGCCATCCGGTGCGGTGGATTCCAGCACAGCGGCGACCGGTGTGCCGTCTTTGCGGGCAATATACAGGCGGTGCGGCAGCGCATTGCCCAGTACCGGATCGGTGACCAGATAGCACTCTGCAATCACATCATTATTATAAACCGATTCCGGCAGGATTTCGGCAAACAGCGCCTTTTGCTGTGCGGCGGCCTGCTTATCAATTTCCGGTTTTGTCAGAGTATAGACAAAACCGCTCAGCCCGGTGGTACCGGCGGCAAACAGCGCGAGGATCACCCCGTAACGGCGTAATGTTGCGATCATTTGTTCCCCCGTTTGTGCCCGTAAACACGCGGTTGTGTGTAGGTATCGATCAGCGGTACGGTGATATTGGCCAGCAGAACGGCAAATGCCACTGCATCCGGATAACCACCGTAAACACGGATAATCCACAGCAGAAGGCCGATCAGCATCCCGTATATCAGACGACCGCGCGGCGTGGTGGAGGCGGTGACCGGGTCGGTGGCGATAAAAAATGCCCCGAGCATGGTGGCCCCGGAAAACAGCTGAATAACCGGGGTGGTGAAATGTGATGGATCAATCAGATAGCCGATGGCGGACAGTACCGCGAGTGTTCCCAGTATGGCAACCGGGATCTGCCAGGCAATCACTTTGCGGTTGAGCAGAATGCAGCCACCAATCAGGTAACCGATATTCACCCACTGCCAGCCAATACCGGCGACAGAGCCCTGTAAAACAGGCTGTATCAGGATCTCTGACATGTCGCGGGTCAGCAGGCCGGTTTTGAAGCTGTCGAGCGGGGTCGCCTGGCTCATGCCATCCGCGCCGGCACGTAACTGCTCAAGTGTTAAGCCGCCATCAGATAACCCGGTGAAAATCACATGCAGACTGTCACTGAGTGAAACCGGGGTGATTTGCAGACTCTCCGGCGGCAGCCAGCTGGTCATCTGTACCGGGAAGGAGATCAGCAGTACCACATAACCGACCATTGCCGGGTTAAACGGGTTTTGCCCGAGGCCTCCATATATATGTTTGGCAATAATCACGGCAAAGAATGTACCGATAACAATGATCCACCACGGTGCCAGCGGCGGAATACTGACAGCCAGCAGCACCGCCGTGACCAGTGCGGAGTTATCTTTCAGATACGGCATCACCGGCTGATTGCGCAGCCGGATAGCAATACTCTCAGTGACCAGCGCAGTCACAACCGCAATCAGAATCTGAAACAGGGTACCGGTGCCGAAAAACCAGAGTTGAGCGGCAACTCCCGGGATCATAGCAATCACCACCCACAGCATGATGGCGGATGTGTTGTCGCGGTTATGCGTAAACGGTGATCCCGCAATTTTCAGCCGGTGCGGGGCGTTTGAGGAAACGGGCCTAAATTTCATGCTTATTTCGCTTCATTAATCAGTGGTTTCTTCAGAATGTTGTGCAGCAGCCTGAGCGGCTTTCTTCGCTTTGGCGCGGGCAATAGCAGCAGCGACAGCGGCTTTGCGCGGATCCGTTTCTGATTCCGCTGCCGGTTGTGCAGCTTCCGCCGGTGCTTCGGCTGCCTGAGCGGCTTTCTTCGCTTTGGCACGGGCTATCGCGGCAGCAACAGCGACTTTGCGCGGATCCGTTTCTGATTCCGCTGCCGGTTGTGCAGCTTCCGCCGGTGCTTCGGCAGCCTGCGCGGCTTTCTTCGCTTTGGCACGGGCAATGGCAGCAGCGACAGCCGCTTTGCGCGGATCCGTTTCTGATTCCGCTGCCGGTTGTGCAACTTCCGCCGGTGCTTCGGCTGCCTGCGCGGCTTTCTTCGCTTTGGCACGGGCTATCGCGGCAGCAACAGCCGCTTTGCGCGGATCCGTTTCTGTTTCTGTTGCCGGTTGTGCAGCTTCCGCCGGTGCTTCGGCAGTTTGCGCGGCTTTTTTCGCTTTGGCACGGGCTATCGCAGCAGCAACAGCGGCTTTGCGCGGATCCGTTTCTGTTTCTGTTGCCGGTTGTGCAGCTTCCGCCGGTGCTTCGGCAGCCTGAGCGGCTTTCTTCGCTTTGGCACGGGCTATCGCGGCAGCGACAGCGGCTTTGCGCGGATCCGTTTCTGTCTCTGCAGCCGGTTGTGCAGCTTCCGCCGGTGCTTCGGCAGCTTGCGCGGCTTTTTTCGCTTTGGCACGGGCAAGGGCGGCAGCCACTGCGGCTTTACGCGGATCGGTATCTGTCTCTGTTGCCGGTTGTGTGGCGTCAGCCGCGAGAGCCGCTTTCTCTGCCTGACGTGCGCGTGCCTGTGCTTTACGGGCTTCACGGGCAGCAATTACGGCGCTGTTATCCGGTAAGACGGACGGATTAACAGAAATCGTCATCCCTGCATTACTGTCCTTGGCTTTCACACGGGCAAGGGCGGCGTTGATAGCGACACTGTCTTTTTCATCTACCTGAACAGCCGCATTTTTATGACGGGCTTCGCGGGCTTCTTTTTCCCGTGCCATTCGTGCCTGTTTGGCTTCAAAGCGGATTTTGGCATCGGCAGCGCGTTGGGCTTCTTCGCGGATCTCAATAACCTGTGCTTTTTCCTGACGGTAATACTGCACCAGCGGGATGTTGCTCGGGCAGACCCAGGCACAGGCACCGCATTCGATGCAGTCAAACAGATGGTGTTGCTCTGCTTTTTCGTGTTCGTTACCTTTACTGAACCAGTAGAGCTGCTGCGGCAGCAATCCGGCCGGACAGGCATCCGCACAGTGACTGCAACGAATGCAGGCTTCTTCCGGCGCAGCAGGCTCCATCTCATTTGTGGTCGGTGCCAGAATGCAGTTACAGATTTTCACCACCGGCACATCCAGATCCGGCAGGGTAAAGCCCATCAGCGGGCCACCCATCACAACCATTTGTTCATGCTGCGGATGGAAATCAGCCTGTTGCAGCAGGAAACGGACCGGTGTACCGAGTCGTGTCCAGAAGTTGCCCGGTGATCCGACCGCTTCGCCGGTCACGGTTACCACGCGCCGGATCAGCGGTTCGCCGTCGGTAATAGCGCGTTTGATGGCAACCACGGTTCCGACGTTCTGCATCAGTACGCCGATATCAGAAGAACGTCCGCCGGACGGCACTTCGCGGCCGGTGAGGATTTTGGTCAGCTGTTTGGCACCGCCGGACGGGTATTTGGTTGGGATCACCCGCACGAAAATCTGTTTTTCACCGGCAGTAACCTCGCGCAGTGCGGCGATCGCCTCGGGTTTATTGTCTTCAATGCCGATAAGCACCTGTTCCGGTTCCAGAAGGTGCATCAGAATACGGATGCCGGTGAGAATTTCCCCGGCATGCTCCTGCATCAGACGGTCATCCGCCGTGATATAAGGCTCACACTCCGCCGCATTGATAATCAGGATGCGGATAAGATCACCGCCGCCTTTCAGCTTGCTGGCGGTCGGGAAACCCGCGCCGCCGAGACCGGCAATCCCGGCCTGATGAATACGGTCAGTGAGTTCCGTTTTGGCGAGAGCAGTGAAATCCGTGGTTTTTTCTGCCGGATACGGGGTATCCAGCCCGTCAGTCCGGATGCGGACACACGGCGCGGTCAGCCCGGACGGATGCGCGGTCACACAAGGCTCCACAGCGGTCACGGTGCCGGATGATGAGGCATGCACCGGCAGGCTGCGGCCGGTTCCGCGTGTCAGCGGCTGACCTTTCAGAACATGGTCGCCGGGGCTGACCAGTACATCACCTTCGTTGCCGATATGCTGCTGCAACGGAATAATCAGTTCGTCCGGTACCGGGCATACCCGCATCGGTGTCCGGCTGGACTGTAATTTCATTTCCGGCGGATGAATGCCGCCGTCAAAATCCCATACCCGGTCTTTTTTCAGAAAATTGAGCAAATTGAACATAAAACTTACGACGCCTCAATCTGAACAGGTTTGACAGGAGTACTGCGGGTATCCGCCGGAATATTTCTGACCGGAATGGTGTTTAAATCCCACTTCCAGTTACGCGGGGTGACGGCGACCGGGATCATCTCAATGCAATCTGTCGGGCAGGGGGCGACACACAGGTCACACCCGGTACAGAGATCTTCAACCACGGTGTGCATGGCGCGGGTGGCACCGATAATCGCATCCACCGGACACGCCTGAATACATTTGGTGCAGCCGATGCACTGGTCTTCGTGAATAAAGGCCACTTTGCGCACCGGGTTGAGTACGGATTCGTCACCGTCGAGCGGTTGCGGATCCACACCCAGCATATCCGCCAGTTTCAGCATCACCTGTTCGCCGCCGGGGGCACAGCGGTTTATTGCGCCGCCATTGGCAACCGATTCCGCATACGGGCGGCAGCCCGGAAAACCACACTGCCCGCACTGACTCTGCGGCAGAATGTCATCAATTTTATCCACAATGGGATCTTCCTCCACTTTAAACCGGCGGGAGGCGTAACCCAGTATCAGACCGAATGCCAGACCCAGCAGGCTGAGTACGGCAACGGCAATCCAAATCATTGTCATCAGAATTTCACCAGACCACTGAAGCCCATAAAGGCCAGAGACATCAGACCGGCAGTGACCAGCCCGACAGACGCCCCGCGGAAAGGCGCGGGCACATCTGCCGTTGCCAGCCGCTCACGGATAGCGGCAAACAGCACCATCACCAGGGAGAAACCGGCTGCCGCACCAAAGCCGTAAACGGCGGATTGCAGGAAATTATGCGACAGATTGATATTCAGCAGCGCCACGCCGAGAACCGCACAGTTGGTGGTGATCAGCGGCAGGAAGATCCCGAGCAGCCGGTAGAGTGCCGGGCTGGTTTTACGTACCACCATTTCGGTGAACTGCACCACCACGGCGATCACCAGGATAAAGCTCAGTGTGCGCAGATAGAGAATATCCAGCGGGATCAGGATAAAGGTGTCCATCAGCCACGAGCAGACGGAAGCGAGTGTCATCACAAACGTGGTGGCAAACCCCATGCCTATCGCGGTTTCCAGCTTTTTGGAGACCCCCATAAAGGGGCATAATCCTAAGAATTTGACGAGTACGAAGTTGTTAACCAGCACCGTCCCGACAAAAAGTAATAAGTAGTCAGCCATTACAATGCCCAAAGCGAGTCTTTAAAAACAGTCAAATAAAGCACATAAAAAACCGGGATCCCCGGTAAGCGGGGTGAATAATAGCAATCCCCGGGCATCCGGGGTTATCGGGATTGTGTGAAAGCACGGATAACTGTGTGTATCAGAATGAAAAAGCGGCAAAACTGACGAAAACCGGGCACAGTATTTGCGTCACGGAATCAGTTAGTGGTACTTTTCAGAAGGATGACAGATTCTGAAAGCATGTTTTTATCCGTTAACATGACAATCCCCCGGAGGGAGTGATGACGAAAATACTGAAAGTGGGCCTGATCGGATACGGTTTTGCCGGAAAAACATTCCATGCGCCGTTTATTGTCAATAATGCCAATATGGAACTGGCCAAAGTCGCGAGCAGTGATGCTGCCAAAGTGCATGCAGATTATCCGGATGTACAGGTTGTTGCCACGCCGGAAGCTATTTTTGCCGACCCGGCCATTGACCTCGTCGTGATCCCGACCCCGAATGACACCCATTTCCCGCTGGCGCGGATGGCGCTGGCTGCCGGTAAGCACGTGGTGGTGGATAAACCCTTTACCCTGACATCGGAAGACGCATTTACCCTGGCAAAACAGGCGGATGATGCCGGGCTGGTGTTATCTGTTTATCATAACCGCCGTTTTGATTCCGGGTATCTGACGCTCAAATCCCTGTTTGACAGTAAAAAACTCGGGGATATCAAATATTTTGAAGTCCATTTTGACCGTTACCGCCCGCATCCGCAAAAACGCTGGCGTGAAGCAGCTGCATTGGGCAGTGGTATCTGGTATGACCTGGGCTCTCATCTGATTGACCAGGCACTGCAGTTTTTCGGCAAACCAACGGCGATCACCGCCGACCTGGGGATGATACGTCCGGGCTCTGAAGCAGTGGATTATTTCCATGCGCAACTGCACTATCCGGATGTGAAAGTGATACTGCATGCCACCACGGTCGCGGCAGCGGAATCCCCGGTGTATATCGTTCACGGTATGAAAGGCAGCTATGTGAAGTACGGGCTGGATCCGCAGGAGAATGCACTGAAAGCAGGGCAGATGCCGGTCGGTGTCAACTGGGGGCATGACAGCCGTGACGGGGAACTGAGCCTGTCACCGGATGGCGTTGAAGTGATCACGGAAACGTATCCGAACAAAGCCGGGCACTATGGCCGCTATTACGCAGAAGTGGCAGAGGCGATTATCAATAATGGCCCGAACCCGGTGACCGCGCAGGAAGGGGCGGAAGTTATCCGCATTATTGAGGCCGGTATGGAATCTCACAAAACCGGACGAACAGTGACACTGTAACAGACTATCGTTTAATTTTAATGCAGACAAAAGTGGATAACGCATGACAAACTGGTGGCAGAAACTGCGGTTAGATCCGTTCCTGGTCATAATGATCACGGTTGTTATTTTGGCGTCACTCTTTCCGGCAACCGGCAATGTGGCGACCGGATTCCGCTATCTGACCACCGCTGCGATTGCGTTATTGTTCTTCTTCCACGGCGCAAAACTCTCGCGGGAAGCGATTGTGACGGGGATGGGGCACTGGCGTCTGCATCTGATGGTGTTCTCCAGTACCTTTATCCTTTTCCCGCTGCTGGGGCTGGGTTTGCAGTTTCTGGTGCCGGAATGGATGTCTCCGGCCATTTACATGGGTTTCTTATACTTATGTGCCTTACCGGCGACAGTACAATCTGCTATCGCCTTTACCTCTGTCGCGGGCGGTAATGTGGCGGCGGCGATTTGCAGTGCATCTGCCTCCAGTATTCTTGGGGTGTTCTTATCACCGGTGATTATCGGTTTTATGATGGAAACGCAGGGCGCGCATGATCTGGATACCCTGGGGGCTATCCGTTCTATTTTATTGCAGCTGATGCTGCCGTTTGTGGTCGGGCACCTTTCCCGTCCGCTGATCGGTAAGTGGGTGGATCGCAATAAAAAAATCATTAATAAAACGGACCGCACCTCTATTCTGCTGGTGGTGTATGTCGCTTTCAGCGAAGCGGTTGCTGAAGGGATCTGGCAGCAGATTGATGCAATGTCTATTCTGCAGATTGCTGTGGTGTCGTGCGGGCTGCTGGCGATTGTATTAGTGATCAACGTGTACGGTGCGCGGGCACTGGGTTTTAATAAGGCTGATGAAATCACGATTGTCTTCTGCGGTTCGAAGAAAAGCCTGGCAAACGGCGTACCGATGGCAAACGTAATGTTCCCGCCTGCCGTAGTCGGTATTCTGGTGCTGCCGCTGATGTTGTTTCATCAGATCCAGCTGATGGTGTGTGCAGTGATGGCGGCGCGCTATGCACGGCAGGGAAAAGAGCATTCACAGGAGTCATGATGGGCAGGATTATGACAGGATGCCTTGTGCTTCTTTTTGTCAGTTTCTTTGCCCGTGCGGATGTGCAGCAACTGCCGGAACTGAAACGGGCGCGGGTTATTGACAGTGCCGGTCTTCTGACCGGCCCGCAATTCGCACAGCTTAACCGGCAACTCACTGAGTACGAACTGAGCCGCAATGACGGCAGTCAGTTTGTGGTGTTTATTGTGCCGTCAACCGGCGGGGAAAGTATTGAGACATTCGCACACCGTGCATTCAATACCTGGAAAATCGGTCGTAAAGGTCAGAATAATGGTCTGTTGCTGGTCGTGGCGGTGAATGACCGTAATCTGCGTTTTGAGGTCGGTTACGGCCTGGAAGGTATTCTGCCGGATGTCTCCGCAGGCCGTATTATCCGTCACCGTATCACGCCTGAATTTAAAAAAGGCCGTTATTTTACCGGGATTGAAGCGGGTGTGACTGATGCCATTGATATTATCAGCGGAAGTGAACCGGCATATATCAGATCAAATGCTTCCGGAACAGAACCTTTAAAAATCGCACGGCTGACCGTTATTTATTTTTTGACATTTATTACGGTGTATCTCTGGTCATTGTTTATCGGTTCCGCCGGTCGTAAGAAAAGAATAGAAAAGCAGGTTATTAATGATATTGAATACCTGAAAGAGGAATATGCAAAATCCAAAAATAAGAAAAAACGTCAGCCCGAACGGGCAATACGCCTGACTCAGAAGCGCCTGACGGCATTTTTACATCACAAATATATATACCCGTCACTGGTCGGTCAGACGGTCGCTGTATTAATTTATTCGGTTCTGATTTTTATAATGACGCGGGTTCTGATAGACGGAGACCCTGATCCGGACGCATTATTCATCAGTATCATGATGCTCGTTTTTCTGAATGTATTTGGCTCACTGTTTCTGTGTTTTATATTATATGTATTAATTCCCGGATACCGGATTCAGGAAGCGGAAATACGGAAACTAACCGGTGTTACAGCCGGTGCCGGAAGCGGATATTCATCCGGTTCTGATAGTGGCAGTTACAGCAGCTCCGGCGGCAGTTCCGGAAGCAGCGGGTCTTCCGGGGGCGGAGGTGGCAGCAGCGGTGGCGGCGGTGCTTCCGGGAGCTGGTGATGAGAAATACCGGGCGGCGCTGTCTGACCGCCCGGTATAAAGAAAACAGCCTTGTTTATCACACTGCCATCCCGGCGGGTTTTAACGACAATACAGTCTGTATAAACACTATGATAGCCTGTATCGTGTTAATCAATGACACTCACCTCCAGCGCGGACTCGTGATAAGAGACGGCGAACCCGGTTTGAACGTTTTTTTCTGCCCTGCAAAATGACGATAGAAATCAGCATTTTTTGCAGTATAAGCAAGATAACGGGTTGCTGTTGTAAAAGAGTCTGCATTTCTCACCGCGTCCAGACTTCCCCGGGCACGTTGTTGTTTGATCGTTTCTTCAGGCTCTCCTCTGCCGGTCTGCAGTTTTTCTGGTTCAAGAAGGGCGAGCATAGCATTTACATCATGATACCCCTCATTTTTCGCCACCCCGATATACGCCATATCTTCCGTGTCCAGGCGGATGTGAGACATTTCATGAATTAAGATATGCGCTAAATGATCAACACCCAGTGATTCATTTTTTTTGACTTTATCCAGTACACCAGTATAAGCATCTATGTAAATTTTTTCCCCGCGCTGAAATGCCTGCATATTGGCTTCGGCTGCCACCGTCTCTGATTTCTCTCCGGATGCGGTTATCTTCAGCGGTGAATACCGGACATTTCTTTTCGTATCCAGTTTGTTTATTCCCTCTGACACATTTTTTATTTGTGTCTTCCATATACCCAGTTTTTCTTCTCCCATATGCTGCCCGAAAAATGTCTTATAGATATCTAACGCAACGTCATTATTAGATGCATTATTCAAAAATTTCTCAGCAGCTGATAATTGTTCCGCCGCTAAATTTTTAGCTTCTTTAATATAAGGTCTGCCGAGCGCCTGCTGAGATTTGTCATCACTGGGTGCCAGTCCGTTGGTATCAAAAAATCGCAGAGGATTATTTCGTACCATTCTGAACAGATTCAGTCCGTCCATTATTCCCGCAGGATCCGCACTCAGCCATCTTCCGGCCCACGGCTGGTAGTACCGGTAACCATAGTAGTACAGTCCGGTGGCATCCCGCTCCCTGCCTGAGTAGCGCACGGTTTTGTACTTCGCTTCCGCGACGCTGCGGGCAGTCCACACGGCGGTGCCGCCGTACGGGTAGTACTCCTCCATACTGATAATATTTCCCTCACCGTCCAGCTCCAGACCGCTGCTGCCGATCAGGTTATCGTAGCTCCAGCGCATCTGGTCATCGCCATTCTCCCGGTGCAGAAGGCGTATCTGCCCCGTGTCACCCGCGATAATTACCTGCAGGCTCTCTGTTTGTGTATCGCCGGTTTTTGTCGTGCGCAGCTCCAGACCCGGCAGATATTGCACCCGTTGCGTCTGCATACTGCCGCCGGTTTTCTGCCTGCTGACTTTCAGGATGCGCAGGCTGCCCGCATCATAGCGGTAGATTTCGCTGTCATCTGCGTCTCCGCTCCGCACGATCGGTATCACCTTCAGCAGCTTGTTGCGCGGTGTCCAGGTCAGGTTTTGTCCCGGTTGCAGTTGTTTCTGCTGGCCGCCTGTGGTGAACAGCGCATCCACAGCTGCCGGATTTTCCGTCAGCGTGCTCAGTACGCCCCGGTTGCTTCGGTTGCTTATGGTGATTTTTGTTGTGTAGTTGTTGTTTGTCGCCGGTGCGCGATGGCTTATCTGCGTCAGATTACCGGCAGTGTCGTAGGTATATGTGCGGGTATAGTTTGTGTAAGCGCTGCTGTCTGCTGGGAGGGGAGCGGTCAGCGGTGGTAGTTCGCAGCCCTGCTGACCGGCATTTGCCATTTCACGCCCGGTGGCGCTGATCAGCTGGTACAGGCTGTCGTAGGCGTATGTGTTCTCCGGCACTACTTTCTGATTGCGCCAGAAACGGGTTTCTTCGGCGTCATTGGTGACTTTCAGAACGTTACCCACAGGGTCATATTCATAGCGCAGATCCTGCAGTATCTTCAGTCCGGCGGCATGTCCGGCCGGGCGTTCCGTTTTAATGCCGTTCAGGCGTTGCGTTTCCGGTTCGTACGAGTATGTGGTTATCACGCCGTTGCCGTGCTCTTCACGCAGTTTCTGTCCGGCTGCCGAGTACGTCAGGGAAGCCACGATAACCTTTTCAGAACCCCCCTTCAGTGTCAGCCAACTGACCGATAGCAGGCCTGCCACATCGTACGCCATCCGCTGCATATTGCCCTGTGCATCGGTGGTGGTCAGCACGGAGCCGGTGGTGTCCGCGGTGGTCAGAGTGGTCCGGGCGTCATTGTCCAGCAGGCGGTTCCAGGCCGCTGCATCTTCTCCCTGCCAGTCAGCCACCGTGTCAGAGTTATCCGCATTCTTCAGCAGCCGCCGGGTGACAGAGAGTGGCACATCGGTCAGGGCAATGCTGTCGGTCTGCACCAGTCCGGCGGTATCGTAGTGACTGACAAGCTGACCGGCGAGGTTCAGCGCCTTCTCTGCATCTGTATTACCGGCATAGACGAAACGCTCCGTGATGCGGGCGGCTCCGCCGTTTACCTGCTCGGTAATGCTTAACGGACGCCCGGCCCGGGAGGCATCTTCATACTGCCAGGTGCGGGTTACGGCCTGATGCCGGTCATCCGTACCGTTGCCTGCGGTACCGATGTTACTGACTGTCATAAAGGGGCGTCCGGCAACATCGTTCAGGCTGACGGTGGTACCGTTGTCTGCTCCCTGTGTACGCAGGACGTTTCCGCGCAGATCTGTCCGGTACGTGAAGTTCGCCAGCCCGGCCCCGGCCAGGCGCGGGTCGGCGCTCTGCGTCAGAAAGCCCCGGGTATCGTACTGGTGGCGGGTGATGAGTTCCGTGGTGACATCCGGTGACTCAGGGTGGCGGTGGTACGCAACGTTGAGAATGGTCAGACCACGATTGTTGAGAACCGTGACCGCCGGGGTCTTACTGAACAATGATGTGTTCATGGTATTCTCCTGTTTAGGTTAAGCAGCCATTGAGGCTGCAAAGAAAAGTATACACTAATCAGGGGAACGTGTGGGAAAGCTGCGGGTGGGCCCCCCTCCGGGGTCAATATCCGGCTTCCGGGGGGATTCCGCTTTATTAAATAGACGCTGTTTGGCAGGCCGGCGCTTACTGACCGCGTTTAGCTGCCCTGTCTCTCAGTGCCGCTTTTTCTTCCGCAGATAAAAAGGCAATTTCCAGCCCGTTGATTTGCGCCTGCTCAATTTCCGCGCGGGTCAGACCAGCAGCCGGTGCAGCAACATTGTACTCATGGGCAATTTCAATACCTTCAACTGCCGGGTCATCAGTATTGATGGTAGCGGCAATGCCGTGCGCCAGGAATTGTTTCAGCGGGTGTGCAGCCAGTGACGGTACGGTGCTGGTCTGAATATTGGAGGTCAGGCAGGATTCCATCCCGACGCGGTGTTCAGCCAGATAATCCATCAGCGCCGGGTCTTCAATCGCCATCACGCCGTGACCGATACGCTGTGCACCCAGATCGCGGATCGCCTGCCAGATGCTGGCAGCACCGGCAGCTTCCCCTGCATGGGCGGTAATAGCCCAGTTCACATCACGGGCTTTGCGGAAGTGATCGGTAAATAAATCGCCCGGATAACCGGATTCGTCACCGGCAATATCCAGCGCCACAATATGCTCATGATGAACGAGCAGGGCATTCAGCTCCTGATGGCAGGCGTCAGTGCCGAATGTGCGGCTCAGAATACCAATCATATTAATCCGTACCGGGCTGTTACGGACTTCGGATGCGATACCATCCAGTACGGCTTCCACCACGCCTTCAACAGGCAGATGGTGTTTCATTGCCATATAATAAGGGGAAAAGCGCAGTTCTGCGTAATCCAGCCCGGCGCTGGCGGCATCCTGCACGTTTTCGGCAGCAACACGGCGGCAGGCATCAAGGTCGGCCAGCACGGAAACACCCCAGTCCAGTTTGCTCAGAAACTGCACCAGGTCCGGTTCATTGCTCATCACCTGTACATACGGGCGTAGTGCTTCGGTTTCATAAGCGGGCAGCGGCAGGTTGTGCTGACGGGCAAGATCCAAAATGGTGGACAGGCGGATATTACCATCGAGATGGCGGTGCAGGTCGGTCAGGGGGAGTGAACGGTTAATCATTGCAGTATTCCTCAGATGATAAAAAGCCAGTCTGACGACTGGCTTTTGTCTGATCAACAGATAATAACAGTGTGAAATTACTGCGCAGCAGGTGCCGCAGTATCAGCAGCCGGCTCTTCACCGAAAGTCACTGCTTCTTCACCGAACGTCACTGCGTCACCGTTAGGATCCATTTCGATTGTTTCTTCCTCGTAACTTTCGTCGTCACTGCTGTCATCACTCAGTACGCCGTACTGGTCATATTTTTCCAGGAATTCTGCAACGGTATATTTCTTACCGTTGAAATCGATGTTGTTGTTGCTGTATTTCAGATCCATGGTGATTGCTTTATCGGTCACTTTCACGACTTCCATCATGGCACCCATGCTGGCCATCTGAGTAACACCCTGCTCACTCTGTTCTTTGGCTTCTTTCGCGTCCATACCCTGTGACTGCATGGCAGATGCAACGAGATCGGCCAGCATCGGTTTGGACAGATCCATATTGAAACCGAATTCTTTCACCAGAACCGGCAGAACTTTATCAAAGCTGCCTGCGTGTTCCAGCGCTTTAAAGCTCTCTTCATTCAGTGCATTGAAGGTCATGTTCAGGTTAACTTTTGATTCACCGCCGCTGTTTTTCCAGCTCAGAGGTGCGATAGCGAATGACGGACTGTATTTGAACAGACTCAGTGCATTGGATTTCATTTTTTCATCCAGTGCTTCCATCTTCGCATCGTCGAAATCTTCGGTGTACATAGATTCAGACAGCTTGGTGTACTCTTCCAGGGATGCCATCAGTGTATTTGCGGAAGTGGCATCCAGATCTTTCAGAGAACCCTTCAGGCTGATAGCACCGAGATTGGCATCACGGTAGCTCATTGAACCCAGGCTGTAATCAATATCTGCAGTCAGTTTGTTATCTTTGCTGCCGGATGTGCCGTTTAGTTTCAGGTCTTTCAGAGAAACGGTATCGCTGTACTTAACAACCGCTAACTCTTTCAGGCTCAGATTCTGGTCACCCAGATAGAAGTAGCTGTCACCGGATTTGGCAACATCGCTGTCAAAAGACAGACCTTTCATCACGATGCTTTCGCGATCGCCTTTACGGTAAGTCAGTTCATTGCTGCTGCCTTTACCTTTGACATTTTTGAATTCTTTATCGAATTTGACGTTCACATCCGCACCGGAGAATGCCAGATCTTCACCGTCTTCCTTATAGTTGATTTTGCTGACAGCAAGATCAATATCGAAATTCTGGTCGTAGCTGATACGGGTATCCGTTGTAACAGGGGATTTGCCGCCGGTGATATCAAAGCCTCGTTTGGTGAGTTTATTATTTTCCAGCTCAGAGTGGACTGACGCCAGATTTGGCGAGAAGACCAGGCTCTTGAACTGAGATAACGGGAACGGGCCGTGATCGATGGTATTGAGGATCACCAGTTCTTCTTCTTCGCCGCCAGTATCACCGCTTTTTTTCGTTTCTTTGATGATCAGTTTGACATCAGAACTGAAAATACCGCGTGAAAAATCTTTGGCAGTCAGCGTAACAGGAATATCAGGGTATTTATCCTTGATTGCTTTGTTCGCTTTGGCGATATACTCATCAAGGTTTGCTTCAATTTCCTTACCGGTTTGCCATGAAGCCACACCCCATGCGGCGCCTAACGCAACAATAACGCCAACAGCAACTAACGACTTTTTCATAGAGAAATCCATCCTTTATATGCGATTTATTTTGCAGGTTTTCGCACGGTATCAAAATTAACGGGCAGTTAAACGGTTAACTGCCCGGAGAAAATGAGAGAAGTTACTTACACAGCATTATAAACGCGGGCAATGATTCCTTCACCATCTATTTTAAACTTTCTTTCTATAGCAGAAAGAAAAACAGATTCACCTGAGATAACTCTTAATTGTTCTGTTTCTGTAGTGATAACTGCATGACCTTCCACACAAAAAAGAATATTAGCACTGTTGTTCTCAAGAATCATTTCCTGATTATGCAATTTCATCACTGAAAAAGAAAAATCATCAACCGGGATCGGGAAAATTTCAGTGTTGTTAATATGTTCAGGCTGCATAAATAAACTTTTTGCGTGTTTCGGTATAAAATCAAGGTTATTCAGCAATTCACCGACATCAATATGTTTTTGTGTCAGACCGGCACGCAGCACATTATCCGAGTTAGCCATCACTTCCAGCGCGGTTCCTTCAAGATACGCATGCGGTGTGCGGGCATACAGGAACATTGCTTCACCGGGTTTTAACTCAACGACGTTGAGCAGCAGGGGTGTGAACAGGCCATTATCGTCAGGATAAAATTCTGTCATCTTACGGAGGGTATCCCACGGTTCACCCTGACGGCTGTTCAGTGCGGATTTCAGCACAGCGATTGCCCGCTCTTTGGTGTCTCCGCTCATGGAGAGCAGGCGGGTAAACAGAACCGATAAATTTTCCTCTGACGGCGAGGCAATAAAACGTCCGATGGCGGGATGTGCCGGTGCGACCTCACTCAGCAGCCCGGCAATGTCCGCCAGCGGGCGGAACGCATTCATTGCACGGAACGGGGTGAGGGCATAAACCAGCTCCGGCTTATGATTATCATCCTTATAATTGCGAACCGGAGAATCCAGCGGGATCCCGGCATCGTTTTCGCGGGCAAATCCGGCCTCTGCGGCAGCTTTATCCGGATGAACCTGTACCGACAGGGGCTGAGCAGCACTCAGCACTTTAAACAAAAACGGCAGCCGGTGAAAACGGCGGTTAATCTCATCCCCCAGCGCTGACTGCGGATCACCGGCAATAAAATCATATAAAGAGCAGGAGTTGCCGCCGGAGTCTGTCACCACCGAACTGGCTTTCGGATGCGCTCCCATCCACAATTCCGCCATCGGCTGCTTGTCAGGATTAGGGTAACCGTACATTTCTGTCATCGCGGTATGGCTTCCCCAGTCATAGAATTGCACCTGATTCTGCATTTTTAACATAGCAACGCTCTCTTTTTAAACAGTTAACAATAAGATAGTAACAATAAAGCAATAACTCCGCCCGGATCGCATAATCGGAAATGAAAGTATGGCAAGATAGGCCTGTTTTCAGAGTCTATCTGTAACTTTCGGGATTTTAAATCCATTTTATTTTGTGTGCTAAGGAGAGACTAATGGCAGCCACGCGTATTGAAAAAGACTCAATGGGCCCTATCGATGTTCCTGCGGACAAATTATGGGGCGCTCAGACCCAGCGCTCTTTAGAGCATTTTCGTATTTCAGTTGAAAAAATGCCTGCGGATCTGATTGCTGCGCTGGCCATAACAAAAAAAGCGGCAGCAGCTGTCAACTGTGATCTGGGGCTGCTGGCGAAAGAGCGGGCAGATGCGGTGATTGCCGCAGCGGATGAAGTGCTTGCCGGTAAACATACTGAAGAGTTTCCGCTGGCAATCTGGCAAACCGGATCCGGCACACAAAGTAATATGAATATGAATGAGGTGCTGGCAAACCGCGCCAGTGAAATCCTCGGCGGGCAGCGCGGCGGCGAACGTATCGTGCACCCGAATGATGATGTCAACAAAAGCCAGAGCTCTAACGATGTGTTCCCGACAGCAATGCATGTTGCAGCAGTGATCGCGGTCAGCACACAGCTGATCCCTGAACTGAAATCCCTGCACCGTGTTCTGGCCGCGAAAGCGGAAGCTTACCGCGATATCGTGAAAATCGGTCGTACTCACTTACAGGATGCGACACCGCTGACACTGGGCCAGGAAATTTCCGGCTGGGCGGCAATGCTGCAATATAACCTGAAACATCTGGAAAACAGCCTGCCGCATCTGAGCGAGCTGGCACTGGGTGGCACCGCGGTCGGTACCGGTCTCAATACGCATCCGGAATATGCCGTGCGTGTGGCGAAGAAAATTGCTGAACTCTCCGGTCAGCCGTTTGTGACGGCACCGAATAAATTTGAGGCGCTGGCTACCTGTGATGCACTGGTTCATGCCCATGGCACACTGAAAGGGCTGGCAGCCTCACTGATGAAAATCGCTAATGATGTCCGCTGGCTGGCATCCGGTCCGCGCTGTGGTATCGGTGAAATTGCGATTCCGGAAAACGAACCGGGCAGCTCTATCATGCCGGGTAAAGTGAACCCGACACAATGCGAAGCCATGACAATGCTGTGTGCTCAGGTAATGGGTAATGATGTGGCAGTTAATATCGGCGGGGCATCGGGTAACTTTGAACTGAACGTGTTCCGTCCGATGGTGATCCATAACTTCCTGCAATCTGTCCGCCTGCTGGCTGATGGTATACGCAGCTTTAATGAGCACTGTGCAGTCGGTATCGAGCCGAACCGCGAGCGGATCAGTCAACTGCTGAATGAATCGCTGATGCTGGTTACGGCGCTGAATACGCATATCGGTTACGACAAAGCCGCCGAAATTGCGAAAAAAGCGCATAAAGAAGGCCTGACCCTGAAAGCCTCTGCCATGAAGTTAGGTTATCTGACTGACGCTGAATTTGATGCGTGGGTACGTCCGGAAGACATGGTCGGCAGCATGAAGTAATAGGCAGTCAGGATAGTCATAACGGAGCCGCTGATGGCTCCGTTTTTACATCACTTCCATGTATAAATGCAGTCGAGGTATCACAGGAATTAATTTCTTTGCTTTCGGCCTGTGACGGATTTTAATGTTTTCCGCATCATAATCCGGCAATATTCCCGTTACCGGTTTTTCCTCATTTTCATCACAAAACACAATCAGCGGTGATGCGCAGGCATACTGCACTTGCTTTTGTGCCTCACTGTACCAGACCCTGGCGATCGGCTGTACTTTTACCGGTCGCTTGATTTTCAGTATGGCGTCTTCCGGCACCTGTTTTAAGGCGGATATCTCTTTCGCCAGATAAATCCGCCGCTCTTCGCGTGTCAGTGACTGAATAGCGCGCGGATTCTGATATTGCTCTTCCAGCTGAGATAATAATGTATCGCGATCCATCCTCTGAATAATGTGTTTATTGGCCCAGCCAAACCGGACTGAAGAAGGGGAGGTGACCGACTGGATCTGCCGGTAGGCATTGAGTGTAATCAATCCTTTTATCTGGTTGTGTACGAATTCAAAACGCTGTGTTTTGTCCACACCGGAGGTTTCTGTCACGATTGCAGCCAGTTGTTGTTTCAGCCGGTTAACCTCATCAAGTTGTTGCTGCATTATTTTTCGTTGCGCGGGGGAGAGTGTAATCAGTAGTACACCAGGTAACCGGATGGCAGATTTGCTGCTGATTTCCTGATCATTATCGAAGATAAACAAACGCTGATAGTGAGACAGCGCCAGCGAAACAGCCTCTTCACCACTGATCGGAATAACGGAAATGGTGTTGACGGTGTTGGTTTCCTCACCTTTTAGTATTTCAGGTAACTGATAAACCTCAGCAGCAGGGGAAGGATGCTGCCGGATAGCATTGCATAATGCACTCAGCGCCGATTCCAGCTGATTAAAGCAGTCGGTAAGAGAAATTATTGCATCATATCGCATACATCACCATTTTAGTTACAACATACAATAATGTTTATACCAGATTAATTCAGCAACGTGCTCTGTACAAGCAAATTTTTGCTTTCCATGGAAGAAAAGGGGCGATGGTAAGCACATTAACCCACATAAACGTGGGTTAATGGCAAATACTCAGTGAGTTTTTATATGAACAACCCTGTTTATCTGTACCGTGTGAAATAAATGGATAAACAACGTTTGTTCAGGATGGACAGTAATATTGTCCATTGTTATCACAGCATGTGACAATAGGGTTTATCTTTGGGGCATGAATCATAAATATACTGCGCTGATTTTGGTTCCCAGACATCCGGTTTTGGCTCATCACTTTTAGGGTTAGGGAAATAACTGTGAACCATTAATGAACTGCTTAAAATAAGTGTCAGCATAAAAGTGCCTCATTATGTTATATGATTATTTAATTCCACCAGTCGGTGGAGCAATATTCAGGTGCAACGATATCGCAGGACTCAAATGATTCCGCGGGAGAAAAAAACAAGGTGCCTGTTAATAAAAGTGTGAGCATAATAATCTCTGTTCAGTGGCTGTCTGATCCCATTCCAGCATAGAGTGTCGTGTTGGTCAGGGGGGAAAACCCGATATCTTTTATTGAAACGGAGCTTCGTCTCTTGGTTGTGGTGGTGGCGAGGTAACCTGGTCGTAACAAACAGCAACGTGTGGTGGTGCCAGCCATTCATGAGCAGGTGCCGGAGGGGACATCATCAGGGCAGAGCTTAATATCAGAGTAAGCATATGAACCTCGTTTTTCTGTTTTATGGGAAAAGGAATATGTGGAGCATTTATAACTGTAGACATGCTTATACGATAATGAAATTAACCTTATGGGGTATTTTACATTCCATAAAAATAAAAAAGTGATTATTGATTTTTTACTTTAATCAGAAAGATATAGTTCATGTGATAAATAAAAAATCACCACCAAAGATGTCAATGGTGGTGATGAATGTTAAGACCTAAAAATAAGATAGTACGAAAGATTATAAATATGAAGACGTTAATACTAATGGTGCTTGTTACGCGATCAATCATTCACCCTGATTTTCTGCTGACCCGACAGGCGGCCGATGCCGCAGAAATATAGATTTTTGCGTAACAGAGGTAGGATACGGAATTACATATTATCCGGCAATCAACCCGATGAGGTATTTTATATGACATCACTATTAATTACCTGACTATACTGGTTATGTATCATGAGTGTGCGTGCTTATTCAGATACAGGGCAATCAGCACACCGGTTGCCAGCATAGCGGCAATAAACCAGCCGATACCATCCCAGTGCCAGTCAGACCAGAAAACGCCACCCAATGTCCCGGCAATACTGGAACCGCCGTAATAGCAAAACAGATACAGTGAGGATGCCTGAGCTCTGGCACGCCGTGCCCGGCGTCCGACCCAGCTGCTGGTGACGGAATGGGCAGCAAAAAATCCTGTAGTCAGTACCAGCATGCCGATCAGAACCGCTGCCAGTGAACTGCCCAGAGTAATGAGAATACCTGTCAGCATTAATGTGACAGCGCCAATCAGTACTCTGCCGTAGCCGTATTTCCGTGTCAGTACACCGGCTTTTGAGGCGCTGTAAGTTCCTGACAAATAAACGATTGACAACATACCGACAACCGCCTGACTAAAGTGATACGGCGGTTCCATCAGCCGGTAGCCGATATAGTTAAACAGTGTGACAAAGCTGCCCATAATGATAAAACCGATGGCAAACAGCCACGGCAGCCCGTCATCCCGGCAATGCAGAATCAGGTATTTCCACAGACTCTTCGGTTTTAGCGAGCTGGCCCGGAAATGACGTGACGGCGGCAGTAACCGCCAGAATAAAAAGGCACCGAACAGGGAAAATGTCCCCAGTACCAGAACGGCAATCCGCCAGCTGGCATAATCTGCAATAACGCCGGTAATCAGGCGTCCGCTCATGCCGCCGATAGAGTTACCGCTGATATATAACCCCATCGACAGGGCAACATAACTGGGATGGATTTCCTCACTCAGGTAGGTCATGGCCACGGCGGCAACACCGCTGAGTGATAAGCCGACCAGGGAACGGACAACCAGGATCCCCGCCCAGCTGGTGGTGAACGCACTGAGCAGGGTAAAAATGGCCGCGCAGGTCAGGGATATCACCATGACATTTTTGCGGCCGACCGCATCCGATAACGGGCCGGTGATCAGCAGCCCGACTGCCATAAATCCGGTCGCCAGTGAAAGAGACAAACTGGCCTGTGCCGGTGATACCGAAAAATCGTCTGATAACAACGGCAGGATCGGCTGTACAAAATAGAGCAGGGCAAATGTTGCCAGCCCGACCATAAAGAAAGAGAGGGTGACACGCAGATACAGTTTGTCGTCGCGCTGGATATAGTGCTGTTTTACCTGATTATCTGCCACCGGTGAGGTCACACGGTTGTCTGTTATCAGTTTATTCTCGTCTGTCATACACTTATCTCAGCATTGGATCATAATGGTGAGCATAAAAAGATAGTAGTATTTTGTCTAATATATTAATACTCTTGTTTGATATGTTTTACGACTTAATGAGGGAATAATGATCGAATTCCGCCATCTGCGTTATTTTATCGCGGTTGCTGAAGAGCTGCATTTCGGGCGGGCGGCGGAGCGTCTTAATATCTCCCAGCCTCCGCTCAGTCAGCAGATTCGGGCACTTGAGAATGCAATTCCGGCTAAGTTACTGGCACGGAACAACCGCAATGTCAGCCTGACCCCGGCGGGCGAAATGTTTCTGCGTGAAGCTTACCAAATCCGCACACAGGTTGAGGCAGCGGTTGAGAAGGCAGCCAGAATGGATCGCGGGGAGCTGGGGGAGGTGTCTGTCGGATTTACGTCCACGACCCCGTTTATGCGTCACATTACGGCGACATTTCGCCAGTACCGCGAAATATACCCGGATGTGGCTATTCACATGCATCAGATGAATACCAAACAGCAGATTAATCCGCTGCTGAGTGGCCGGATTGACTTCGGTGTCATGCGCAACACGCAACTACCGGATAATCTGGTTCATGAATTGCTGTTTAAAGAACGATTTATGTTAGCGATCTATGATGATCATCCGCTGATGAAATACCTCAAAACGGGTATTTCCCTGGAGATGCTCACTGGCGTACCATTGGTTTTCTTTGAGCGGGATGTGGGAACGGCGCTGTATGATGAGATTATCAATCTGCTGAAAAAAGCGGGTGTCTCGCCGGTTATCGCCCAGGAGGCGGGGGAAGCCATGACTATTCTGGGGCTGGTTTCTGCCGGGTTAGGTGTTTCACTGGTAACGGAATCGTTTACCCGTATGAAAGTGGATGGTGTCCGTTACATTCATTTAGCTGAAAATCAGGCCTTTTCTGAGGTCTGGCTGGTGTATCATAAGCACAATACGCTCTCTCCGGCCGGCCAGCGGCTGATTGCAATGCTGAAAAATAATGTGTTCCGCTGAGCGGAATCTGACTGTCAGGAGTTCGGATGTTCCGGCGATACCCTTTTTTTGCCATTACCGCATTTTTGTTTTTTTTACATACAAGTACCGCCGGTGCCGTGGTCTCGCTCAGCCATTTCTATCAGCCGGATGGCGCACGTAAAATGGCGCCTGACGATATTACTGCGCTGACCGGGCAGTTCTTGGGCGTACCTTACCGCGCCGGTCAGCTGATCGGCTCTCCCGGATCGCCGGAAATTCTGGTGGCTGACCTGAACGCCCTCGATTGCTTCACGTTTCTCGATTACACCGAAGCACTGAAACGCAGTCCGCAGAAACAGGATTTCCGTAACAGACTGATGCATATCCGGTATAAAAACGGGGAGGTAAATTATTATCAGCGCCGCCATTTTTTGTCGGATTGGGTCAGTGAACCGCAGCCTGTGGCGCAGGATATTACCCGGCAGCTTTCGCCGGATTACCGGGTGACACATAAGATGCTGAATCAGAAAAAAAATGGCGCACGTTATATTGCTGATCTCCCGGTCATGTCGCGGGATATTGCCTGGCTGCCGGTATCCGTGCTGACACCTGTGGTGCTTTCACAATTGCAGACCGGCGATTATATCGGTATCTATTCTGATCGCCCGGGTCTGGATGTCTCTCATGCCGGGGTCATTATCCGTACCCGGGACGGACTGTTTTTACGTAATGCGTCATCAAAGCGGAATGAGCAACGGGTCATTGATTCACCATTGCAGGAATATCTGCACAATAAAACCGGAATTGTGGTTTATCGTTCCGCTTTTACTCCCTGACTGTGAATCATTTCACAGTTTTGTGTGAAGTCGCTTACTAAGCGTGTATTTAGTCGGATAATTAACATCTTAGCATCATCTGCACAGGATTATTATTGGTGAAACCTTCAGCACAGCCCGGACATATTGACCATATAAAACAAACCAATATGGGGGTTGTGTACCGTTATATTGACCGTGAAGGGCCCATTTCCCGCATTTCACTCTCTAAAAAAGCACAGCTGGCACCGGCGAGTATCACCAAAATCACCCGTGAACTGATGGACGCACACCTGGTCCGGGAAACCGAGTTTCCGGGATTAGGCTTTCGCGGTCGTCCGGCAGTGGGGCTGAAAACGGATTGTGAAGGCTGGCATTTTTTGTGTATCCGTATTAACCGGGGTGAGCTGGTTTTTGCGCTGCGGGAACTGAGCGGTAAATTATTGGCTGAAGATATTATTGCATTTCAGGCTGATAGCCGGGACTTCGTCACACTGTTTCTGACACAGGTCGATACTTTCTTTTCCCGTAACCACCGGATAACGGAACGGCTGACTGCCATTGCCATCACCACCGATGCCATCGTTGATCCTGCAAACGGCATTATCCGTCACTCCCCGTATTATCAGCTGACTGATTTACCGCTGGCGGAGATCCTTTATCAGCATACCGGGATGCCGGTGTTCCTCCAGCACGGTATTTCCGCCTGGTCTCTGGCGGAATATTTTTTTGGTGCGGCGAAAGAGTGCAGGAATATTATCCAGCTGGTGATTGATGAAAATGTCGGTGCCGCTGTTATTACCGATGGCGCACTGCTGCATGCCGGCAGTCACAGCACGGCAGAAATCGGTCATACACAGATAAACCCGCAGGGCAAACCCTGCTACTGCGGCAATCACGGCTGTCTGGAAACCGAGATTGGTCTGCATCATGTGCTGGAAACGGCTGCCCGGTTCCTGGATACAGCAGAGGGACAACCGCTGACCGCAGAGATGCTGTGCCGTGCTGCACTGGATGGTAATACGGCAGCCTGCGGGCTGATAGAACAGGTAGGGCAGCATATCGGGGATATTGCTGCCGTGATGGTCAATATCTTTAATCCGGATATTATCCTGATTGGTTCCCCCTTAAACCCGGCATCGTCTGTTCTGTTTCCCGCCATCCGCGCCCGGATTACGCAGCGTGCCTTACCGGCATTCAGCCGGGAACTGACAATGACTTCATGTGAATTTACTAATTGCGGTACATTGCCCGGTGCGGCATTAATCAAAGAGGCACTGTATAACGGTTCACTTCTTATCAGACTGATGGATGGTTAAGTAATTCTGTAGTGTTCATCTTTGACATAAAACAAATAAATGGCAGGGATTTGTTTATCAAAACAGGATTTTCGCAAAAAATTGCGCTGGCGCAAGCCTGATATAAACCGGATGTCTTACACTGCTTCTGTTATCAATTTTGATACGCACCTCTTGATATAACGGAAGAACACCTATGTTAAGGCGCTTGTTTATAACCGGCACAGATACGAATATCGGCAAAACTGTTGCGACGCGGGCTTTAATGCAAGCCATCAACCGCCTGGGTAAATCTGTCGTTGGCTATAAACCAATCGCGACAGAATACCACGACACACTAAACGGCAAACGTAACCGTGACGCGATGATCCTGCATGATTCATCATCAGTTGATGTTTCTTATCAGGATATTAACCCGGTGATGCTGGAAAGTAATTATGGCCAGACAACCGCAGACGTTCAGTTTCCTGCGTTATCGCAGGGTCTGGAAAAATTAAGTCATCTGGCGGATCAGGTTGTGGTAGAAGGGAACGGCGGATGGCGTTATTTACTGAATAACGAGACTTTTTTATCCGATTGGGTAAAAAAAGAGAAACTGCCGGTGATCCTGGTCGTCGGGATTCAATCCGGTTGTGTGAACCATGCATTATTGACTGCCGAAGCCATTAAAAATGATGGTCTGGAGATTATCGGCTGGATTGCAAACCGGATAAACCCGGGGTTATCACACTACGCACAGGTTATGGATCGCTTACTGACACATTTACCGGCACCATTGCTGGGCGAAATCCCGTATTTGCTGCGTCCGGAAGAGCGGGAACTGTCGCATTACCTCAATGAAGAGCAGATTGAGATGCTCTGGGGTGAGGCATTAGCGGCGTCCTGAGTCTCCGGTCAGAAATACAAAAGGGCTGATAAACGAATCAGCCCTTTTTCATGGTCAAAACCTGACAGCGAGTTATTATTTACGCAGATAAATAATATTCTGAGTTTCGTTGTCGCAGTTACCCACAACCTGACCTTCTGCCTGTGCCGCTTCTTCAGCCGGAACCACAGTCAGCGTAAAACCGTCAGCAGGAACACCATTGCTGATGATCTTTTGCGAAATTTCCTCAGTCACACTTTCACAGGATGCCTGCGCCATAACGGGTGCAACGGCAAAGAGAACAGCACTGAGCGCAATCAGTTTTTTCATCATTTATCCTTAAATGTCTTTATTTCCAGCCAGTGGAAACTTCACGCCCTGTATTTGCATCAAGGCATCGCAGCGTATTAGGTTCCCAATACGCGGTAACAACCGAACTTTTTAAGCATGCATCTTCAGCATCAATAGCACGGTCAACTTTATCGAACTCTTTTTCAGCACGGCGGTTGACCTTCTGACGCAGAGAGCGGGTATCATCCCATTGCTCTTTTTCCTGACGTGCTCTTTCTTTTTCAAGCGCAGTATCGCCGCCGCTGATCACACAAGTGCTGCCGGGGCTACAATTGGTGGTGGCCGCGCCTGCATGAGCTGCAAACATGAAAGGTGCAGCAAAGGCGGTCGCGATAAACCACTTTCTGAGCATGGAGTTAGTCATTGTCGTGTTTTCCTCAAAGTTCAAACCTGCAAACGTCATTCTGATCGTGTGCATTATAGCAAAGTGTATTAATGCACCAATAAAAGACAACGTTTTTCAGCGATAATTTCAGGTAATTTAAGAAAATTACCTGATTATACGGATACCGGCTTATCTTTTGTGGTGGTTTCAGCCTTCGCGGTGCACACTCAGCCCGGCGAATGACTGACAGACCGGCATCATTTCCATAGTATTAATATTTACGTGCGGCGGCAATGTTGCAACCCAGAAAACCGCTTCCGCGATATCATCCGGCATCAGCGGATCGGTATTTTTATAGGTATTCGCCGCTTTTTCCTCATCCCCGCGATAGCGGATGCCGGAGAACTCGGTACCACCAACCATGCCGGGTTCAATGTCAGTCACCCGGATTTTTTTACCGGCCAGATCGGCACGCAGTGCCAGGCTGAACTGACGGACAAACGCCTTGGTTCCGCAGTAAACGTTACCGCCGGCATACGGCCATGATCCGGCTGTTGAGCCTAAGTTAATGATATGACCACGGTTTCTTTCCACCATACCCGGCAGGATAGCGCGGGTCATATGCAGCAGCCCTTTGATATTGGTGTCTACCACCACATCCCATTCTGCCGGGTTACCTTTGTCAACGGTTTCCATGCCCAGCGCCAGACCGGCGTTATTGACCAGTACATCAATGTCGCGCAGGGATTCAGGCAGTGAACTGATCACGTTATCGACCGCCGGGCTGTCTGTCATATCCAGTGCCAGCGGGAAAAATTGGCTTCCGAACTCTTTTTGCAGTTTCGCCAGGCGCTCAATACGGCGACCGGTACCGATAACGGTGTGGCCGTTCTCAATAAATTTGCGGGCAAATGCCTCACCAAAACCTGCTGTTGCACCTGTAATTAAAACAATCATCACATACTCCGATTCTGTCAGCGGGGATCCCCGGAAAAAGTAACAATAACCATAGCGATATAATACCGGTGGTAATATTCTGATAGTGTATCGTGTCCGCATGACAGAAAGCGGGTCACAGATTCCGTTTTGCAGTTTTCATCACGGAAAAACACGGAAGTTAATCAATAACAACCTGATTATATACAGGAGACAGAAAATGGTTCAGGGTCAATGTTTGTGCGGTAAAGTAACAGTATCTGTGCCAAAACCGGTGCACGATGTTTCTGTCTGCCATTGCGGCATGTGCAGAAAATGGAATGGCGCACCGTTTATGTCTGTGGATTGCGGCAGTGATGTTACGCTCAGTGGTGAGGAACATATCACCCGTTATCACTCCTCTGAGTGGGGGGACCGCTGTTTCTGCCGCGAGTGCGGGACACACCTGTTTTATTACCTGAAACCGGCAGATCAGTACTATGTCTCTGCGGCACTGCTGGGGGAGACAACAGAATCCCGCCTCTCGATGCAGATTTATACCGACAGCAAACCGGCATATTACAATTTTGCGGAAAAAACGCCGATGCTGACTGAGCAGGATATTCTGGCGATGTTTGAAGCTGAATAAAATTATTATTACTAATGAATTTATTTATATTAAAAATAAACCCAGGGAAACCCCTGGGCTGATAGTTATCTTTCTTTATGAAAAATAAGAGGAAATGTCTTTTTCTATTTTACTTGCATTTATTCTAAAGAGATTAAATTCTTCGATAGAAATATCTTTTGCATGTGCATCTGATCTGTATTTATTTATAAACCCCATTGATTCAAAAGTATCTTTCTTTGAATTTATAAAAATATTTTCAAAAGAACTCCACTCTTTTGATATTATTTTTCGCAAGTCTTCAAAGTAGATTGTTGATGTATTGGGATTAAATAAATCATTAATGCTTTTATCTTTGTATTCTAACTTTCTACGACCCCCTAAAATATCTAATATTGCATCTTTAGCGGCTGATTCGCCATACATTGATTTTAATGTTGTTTTTATTATTACTCTTAATTTTGTTTCTATTAAATTACGCCTCTCTGATATTTCAGACCATCTTTGTTCAATGGTGGTTTCTTTTTTTTCATATTTTTTAATATTTAGTAAGTATTTTTTCATTGACTCTATTATGAAATAATATGAATCATTTTCTTTCCCTAATATTCCATATCCAAGTAAGTGAGTTAATGAGTTTTGTTTTTTCATTGCGTTTTCATTAAATGAAGCGATATCTTCATTTGCTAAGTTTATAAGTAATTCATACTCATCAATATAGTGCTCTTTTAATACACCAATAATCATTTCCAAATAGTTGAAACTATTATCACCAAATTCAGCGATAGCATCTCTATAGGATATTCTTCCTACAGTAACCGGTTTTTTTTGATTAAATGATTTTTTTGCAATAATACTACAAACCTGTCTAATTAAAAAAGGATGTCCACCATATTCATCATTAATATTTGTATATATACCTTCCTCAAAATTCACTCCCATCCTTCGACCTATTCTTCTGATCATATCTCTAGTTGCTCGCACATCAAAACCAGGTAAATATGTTGGTGTAAAGTGGTTAAATAATGGGTTATCTGAACATTCTATTTTCGGTGCTTCAATACAAGATGGATTGGTTCCTACGATTAGATAAGATAAATTTATACCAATTGTTTGAAAGGTTGTTCTCATTGCTTGCCAAAAATAGACAAAATCAATGCCGGATCTCCAATGTTCTGTTGGGGATGTTATCCGTGATATATTTTCTATCTCATCAAATATAATAAATACCTTTTTATTTTTTTCTTTATTTACACTTTTGATAAAAGTAGTTAAATATTCTGTAGCGTTTTTTTCAGTAAAATCAGACTCATTTGGTAAAGTTGAATTAATATAATTATTTTCCTTTATTTTTTTACATATATAGTAGATGGCTTCATTCCATTTTCTTTTATTGAGAGATGGGTTTTGACAATCAATTATTGTAGTGATTTCATCATTTTTTTGTAAGTTACGAGAAATAGCATTTATTAACGATGTTTTCCCTGTTTTTCTTAAACCAAAAATACCCGCATTATTCCCACTTTTCATTCTATTTATTGTTGATAAAATTATTTCATTTCTTCCAAAAAAAAGCCAGTCTGTTTTTAATGGTGCTTCAAAAGAAAATAAGTCTCTATTATACAAATATTTTTGAACTCTATTCCTAAAAAAATAACTATCACCACTACCTTTTTCTGTCTCAGAATAGGTAAATGGAATTATATTTGCTGTTTCAGGTTCCTTTTTTATTAGTTCACTAATATTTTCTTCAATATCTTTATCTTTGCTTATAAGTATACAACATGTTTTATCAACTCGAAGTGAGGATATTTGCTTTCCTGCTTGTTCAATGGCATCAAGGGTCCGTGATTGAAAATTACTATAATCACTAAATAGGACAATTATTTCTCTATCTAGATTAAACATTTCTACATAAATATCAGTGGGTCTCAGCAGTATAAATTTATACTTACTGTTAGCCGTTAGTGTTATTACAGAACCACCATTTGTAACATAAAATTCTTTAGATAATACATTGATTATATTTTTTTCTTGTTGACTAAAGTGACTATCTCTAACTGAAGGGTGTTTTCCTGGTTTTATTTTATCTTCATTTACATTCATCATAAGCAGACCTAATACATTAAAAATATTAATGTTGGAATCTTATAACAAAATTAATTATATTGATATAATATATTCTAGCATTTTAGTAAATTAGTTTATTATATCAGATAAGACATATCTCACACCATTAATTAATGTTTTTCACTAAAATATGTTTCTTATTCTCTTATATCGTCTGTTTTACATTACTGGTTTCTGTTAGTGTGTTTTTTTTAAAAGAAAACCACCCGCATAGCGGGTGGTAATGTTTCTGCGTTGCCGAGCAGAGAAATTAAATAACAAACAGATCCATAAACTCGCTGACTGACATGGATTCGAGTGTTTTACGATCACGGGCTGCATTCAGAATGCGCTGCTGCTGCGTTTCCGGGAACATCCGCGCCAGGTTGGTGCGGAATTTCGCCAGCAGCAGCGGAATGCCTTCCTCACGGCGGCGGGCGTGCCCGACCGGATATTCGACCACCACTTCATCCAGCACGGTACCGTCTTTCAGTGTCACGGTCAGGGCGTTGGCGATAGAGCGTTTTTCCGGATCATGATAATCACGGGTGAATGCAGTATCTTCCTCACAGTGAATACGGGCACGCAGTGCATCGATGCGGCTGTCTGACGCGATCCCATCTTCATAATCCGCTGCGGTCAGGCGACCGAAGATCAGCGGAACCGCCACCATATACTGGATACAGTGGTCACGGTCAGCCGGGTTATTCAGCGGGCCGTGTTTATCGATAATACGGATACAGGCTTCATGGGTGCGGATAGTGACTTTCTCAATATCATCCGCAGTTTTACCCAGTGCCGCCAGTTTGTGATGCAGTGTCATTGCTGCTTCAACGGCGGTCTGAGAGTGGAATTCTGCCGGGAATGAAATCTTGAACAGCACGTTTTCCATCACATAAGAGCCGTAATCGCGCTGGAATTTAAACGGCTTGCCGTCAAACAGCACGTCATAGAAACCCCAGGTTTTGGCGGTCAGCACGGTCGGATAGCCCATTTCGCCTTTCTGCGCGAACAGCGCCAGACGCACCGCACGGGAGGTCGCATCACCGGCTGCCCAGGATTTACGTGAACCGGTATTCGGCGCATGGCGGTAGGTACGCAGGGACTGTCCGTCCACCCACGCATGGGAAACTGCGCTCAGTAACTGCTCACGATCCAGCCCCAGCATTTCACCGACAACGGCGGTGGAGGCAACTTTCACCAGCACAACGTGGTCAAGGCCGACTTTGTTAAATGAGTTTTCCAGCGCCAGGCAGCCCTGAATTTCATGGGCTTTGATCATGGCGGTCAGTACGCGTTTCAGCGGCAGTGGTGCTTTGCCTTTGGCAATCGCTTCACGGGACAACCAGTCGGCAACCGCGAGGATACCGCCGAGGTTATCAGAAGGGTGACCCCATTCCGCCGCCAGCCAGGTATCGTTGAAATCCAGCCAGCGGATCATCGCGCCGATATTGAAAGCGGCCTGCACCGGATCAAGCTGAAACTGGGTGCCCGGTACTTTGGCGCCGTTCGGAACAATGGTTCCCGGCACAACAGGACCGAGCATTTTTTTGCATGCCGGATATTCCAGGGCTTCTAGGCCGCAGCCCAGGGTATCCAGGAAGCAGTAATACGCGGTGTCATAAGCGCGATCACTGCTGATGTCCATATTCAGAACATAATCAGTGATGTCCTGAATGACCTTGTCGTACTCTTGATGCTGCGGGGTAAAAGATGCTGACATACTTTATCTTCCTTTTTAATTAATAATTAGCGCGCTTTAAGGGGTACGAAGGTCTGGTTTTCCGGTCCGGTGTAATTGGCGGACGGACGAATAATTTTATTATCCAGACGCTGTTCAATGATGTGTGCAGCCCAGCCTGCGGAACGGGCAATAACAAAAATCGGGGTAAACATAGCGGTCGGTACCCCCATCAGGTGATACGCCACCGCAGAGAACCAGTCGAGGTTCGGGAACATCTTCTTGTGCTGAGACATCACGGATTCAATACGATCCGCAATATCAAACAGACGGAAATCTTTCGCTTCTTCGGATAACTCACGGGAAATGGCTTTGATAACCTGGTGACGCGGATCAGCAATGGTATACACCGGGTGACCGAAGCCCATCACGACTTCACTGCGGGTGAGGCGGGCGAGAATATCAGCCTGAGCTTCATCCGGTGAGCTGTAACGTTTCTGGATCTCCAGAGACACTTCGTTGGCACCGCCGTGTTTTGGTCCGCGCAGTGCGGCAATCGCCCCGGTAATGGAGGAGTAAAAATCGGTCCCGGTACCGGCGATAACACGGGCAGCAAAGGTGGAGGCGTTAAACTCATGTTCTGCATAGAGAATAAACGAGGAGTTCATAAAACGCACCCAGTTTTCAGACGGTTTTTTGCCGTGCAGCAGATGCAGGAAATGGCCGCCGCAGGTGTCGTCATCGGTTTCGGTATCAATGCGGCGATCATTAAACGCATAGTGATACCAGTAAAGCAGCATGGAGGTCAGGGAAGAGAGCAGGCGATCGGCGATATCACGGGCACCGGATAACGGATGACCTTCTTTCTCCGGCAGGACGCAACCCATAATGGACACGCCGGTACGCAGTACATCCATCGGGTGGGCAGAGGCAGGCAGTGCTTCCAGGGCTTTCTTCACACTGTGCGGCAGGCCGCGCAGTGATTTCAGTTTCGCCTTGTAAGCGGCCAGTTCTGCCGCGTTCGGCAGTTTTTCATGGATCAGGAGATGAGCGACTTCTTCAAAATCACATTGTGTGGCTAAATCCAGAATGTCATAACCGCGGTAATGCAGGTCGTTCCCGTTAATCCCCACAGTACAGAGTGCAGTATTGCCGGCAGCGACGCCGGACAGTGCGACGGATTTTTTGCCTTTCTTCAGTGCAGGTTCAGGTTTGCTAAGTTGTTCATTCATGACGGGTGATCCTTATTATTATAGTGAGTGTACAACCTGCTTCGCGTTATCTTTCAGAGGTTATTTTTTCTGCGAAAACAGTGCGTCGAGCTTATCTTCATAATCGTAGTAGTTAATGCTTTGGTATAATTCTTCACGGGTCTGCATCTGTGAAATCAGGCTCTGTTGCGTGCCTTCACGGCGCAGGGTGTTATAGACATTTTCAGCAGCCTTGTTCATGGCGCGGAAGGCGGTGAGCGGGTACAGGGCGATAGCGATATTCACACTGCGCAGCTCATCCAGGGTAAACAGCGGTGTTTTACCGAACTCGGTAATATTTGCCAGCACCGGCACACGGATTTTGTCAGTGAACAGACGATACATTGCCAGTTCGGTAATCGCCTCCGGGAACAGCATATCCGCACCGGCCTCGATATACGCCTGTGCGCGGTCGAGCGCGGATTCCAGACCTTCCACCGCCAGTGCATCGGTACGCGCCATCACCACGAAATTATCATCAGTCCGTGCATCGACTGCGGCTTTAATGCGATCAACCATTTCCTGTTTTGAGACGATTTCTTTGTTCGGGCGGTGACCACAGCGTTTTGCGCCGACCTGGTCTTCAATATGCATCCCGGCAGCCCCGGCTTTGATCAGGGATTTCACGGTGCGCACCACGTTAAAGGCTGACGGGCCGAAACCGATATCCGCATCCACCAGCAGCGGCAGGTCACACACATCCGTAATACGGCGTACATCCGTCAGTACATCATCCAGTGTGGAAATGCCCAGGTCAGGAATACCCAGAGAGCCTGCGGCAACACCGCCGCCGGAGAGATAAATCGCTTTATAACCTGCACGTTTTGCCAGCAGAGCATGGTTGGCATTAATAGCACCGACCAGCTGCAGCGGGGATTCAGACTGTACAGCGTCGCGGAATGCGCGTCCTGCGGAATAAAGAGCCATATATTCACCTTGTTATTAGTTTGATACTCAGATGTTATAAAGCAATCGCTATGCCAATCAGCTGGGTAAGGTAACTAAAACGCGAGATACATCACACATTTGGCGTATTTATCCTGTCATTACGGTGCCCACTATAGAATTTGCCGATTCTGTCTGACAAGCAGGATGTTAGCTTTCTGTGATGGTGATGCTATTTATGTTTCAAAATAGCTGTTAATGTGTTTCGTGAAATACAAATGAAACATTTGAAACACCTGAAACAGGGGAGAAACACATGACTCAGAGCGACAAACCGGTGATCTGGACGGTTTCTATTTCACGTCTTTTTACCCTGTTCCGTGATATCAGCCCCGAATTCAGTGCCCGTGCCAGTATCAGTGCGATTAATCTGGGGTTTGATGCTGCGGTGGAGGCGATTCGCGAACGGCTGAAAACAGAACGCTGTGATGCGATTGTCAGTGCAGGCTCTAACGGTGCGTATCTGAAACAGCATTTGCCGGTGCCGGTGATTGTCGCCGCACCGGGCGGGTTCGATATCATGCAGGCTTTGGCACGGGCACGGCAGCTCAGTTCGCGCATCGGCCTCATTTATTACCGCAATACGTTTCCGGCACTGGACTCGCTGGCACAGAGTTTCGGTATGCAGATTGAACAGCGCAGTTATGTGACCGCCGAAGACGCACGGGCAGCCTGTCTTGCCCTGAAAGCGGACGGTATTTCGGTGGTGGTGGGGGCGGGGCTGATTACCGATATCGCGGCAGAGTGCGGCATGACCTGCATTTTCATTTATTCCAATGATGCCGTCCGGCGGGCATTCACCGATGCGATAGAACTGACGCGTATCCGCGACCAGCCGCAGAACATGCCGCTGCCGGTAGCGGGCTCTCTGAATGTCCGCCATACACTGAATGATATTCTCGGTACCTCGCCGGTGATGGAACAGGTACGGGAAACCATCACGCTGTTCGGACGCTCGAAAGCGACAGTGATGATCCTGGGGGAAAGCGGCACCGGTAAAGAGATGGCAGCACAAGCCATTCATCATGAATATACGTTGTTTCACAAACACCGGCGAATGAAACGCACTGCGCCGTTTGTGGCGGTGAACTGCGGGGCTATCCCTGAAAGCCTGCTGGAAGCGGAGTTATTCGGTTATGAGGAGGGCGCATTTACCGGCTCGCGGCGGGGCGGCCGTGCCGGATTATTTGAGGCAGCGGACGGCGGTACACTGTTTCTGGATGAAATCGGTGAAATGCCGGTGTCGCTGCAAACCCGTCTGCTGCGGGTACTGGAGGATCGCGCCATTGTGCGTATCGGCGGCTATAAACCGATTACCGTGGATGTGCGGGTGATTTGCGCGACTCATAATGACCTGGATAACCGGGTGGCGGAGGGTACATTCCGCGCGGATCTGTTTTACCGGCTGGGGGTACTGCGTCTGCAGCTTCCGGCACTGCGCGACCGCGGGGCGGATATCCTGTTACTGACAGAAAAATTGCTCAAACTGGCGTTTGCTGAGTTGGATCTGCCGCTGCACCGCAGCCATCTGCAACAGATTCTGGCATGCAGTGACTTTTTCTATCACTACCGCTGGCCGGGAAATGCCCGCGAGCTGCGTAATCTGATGGAGCGGGTGGCGCTGTATTGCAGCGCGTATCCGGATAAAATTATTACAGAATCATTATTACTGACACTCTCTCCTGAACGGCGCACGGCGATTGCTCCCGCCCCGGTGGCTGATCTCCCGCCGGAACCGGTAAATACCGCCACGGCAACAGAAGCGGTAGCCCGTTTCCGGGGCGATCGCCGCGCCGCCGCTGACTGGCTGGGGATCAGCCGTACCACCTTATGGCGTCGTCTGAAACAGGAACAGAATACTTCATCCTGACTGTCCGCCGCCTTATACTGTGCCTCAGAATTGAAAAGCAAGAGCCGGAGTGTTTGTCTGTATCCGGCCTGCAATACTGTCATCACCGGAAAGACACAGGAAACAGAACGGAGGCGTTATGTCAGATCTCTTTGCTCACGATGAACCGCTTGCCGTGGCTCCCGATGCGTATCTGCTGAAAGGTTTTCTCAGTGATGAGGACGAGATGCTGCTGGCGGAAATCCGCCGCCTGACCGCCGTTTCACCGTTCCGCCATATGCAGACGCCCGGCGGATACCGGATGTCCGCAGCCATGAGCAGCTGCGGTACATACGGCTGGGTTTCTGATGCCAAAGGTTACCGCTACTCCCCGGCCGATCCGCTGACCGGCAATCCGTGGCCGCCGCTGCCGGACATATTTTTGTCACTGTCGCAGCTGGCGGCGGCGCGTGCCGGGTTTCACGGATTTTCGCCGGACAGCTGTCTGATTAACTGTTATGCGCCGGGCGCCGGTATGTCACTGCATCAGGACAGGGATGAACCGGATCGCCGTCAGCCGATTGTGTCATTTTCACTCGGTTTGCCGGTGCAGTTTCAGTTCGGCGGCAGTGAACGGCATCATCCCCTGAAAACCTTTGCGCTTGAACACGGAGATGTACTGGTGTGGGGTGGTCGTTCCCGTCTGAATTACCATGCTGTCCGTCCGGTAAGGGCCGGGGTGCATCCGCTTGCGGGTGCCCGGCGGTTTAATCTGACCTTCCGCTGCGCGCGGTAACGGAGAAACAGGATGACAAAACAGACAATACTTTCAGACGATGCGTGCTGGGCGGCATTGGTTGCCCGGGATAAAACAGCCGATACGCTGTTTGTGTATGCGGTGAAAACCACACAGACATGGGGATTTCCGTCTACTGTTGTGCGGTTACCGAAACGGGAAAATACCGAATTTTTTGCCACACCGGAAGCGGCGGAGGCTCACGGCTACCGCGCCGGAAAACGCCGTCAGCGCAGCGGTGAGGCTATGACGCAGCGCCATGCGGAACAGGTGGTGCTGGCCTGCCGTGAACTGGAAACGCGGATCGATAACGGCGAACCGCTGCCATCTCTGGCAGCGCTGGCTGCACTGTGCGGCGTGAGTCAGTTTCATTTTCACCGTCTTTTCCGATCACATACCGGGCTGACACCAGCGGCATGGGCAAAAGCCTATCGCGGGGATAAACTGCGGGAACAACTGACAAAACAGACGACAATCACCGGCGCAATCGCCGAATCCGGCTTTAGTTCCGGCAGCCGGTTTTATGAATCGTCGGATACACTGCTTGGCATGACCCCGAAAAGCTGGCGGGCAGGCGGCAAAGGGGCGCGGATTTTCTTTGCCCTGGCGATATGTGCGCTGGGGGATATCCTGGTAGCACAGAGTGAAAAAGGCATTTGTGCCATCCTGCTGGGGGATGATGCGGAAGCGCTGTTACGGGATTTGCAGGATCAGTTTCCCAATGCGGAACTGGTCGGCGGCGACACGCAGTTTGAACAGGTGGTTTCCCGGGTTATCGGGTTTGTGGAGGCACCGTCCTCCGGACTTGATCTGCCGCTGGATATCCGGGGAACGGCATTTCAGCGCCGGGTCTGGCAGGCATTGCAGTCCATCCCCGCCGGTACCACTGTCAGTTACCGAGAAATTGCGGAGCGAATCGGCTCACCAAAAGCGGTCAGAGCGGTGGCCGGTGCCTGTGCAGCTAACTGTCTGGCAGTCGCTATCCCGTGCCACCGGGTGGTGAGAACCGGCGGGGAGCTGGCGGGTTACCGCTGGGGGATCGAACGGAAAAAACGTCTGTTGCAGCGCGAGGCATTGCAGCAGGAAACTTGTTAAGTTAAGGAATACGGATGCGTTTTCGCATAACAGCATTACGGAACAGTTTATTTTTTGCCGCCCTGCCGGTGATCGCCGCTGCTGCACCTGCAACGGCTGAAGTCACCGCAGACGATGACGGAACCGTTGCGGCAGCAGCTTCCGGCCCGCTGTTTGACTGTGACCGGGAACTGATAAAGCTGATTGCGGGCAGTAATCACTCGCTTGTCCGTGCGGAAAAGGTCACTGCCGACAGGCTGGGGATTTATGTTGAAAACCGGGATATTAATGAGCTGGCCATTCAGCTCTCTGATACAGGGCAAATGCCTTCGCCGGCGTCACCGGGTGCCGGGCAATTGGGCTGGGTGACGTACAATATCAAAGACAATACCCTGACGGCGACAGGGGCGGATGTGGAGCATCCCGTCCCGCTGACGTTCAGTGCGGTACAGGGTGAGCGGCTGCAATCCTGCCTGAAAAAAGAGAAAACGTGTCAGCAGATCCTCAGTACGATCCGGTTAGAACCCTTTATTGCCATGTCGCCGGCGTGGCGGGTCACCGGCAAAGGGCGGGCTTATTTTTATGCAGCACCGGCAGAACAGTGCCGCAATGATAATGCCTTTGTGGTGCCGGGGGATGTGCTTCAGGTGGTCGGATTACGGGCCACCGAACCGGTGAAAGGGGAAAAAGAGGGCTGGCTGCTGGTGGCGTACGGCAATGCACAAGGCTGGATTAATGTTAACCGGCTGGCCTCACAGGATGTTCTGTGCGATGCAGCAACCGAAAACGCGGATAAACAGTATCAGGCTGGCCTGAAAAACAGTAAGCCTTCCTCATATAAATACAGCGTGACACAAAATCGCCTGCGTTTTTTTGATGCGCCTGATAAGGGATGTATTACAGACGTTGCGGATTTTGTGGTGAAAGATGATGTGATCTGGGTGGATCGCCCTCAGCCATATCAGGGATTTGTTCATGGCCGTTATATTCATCCGGTCACCGGCAAGGTTACAGAAGGGTGGCTGGACGCGGGCGGGCTGAAAAAATAAATCAAAAAAGGCCGTTACAAAAAACGTAACGGCCTGAGTTTATTGTGATGTATTACAGCCCCAGTTCATCCCGTAGTTGCACAATCTGTTCGCGCCACTGCTGTTGCAGAGCCGGTTTCTGATGTGCAGGTTTACGCTGTAAATCTGCCGCCAGTTTTTCCTCCAGTGAAATCAGCGCCGCCAGTGAATCTTCTTCATCACAGACAGGGACTGACGGCTCAGGATCTGCCGGTAATGTGCTGTTGACGGAATCGGTATTCAGGGCGCGGATAGCATCATAGACCTGATCCAAATCGTGGTATTCCGTCAGCCGGTTACCATCGATATACCAGAAGCGGTTACAGCTTTTTTCGATCAGTTCCCGGTCGTGACTGACCAGAATCAGACCACCTTCAAACCGGCTGATTTCCTCTGCCAGCGCCCGTTTTCCGTCCATATCCAGGTGGTTGGTCGGCTCATCCAGCATCAGCAGGGAATAATTGGCCAGACTCAGTCCGACAAACAACAACCGTGCCCGTTCTCCGCCGCTCAGCGCAGACACCGTCTGCTGATGACGCAGATACGGGAAACCGGCGCTGATCAGTGCCATTTTCCGTTGCTCATCAATCAGTGACGCGAATGGCTTCAGTGCATCCATCAGCGAATCACTGTCATGCAGTTGCGCCAGTTTCTGATCGTAATACCCCAAATGTACACGGGGATGCAGTACCAGCGGGCTGTCCGGCAGTGTGACTTCCGGTTTCTGAGACTGCGACCAGATCATCCGCAGCAGTGAGGATTTCCCGGTGCCGTTTGCGCCCATCACCGCAATGCGGTCACCGGATTTCACCGATACATTGTCTGTCACATACAGCGGCGGACAATTTTCTGCCGGAACGACAGATAACTGATTAAAGGCACACAGCCGGTCTGCCCGCAGGGCATCCCCGGTCAGTTTCAGTTGCCACTGACTGCCGATCGCCAGCTCAACCTGGTCATCCTGCAACCGGTCTATCTGTTTTTCCATCTGTTTGGCTTTGCGGGAAAGGGCTTCGTTATCATACACTTTTCCCCATATCGCCAGCCGTTTGGCACTTACTGCAATACGGTCGATCTCTTTCTGCTGCGCATTGTGGCGGTGCTCATCACTTTCATCCTGTTGCGCCAGCACTTCCCGTGCCTGTGTGCAGGGCAGACGGAACACCGAAACGTTACCGTCCCGCAGCACCCAGGTGCAGTTGGTGACGTGATCCAGCAGGGCGTTATCGTGAGACACCAGGATAAAGCTGCCGCGCCAGTTTTTCAGGAATTGCTCGAGCCACAAAATGGTCGGCAGATCCAGATGGTTGCTCGGTTCATCCAGCAATAATAAATCCGGCTGGCTGATCAGCGCCCGCGCCAGTAACAGCCGGGTATGCTGACCGCCGCTCAGGGCGGTGACCGGCAATTGCCATTGTACCGGGTCAAACCCCATCTCTGTCAGCAGCATTTCTGCCCGCCACATTTCGGACAGATGCTGTTCCGCCGGTAATTTCTCCAGCACGGCATCCGCCAGTGACAGGGTATTCAGGGATTCCGGCAGATGCTGCTCGATATACGCCATAACGACGCGGTTTGCCGGGGTAATTGTTCCCTCATCCGGCGTCAGCTGACCGGACAACAGTTTCATCAGGGTACTTTTTCCGCAGCCGTTATGCCCGATCAGGCCTATCTTTTCTCCCTGATTCAGGGCGACAGAAATATCGGTTAACAGTGGCGCGTGGCCGGGATGGAATGACAGATTACGGGTTGATAATAATGTGCTCATAGCTTACTCAAATTTCAGGCATAACAATGCCATGGGTCATAAAACGCGATAACCCTGTAAGCTGAGGAAGGATGTTAAATTAAGTAAAGCTTCACTCAGGCAGGATTAACGCACAGCGTTAACAGAAAAGCCTGAGTTCTGACGATTACCAAAGAAATGTGAGAATTCAATCACATAACTTAACACCATAATTAGCCTCCTTATTTATTTTTTGAATTGATGGATGGGGATATCATACCATTTCCCGCGAATAACAGACAACGGCGGAGATTAATTTGCCTTAATCTTCCGGAGTAAAAGGTCATTTTTTGGCGTTTTTCTCTGTGGCATCATGATAAAAACGTCTTTTGTATAACAGGGACGATACCATGCCATTAAAGCGAACCGGATTAAAACTGGATTTTTCACTGCTTAACCAGCCGGAGAAAGATGATAAAAAAACACACTTGCCGACAGATAATTATTTGAAACAGCATATTGATGCCTTATTGATACAGATGAAACAGATGCCGGTTTCATTTATAAAAGAGGCAGAGAATGCGCCGGATTATCCGATGCTTCAACAATGTGGTTATTCCTCCCGACATAACGGATTTCATTTATCTAATGATTGTGGTGATGTATTCATCCGCGCCCGCAGAGAGAAACCTCACTGCGCTGGTGGGTTTGAAGGTGATAAATTTCATTTGAGTGTGCATGAATCACAGATTACACAAGCGGTTACTATGCTGTCAGGAGCGCTGTTTTCAGATAATAATCCCTGTGACAAATGGAAAATAACGGATATTTCACAGGCAGAGCCTGACAGCAGAGTCAAACGCGGAGCCCAGATAACGTTATATGTTCGTCCTGTTGCGGGTGAACATCCTTATAGCGCAGAGCTGCTCAGTGAAATCCGCAGGTTTATCACCGGGCTTGAATACCGTCTGACAGAGGGGGGAATTGTGCCGGGAGAATACCCTTTATCAGATATCCGTCCGCCACACTGGCAATTTACCAGCTACCGTAATGAAATTATCAGCGGGCGGGAGGGCTGTGAGGCGGACCATCAGCGGTTAGCGGAATCCGCATTTTACCGGCTGATGACAGATCGGGATTAATCGGCAGCGGGGCGGAACATATCACAATGCGGAATACCGTCTTCATCATAAACCTCAGAACAGACGGTAAAGCCGCATTTTTTATAGAACGCGGTAAGGTGCGCCTGGGCACTGATATTAATTTGCCGTGTCCCGAAATGCCGGTATACCGCCTGAACGGCGGCATCCATCAGCGGATAGCCCAGTTTTTTTCCGCGGAATTGCGGATTGATCACCACCCGGCCGATAGCTGCCGGTGCCGTGCTGTTTTCCGGCGGCAGAATACGGCAGCAGGCCATAATTTCACCGTCCTGTTCCGCCCAAACGTGCAGTGCAGTGAGATCGGCGCCGTCCGGGTCGAGATAACAGCAGGTCTGTTCAACCACAAATACCGCACTGCGCAGCGCCAGCAGGCGGTAGAGTGTCTGCGGGGGGAGATCGCGCAGGGCGGCTGTCTGCCAGTTAATTTGTGTCATGTGTCCGTCCGTCTGTATTAAAGGAATTATGCACCGTGCATAAAAAATCAATATGTGCATCAGTAATATCATGATTACGGATACCATTCAGCCGGATAATGGTTTTCAGCCCGAAATAGTGCGATAACATTTGCTCTGTCCGCTGACGGCCCATGTCCGTGTCCGCGCCGAACGCCATTCAGGTGGCGGTGTGTGGTAAATTATTACATCACAGGTAACGCCATGTAATACCAGCCGTAAATATCCATATAGCGTTTTGTGGTGTGCGAGGTTTCGTATTTCACGTCCTGAAAACCACGGCGCAGATACAACTCTCTGGCTTTTGTATTTAAGTCAGAAACATACAGTGATAACCGGTTAATGGCCGGGTCCGCCCGTAATTGTGCGGTGATCTCATCGAGAATCTGATTGCCGATCCCGGTGCCACGCAGTGATTCATCCACACACAGATAGGACAGATAAGCCGTGTCCGCTGCCGGAATATGGACAAACATCTGAAAAATCCGGCGGATTTTCAGGAAAGGGATAAAACCCGCTTTGCACAGGATCGCCAGAGAAGAAACCGGTGCCGGGGCATTCTGTGGCGGGCGTTTTACCCCGTAAGTCAGGCCGTACACGGCAACCAGTTTACCGTTACGTTTTACCTGAAAGTGGCGGTCGTACGGATCACTGAGCCCGCGTTGCCAGAACATCGCCAGCACGGCCTGACGCTGTGCGTCCGGCATGTTGCGGATTGTTTTGAATTTGGATGAAAATGCCTGATAAAACAGGCGCGTGGCGGATTCAAGCCCGGCTTCATCCAGGTGTTCAGTGATCAAATTGCCGTTATCAGCAGCAGAGGTACTGTTTTTTATTATGTTTGTCATAATCATCAATACAGAAAATGTGGTATTATAATAGATAGAGTAATCAGTCTAATTTCTATTATCCGGTTTTCCGGGGAGACTTCCTTATGGAAAAATTAACGGAAAAGCAGCAGCGTAAACGCCGTCAGATCCTTGACGCTGCAATGCATTGTTTTATCGAAAAAGGTTTTCATTCCACCTCGACGGCAGAGATTTGTAAAGCCGCCGCGATGAGCCCCGGGAATCTGTTTCATTACTATCCGACTAAATACGCCATCATTGAAGCGATTGCGGAACTGGACGAGGATGATCACAAGGCGATTCTGAGTATGGGTGATGAGCCGGGGTGTGCGGCGGATATCATTGAAAAAATGATAACCGCGCTGATTATGTTATATAGCGAACCGGGCTATACCCGCCTCAGTCTGGAAATTATCACGGAGGCGAGCCGTAATCCGGCGCTGAATACGGCATTTATTGCGAATGAGCAGCGGTTGCACGCAAAATTCTGTGATGTGCTCAAACGCGGGATCACCACCGGAGAGATTGATCCGCAACTGAATGCGTCACAAACCGCATCCTGGCTGCTGGTCATGGCGGACGGGACGCTGGGGCGTGAACTGATGGAGCCGGAATTCAGCCGCGAAGCATTTCTCAGCGGGCTGTGTGTGTTACTGAGAAAGGCACTGAAGCCCTGAATTACGCTTCGCTGACAGTCCGTTGCATCACCGTGACCAGCTCGTCATTGATCACATCGTCATACACAGCCTGCCAGCCCATCCGTGCATACATAGCCTGTTTATCCGGCGTGTAGAGATTCAGTGCTGCCAGGCATCGCTCTTCGGCGGCGGCAAAGACCGTCTGTGTCAGTGCGCTGCCGAGACCTTGTCCGCGGGCAGCGGGCAGCGTGTAAATTTCTCCCGCCCACCAGTCCGCATTTGCCATGCGGCAGGTTTTCAGTTCCCGCCAGATAAGACTGGCTGTTCCCGACAGTGCGCCGTTTTTATCGGTGGCGACAAACAGCATTTCGCCGTTATCACCGTTCATCCGTTTTATCAGACGCGCCAGGATAATTTCCGGTGTCTGCCATTGCGGCAGTTCCTGCCATTCCTGATGTAAAACCTGAGCAATGCTTTCCAGCAGCGGTAAATCACCGGACAGGTCGGTCACAAGGCGGATATTCATGATAATGATGCTCCGGGGTGTTCAATAAGTTCAGCAATTAATGCCAGTACCGGTTGAAACAGCGCCCGGCTCTGTTCAAAGGTGTAATCTGTCCGGCGGATCGCCACTGCATGGCCGTGCAGGGCATCTGCGAGCAGATGTAAAATAGCTGTCTGTCGTGTTTCACTCAGCCCGCAGGGGGCAATAATGCGCAGATAGCGCTGACGAAAACAGCCGGACGGGCCGTCACTGTTCAGTGATAACAGAATATCCAGCAGATCACTGTAAATATAGAGCAGATGCAAATAACTTTCTGCCAGCCGCTGAAGTTCCTGCTGTACCGGAGCCTGCGCCAACGGCTGATAAATTTCATCCACCAGGGCAGTGGCGAGGGCTTCCAGCAATGCCTGTTTATTGCGGAAGTAATAATAAATCGCCATCGGATCAACCTGCAATTGTGCAGCAAGCGCACGGATCGACGGTACTTTTCCCTGTTCCTGTAACAGTTTTCCGGCTTCGGACAGAATATTTTCCGCTGTCAGTTTGCTGCCCCGGTGGGCGGGGCGTCCGCAGGGCGGTAGTCGGGATGATGTCATAGGTTGTCTCTGTCAGCGGAAATGGTGGCGGTATTTGCGGATAAAATCGGTCACGGACATCGGTTTTTTTCCGGTGATTGCCGTGAAATTATCAAAAGTGGTTCCCGCACCCGGGATCCGGAATTCACTGAAGGCGATATAATGATCATAAATACTTTTCATATACGCCGGATCCATCCCCTGTTTTTGCGCAAACTCACGGAATACCTCCGGTGATAATGCCTCATACCGGTAATCAATACCGGTGATTTCGCGGATGATCGCTGCAATTTCGTGATAATTTTTCGCATCATAGCCCAGTCGGTACACCCGGTTACGGTGTTCTGCGGGAGAAGATAAACAAGCTGCTGCGACTTCCGTGACATCCCCACAGGACACCCAACTCAGTGTGGCATCACCGAAATAATCACGCAGTACTCCCGCCGGATGCTGATTATCTCCCTGATAGCCGAGCAGATTCTGCATATAGGATTCCGGGCGCAGATGTGTGTAATCAAATCCTGCCCACTCAATATAGCGTTCAATCAGCTGATGCCACGCCCAGTGCGCGACACGGGTATTATCGTCGCCGCAGGCGCCGAGATGAACAATATGGCGGACACCGGATTTACGCGCCTCATCAATAAAGACTTTGCTCTGTACCAGCATGGCGAGGGTATAGCCGGTCATCATAAAAACCGTATCGACACCGTGCAGCGCCGGTAACAGTGATGCCGGATCATCATAATCGAAATAACGCACCGGCAGGCCGCTGTCGGCAAGCTTTTGCGGGTCACGGGCAGCCAGAATAATATTCATATTTCCGCGTTCGCGCAGACACTGTATTAACAGTGTTCCCACCTGACCGGTTGCTCCGGTGATCAGTACCGTTGGTTTTTCTGCGCTTGTTTGTCCGATCATATTTTTGCCTGCTTTTAATGATTTTTTAATCATGTTTTGTCTTTGCCGGTTGACGTAAACCATATCAGCCCGCTAAGCTGTGTAAACATATTCTACAGTGTAGAATTAGTATAAAGCACAATAATGCACTCACCTGTTAATCCGTCATTAAGGAATCAGCTATGCGTCATAGTATTTATATTGCCACCAGCCTGGACGGCTATATTGCCGATGCACAGGACAAACTGGATTGGCTCTTTGCCGTGCCAAACCCGGAGCAGGACGATATGGGATTTGCTGCTTTTATGCAGCGGATTGATGCTGTGGTGATGGGGCGGAAAACCTTTGAGACGGTCTGTGCGTTTGACGGGGAGTGGCCGTATCACAAACCGGTTTTTGTGCTGTCCCGCACAATGACGGAATTACCGGAAAAACTGGCGGGTAACGCAGTATATCCGGTGCAGGGGGAGATTGGTGCTGTGCTGGCGGATATTCACCGCGCCGGGTATCACAACCTGTATATTGACGGCGGAACGGCAGCACAGCAGTGCCTGGCCGCCGATCTGATTGACGAAATGGTGATCACCACGGTACCGGTATTGCTGGGTGGCGGCACGCCGCTATTTGGCTCGCTGCCGTCACCGCTGCAGTTTGTTCACATCAGTACAGAACGGTATTTTGACTATATGGTGAAAAATACCTGGTACCGTCAGCGGGATCAGGCCGCACACGCCTGATTGCACTGCGGGTGACTCAGTTCAAATACCATTTCCCGTGAATCCGGCCTGAACGGGCCGGACTGGTGGTCGCCGTAAATATGACGAACCATCAGCCCGCTGAATGTCACAGCTTCCGTGATTTCCGCAGCGGAAGGGAACGCAATATCTGATTCAGCGCGGTAAGTCCGGCCATTTTCCCCGATCTGATAAAAGGTCTGATAACGGACAACACCGTTGTGCTCTGATACATCATTCCAGGATATCACGTCACCGAATTTATCACTGCGCTGCACTTCCCGGCTCCGTTCCGGCGTCCATTCCCGCCACTCCTCAGCAGCCGGATTGCGGCTGTCAAACAGCACAATGCCGTCCGGGCTTAAATGGCGCTGTATATTCTGCAAAGCGGCAATACGCTGTTCACGGGACAGAAAAACCTGGAATGCATGACCGGATAAGATAATCAGATCATAAGTCATTTCGGTATCAAGGGTTTCTGCGGATGCCTGCACCCAGCTGACGCGGCTGGTTTTTTCCTGTGCGATAGCCAGCATGGCAGCGGCCGGGTCTGCTCCGGTCAGAATTTTATCCGGGTATTTTTCCGCAATAGCGACCATCAGCGTGCCGGTACCGCAGCCCAGATCCAAAATCCGTCCGGAAGTGACCGCCCGGGTGAGATACATATCAAAATCGGCCCGCCATTCATTATCCATATCATAAAACTGCGCCAGCTCAGGGTCACGGTAAAGCGGGTCATCATATTGTGTGGTCATTAATTATCTGTCCTCGCGCCGGGTCTGCGGGCGCTGAGCAATAAAAACGGCGCATAACGGGCAAAATCGCCGAAGCCACTGCCAAGGTCAAGCACCTGTTTATGCTTCAGACAGGGAAGTAACGCGCGCAGCGCAGGTACTTCCAGAATACCATTCAGACCGGTATCGTTCTGACGCAGAAGGCGATAGTTTTCAAAGAAAACAGGATCATCATAAACATTATTTTTTGCATGACGGAATTCAGACATCGTTTCTCCTTAGCGGTTTCACTCCGACACTAACCTGAAACACTGAGAAATACCTTAAAAACGATGCTGTTCTGATGAAGCGAGACCGGTAAGGTTCCCTGGCATACGTGAAAAAGATAAACTCAGGTTAATTTTTCTGTTATTACCGGGTGTATTGTCTGTTTATGAAAAAAGTCTGTTTTTTTGATCTGCCTTTTATCCGGCAGGATAACAACGCGAAACCGGAACATAATTACCGCCGGATACTGGCGGGTGATAAGGTGTTTTATACATTTGTCTCTCAGTTCAGTGACAAAACGGTGCTGAAAAAACTCCGCGACGGTGACCGGGTCTTTATCGGTGCCCGTCCGCTGGCTGACGGCAGTTACTGGCTGCACTGGCTGGTATCGCCGGAACGCGGCGATCTGGAACCGGTAACCGGAACCGGTAATGTGCGTAACCTGAAAAAACTGGCGCTTGCCCTGGTAATGGTTATTTTTTCTTCCTGGCTGTTCTTCACGCAACTGACGAATGTGATTGCCGGACTGGTGCTGATGCTTGTCTTCGGCGGCGGATTGTGGATGCTGGCATCGTCAGTTCAGGCATTGCTGGTGGCGAACAGCAGAACCATGAAGCATCTTCTGAACGGGCTGGCACAGGTGAAAGCGGGGAACACCGCTATTTGTTCTCAGGCTGAATATCTGCTGCCCGGTACAGAGGAAGGCACGCGGCACCGGCGGCAAGGGGATGACGGACGTTTCAATGAACTGGATTCAGTCCGTCCTGAAGACTACCGTTATGCGGAAAAACTGACACTGACCGGTGTGCAGGGATCGGTTACCGACCTCCGCTCTGTCCGTGATTTTACCGGCAGTGGTAAATCACGGCGTGATTATATTGAGTATTATTTTTTGTGTAATGGTATCCCTTTTACACTGCGTAATTACTACAGCTCAATGACAGAGGACATCAATCCGCTGTTTTTTCGCAGCCATCCGTTTTTCATTGCCGGGGAGGACGCTGTAAACCTGATCGTCAATCAGCAGAAAGGCGTGATTACCGGTCTCTACAATGAACGGGATCACAGTGCTTACCTGAAGCCGGACGGTATGGCGGTATCCTCGCAGCAAGTGAAAATGATGTATAAAGTGTTCACCGGCATTTTTCTGGTGATGATGCTGATGGTGATGATTTTTATATGCCATGATTTGTGGAGTATAAAGGGCATGCCGGATAAATGGGACTGGCTGCATGCGGCAAAATCGCTGGGCGGTATGGCACTGATGTTTCTTATGGTGATCAGCGGCATACTGCTGCTGGTGGAAATGGTGACGCTGCTGGTGAGGAAAAAATCAGCAGGTGCAGCCCGTTTTGTCTTTGTCAGGCAGATGCTGATACAACTCAGGATCCGGAACGGCAAAAATACTGTTGTACAGGAAATTAACTGATGTTTGCCGACGGACGCACCCGGATTACCCTGCTGGCTGTGATATTCATAACGTCACTGATGCTGACGTTTTCAGATTCGTTTTTTTCCGCACCGGACAGAAAACGCACCCGCAGTTATCAGCCGGAAAAACAAACCGTAAAATTATCCTCACTGGTCATCAGCGCTTTTCAGAACGGGGTGATGATAACCGGTGTCAGAGATGCCATACGGGTCGATTTGGAGAGCTGCGACCGGGAAACCCGCACGTGCCGCCACAGTAAAAATGTGGGTTTTGACCCGGCAAAGGATACGGATATACCACTACTGAATCTGACGATTTCTCCGGATAAAAACGTGATCAGCGATTATCTGGAAAAACAGACCTATGAACTGAGACGCAGTGAAGTCTACGGCAGCAGGCCACTGGTGCCGGTAACCTACATAATGACGGAGCAGGACGGGGATTTACGCGTCAGCGCCATGTTTATGGGGCAGGCCGAAAGCCAGGCCTGTGATAAGCAGGGTCAGTGCCTGATCCTGTTTCAGGATTACGGATCGTATAAAAAGTATGTTTTCTATTCCGGGGACGGTGGTCAGAACTGGCGCTGGTTATCGCAGTGGCAGATGCCGGAAGTCGCGGGTGATGCAAAGATTATCGCCGTTACCGCACCGGGCAGCGGACTGATGGTTCAGAACAACACACTGTATCAGACGCGTGATTACGGACAAAACTGGCGTTTGTTATTCAGTATGGATCACCGCAAAAAAAGAACCACTGATCGTTACGGGCACCGGTATGTCAGCCTGAAAAGCATTTACTGGCACTATAACGGTAACGGACAGGTCACGGCATGGATGGCGGATGAAAGAAACGACCCGGAAAATGTTGCCCTGGTCTGCTTTAATACCCGGACACTGAAAACGGAGTCTGATCTGCTTATCCCGGGGGAGATAGGGGTACTGGACAGTACAACCGGCGGTGAATTTTATTTCACACTGACAGAAAAAGCGCGCAGGCGTCAGAGTGTGAATCATCTGAACTGTAACGGCGATTATTCACCGGTACTGGAAACCGGCGGCAGTTATATTTCCGGTTTGTATGCCGGCACTGATTTACTGATAGCTGAGTTACATTCAGACGCCCGGGTATCTGATGATGGCGGGCAGAACTGGAATACCGCAGCGGCACTCACGAAAGCATACGGGGAAACCGTGTTATTTGATAAATGGCATAACCGCCTGTTTTATTTCTCCGGCAGTGGCTACAGCAATCGTCCGAAAGGAAACCGTGACGGTCTGGAGTATGAAACCTCACCGGTGAAGTAAGACTATCCGCCGCTGTTTTTTATAACAGCGGCGGATCTGCTATCAGACGGTATTTTCTGCCGGGGATGCATTCATACTGTGGCGCAGTAAAAACATCACCACCAGAATCACAATGCCGGTTGCCAGCCCGGCGACATTCACGGAATACCAGCCCGCATAATAGAAGGCGAACCCGGCCAGCAGGCTGCCGAGTGCTCCGAAACTGAAGATCAAAAAGTCAGTTGCACCCTGGATTTTTGCCCGCTCATTACCGGTATAAGTGCGCGGGAGCAGGTGTGTGGTGCTGATCAGAATAAAATTCCATGCCAGCCCCAGCGAGGTCATCGCAATGAGAAAATGCGCGTAACTGCTGCCGGTCAGGCTGACTGCATTGCTGATTAACAGGCAAATCACCCCCAGCCAGACAAAGCATTTTACCCCGACCCGGCTGATTAACTGCCCGGTAAAGAAAGAGGGGGCAAACATTCCCAGGATATGACACTGAAATACAAAGGCGATTGCCGGGAATTCAAATCCCTGCGCTTTCATCGCCAGCGGGAATGCGCCGACCATATATACCACCAGCGCATATCCGGCGGCACTGACTACGGCGATCAGAATAAGCAACGGTTGGGAATATAACTGCCGGTATGGCCGGTTTGCCGCAGTATCACTGACCTGAGCGGGAAGCTGTGCTTTCAGCGGTAAGAATGTCAGCAGCACAAAAGCCATCAGATAGAGAGCTGTCAGTGCCCCGAAAGTACCGAGAAACGGATAAGCCGCCACCAGTGTCCGGGTGGACATCGCCAGTGACGGCCCGATCAGCACGGCGATAATCCCGCCGCTCATCACCACACCGATAGCTTTTGCCCGCAGCGCGGCAGGGGCTTCCTCCAGTGCGGCAAAGCGGTATTGCTGGGCGGTACCGATGGCAATACCGGTAAAGAACGTTCCCGCAGAGAACAGCAGCATGTTGTGTGTATAAATACCGGCGATTGCCAGTAATGCACCGGTCAGCCCGCCGATATTACCGAGAATAAACCCGGCGCGGCGACCGAAGCGCATCATAAAGTGAGCCATCGGTACCGAGGCGGAAATCAGGCCGATATATTGTGCCAGCAGCGGGATCGTGGCATGTGCCGGATCCTCCGCCAGTTGTGACCCGATAAGGACGGCAACGGAAAGTACCAGGGCATTCCCGGTGGTAAATAAGGCTAAGGCGGCGGAAAGCCAGTAAACAGAACGCGGCATAATAATTCCTTATTATTCAACAGAAAAAGTGAATAATGACATCAGGCGGAAATCAGTATGCCGGATGATACAACTTCAAGTTAACTTTAAGTCAAGCGGGATTTTTCACCGCTTTGCTTCTGTTTTTTTTCAGACTGACACTCAGGATTTTGCGGAACTTCGGGCACGCCAGATGGTTTTCTGCCGGGCATTGCTCAATATGCAGCAATCCTTGTTTCAGATTTTGCAGCTCGCGGATTTTCTGGTCAATTTCGGTGATTTTTGCCTGAATTGCCGTCCGTTCAATTCCTTTCGACGGCAGTTCGCTGAGCATTACCGCGATTTCATCCAGTGAAAAATGCCCCTGTTTGGCGAGAATGATCAGGGACAGCCGGGTCAGCACCTCTTCATCATAAATACGGGTCAGGCCCTTGCGCCCGGCAGGCGTGATCAGACCTTTGCTTTCATAATAGCGGATAGTGGCGGTTGTCAGGCCGCTCAGCTCTGCGACACGGCCGATATCAATCATTTTCATACGGCATCACGCAGAGATGCCAGGGCGCAGATCTGTTTGCCGTCCGGAGTGAAATTATCCGCTGACAGCCACTGTTGCAGGGCGCGGTTAACTACCGGCCATTCATGGTCAATAATGGAGAACCATTCGGTGTCACGGGTGCGGCCTTTGACCACCCGCGCCTGACGGAAGCAGCCTTCATACTGAAAACCCAGACGCAGTGCCGCATTGCGGGACGGTGTATTGAGGCTGTCACACTTCCATTCATAGCGGCGGTAACCGAGGGTATCAAATACATATTTCATCAGCAGCCAGTGGGCTTCTGTTGACATCACCGTACCGCTGAGCAACGGGGAAAAATGCACGTGACCGACTTCGGTGACGCCGTTTTTCTCATCGGTCCGCATCAGGGAAAACAGACCAACGGCTTTGCCGGTGTGTTTATCCGTAATCGTGAAAAACAGCGGATCCGACGATTGTGCATTTTTTTCGGTGCGGGCGCGGTATTCATTCAGATCAGCCGGGGGCTCATCCGGCAGCCAGGTCCAGAAACGCCCGTCAGGGGCGAGTGAAAATGCCCGGTACAGGTCATCCGCATGGGCCGGGCTCAGCGGATCGATCCGGCAGTGACGACCTTCCGCGCTGATACGGGCAGGGTAAGGGCGGGCAGTCCAGTCCGGAACGATATCACCGACAGTTTGTCCGAATGCATTTATCTGACTCATTTGTTCTCTCTCCGCGCTTTTTTGCTTTTCTGTACTGTAATATGCGGAACGGGATGAGAAAAGAGCCGGTTTTTTAAAATTTCAGAGAACCACTTCAGCTGTACGCGGACAGATGAATACCATTTATGTATTTTAAGTTATCCGGCAGAATAATGTTGATGCGGCAAAGTCGTGCTATTCAGATAAATAAAACACCGGGAATATTCCGGCGTTTTATTCTGTGCTAATCAGATACAGATCATTAAATATGGATATTTGCTGATTATTTTCCGGAATATACTCTGGGGGAGTACATAACCACACCGTGTTCTCCGTTATAATCAGAAAAATAGTGAAAACAGAGGCTGACAGGCAAATTATGGCGGTATTTCGTTATCATAATGTAATATTTCCGTCAATCTGTTAACAGTCCCGGTTCTGATGAAATACAGGTTAACAGTGATGAGTGAAGCAGTAAGAGAAGCACCCGTGCGGCGTAAAAAGAAACTGAACGGCCGGCATTTTTCACAATTTTTTATCTGCTTGTCTGTATTACTTGCTGCCATGTTTTTTTCGTTGTTTTACGGCAGTGTCAATATGGAATTTCATCAGAAGCTGGATACGGTAATCAAAATTATTACCGGGGGCATCAACGGTGATGACCTGCTGCCGTATGAAACCATCATTTATAATATCCGTCTGCCCCGGATTATCCTTGTGGCGATTACCGGTGCATCTCTGTCGCTGGTGGGGATTCTGATGCAGACGATAACCCGCAATGAACTGGCTGACCCGTATATTCTCGGGGTTTCCTCCGGTGCCAGCGCCGGGGCTGTATCAGCCATTGTACTCGGATTATTTGCCTTTATGTCGCCTTATAATGTGTATATCGGGGCATTTGCCGGCGGGTTGATATCCACCGCTATTATTGTCTTATTTAATTTCAAAAAGAGTAATATGACCAATCTGGTGCTGATTGGTATCGGTATTTCCAGTCTGTTTTCTGCTATCACCACCGCCATAATTTATCTGTCCAAGAATGAAAGTCAGGTTAAAAGCGCGATGTTCTGGATGCTGGGCAGTTTCTCCGGTATTAAATGGTCTTATATCCCGCTGCCGCTGGTGGCATTAATTGCAATATTAATTTTTTGTCTGTTATTCAGCAATGTACTTGATACGTTATTGTTAGGTGCGGATGCGTCTGCACAATTAGGTGTGAATGTCGGTGCCATTAAGCTGGCGGTGATTATGTTATCATCCTTTGTGGTGTCTATTATTGTGGCCAACGTTGGTGTGATTGCGTTTATCGGACTTATTATTCCGCATATTGTCCGTAATACCATTTCCGTGAAACATTTTAAGTTATCGCTCTATTCCTGCCTGGTCGGCGGTGCATTTCTGGTGATTATTGATACGATTTCCCGCAGCTGGTTTAAACCGGAGGAGATTCCGGTTGGTATTCTGACCTCACTGATAGGCGCACCATTGTTTGTTTATATCATTATTAAAGCGAACAGGAGCCGGTAACAATGAGTACTGTTGATATTACTGACCTGAATTATAACGGCATACTGAAAGACATTAATCTGTCATTTTCCGGCAAAAGAGTGATCGGTATTGTCGGGCCTAACGGCTCCGGTAAAACAACCTTATTACGGCATATTTACCGGGATATCAAAACACGGGGCACCGTTTTCGTTGATAATACGGATGTGGCTCAGTTCTCCGTCAAATCACTCGCCCGCAATATCTCGGTACTGACGCAGTTTAATGACCAGGTGGAAGGCAAACTGACCATTGAAGAGATCGTGGTGATGGGGCGGATGCCGTATAAAAAACATTACGTGGATTACAGCGACCGGGATTTTGTGATTGCAGATAATTACATGGCGTTATTTGGTTTGCAAAAAATGAAAAATAAAGCGTATCACGCACTGTCCGGTGGTGAAAAACAACGGGTGATGCTGGCGAAATGCTTTTCCCAGGAAACCGATATTATGATCCTGGATGAGCCGACCAACCACCTGGATATCCGCTATAAAGTGGAAGTCATGAAAGCGCTGGCGGCATCAGAATCCACGGTGATTATGACCATTCACGATATTAATTTATCCGCAAAATACTGTCAGCATCTGATCCTGATGCATGACGGACAAATATATGCGCAGGGTACACCGGCGGACGTATTAACCCGGGAGTGTCTGTTTGATGTATTTGGTGTGGAATTTACGGTATTACCGGTCGAAGACCGTGTCGCTATATTTTTATAATCCGGATGAGGGAATGATGAAAAAATTATTATTGAGTACTCTGGTTATCTCCGCATTATTTTCCGTAACAGCCACTGCGGAAAATAAAACAGAACAGGCTTATGTCCCGGTTGAATTCAGTGCAAAGCTGGATGGCAATGAATATCACTTTAAACCGGAAACATCCCCGCAGCGTATTGTTTCTCTCAGTCAGATCACCACCGAAATGCTGCTGGCGCTGAATTTGGGGGACCGTATGGTCGGTACTGCCTTTCTGGAAGAGCCGATTTATCCGCCGGTGAAAGCAGAGTATGACAAAATTCCTGTGCTGGCAGAAAAATGGCCGTCTTATGAAGTCTTTATGTCCGTCAAACCCGATTTCGCCACCGGCTGGGCAAACTCATTCTCGAAACTGGCACTGGAAGCCAATAAAATTGTGCCGGAAGGGGTTGCCGTTTATGTGCCGGAATCCATGACATCACCAAAAGCCGATGTGAATACCTATTTTAACGACATGCTGAAATTTGGTGAGATCTTCGGTGTGCAAGAGACGGCTGAAAAATACGTGGCGGCAGAAAAAGAAAAACTGAATACCGTTATCAGCCAGATTCAGGCGTATCCGGAAAAAACCGCCTTTATTTTTGATTCTCAGGACGGCAAACCCTATACCTTCTTTGATGGTTATACCTCAGAGATGCTGAAACTGATTTCCGTTAAGAATATTTTTGCCGGCAAAAATACCGGAAAAACCTGGGCAGTCGGCAACTGGGAAGATGTGATTATGTCTGATCCGGAAGTGATCATTATTCCTGTTTATAAAGGCTTCCGTAATGATGATGATTATGATCAGAAAGTCGCGTTTATTGAAGCCATGCCGGAAATGCAGGGCGTAAAAGCGGTGAAAAACAGAAATTATATTAAAGTCAATCTATCTGAACTGGTGCCCGGACCACGTTCAATTGATATTTTACCGGTACTGGCAAAAGAAATTCACGAAAAGCCGTAATGTTTACTGAGTTCCGCACCGGGTTTCCGGTGCGGACAGTTAAATAATCAGAACAGATAAATCAGGGTGTAGAAAAATACCAGCGTCAGGACCACAGTCAGCAGGGTATTTTTAATCAGCCGTGCGGCGATAATACAGAACAGCGTACCCCATAAATACGGGTTATCACTGATATCACGGAACTGCTGTTCCTCTAATAATACAATCGGCGCGCAAATAGCCACCAGCAGACAGGGGGCGGAATAGGTCAGTGCCTGCTGAATAAAGACCGGCAGCCGCAGCGGTAATCCCGGGATCAGAAAAATAAAGCGCAGCGAAAACAGCATCAGTGTCAGTGCGAGTATTAATCCCCAGCTCATTTTACATCCCCCCATTTACGTCCCAGAAGAACCGCCAGCAGCATAGCGCTGACCCCGGCAATCACCGCACTGCCCTGAATTCCGGCGCGGGTCAGCATAATCGTGACCACAAAGGAGAACAGGGCCCCTGCGAGTGCACTTTTTGATTTGATCAGCGGCACCACAATCGCCAGCAGTGTCGCCACCACCGAAAAGTCGAGCCGGAGCTGACTCAGGTCGCTGATGCTGTGGGCCAGCACAATGCCGAGAATACTGACCAGCACCCAGACCAGATAAAAACTCAGTCCGGCACCGAACAGATAAGCAAAACTCAGGCGCTGCCGCCCGGCGACACTGACAGCAAACAGTTCATCCGTCAGCAGAAAGCCGATACCGGCCCGTTGCAGCGGGGAAAAAGAACGCACATGCGGGCGCAGCGTCAGCCCGTACAGCAGATGTTGTGAGGTGATAAAAAAGACGGACACAATAATGGTGATCACCCCGGCACCGCTGTTAAGCAGGCCGAGCGTCACCAACTGAGCGGCACCGGCAAAGACCATGGCGGACATCGCGACACTTTGTGCAAAGGTCAGGCCGCTGTCCACTGCCATCGATCCGGCAAGGATCGCCCACGGCACCACGGCCAGGTTGAGCGGGGTCATATGCAGTGCGCCGGTAAAAAAATCTTTCAGCGGAGAGGCGGGTAAATCTGTGGTTGTTGTCATTGTTATCATCCGTACAGCGTAAAACAGTCCGGATACTCTGCCATGACCCGGCAGCAGGAAGATTGTACAAAATTGTTCAGCGATATCAGCGGCGCTGCATAAATTTGCCCGGAGAAACACCCATTGCCCGTTTAAAATGGCGGGTAAAGTGGCTTTGATCGGTAAACCCGCACTGTAAAGAGACATCCGCCGGGCGACCGCCGTTTTGCAACAGCTGACGCGCTTTGCGCAGACGCGCCTGAATCAGCCAGGCGTGGGGCGGCATGCCGTAACGCAGACGGAACTGTCGCAGAAAATACCACGGGCTGAGATTCGCCATTGCAGCCAGTTCATCCAGGGAATAATCGGTTTCCGGATGGCTGTTCATCATCTCAGCAATATGCTGCAGGCGCTGACCGGCCGGGGTGATCTCCGCCGGGCGAAAGCCTTTTTTATTGTGACGGGTGATAAGCCACGCCAGCGTTGAGAGTAACAGTGAGCCTTTCAGCAGCCGGTTATCCGGCTTCAGCAACACATCAAACAGCAGGCGTAATTGTGCGGCAAGGCCGGGGTCATGCACCACTGCGTGGGAAAACCAGGGGACAAAGCCCTGATCGGCTGATTTGAGATCCTGCATCAGCGTGTTCAGCATCTCTGGTGTCGGATAAATCGCGCGGTAGGCCCAGCCGGTTTCCAGAGCCGAGGAGCCGGTGTGGATTTCATCGGAATTCACCAGAATGATATCGCCGGTCGGGGCATAATGGTTACTGCCGGTACGAAAAAATTGCTGAACACCGTCGTCAATCACACCAATACAAAAGCCTTCGTGCGTATGGCGGCTGAATTTTTGCTGATAATAACGCGCAGAGATCATCCCCAGACCATAAAAATCGTCCAGATGAAAATAGTCCGCCTGTTCGCGGGCGTGTTCGTCACTCTGCATGGTGTGTCCTGCGCTGTCTTTACGGTAACCGGTCATTATCGCACTGCGTTACATCTTGTCTTGTACAAAATTGCGCAGCCGCACGATATCAGTTTGTCAGTTTCATCAGCTGATCAGTTTCCGCGCCACCAGGTCTTTCACAATCAGTGCCGCGACCAGAGAACAGCGGGGCAGATCACGGCTGTCCAGCCAGTCCAGTTCCGCAATTTCCGCAGCCGGTTGCAGTACGCCGGTAAATTCCGCCTGATAGCAGCGGATACGCACCTGTGTGCCGTCCTGTTTACCGTCCGCCTGACCGGTGAATTCCCCGTAAAACGTGATGGTGTCCGGTGTCAGTGTCACCGTCAGTTCTTCGTCAATTTCGCGGCACAGTGCCTGTTCGTCAGTTTCACCGGCTTCACGTTTGCCGCCCGGCGCGTAGAACAGGGTTTTGTTATGAGAGCGGACCATGGCTACTTTGCCGTCTTTCAGCGTGATCAGTGCCAGTTTATCGATCATTTTTGCCGTCATTATCGTTCCTTTATCACAGTAATGGTTAATGATTTCATCATAATCGTTTTCTGTGATAAAAATCATCAGCTCTGCTCTGTTACCACATAAAAAGGATAATAACGTTGAATACCCGCACTTATCAGTTTTACCAGGTTGATGTTTTTTCTGATGTACCACTGCTGGGCAATGCGCTGGCGGTGGTGGTTGATGCGGATGATATGACGGATGAGGAAATGCTCCGTTTTGCCCGCTGGACAAACCTCAGCGAAACCACATTCCTGCTCAAACCGCAGGATCCGCAGGCCGATTACCGGGTCCGCATTTTCACCCCGGACGGTGAACTGCCGTTTGCCGGACACCCGACCCTGGGCACCTGTTATGTCTGGCGCGAAACACAGCAGTTTAATGATAAACGCGATATCATTCAGGAGTGCGGGGTCGGTATGGTGACTATCCGTCAGCAGGATAACCGGCTGGCATTTGCTGCCCCGGCACTGTTACGCGGCGGGGATACTGATCCGCAGCAGGTGGCGTATATAGTGAAAGCACTGGGTCTGCGTGATGAAGATGTGGTGCGCTCTGCATGGGTGGATAACGGGCCGGGATGGATTGGCCTGCAACTGACTTCTGTTGCGAAGGTGCTGGCGGCGAAACCGGATTATTCCCTGCTGGATGGGTATGATATCGGCCTGTGTGCACTGTATGACGACCAGAGCGGACCGGTTCAGCTGGAGGTGCGTGCACTATGCTGTTCTCTGGGGGAAGAAGATCCGGTAACCGGCAGTCTGAATGCATCGCTTGCCCAGTGGCTGACCGGCGAAGGTATTTTGCCGGAACTCTATGTGGCCGGACAGGGACAGGTTATCAGCCGGGACGGCAAAATCTTTGTTACTAAGGAAGCGGGTCAGGTATGGGTTGCCGGGGATGTGACCTGCGTGATCACCGGACAGGCAGCGCTGCACTGACTGAAAGTAAACCAAAAGGATAATTACCGTGAACAACAAAACCCATTCCTTTTATCAGGTTGATGTGTTTTCTGATGTACCACTGCTCGGCAATGCGCTGGCGGTGGTGGTTGATGCGGATGATCTGGCCGATGAAGAGATGCATCGTTTTGCCCGCTGGACAAACCTCAGTGAAACCACATTCCTGCTGAAACCCCGGGATCCGCAGGCTGATTACCGTGTCCGGATTTTCACTCCGGACGGTGAGCTGCCGTTTGCCGGACACCCGACGCTGGGCAGTTGCCATGTCTGGAAGCAGTATACCGGTTTCAGTGAGACACGGGATATCATTCAGGAATGCGCCGCCGGGCTTATCACGCTGCGTCAGTCTGAACAGGGAACCGCCTTTGCCGCACCGCCGATGATTAACGAACGGATGCTGACAGAAGATGAATGCAATACGATTGCATCGGCATACGACATTCCCCGTGATGCTATTTTACAGGCAAAGTATATTGATAACGGCCCGGCCTGGACTGGGGTTGAGGTGGATTCCGTTGCCCGCCTGCTGGCAATTACGCCGGATTATGCGGTACTCAGTCAGTCAGGGAATAACGCACTGTATAAAATCGGCGTGTGTGCCCGGTATCCCGCGGGCAGTGAAGCCACACTTGCGGTAAGGGCATTTATTAACCGCCGGGGTGCGGAAGACCCGGTAACCGGCAGCCTGAACGCGGCACTGGCGCAGTGGCTTATCGGCAATGGTACGTTACCGCCGCATTATCTGGCTCGTCAGGGGGAGAGCGTGAAACGTGACGGCTGGCTGAGTGTCCGGCAGGATGCGGACGGGATTTGGGTCGGCGGTGCTGTGACAGACTGTATCCGGGGTCAGGTTTCACTGCGCTGAAAAATACTCACCGGCGGATATTATACCGCCGGTGATGTCAGTGCAGACTGCAATACCAGCTGACCGGCACGAACCATCTCTGCCAGCTGCTCCGCACTTTCACCGGCCCGGGCGCGCAGGGAAATACTGTGCAGAAACGCGGTCAGTGTTTTTGCCAGCAGCGGGGCGGAATCCGGATCGCGCAGCGCGGTTTTCTCTTCATTCAGACAATCCAGTACCATCACCTCCTGTGCCGCAATCACTTCCTGCAGGCGTTTGCGGATAGCAGGGTCGTACACTTCCGCAGCGGCTGTCGATAACACCATGCATCCGGCAGGGCCATGCTCTCCGGTATAAAGGGTGACGGTTGCCTGTAACCAGCGGGTCAGGCGGGCGGCCAGCGGCTCACCGGGCGTCTTTGGTGCCAGTGCTGAGGAATAATGCGCCTGAGCGATTTCACCGAACCTGTCCATTGCCAGATGATAAAGCCGTTCTTTATTACCGAAAGCGGCGTACAGGCTGGGTTTTCTCATGTCCGTTTCTGCGGCCAGTTCATCGAGAGACGTTGCGGTATACCCTTTGCGCCAGAACTGCACCATGATTTTATCCAGTGCGGCGGCACTGTCGTAATTCCGGGGTCTGCCTTTTTGTGCCATTTGATTACCGATCAGTATAAAAACAATTTACATCATTGTACCTCATGCATTATTTTACCGTTTAGTAAATAAATGTTGTTACGGAGTATTTTGATGTCTGATCATGATTATGCAGTTGAAACGATTTACGGGCTGAGCACGCCTTCCATTCAGGCGCTGATCGCTGCCGGACGCGCATCACAGCCCGCATTGCTGAAAGTCGGGATTTTTGTCTGTCCGGGCTATATGCCGATGGATATCAACGGCGCGCAGTCCGTTTTTACGATTGCCGGGGCGGAAATCTATTTTATCTGGAAACGCCGGGAGCTGGTGGAGGGCTATATCGGCTGGCCGACGATGCCGACAATGACCTTTGATGAGTGTCCGGATGATCTGGATGTGCTGGTGACCGGCATGGTGCCGCCGGAAGTGATTGAAGACCCTGAGGTGATCCGCTTTTTCGCACAGGCAGGGCAAAAAGCAAAATATGTGATTGGCACCTGCTACGGTTCGCTGATGCTGGGCACCGCCGGATTACTGACAGGCAGAAGGGCAACCAGTAACAGCAATGTGGTGCCGATGCTGCCTGATGTCGGGGCTGTTGCCATCGGCGGCAGTGATGTGGTGATCGACGATACTATCTACACCTCGGGTCCGGCCACCGGTTCGTTTGATGCCTCATTACTGGTGCTGAAAGCCCTGCGGGGTGAGGAGCTGGCTGCGCTGGTTGAACTGGCGATTGAATACGACCCGCGCCCGCCGTTCCGCACCGGCTCCCCGCAACTCGCGGGACCGGAAATGACTGCCGTTTCACAAAGCATGACCGCGCCGCTTAACCGGCAATATCACGACGCAGCGAAGCGCGGCTATGCCTGTTATCAGCAGATGATTCAGGGCTGACAAACCGGATAATACGCTGTCAAATCCGGGGTTTTGTCTTTGATCCAGTCAGTGATAAGAGATAATGCTCCCGGATAATAGGCTCCCCGTCCGGTATACAGAAACTGCCACTGGCGCAGTACCGGCCAGTCGCTGCTGAGTTGATAATTAAAGGCGGGTGCCTGTAATAAACTGTGCCCGGCCTGCGGAAAGACAACAACATTTGCTTTTGGATTATCTTTCAAAAGTAACTGATAATGGCAGGCGTTCTGCCGGGCATCGACATTCAGATCCTCAGCGCCCCATACCGCCAGCACACGCCCGTTCATCTGAGGGATCGCCGGGGTGGCATCGCTGAGGTAATTTTTGACCACAAATTCAAAACGGTCGGGTGTCATATCACCCCGCTGTGCCGGGTCTTTTGAACCATCCGCACCAAATATCCGGTCATTCTCCGCCTGCTCTGCGGTTAGCAGTTGAGTGATCTCCGCCTGAGATTTACCCTGCTGTGCGTAGCGCAGCCCCTGATAAAATTGTCCCTGATCCCGCCAGTTCACCGCACCACCGATAATCACGGAAAAATCAGGCTGCGATTGTGCTGCCGCCACCGGGATCACCCATCCGGCCTGGGATAAACCGAGAAAACCAACCTCTACCGGGGTGTTCTGATAGCGGAGCTGTATCAGTGTCAGTGCTGCCACGGCTTCCGCTGCGCGATCATCCATTGACTGATGCAGCCAGTTTCCCTGACTGCTACCGGTGCCGGCTTTATCCCAGGAAAATACTGCAATACCGGCATCCAGCAGAGTATTAAACAGCGGGTTATATCCGTTGTCTGAATATCTGTCCTGCGGGCCGTCACCATGAATAATCACGGCAATCGCCGCAGGGTGTCCGCTGCCGGGCAGCAGCAGGGTACCGGAAAGGGTATCTCCCTGTGAGATGAAGGTCAGTTCTTTTGCTACCGCATTGTCGAAATCAAAATCATCAAGATGGCTGGTAAAAAACAGCACCAGTCCGGCAGCCAGCAACAGCAGAACGAGCCCGGCAAGTATCCGGCGGAGATAACGCGCTATCATGTTGTTATTCTTCCTCATCCCAGTGGTCCGTGATCACGGCAGGGAAAGCAGGGCGGAGAAAGGCGGCAGCGGCGGCACGGGCCAGCGTTTCGGTATCGCACTCTTCGCGGTTGGATAACGCGACGATAGTGTTGTCTGATTTTGTCAGCCGGATAAAGTAAGTACTGGTACCCATCCAGCCTCCGGCATGTTCCAGACTCAGTTCACCGAAATGATGAAGGGTGTGTAACCCCGCAGCATAAGGCTCATAATCCGTAACGGGCGTGCCGTTTTCTGTCAGCGGGGAAAGGGTTTCTGACATCTGTTGTATCAGCGAAGTACCACCGGCACAGGCGGTGCGATAGTTTTCGCCCCATTTCATCAGGTCAGCGGCACTGGAGTGTACCGCGCCGTCACCGGTGTGTGTCCACGGGCTTTCGGAAATACGCCACTGACCGGCCGCTTTACCGTAACCGGTGGCAATGGTCTGTGGTGCAGGATATTGTTCAACAATAAAGGTATTATTCATTTCCAGCGGCGCGAAAATCCGTTCACGGGCAAAATCAGCCAATGACTGTCGGCTGATCCGCTCAATCACCTGAGACAGCAGAAAATAGCCGGTATTACTGTAATCATGGCGGGTACCGGGCGGAAAATCCGCGTCTGTCTGACGGATCAGATCCGCCAGGGTTTCCTGTGGTGTCAGCGGGTCATAAAAACCGGTTTTCCGGGCAAAAGCCAGATCCATATAGTCCTTCAGTCCGCCGGTGTGGTGCAGCAGATGGCGTAATGTCACCGGACGGGCATATTCGCCCAGCTCCGGCAAGACGGACAAAACAGAATCACTGAGCGCAATTTTACCTTCCTGCACCAGTAACAGCAGCGAAAATGCGGTGAATTGTTTGGAAACGGAGGCTAAATTGAAAATAGTGTCCGGTGTCACCGGCGTTCGGGTTGCCACATCCGCCATGCCCCGGCAGCTGTACCATGTTGCGCCGTTATCGGTATGTACCATGACGATAACGCCGGGCTCATCCGGCGAAAAGCCCGCTGTCAGCGCATTCAGTGCCGTTTGCATTGTTATTTCTCTCTTATTTTTACAGGGCAGGTTTGTTTTAAGACTAAATGCGCTGAAAAATATTGTCGAGAGGATACTGAGATGCGCCGTCAGCGGCTTAAGGTAGTGTTCAGATTAACCGGTACGTTTAAAACACTGGCTGTGTTGCAGAACAAAATCGATAAAGCAGCGCAGCCGGGGAGAAAGTGCCTGACTGCGGTAATACACGGCATTAATCGGCAGTTTGTTTTCATAAGTGTATGACGTCAGAACCTGACGAAATTCCCCGTTTTCGCGCATTTCGTGTGTCACAAAATCAGAGATACAGGCAATCCCTGCGCCGGAACGCGCCAGGTTGCAGATAATTTCCCCGCTGCTCGCCGCCAGTGACGGGGTAATTTTCAGTCCCTTTTTATTGCCGTTATACAGCGGCCAGGTGTTAAGGCTTTCCGGGGCGATAAATCCCAGCAGAGTATGCTGTGCCAAATCTTCCGGTGTTTTCGGCTCGCCATGTTGCTGAAGATAGCGCGGGCTGACCAGAACCCGCTGGCGGGTGTAGCCCATCAGCGTGGCATGCAGGGAAGAATCCGCCAGCGGACCGAAGCGGAATGCAATATCGGTCTGCTTTTCCAGTAAATTGGTAATGCCTTCATAGTTGGTCAGTTCAAGGCGGATTTGCGGGTAACGTTCATGGAATTGTGTCACCAGCGGTGCTATCACATGGAGCTGAACAGGTGTTGAGGCATCAATACGCAGTGTGCCGGAGGGGATCTCTTTATGGTTCATCAGCACATCTTCCGCTTCCTGCGCCAGTTGCACCACATCACGGGCTTTCTGCAGAAATAATGCACCTTCCTCACTCAGTTTGAGCCGCCGCGTGGTACGGTACAGCAGGGTACTGTTCATCTTTTCTTCAAGACGCAGCAGGGCGCGGCTGATAGCGGAAACCGTCAACCCGTTCTGTGCGGCGGCAGCCGTAACGGAGCCGCTGTCAACCACGGCGATAAAGGCCCGCATTTCTTCCAGCGTGATTTTCATTGTTGCGTCTTATTCAATTGTTTTTTGCAGATTAACGGCTGTTTCCGCAAAAATCAATGTGGCAGAATCCCCGTCCTGACAACATTGTGACGTTGTTTTTTATTCTGAGGACATTATGCGAACAAATACTGCTCTGTTATCCCTGTCTGTCGGCGCGTTTGCTATCGGGGCAACGGAATTTTCCCCGATGGGTATGCTGCCGGAAATCGCCGGGTCACTGGCTGTTTCCATTCCCGCCGCCGGGATGCTGGTTGTGGTGTATGCACTGGGTGTGATGCTGGGAGCACCGGTAATGACGTTACTGCTGATCCGGCGTTCGCCGAAAGCGGCACTGATTTTCCTGATGAGTATCTTTACAGCAGGTAATGTGCTGTCGGCGCTGGCACCGGATTATAATACGCTGCTGGTCGCCCGTTTTATCACCAGCCTGAATCACGGCGCGTTTTTCGGTATCGGTGCTATGGTGGCGACACGGGTGGCAGCCAAAGGCAAAGAAGCCGGGGCGATTGCGGGCATGTTTATGGGGCTGACGATTGCCAATATCGGCGGCGTTCCGGCGATCACCAAACTGTCCCAGATGCTGGGCTGGCGTGAATCCTTCTTTGTGGTCAGCCTTCTCGGCCTGCTGACAATGGCGGCGCTGCTGCGATCACTGCCGCGTAATATGCAGGGACAGGCACTTAATCTGCGCCGTGAATTACAGGTGCTGACCCGTCCGGCGGTATTAATGGCAATGCTGTGTACCGTGCTGGGTGCCAGCGCCATGTTTACGTTTTATACCTATATTGCTCCCGCGCTGACCTTTATCTCTGCCGTTCCGGAAACGCAGATCAGCATTATGCTGATTCTGGTCGGGCTGGGTTTCACACTGGGGAATTATCTGGGCGGTGTCTGGGCAAACCGTTCTGTTTCCCGCACATTGTACGGATTATTTACATTGCTGGCGCTGACGATGGTTCTGTTTCCGCTTATGGCTCGTGACGTTGTCACCGCCGGGATCATGCTGGTTATCTGGGGAGCAGCCAGTTTTGGTATCGTTCCGCCGCTTCAGGTCAAAGTCATGCAGGTAGCCTCTGAAGCGCAGGCACTGGCCTCATCAGTTAATATCGGTGCCTTTAATCTCGGTAATGCAGTGGGTGCCGCGCTGGGGGCATCGGTGCTGGCAAATGGTGGTGATTATGCCGGTGTCAGTTATGCCGGGGCGGCGGTAGCGGCCGCCGGATTAGTGGTGCTGCGGATAACCTTACGCCGGACAAAACCGCAGAAGTCTGTCTCAGATGCAGAGCAATGCACGACTATCTGAATGAATTCGCTGGTTAAAATAGTATGGCAGTCCGTGATATAAATCCACGGACTGCTTGTCTTTTGTGCGGGTTATTGATTAGAGTGGTGGATTCTGTTTACTGATAACCGGTGATTTTGCTATGACAACCTCTTCTGACACAACATTCCGTACTTTGTATCCGGCTATTGAGCCTTATGAGACCGGTTTTCTCGATGTTGGTCATGGTCACCGGATCTATTACGAACGCACCGGCACACCGGGGGCGAAACCGGCGGTTTTCCTGCACGGCGGGCCCGGCGGCGGCATCAGCCCTGAATACCGGCGCTATTTTGATCCGGCACGTTATGATGTGCTGCTGTTTGACCAGCGCGGTTGCGGGCGCTCAACACCCCATGCTGAAATTACCCATAACACCACGTGGGATCTGGTGGATGACATTGAGCGGCTGAGAAAACATATCGGTGTCAGCAAATGGCTGGTATTCGGCGGTTCCTGGGGCTCTAGCCTTGCGCTGGCATACAGTGAAACATATCCGCAGCAGGTCAGTGAAATCATTCTGCGCGGTGTGTATACCGTGACACAGGCAGAACTGAACTGGTATTACCAATTTGGCGTTTCACAGATGTTCCCGGAAGAGTGGGAAGCCTTTCTGGCACCGGTTCCGGTGCAGGAACGGCACAATATGATTGCTGCCTACCATAAGTTGCTGACCGGTGACGATGTTCAGGTTCAGCTGGCGGCAGCCAAAGCCTGGACGTTGTGGGAAGGGAAAACCACCACGCTGTTACCGGATGCAGAGCATCTGGATGAATTTACCGATGACCATTTCGCCATCGCCTTTGCCCGGCTGGAAAATCACTATTTTTATCACCAGTGCTGGCTGGAGGAAGGACAGTTGCTGCGTGATATTCAGCGGCTGCAGGGTATTCCGGGAATCATTGTCCACGGCCGTTATGATATGCCGTGTCCGGCAACCTTTGCGTGGCATCTGCATAAAGCCTGGCCGGGATCTGTGCTGCATCTGATTGAAGGTGCAGGGCATGCGATGTCTGAACCGGGGATCCGGGATCAGCTGCTGCGGGCCACAGACTATTTTGCCGGTCAGGAGCCATGACCGGCAATTTGCAGGGTATTTTGGGGCTGATGATCACCAGCTCCGTGCTGATTGCCATTCCGGGGCCGAGTATTCTGTTTCTGGTCGGTCAGGCGTTATCTGCCGGGAAGAAAAATGCCCTGAAAGGCGTGGCCGGAAATGCCATCGGTATGTACAGCATTGCGGTATTACTTTCTTTCGGCATTGGCGCGGTACTGATGTCTTCTCCGCAGATCCTGATGATTATTCGTCTGACCGGGGCATTTGTCCTGTTGCTGATTGGCTGGCAGTATGTCCGGGCATCCCGTATCAGTATGGCGATAGATGTACCGGCGAATAAAGGCAGTCAGTCATTTTTTGCCGGTATTATTGTTGGTGCCGCGAACCCGAAATCCGTGATTATGTTCGGTACAATTGTCCCCGGATTTACCGGTGAAATTCCACCGGAGATGTCTGTGACCACTGTGTTACTGCTGATGTCGCTGATCCCGATAGTGCTGGGTATTGTTATCGATATTATCTGGGTTTATGCTGCACATGCCGTTAAATCCGCGTCATTTTTCCGGGGAAACAGTCTGCGCTGGTTTAATCTGTGCGGCGGTATCCTGATGATCCTTATGGCATTACTGCTGGCAGTGGCATCGGTGATTTAATCCTCACCGGTAACCGGGGTGTACACCAGTAGCCGGTTGGCTTTATCAATATCAAATGTCAGGGACGCATACTCGTAGGTTTCCCGTCTGCCGTTAAACTCAATTTCACGGATACCGTTACAGGGCTGATAGATTTCGTGTTTATTCCACAAGGTGTCAAAAGCTGCAGACTCCTGACATAACGCTGTGATCATCCGCTGAATATTGGGGTCATGTTTTGTTCTGGCATAATCCCGGCGGAAACTGGCCAGAAGACGCTGAGCATCGGTTTCCCAGTCAATAAAGCGGGTTTGATAGCGGGGATCGGTAAACAGTAAATACAGAAAGTTACACATCCCGGGCTGTGCTTCAGAGAAGTGCAGATAACGATCCGCTTTTTCATTATACGCCAGCACATCCCAGTGCAGATTCAGCACATAGCAGAGATAATTATCCGGAAAATCATCCAGCATCCGGGTGATAACCGGCGGCACATGATGTTCCGTATCACCGGACGCTTCGGGTGCCCGCTGATGGGCCAGCAGGTACAGGTGCTGGCGTTCTGCCTCATTCAGACGCAGTGTCCGCGCAAGGTTGTCCAGAAAGCGGGTGGATACGCCGATTTCACGTCCCTGTTCCAGCCAGGTGTACCAGGTCAGACCCACACCGGCGAGTGCGGCGACTTCCTCACGGCGCAGACCGGGAGTACGGCGGCGTGAAGTAGGTGGCAGGCCCACACATTCCGGAGTCAGACTTTCGCGTTTTGTCCGTAAAAAATCAGCCAGCTCCGGCCGTGTGCGCGGATTTTCACTCATGTTCAGATGCCTTATGTTATGTTGCCTTTAGTGCCTGTTATTATTAGTAATAGTATAAACGATTAAATTGTAACAGGATAACGGCATGATTATAGTCTCATTCCTGCTTTTAAAAATGGCAAAATGAGAAAAACATGAATCAGCAACAACGTATCGCACTGTTTGTATTAGTCCTCGCCGGGTTTGTCACCATTTTTGATCTGTTTGTCGTCAATGTGGCGATAGTCAGTATCGAACGCGGCTTACAGGCCAATTTTACTGAACTGACACTGATTATTGCCGGGTATGAATTGGCATTCGGCCTTCTGCTGATCACCGGCGGACGACTGGGCGATATTTACGGACGCCGCCGGTTATATCAGGCCGGAATGGCCTTTTTTACACTCGCGTCACTGTTGTGTGCTGCTGCACCAACAGCCTTATTACTGGTGATTGCCCGTTTTATCCAGGGGCTGGCAGCCGTATTGCTGTTCCCGCAGGTGTATGCGGGGATCCGCCTGAATTTCGATGAAACACAGGCAAGAAAAGCCTTCGGCTGGCTGGGTATGACACTGGGGCTGGCTGCGATTGCCGGTCAGGCACTGGGTGGCTGGCTTATTACCCTGAATCTGTTTGATATGAGCTGGCGGCTGATTTTTCTGGTTAATCTCCCTGTTGGTCTTCTGGCGCTGGTGTTGTCCCGCCATTTGCAGGAGGGATGCGCTGCTGACGGACTCACTACGGACTGGCCGGGCGTGCTGTTATCCGCCTCAGGTATCACCGCATTTCTGTTACCGCTTCTGATGTTACCGGTGTGGGGTCTGACACTTTTCAGTACCGGATTGCTGCTTACGGGTATCGTTCTGTTGCTCTGTTTTGTCCGTTATGAGCAATATTTATCACGCACCGGGCAAACGCCGCTGTTTGATATTGCTGTACTGAATAACCGGCAATTTGTCACCGGCACAGGTGTTGTACTGTGTGTTTATGCCACGTCATCGGCATTTCCGCTGATACTCTCTCTGCTGCTGCAAAACGGTATGGGTGCCACACCGCTGGAAGCAGGGCTGATTTTTGTGCCGTCCAGTATCGGTTTTGTGATTGCCTCCTTTATCACGCCGCGGTTGACTATCCGCCGGGGCGAACCGGTAATTTATTACGGTGCATTAGGGTATACCGTCAGTTATCTGGCATTAATCGCCGGGCTGAATTTCCTGCCGCAAAGCACCGCAAATACGATACTCAGCCTGTTTCTGTTTTTTGTCGGGTTCACACAAGGCATGATTATGACCCCGATGCTGAATATTGTGCTGTCCCGGGTTACACCGGCTCAGGCCGGGATGGCATCCGGACTGACGGCCACATTACAACAGATTGGTGCGGCAACAGGGGCAACCGCCGTATCTGTTATTTTACAGTTTTCACTCCGGCACAGCGGAGACACCGTGTTGTTATCTGCTCCCGCTGCGCTTTACAGTGTCAGTCTCGGGTTTAATGTGCTGATGGCACTGTGTGCCGCATGTCTGATTTACCGGCTGACACACGCCCGGAAACCTGAAACACCATCCTGCCTGTAATTCATCATTACGGATGTATTAAAAAAAGAAAATACTCAAAATTGTGTATTTTCAGCCAATGTGATACCACGTAAGGTATGAACAACCGCAAATACAGAGAGTTGTCTGATGATTACAATTTCACACCTTGACCATCTGGTGCTGACCGTCGCCGATATAGAAAAAACCTGTGATTTTTACCGCCGTGTACTGGGATTTTCGGTCATTACATTTCGCGGGGATCGCAAGGCTTTGGTATTTGGCCGTCAGAAAATTAATTTGCATCAGGCAGGAAATGAATTTCTGCCGAATGCGGATAAACCGGTGCCCGGTTCAGCAGATCTCTGCTTTCTCACCGGGACCCCGGTTGAACAGACGCTGGCGCATCTGGCAAAAGAAAAAATTGTTACGGAAGAGGGGCCGGTGGAACGCACCGGTGCAACCGGCCCGATAATATCGGTCTATTTCCGTGACCCCGATTTAAACCTGATCGAGATTGGCCTGCCGGTCACATCCCGGGCGGTATAAACGGAGAACAAAACCGGAAATCAGTATCAGCACCATTGCAGTACAGATGAGAGCTGCAATGACATTTCCCTGTAAGGAGAACGCGGATACCATTATGCCCCCGGCAGCAGAACCGGCAGCAATACCGGTGTTAAAAAAGGCGATATAAAGTGATCCGGTGACTTCAATCGCTTGTGCACTGTAGCGGATCATCCAGTTCATCAGCGTCACAGATACACCGCCGTATGCCATTCCCCAGAGCATGAGAATGATGATGTGTGATACAGGAACGGCAGGCAGCAGGAGTAACCCGGCCAGGCTCAGGGCAATACCACCGGTAATATAGAATACGGCACGGAACAGATGACGACCGGACAATAACCCCAGCACGAAATTACCGGCAATACCGGCAATACCGTACAGTGCCAGTAACCCGCTGAGTTCATGTGCCTGCAATTGCGGGTTCTGTTGCAGAAGCGGACGGACAAAGGTAAATGCCATAAAGTGGGCTGTCACCAGCAGCAATGTGATCAGCAACCCCGTACGGATCACCGGGCGGCGGAGTTGGGTCAGAAAATCGCGGACAACCGGTGCCTGAATCGGTGGCAGAGAGGGAAGATTCAGCATCAGCAGCAACACTGCCAGGGAAAACAGGCTCATGATACCAAATACGCCACGCCAGCCGACCCATTCACCGAGGATCACCCCGGCGGGAATTCCCAGCACGGATGCGGCGGCAACACCGGCAAATATCAGAGAAGTGGCAAGTGCCACATGCCGGGAATCGACCAGCCTGACAGCTATTCCGCCGGCGATTGCCCAGATCCCGCCGATACTCAGCCCGACAATAATCCTGGCCGCGACCAGAACAGAGAAGTGGGTGGCTGTTGCCGCACAGATATTGGCCACCATTAATAACAGCATCAGTATCATCAGCAGATAACGACGGTTCAGGCGGCCGGTGAACAAAATAATCAGGGGGGAACAAAGCGCCGCCACCAGGGCTGGTATGGTTAGCATCAGGCTGACATACGCCTGCGGCACCCGGAATTCAGCGGCAACCGGCGTCAGTAACCCGACCGGCAGCATCTCAGTGGTGACCACAGCAAAGGTTGCGAGGGTCAGCGCAACAACAGAAAGCCACCCCCGGCGGGCAGGCGGCAATGAAAGTGATAAACAATGACTGTCTGACATACATTCCTCATGGTAATAACATTACTTGAGAAGAGAGTCTATCTGCGCCAGTATGGCAGATAAATATCACCTTTGGCCAAACACCGGGGACAAATTGTGGCAGATAAAAATGGTTTACTGCTGGATAACTTATTCGATGTGCTGGTTTTTGTGCGGGTCAGTGAAACCGGTAATTTCACATCGGCCGCTGAAAAATTACAGATTTCACGTTCCGCTGCCGGAAAGTGTCTTCAGCGCCTGGAAAACCGTGTCAGTACCCGTCTGCTTCACCGGACCACGCGTCGGCTGCGTCTCACGGAGGAAGGTGAGCGCTTTTACCAGCATGCCAAACGGATATTATCCGAGGTGGATGATGCGGAAAATGCATTGTATGAAGGCAGACAAAAACCTTCCGGTACATTGCGGGTTGCTGTCCCTGTGGTTTTTGGCCGCAATTATGTGATGCCGGTAATACAACAGTATGCCGCACAATGGCCCGGTGTTGATATTGATGTCAGTTTTTCGGATGATTACTGTGATCTGGTTCAGGAAGGAATTGATGTGGCAGTGCGTATCGGCGGTAATGATGACAGCCGCCTGGTGCGCAAAGTTCTGGCACCTCATCGTCTGGTGACCTGTGCGTCACCGGGTTATCTGGCACTGCACGGTATACCGGAAACACCGGAACAGTTAGCAGCACATGAATGTCTTATCTTCCGCCACCGGGGACGGCATGTTCCCTGGCAGTTTATGCGGGATAAAAACGTTCAGTTGCATCCGGTCAGCGGCCGGTTCAGTCTGGGTGATACCGGCGCGGTGCTTGATGCTGCACTGGCTGATGGGGGGATCTGTCAGCTCGGTGCTTTTCTGGCCGGTCCTCAGATAGCGAAAGGGGTATTACAGCCGATACTGACTGTATTTACACCGCCGGGCGAACCCGTGTGTGCGGTATATCCGTCAAAACAATTTCTGGCACCGAAAGTCCGCGAATTTCTCAATACACTGGAAACACAATGGCAGGGGAAAGCCGTATGGGAATCCCCGCTAATCACCCATAAGGAATAACTGATGACAGATAGTGAATTTCTGGCTCAGGCGATAGCACTGGCCCGCCGGAATGTCGAAAAGGGCGGTCGCCCGTTTGGTGCCGTTGTGGTCAGCAACGGGGAAATTGTCGGTGAAGGGGTTAATCAGATGCTTGAACTGCATGATCCGACCGCCCATGCGGAGTTGCTGGCTCTGCGCCATGCCGGTAATCACCTTCAGCAGACCCGGCTGGAAAATTGCGTGGTGTATGCCAGCGGGCAACCTTGTCCGATGTGTCTTGCCGCAATGCGGATGGCGGGGGTGACCCGTGCCGTCTATGCGTATTCCAATGCGGATGCGGAACCTTACGGTTTATCAACAGCATCCATCGCACTGGCATTACGGGCAGATCCGCATGAACAACCCGGTTTTTCGTTTACGCAGCAAAAACCGGAAGATCAACCGTCTCTTTATGAGTTCTGGCAGCAACAACAAATCTAATCATTTCCCCCGGACGCCGCCGGGTTTCCGGCGGCGGATATTCCTGATATCATATTCACCGGTATCTTCTGCCGCTTTGCGTTTTCCTTCCTTCATTTGCGTCTGTTTTACATCCTCTTATTTATCCTCCGGAACATACTGCGTTCTATCAGCAGTACATCCTCTGTCTGCCTGTCATTTTGCCTGTTTTATCTTTCCCTGATATGTGAATTCAATCCATAACCCGTTTATTTTCATTCCGTTATACAGGATTTTTATGATTTCACCTTATACATTGCCGGTACTGGCATTCACGGTATTTTTTACCGGCATCACTGAATTTATGGTTTCACCGATGCTCACGCCGCTGGCGGCTGCATTTGATGTAACACCCGCACAAGCCTCATGGCTGATTGCGGTGTATACCTTATCGTATGCACTCGCCGCACCGGTGCTGGGACGGCTGTCCGATCGTATCGGCCGTTACCGGATGTTGCATGCCGCATTATTACTGTTTGTGGCGGATGGTATCGCACTGGCACTGGCACCGTGTTTCAGTGTGGCTGTGGGCTTGCGTATTCTGGGCGGACTGGCGTCTGCCGCGCTGATCCCATCCGTTTTTGCGCTGATTGCGGAACAATTTCCGCATGACAGACAGGCTTCTGCTATGGGGTTGGTGATGACAGGTATGACCGCCGGTATAATTTCCGGCCCGGTGATTGCCGGATGGCTTACGATCCGTTACGGCTGGTATGCGCCTTTTCTGCTGACCGCTGCCGGAAGCCTGATCATGTGGATTATCTGCTGCTTTTTGTTTCGCGGTATCAGCAGCGTTTCCGTTCAACCGGCAGCCCCGTTAACCGGAAAAGGCTATTCACTGGCATTATTGGGGTTGATCGCCGCAAAAGGTCTGTGGAACGGTATTGCGGTGGTTATGTTTGTTCTGAGCGGTGAATTATTGCGTCACCGGTTCGGGCTGAATACCGGAACGATAGGGCTTATCAGTGCAATATTTGGCGGCGGATTACTGACCGGGAATCTTTTGATGCCGCTGTACCGGCGTTTAAGCGGTACAGATACCCGGTTGCTGCTCATCAGCCTGATAGTGATGAGTGTGATGATTGCCGGTTTTATCAGCGGAACAGGCGGGCTTCCCGGGATGATGTTGTGGATGTTATTGCAGGGATGCGCCCTGGGGATTGCCGCTCCCGTCAGTACAGCCATCATTGCTGAGCATGCCGGAACATGTAAAGGAGAGGCACTGGCATTGTCAGAAAGCATGAATAATCTGAGTATCTTTATTTTATTGCCGGTGGCAGCGGCACAGCAGGATAGTCAGATATTATTACCCGCAGTTATCGCGCTATTGTGTTGCGCTACGGTACTGACGGAGTACATTCTCAGCCCGATATATTGCAAAAAGTAATAATAACGAGAGAAATTATCTCTTCCGGAAGTCATTGATACCGATCACGTTTATCTGAAGCGAAAATCAATATCATTTGCGCTGTATATATAAATATATAACGATAACAGTAAAACGATAACGGATGGTTCTATGACGACTCACTATATTTCGCGGGCACTGCTGCCTGCGCTGATTTCTGTTGCTTTTTTTCCGGCGCAGCAGGCACTGGCAGATACCATAATTGTTACGGATAAGCCTTCTCATATCACCCCGCAAACACAGACCGGTGCCGGTTTTGTGGCGACCGATATTGATATGGGGCCGCTCGGTACCCGCCAGTGGCTGGATATTCCCTACAGCAGTAATACCGTCAGTGAAGCGATGATCCGCAATCAGCAAAGTAAAAGTGTCAGTGAAATGCTGAAATATCTGCCGTCTTCCCAGATGCAGGCACGCGGCGGCATGGATGTGGGTCGTCCGCAGAGCCGGGGAATGCAGGGCAGCGTAGTGGAAAACAGCAGGCTGAACGGCCTGAATATTGTCTCCACCACCGCGTTTCCGGTGGAAATGCTGGAGCGGCTGGATGCCGTGAACAGCCTGACCGGCGCAATATACGGCCCGGCCAGCCCTTCCGGTCAGTTTAATTTTATCTCCAAACGGCCGACACAGGATCCGCTGCATCGTGTCACGGTAGGGTATCAGAACCGTAATGCTTACAGTGCGCATCTGGATCTCGGCGGACAGCTGAATGAAGAGAAGACTTTCGGCTACCGTCTGAATTTACTGGATGAAGAGGGGGAAGGTTATGTCCGGAACAGTAAAATCCGCCGTCAGCTGGCTGCGGTTGCTCTGGACTGGCAGATCCGGCCGGGAACACAGATACAGCTGGATGCCAGTCACTATCATTTTGTAACCAAAGGATTTCCCGGCAGCTTTGGTTACGGCCCGGATATTGATTTACCGAATGCACCGGACAGTTCTAACCCTGATCTTGCACTTAACACCGCCGGTAATGACCTGACGACAGATTCTGTCAGTACCCGTTTCACCCATTATATGAATGATGACTGGTCACTGAGCGGCGGTATCGGTTATCAGCAGGCAGATCGGGCAATGCGCTCCGTTTCGTCGCAAATTCTGGACAGTAAAGGGACTATCAGCCGCTCGATCACGGATTCTCCGGCAGCCGGCCGTTTCCGCGTGCTGAGCAATAATCTCGCTCTGAACGGCCAGTTTGATACCGGTTCGGTAAACCATGATGTGGCACTCGCCACCACCGGTTATACCTGGTCAATTTACAGTGCCAAAGAGCGGGGTAAAACCTTTCAGCTCGGCAATACCAATATGTATGACCCGTCTTCTATGACCGAACCTTCCGATGGCCGTATCAGAACCGGCGGGGAGCGCTACAAAGCCAGTGAAAACCAGCAGCAGAGCATTATCATTGGTGACACAGTCACTTTTAACCCGCAATGGTCTGCCATGGTGTATGTCAGTCAGAGTTGGATAACGACCCGTAACTTTGATAAGCAGGGACACAAAACTGACCGTGATCAGCAGACCGGCACCAGCCCGAATATGGCGCTGATGTACAAAATTACCCCGGATGTGATGACTTATATCAGTTATGCCGATTCTCTCCAGCCGGGTGATACCGCGCCGGATGATGATAAAGTCAAGAACCGGGGTGAAACACTCAGTCCGTACCGCAGTACACAATATGAATGGGGTATTAAAGCCAATACCGGCAATATGAACCTGAGTGCCGCAGTTTTCCGCCTGAAACGACCGTTTGCTTATACTGATAGCGACCAGATCTTTAAAAAACAGGGCGAACAGGTGAATGACGGGCTGGAACTGACCGCCACCGGTAATGTCTGGCAGGGGCTGAATATCTACAGCGGTGTTACGTTCCTGAAAGCAGAGCTGACGGATACGGGTAATAACGAAACTGAGGATAAACGGGTTGTCGGGGTGCCGAAAGTACAGGCAAACCTGCTGATGGAATACAGCCTGCCGTCTGTTCCGCAGTGGGTATACAGTGCCAATATTCATTACACCGGCAAACGGGCGGCAAATGATACCAACACCAGTTGGGCGGACAGCTATACCACGCTGGATCTCGGTGCCCGTTATACCACTCAGATAGAAAATGTGCCGGTCACACTGCGGATCTCTGCGGATAACGTTACTAACGAGCATTACTGGGCATCTATCTTCCCCGGCAACAGTAACGGTAAAAATGGCGGTGCCAATGCCTTTACCGGTGCAGGCCGTGAATTCCGGGCCACCGTATCATTTGATTTTTAACACGGAGACAGCGTGATGAGGCACTATTTATCAGCGTTATGCCTGTTATTTGTCAGTACCTGCGTCTTCAGTACCCCGGCGGAAACCCCGCCGGAACCGGCATTGCGGATAGCAACACCGTGGCCGGCGCAGAATGCAATTATTATGATGCTGGGTTACGGCAGTAATATTACCGGAACCTCGCGGGTTGCCAAACAGATCCCGCTGTTCCGTCAGATGCTGCCGCAGATTGATAATGTGCCGGTCATCGGCACCACCGGCGGTAATGAGCTGAATATTGAACAAATTCTGAGTCTGCGGACAGATATTTTATTTATTCATGACGGGATCCGCGTTCCGCAGCAGGAGGTACTGGCACAGGCCGGTGTCCGTGTGCTGGCTTTTAAAGCCAACAGTATGGATGCCCTGCGGGAGCGGGTAAAACTGACCGGCGAAGCGCTCGGTCCGGATGCGGCAGTGAAGGCGGCGCAATATGAGCGCTATTTCCGGGACAATATCCGCCGGGTGCAGGAACGGCTGAAAAACGTTCCGGCCTCTGCCCGTCTGCGGGTGTATCACAGCATGGGAAATCCGCTGTATACCTCCGGACGACCGTCTCTCAATCAGGACTGGATGGATCTGGGCGGCGCGGTCAATGTGGCGGAGAACTGGTTCCCTGCACACAGCAGTGCTAACGGAGAGGTATCATCAGAGCAGATTATCGCGGCTGATCCGCAGGTGATTATTGCAATGAACCGGCGGGATGCGGAATTTATTCAGCAGTCACCGCAATGGCAGTCAATTGATGCCGTGCGTAACGGGCGGGTATATACTAATCCGCGTGGTATGTTCTGGTGGTGCCGCGAAACGTCAGAGGAGGCATTGCAGTTTCTCTGGCTGGCCACAGTGCTGTACCCGGATGCCTTTGCGGATATTGATATGAGAAATGAAACAGCCGCGTTTTATCAGACGTTTTATGGCATTACGCTGACGCAACAGCAGATCACGGACATTCTGCAACCGGCGTGATCCGGATATCCCGTCACCGGTTTTCCGGTGACGGTAATATCACCTTTTATACCTTCACAAATTCAATATGCTGCAGCAATCCGCCACCGGACAATGAGCGGTCTTCATGGAATGTCAGCACAATATCGCCTTCCTCAAGATTTACCTGTGTCTCACGGTAAATGACCGGACCGTAGTTTGAGCCGGATTTATACGGTGTCAGCACCGTTTTGGTTAAATCTGTCAGATGGGCATCGGTGATGACTTTTCCGGCCTGTTCAATCTTCAGCTGGGTTTCATAATCAAAACTGAGGGAGTTGGTCATATAGGCATAATACAGCCGGAGATGATACTGACCGGCACTTCTGACCGGCAGAGTGACCGGATCTCCGCCTCTCTCATAACTGCGGGGTTCGGTCGCGGACAAGTAATTATAACTGCCGTTGGCGGAAGAATTACCGGCGGTCAGGAACAGATTGCCGAGATAAACCGTATGGTTTTCAGCATTAACCGGATTGGCGGCAATATCAGTACGTTCAAGGCAGACCCTGGTGGATTTTTGCTGCGCGCCGTAAGTCAGATGATCCTGAATATTGGTGTACCCGGATGTCCAGTAAATAACGGAGCGTTTGGCCTGGCTTTCCGGATCATAAAAATCATCATTTTCCGTGTAATTATTGATTTCTGCGGTCAGCACGTCTTTAAACATAATATCCGCCTGTTCCGTCAGGGCTTTGCTGTACTTTTCCAGTACATCAGAGGCATATCCCCAGCTTTTGCCGAATACCAGGGTATCGCGCAGTGTAAAGAAATAGAGCAGGCAGGACAGGGCACACACGCCGCACAGCCGGACAATACCCCGGCTTTTTGCGGTATTAATGCTGAGAATACATAACCGGCGCATATCCGCGACAGCAATTTCATTGCGCACCACAATCAGCTGGCGCGCCTCTTCTGTCGGTGAATTCTGCCAGGAACTGATAGCATCCTGCAGACTTTCGGCATCTTTGCGGACGGCCTGATATTCTGATTCCAGCCATTCAGAGGTATTTTTCATCAGTGTTTCCTGAATAATACCAATGACATCCACTTCTTTTGGCTCTGTCATTTTTTTATAGACCAGTTTCAGCACCATGCTGAGAATGGTGGTGGCAATTCCCTGCGGTGAAGTGGCCGGTACAGCGTAAGATGCGGGCGGGATCATATTCAGTGCCTGCAATGTCAGCATATGTAACGGTGGCTGGGTGTTTTCTGCGGCAAGGTGAAGGGCAGAAGTCTGAGTCATAATGTTTCTCCGGCAGATAATAAACAGATAAGGGAAAATCAGTTTATTGCTGCTTATCTGCCGGTGACAGATGCATTTTTATCAGGTTTATAAGCAACGTTATTACGGGGATTACAGGAATCAGCAGCAGAGAGGATTGTGGCTTTGTAACGAACGGCAGGGAGCCGGTCACGGTCTGATAAAATTACACCGAAACCTGAAGAACTTATAAAATATTATCCGTCAAATCAACAGAAGGGGGCTATTTAACTGAAAATTTAGGAATTTTCCTTATTACGATAAGTTGCTGTAGTGTATTGATATTATTAATATTTTACAATCCAACATAAAATGACACGATAGTATTTCGTGCATCGGTATGCTAAAACACTGTGTGCTGAAAATCAGAAAAGCAGTTTAATTGATTTTTTTTAAAAGGAAATTTTCAGATGATGTTTATCGACAGGGTTATTCACCTGGTGCTCAGTGGTATTATTATCGTAGGTGTCTATCAGTTTTATTTCTTTACGCAGCGTCATATGGTCAGGCCGGTTAAAACATTTAACTCTGCACTGGATGAAAAAATTCCTTTCTGGCCCTGGTGGTCCTGGATCTACAGCTTTCTTTATTATCCGGCGATTCTCTATCTGAACTGGATTATTCAGGATTCACGTCAGTTTATCATCATCGTATTCAGCTATGTTATCCTGTTACTGATGCAGATGTTTTTCTTTGTGGTGTATCCGGTTGCCACGCCGCCGCACTGGCGTGAAATGAATACCGGAAAGAAAGCGTCCGAAAAATTCCTGCTGTTTGTGCAGAAATTCGACGATACATCCAACTGCTTCCCGAGCATGCATGTCTCTGTTGCCACATTAACTGCGCTGCTGGCTTATGCCTCACTCGGACCATGGGTATTCATGTTCCCGCTGTTAATCGCCTTATCCTGCATGTTCACCAAACAGCATTACATTATTGATTTACCGGCAGGTGCCGTACTCGGTTGGCTGGCTTATCAATGTTATGTCGTATTAATATAATACCCTCATGACGTAATTGCCGCATTCAGTGCGGCATTTTTTTGTCCGTATTCCGGTCAGAAAAAACCCCCGGTAATGGGGTATCCAACTATCGGGGGTCACTCCGGATTCAGGTTTTCCGGCAGAGTATCAATGCGCCATACGTGCAAATCCGTCAGCCAGGTCACGCTTCAGATCATCAATATCTTCCAGCCCGATTTGCAGGCGCAGTGTCCGTCCGCCCGGATTCCACTGTGTGACGGTGCGGTATTCCGTGCAATCAAACGGCGTGATCAGGCTTTCAAAACCGCCCCAGGAGTAGCCCATGCTGAAGATGGAAAGCCCGTCCAGCAGCCTGCCGACATCATCCTGTGTAAATTTCGGGTCAAGCACTATTGAGAACAGGCCGGACGATCCGGTGAAGTCTCGTTTCCAGATCTCGTGCCCCGGGCAGTCCTCAAACGCCGGATGCAGCACCCGGATCACTTCCGGGCGAGATTTCAGCCAGTGTGCAATATCCAGTGCCCGTGACTGTGCTTCTTTCAGGCGGATTGACAGGGTACGCAGTCCGCGCAGCGCCAGGAAGCAATCTTCCGCACCCGGCAGCATTGCCATCAGGTCATAGGTTTGCCGCAGTTTCGGCCACCATTCGGCGTTGGCGGAGACCATCCCCATCAGCAGATCGGAATGACCGCCAAGATATTTGGTACCGGCCTCAAGGGAGAGGTCGCAGCCCATATCATGCGCCCGGAAAAACAGCGGAGTTGCCCAGGTATTATCAATAATCGTCGCGATATTGTATTTTTTAGCCACCGCCGTGATGGCCGGTACATCCTGAACCTCAAAGCTTTGCGATCCCGGGGACTCCAGGAAAATCGTGCTGGTGTTGCGTTTTATCAGAGATTCAATGTCACTGCCGATCATCGGGTCGTAATAGGTGATGGTGATCCCCATTTTTTCCAGCAGACCACGGCAAAAATTGCGGGTCGGACGATAAACACTGTCCGGCATCAGCAGGTTATCGCCGCTTTTCAGTGTGGTCAGCAGCGCCAGCACAATGGCGCCCAGCCCGGACGGTGACAGCACGGTTCCTTCGGCGCCCGCAAGGGCGCTCCAGGATTGCTCAAGATGTTTAATGGTCGGCGTACCGGCTGTGCCGTAGTTAAACTCAGCCCGGTTATTGAGCAGGGCATCCATGGTCGGGAAAACCACGGTAGATCCCCGGTAAACCGGAGCATTAACGAAACCGGATTGTGACGCCGGGTCGCGTCCCAGCTGTGTTATCTGTGTATCAATATGAAAATCTGAAACGGTTTTTTTAGTCATAACATCCTCACGCGTAATACGTCATTATTCATTTACGGCGTTATTCGGAAAACTTAAAAATAGGGGATACCGGACCCGATCACCATTCCGATACATAATACAACCCGGCGGTATCATAAATGCTGCCTTGCATAGTTAATTCCTCAACGTTATAGATTTAATTATTGAAAAATTCAGGAACAACGCGAATATATTTATGCTGCATGCGTACAGTGTTATAAAACCATTATTATAGTAAGGGGTAACACTCTGGCTGAACAGGGCGCGGCTATACTAATAAATATGTGTTTAAAGCAAAAATTGACAGCTGCGCGATTTTTCGTCCCCTTGCCAGAAAATCCGCACCTTTATTGATTTTCTGGCGGATAAGCTGCCGCTTGATCCGCCGTGGGACAGCCGGATGCATCAGGACAGAGCAGGGAGTTCCCCGGCATAAACATAATAGGTTTCAGTCACGTCATGACCGCCCCAGTCATAGGTTTGTGCGGCGATACGCTGTAATCCTTTGTGCTCATAAAAACCGAAATCGGAATCACTGTCTGTCCAGAGAAAATAACGGGCAGATTGTTTTTCCCGCAGATACGCCATCGCCCGCTGCCAGAGCTGGTTACCGATACCGAGCCCCCGGAAGCGCGCATCAATCATAAATAAATTCAGTGAGGCATCGAAATTCCCGTCACAGGAAGCCAGCAAATTTCCGTTGATAACCAGCGTATTCAGATACATATCAAACAGCGTTTCTTCCTGCGGGTCACGGGCGATAATATTTTTCAGGGCAGAATACTGACGGGTTTTGGCGCGGACTTTCTCCTGCAGATCGGCAGATGCTGTGACCGCCATAATACCGGCGATGGTATCGCCATCCCGCACCACAAAAATCCGTGATGAGCTCAGAATGACATCATCCAGCAAAAATTCCGCCATCGGCAGAACTTTCTCTTTCGGGATCCAGCTGCGGTAATCCCAGGTGGTAATAATTAATTCATTAATTTGTGCGATATCTGCATCAGATATTGTGTGTAATTCGCTGTAACTCAGTGCCTGAGTGTCACTCATGCAACCCGCCTTGTTTGTGGATTATCTGCGGCAGATTATATCGTCAGCATTAATATGCCTGCAAATAATGCTGCCGGTTTTGCCATTGCCGGAGACGGATAAAGCGATTAAAGTATTCTGTAAACCCGCAATTTCGCTGACATCCGGTGAACGATGACTTCCGAACAGAGCACAGTCCGTATTATTGATACCATCACGCTTTCCGATAACTGGTATATCCTCAAAAAATATGTCGTTGATTATCTGCGCCGCGACGGCACCCGTCAGCGTCTGGAACGGGAAGTCTATGACCGTGGTAACGGTGCGGTTATTCTGCTGTATAACCGTCAGAAAAACAGCGTCATTCTTATCCGTCAATTCCGTCTGCCGGTATATGTCAACGGTCATGACGGCTTTCTGATTGAAGCGGCCGCAGGTTTGCTGGAAGAGCGGGATCCGGTATCCCGCATCAAAGCGGAAGCAGAGGAAGAGACCGGTTTTCGCATTACCGATGTTGAAAACGTGTTTGAAGCCTTTATGAGCCCGGGATCAGTCACCGAGAAACTCTACTTTTTTATTGCCGAATACGAAGACAATAACCGGCAGACCGCCGGTGGTGGTCTGCCGGAAGAGGGCGAAGATGTGGAAGTACTGGAAATGCCGTTCCCGCAAGCCCTTGCCGCGATCCACAGCGGTCAAATTGTTGACGGTAAAACGATTATGCTGTTACAACACCTGGCGTTGTCGGGGAGAATGGGAAAATAATAATGAAAACAAAAAAATACCTCCCGCTGGTTTTGTCCCTGCTATTACCGTTGTCAGCTGTTGCCGCACAATTATCACCGGAAAATGTGGTATTGGATTTCTACCGCCTCAATTTGCAGGATCCGCCTTCTGATGGTTATACAAAAAGCCAGGATTTGTATGTCAGCCCGGCGTTGCAGGAAAGCATCAACGAATCCCTCAGTTGTAATTTTGATGGTCCGGACACCGACCAGGCGTTTTGTGACCAGCCGCGTCCCTGCAAAGAAACCGCGCATAGCTATATCTGTTTGTGGGGAGAACACTGGGTGGAAAATGATGTCAATTATTACACCAAGTCACAGGATTACCCTGATTCGTGGATAACAGAGCGGGCGGCACATACTGAATCACAAACTGCGGATGCGGCTACGGTGCGCATCACACTGGGTAAAGATCCGGAGCCGTTGCGGTCATTCCGGGTAAAACTGATTCAGCAAAACGGACAGTGGAAAATTGATAGTATTGTGATGCTTGAGTGAGACGCATGAGGTCATGCGGGCATCCGGTATATTATTTCGGTTATGATACTATAAAAACAGGAGCCGCACGCGGAGTACAGACGGGTACTGCCGTGAAGTGGTCACAGGATATTATGGCTTTACGGGAAAAAGACAATGCCATCGCCATTGCCGGCCTGGTCATTTTAACACTGATCTGGAGTTACAGCTGGATCGCCATGAAGCAGGTCACGCACTATATTGGTGCGTTTGACTTTACGGCGATGCGCTGTGTATTCAGCGCCATTATGCTATTACTGGTGCTGTATATCCGCGAACGCGCGATGGGGCGGAAAATCCGCTTTACACCATTCCGTTACACACTGGGGATAGCGGTTCTTCAGACCTGCGGTATGGTCGGGCTGGCACAATGGGCGCTGGTCAGCGGCGGTGCGGGAAAGGTGGCGATCCTCAGTTATACCATGCCGTTCTGGGTGGTGATTATGGCGGCAATGCTGTTAGGTGAACGGATGCGCCGCCTCCAGTATGCGGCTATTTCAGTTGCCGGTGCCGGGTTATTGTGTGTGATCCAGCCCTGGACCCTCGATTTTACCTCCATGAAAAGTGCTTTTCTGGCCGTGTCATCCGGGATCAGCTGGGGGGCGAGCGCGATTGTGGCGAAGAAACTCTACAGCCGCTATCCGCAGGTGGATTTACTCTCTCTCACCACCTGGCAGATGGTGTATGCCGCAATAATTATGACCGTCGTGGCATTGCTGGTGCCGCAGCGTGCAATTGACTGGCAGCCGTATGTTTTCTGGGCGCTGAGTTACAGTGCTATTCTGGCGACCGCCGTTGCCTGGAGTTTATGGCTGTTTGTGCTGAAAAAGTTACCGGCGGGTATTGCCAGCCTGAGCACACTGGCGGTGCCGGTCTGTGGTGTACTGTTTTCATGGTGGTTGCTGGGTGAGGAGCCGGGCAGTACAGAAACGGCCGGGATCGTGATGATTGTGCTGGCACTGGCGGTGATCAGTATCAAACGGACGAAAAAAACTGCCTGACATTTAGCGCACACTTCAGTTATCCGTCAGAAGAAGAACTGGTCATCAGCGGCCGGTGAACTGCTTAAGCTGGTCGGTCAGCAGCGTTTTGACCAGCCAGATGGCTTCTTCGCTGACTCTTGCTTTCAGTGCCGGGTCCGCAAACATCATCAGGCACAGTGACTCGGTTGCACCGAAAATCATCACGGATGTCCATTCCGGGATCCGGAAATTCTCCGGCAGCCAGCGCTGTAATGCACGTTGCAGGATCTGGCAGAAAAAATCCTGCACTTCGCGGCTGATCCCCGCATATTCAGGATAGGCTTTCAGTGCCGCCACGGTAGCATTGAAGGCTTCACCATCCTCTGCCATCACATCAAAATAAGTTGTGATAAAAACGGAAATGGCCTGATCGAGATCCGCTATCGGCTGCTCCATTCCGGCATTCATCCGTTCGGTCAGAACATCATCACTGTATTTGAACAATGCATGCAGCAGGGACTTGCGGTTGCCGAAATGTTTGTAGGTCACCGGCTTGGTCACGCCCGCCTTTTCCGCAAGGGTAATGAGGGTCAGGGCATCGGTGCCTTCCGCCAGGATAATACTGTTGGCGACATTGAGCAGCTGTATCTGGCGCTCGTCGCGCTGTAAACGTCCGGACAAATCTGCCTCCTCATTGATATTAACGTCGTTCTGTCTGCCGGAAAGTGTATCACAGAGTTCCCGGCTGCGGTCAGCTGACAGAAAAGATCGAAAAAAGGTCGGAAAGGTATTTACAAGTTACCAAAGGTAACATATAACTGTACCAAAGGTAACTTACAACCGTTTCACCTGCAACCAGTAATCAGTGAGGATGTACCATGCCGTGGATTTTATTAATGACTGCCGGATTATTTGAAGTCGTCTGGGCATTTACCATGAAACAATCAGAAGGTTTTACCAAAGTGGGGCCGTCAGTGATCACCATTATTGCCATGCTGATAAGCTTCGGGCTGCTGGCAATGGCTATGCGGGCACTGCCGCTGGGGACAGCTTACACCATCTGGACCGGGATCGGCGCTATCGGTGCCTTTATCGTCGGGATTGTGGTGCTGGGCGAACCGGCAAACATGATGCGGATTATCGCCGGGGTATTAATTATCTCCGGGCTGGTGATGATGAAATTAGCCAGCCCGGCATAAAAAATTCAGTACTGTGTTTCCTGCCGGCAGATATTGCCGGCTGAGATTGCAGACAAAGCAGGATAAAACGTGGTTTTTCCTGCTTTGTGTTATCAGCCGAAAATCAATAAATTGATTTTCCTGGTTTATTTTTACAACCTCTGTCGGACGTCGCCAACCCCTGCGGGTTTGTCAACGGCCTGAGCCGGTCAGTGATGACCGGCTATTTATTACAGCAGGGGCAGTTCACGCGCCGGGATCACGTCTTTCATCACCAGGGTGGATGTCAGGCGCTGAACCCCCGGCATGGCAGCCAGGCGGCTGTCATATAATTTCTGAAAGGCATCGATATCTTTGACCACAACCGTCAGCATATAGTCCGGATCGCCAAACAGCCGTTTGGCTTCGATAATCTGCGGGATATCCGCCACTGCTGTCTCAAATTTGCTCATACTTTCCTGGTTGCCGTCTTTCATCGTGACAAACACCAGTGCGGAGAAATTCAGCCCCAGCACGCGCGGATCAAGCTGTGCGCGGTAATCGCAGATAGCCCCGGATTGTTCCAGCGCTTTCAGCCGCCGGTGGCAGGGGGATAAACTCAGACCCACGCGATCTGCCAGTTCAGTGACAGTTAATCGCCCGTCGAGTTGTAATTCAGAAAGAATCTTCCTGTCAAAGCTGTCCATTGATGATTTTCTCCCTAAAATAAGGTAAATCAGGGTCTGATTAGCAAGCACATTCTACCCGAATACAGATATTCTTCCTATCAGTTTCCGGTACAGGACAGAGGTATGCGGGAACTGGTTTCTGAAAAATGTCAGATATGCCGGCAACCGCCCCCGCCGGGTCTGACGAAAACAAAAAGCCCCGTTTCATGGCTCTGAAACGGGGCTTTTCTTATTGGCAGAACGGGGATCAGTTGTTTTCTGATTCAATACCACGGCTGCGCAGGTATTCATCGTAACTGCCGGTAAAGTCAGTGACTTTCTCCGGTGTGATTTCGATGATGCGGGTCGCCAGGGAGCTGACGAACTCACGGTCATGGGAAACAAAGACTAACGTTCCCTGATATAACTCCAGTGCCATATTCAGGGATTCAATGGATTCCATGTCGAGGTGGTTGGTCGGCTCATCCATAATCAGAATGTTGGGTTTGGTCATCATTAACTTACCAAATAACATCCGGCCTTTTTCCCCCCCGGATAACACCTGTACGGATTTTTTAATGTCATCCTGGGAGAACAGCAGGCGGCCCAGCACACTGCGGACAGACTGCTCATCATCACCCGGCTGCATCCACAGACTCATCCAGTCAAAAACGGTCATATCGACTTCAAAATCGGTGGCATGATCCTGCGCGTAATAACCGATATTGGCGTTTTCAGACCATTTATAACGGCCGGTATCCGGTGTCAGTTCGCCTACCAGGGTTTTCAGGAAGGTGGATTTACCCACACCGTTCATACCCAGTACCGCCACTTTTTCGCCCACTTCCATCATCATATTGACGTTTTTGAACAGCGGGGCGTTACCGTCGTAACCTTTGGACAGGTTTTCCACTTCCAGCGCATTGCGGAATAATTTTTTATCCTGCTCAAAGCGGATAAACGGGTTCTGACGGCTGGACGCTTTAATCTCGGTCAGCTGAATTTTTTCAATCTGTTTGGCGCGGGAAGTCGCCTGGCGGGATTTGGAGGCATTTGCGCTAAAACGGCTGACAAATGACTGCAATTCACTGATTTGTGCTTTTTTCTTCGCGTTATCCGCTAACAGACGTTCACGCGCCTGGGTAGCGGCAAACATATATTCATCGTAGTTGCCCGGATGCACATTCAGACTGCCGTAGTCCAGATCAGCCATGTGCGTACACACCATATTCAGGAAGTGACGGTCATGGGAAATGATGATCATGGTGCTGTTGCGCGCATTCAGCGTCTGCTCCAGCCAGCGGATGGTGTCGATATCCAGGTTGTTGGTCGGTTCGTCAAGCAGCAGAATATCCGGATCCGCAAACAGGGCCTGCGCCAGCAGCACACGCAGTTTCCAGCCGGGAGCCACTTCACTCATCGGGCCGTTATGCTGCTCCAGCGGGATCCCCACACCCAGCAGTAATTCACCGGCGCGGGATTCCACGGTGTAGCCGTCCATTTCAGCAAACTGCACTTCGAGATCCGCCACGCGCATGCCGTCTTCTTCGCTCATTTCCGGCAGGTTGTAGATGCGGTCACGCTCCTGTTTGACTTCCCACAGTTCGGTGTGACCCATAATGACGGTGTCGAGAACAGAAAATTCTTCATAGGCGAACTGATCCTGTTTCAGTTTACCCAAACGTTCGTTCGGGTCGAGAAACACGTTGCCGCTGCTCGGCGTCAGATCACCGCCGAGAATTTTCATAAAGGTGGATTTACCGCTGCCGTTTGCGCCGATCAGGCCATAGCGGTTACCGCCGCCGAATTTGACAGAGATATTTTCAAACAGCGGCTTGGCGCCGAACTGCATCGTAATATTGTTGCTGATTAACAAGACGAATACTCATAAGTTAAAGGAGAAAAATAAACGGCGGGCATTATGCCACAGATGAGCGGCGAGGCACAGATGTATAAAAAAAGGGCGGTGACCCGGCAGGCCACCGCAGCACATATTATTGTGAGTTCGGATCCATGGCATAGATTTCACCGGATTCATCTTCCGGCAGGCCGTAATTCAGAACGTCATGAATACCCAGGTCAGTTTTACAGAGTTTTTTGTTAATGACTTTATCCCCTTTGTAAACTGCCAGACCGGTAAATTCCCAGCCGCGCCCGATGCCACTGTATACCACATAGTTAAACGGGCCGTTTTCAAAGCGGATATAGGCCGAACCACCGCCGATAAAGGCGCTTTGTCCGACATAAACACCATTTTTCGCATTACTTTTCACCGGCAGAGTGATCTCCGGTTTTGCCAGCGTCCCGTAGCGGTACACCGGTGTTTTGCCTTTTTCCACCACCACACTGACGTATTTATTATTTTCCAGCTGGCAGGTAAACTCCTGAGCCAGTGCCGGGGCTGACAGCAGCCCGGTGACGACCATCCCGATAAGATACTTTTTCATTTTTCTGCCTTTACAGGTTATTGTCCGGAGTCCGGTGTGTCATTACTGTTTATGACCGGCTATTTATTACCATAAAAATGAATTTATTTCCGGTTTTCCGGAACAGGATAAGCAGATATGCCATGGACTTTTGCACATCCGGCGGTTGTTTTTCCGCTGAAACACTCCCGTTTCGGGCGGTGGCTGAATCTGCCCGCCTTGATTACGGGCAGTGTATCACCGGATTTGCTGTATTCTTTCGGGATGTACCGCGCAGCAGATAAGGCGCATCATTTTACCGGCTGGTTTTATACCGGATTACCGGTCTGTCTGGCAGTTTTGTTCATTTTTCACTGTTTATCCGCGCCGCTGAAAACCGTGTTGCCGTTTCCGGTGACAGACCCGCTGACCCGTTCCCTGCGGAAAAATACCATTATTGTGTTGTCTCTGTTTATTGGTGCGGCGACACATATTATCTGGGATGCATTTACCCATGAAACCGGCACGATGGTGCGGGCGCTGTCCGTTTTGCAGGTACCGTTGTTGCACGGTATGACGGACGGGCAGGAGATTGCGGTCTATAAAGTGTTGCAGCATCTGGGATCGCTGTTGGGCAGCGGTTATCTCTGCCTGAAATTTGCACAGTATCAGCGGGCACTGCCGGAGGCAGAAAAACGCGGGAATCTTATCCGGCTTATCCGTCTGATTGCGCTGGCTGTTCTGGCGGCGTTGTGTACTGCACCGCTGGCCTGTCGTCTGGCACAGACAACCGCCGGTGTTCATATAAATCGTTTTGTCTTTTATGAATTGTCGCTTTCTGTCTCCTTTTTTGCCGCTTTTGTTGTTTTGGCGGCACTTTTTCAGGTTATCAGAAAGCATTAATACGTTATGATCGCGGATTCAATTTTGCAGCACTGAGGAAAATAAACCGTGGCGATTTGGGTGGATGCGGACGCCTGTCCGAAAGTTATCAAAGAGATCCTTTACCGGGCAGCAGATCGGGAAAAAACAGACGTTACCTTTGTGGCTAATCAGCGGCTGGTGGTTCCGCCGTCACCGTTTTTAAAAACATTGCAGGTCTCTGCCGGGTTTGATGTCGCCGATAATGAAATTGTCCGTCGTGTACAGAAAGATGACCTTGTTGTCACCGCTGATATTCCGCTGGCTGCCGAAGTGCTGGAGAAGGGCGCGGTGGCACTGAACCCGCGCGGCGAACGTTACACCCCGGCGACGATTCGTGAACGCCTGACCATGCGTGATTTTATGGATACTATGCGGGCTTCCGGTATTCAGACCGGCGGTCCGGCGGCGCTGAATCAGCGGGATCGCCAGCTGTTTGCCAATGAACTGGATAAATGGTTTTTACAGCGCAAAAAACGCACACCATCCGCCTGAACGCCTCTCTGTTATTAATATCTTCATAAAGCGCGGGTTGCTGCTGTGGCATCCGGCGTTTTATTTACCCCTCATTGTAACAGTTTCTTAATCAACCCCGAATTACAGCCTTATTCACTATAATAACGATGGTTTACAATATTTACAGCTGGTTACACTACAGAATATCCGGTCTGCATTCTGCACATCACCTCGTTAAATCCGACACTTTGTATCGGGTATTCCTGATAAAGCTTATCTTAAGTCCCGTTATTATTAACATGACACTATATTCATTAACATTATAATGATAATTGTTATAATTAGCGTGCTATTTAATTAAAAAATGCCACACAAATATTACAGATAATGATGAGGCTTTAGATGAAAATCTCACGCAGAAAGTTAATTTTAGGGGTTGGTGCTGCCGGCGTTCTGGCGGGTGGTGCTTCAGTATTAGTGCCTATGGTTCGCCGCGACGGCAAATTTGTTGAATCGACTTCACGCGCAAAACATGTTGACGGCACCGAAGGTGCATTACCGAAAGAGTCCGATGCCGTGATTATCGGCGGCGGTATGATGGGGATCATGACAGCGATTAACCTGGCGGAAAGAGGCATGAGCGTCACCGTCCTGGAAAAAGGGGAAATCGCCGGTGAGCAGGCAGGACGGGCTTACAGTCAGATCATCAGCTACAAAACATCCAAAGAAATCTTCCCGCTGCACCATTACGGTAAAATGTTATGGCGCGGTATGAACGAGAAAATCGGGGCAGATACCAGCTACCGCACTCAGGGCCGTGTTGAGGTACCGTCAGGCGCGGAAGATCTCGCAAACTCACAGGCCTGGGTTGAAAATGCCAAAGAGTGGGCGGCAGATTTTGAAGCGCCGCTCAATACCCGCTTTATTCAGGGTGACGAACTGAAAAAACGCCTGGTTGATGCCAAAACTGACTGGCCGATTGCCGGTTTTGAAGAAGATTCAGGCAGTGTTGACCCGGAAACAGGTGTACCGGTGCTGGCGCAGTATGCCAAATCCCTGGGCGTGAAAATTTACACCAACTGCGCGGTACGCGGTATTGAAACCGCCGGCGGTAAAGTCTCTGATGTGGTCACCGAGAAGGGCGCTATCAAAACCGCTCATGTGGTACTGACCGGCGGTATCTGGTCACGTTTGTTTATGGGTAATCTGGGCATTGATATCCCGACGCTCAACGTTTATCTGTCACAACAGCGTGTTTCCGGCGTTCCGGGGGCACCGCGCGGTAACGTGCATCTGCCGAGCGGCATTCACTTCCGCGAACAGGCGGACGGCACTTATGCCGTGGCACCACGTATCTTCACCAGTTCCGTGGTGAAAGACAGCTTCCTGCTGGGGCCGAAATTCCTGCATCTGCTGGGCGGTGGTGAACTGCCGCTGGAATTCTCTATCGGTGAAGATCTGTTTAACTCCTTCAAAATGGCGACATCCTGGAACCTGGATGAAGTCACGCCGTTCGAGACTTACCGCATCGCGACCGCCACACAGAATACCGAACACCTGGATGCGGTATTTGCCCGCATGAAAGCGGAATTCCCGGTATTTGAACAATCGAAAGTCGTTGAACGCTGGGGCGCGGTCGTCGCACCAACCTACGACGAACTGCCGATTATTTCTGAAGTGAAAGAGTATCCGGGTCTGGTGATCAACACCGCGACTGTCTGGGGTATGACAGAAGGTCCGGCATCCGGTGAGATCACCGCGGACATCGTGACCGGTAAAAAACCGGTTATTGATCCGGCTCCGTTTAGTCTTTCACGTTTTAGTTAATTTTCTGATTACTTACGTTGATACTATTAAGAGGCTTAATATGCGTTATAAAAGTTTACTGTTAGCTCTTCCGCTGGTCTGGGGCGTGGCTCATGCGTCAGAAGGTGTTGTTCATCATAAACTGAACGGTATGCCTATCTCTGAATCTGTGGAAATCAGCAGCAGCAAAGATATTATTTTCCTCAGCGGCAAAGTACCGACCAAAATGTCCAAAGACGCGCCGGAAGGTGTTCTGGCGTCATACGGTAATACTGAAGCACAGACCATTAATATCATGGAACAGATCAAAGCTCACCTGGCTGAGCTGGGTCTGGAAATGAAAGACGTGGTGAAAATGCAGGTCTTCCTGGTCGGTGGTGAAGAGACTAACGGTACGATGGATTTCGCTGGCTTTATGGCCGGTTATTCCAAATACTACAATGACAAAGATTCCGGTAATAAATTACCGGCGCGTACCACTGTTCAGGTTTCAAAATTAGCAAACCCGGCATGGCGTGTAGAGATCGAAGTGACCGCTGTCCGTCCGTAATCGTATCCGTGTGTTAACAGCGGGTTTGCCTCCGGAAGGAGCAAACCCGTTTTTTATTGAGGAATAACGATACATAACAGGCCTTCGGATGATGGTTTTTTATGTCAGAGAGCCGGAAGTCAGACACGAAAAATCCGGTTATCACCGGTTGGCAGTTCAATCGTCAGACGGAGTGTTCCGCCCATGGCCTCAATATAGCGTTTCAGCGTTGCCAGTTTGACGTCATTACCGCGCCGCTCAATCTGAGTAACAGCCGGCTGTGATATACCAAGAGTAGTTGCCAGCATTTTCTGAGAGATATGAAGTTCTTCTCTGAGAAGTTGCAGCCCGGTTTCAAGAACCAGCTCATCAGTCAGTCGTTTTATCCGCTCACGGCTCTCCGGTGGTTGAGCGGCTATCACTTCCTGTAATGTTTTCATCGGTTTATTCCTTTGCTGCTGCAAGATATGAGGAAAATAAGACTGTCCACACAACTCACCATCCATAAGTTATGACTTATATAATTTAATAAGCCCAGGCTTATATGTCAATGCTGTATTTTGATACAACATTTCTGAATAAGCCTGCATGAAAGATAAAAATGAGGACGGTAACTATATGACTTATAATGGTTAATTCAATACCCTGTCTCCGCCTCAATGTCCAACACTGTGCCGTCTTGCTTTTCAGTGAAAAGATACCGGTATTCTTCAATGGCAACGCGGTGAGTGACAGTCATTTCCAGTTTGTCCGGTGACAGCCAGTGGTAACGGATCTCTGCGTCCGCCGTCTGGTAGGTCATGTCTTTCCCGGGCAGGGATTTTTTCAGATCTTCAGGCTGATAAAAATCGTTCCGGTAACGGGAATAGACTCCGCGGATATTTTGTTTAATAAAGAAACAGCGGTATGTATTCAGACCGTCATAAACTTCGCCTTCATTATGCTGGCGGCATGACGCATACAGATTATCTTGTGTTTTCTCCGCATAACCGGCGGAGGCGGGCAGCAATAAAAACAGTGCAAAAACAGAGAACAGCCGGTGTGTCATCATGATATTTCTCTCCCTGAATAACCGGCTGATCGTAACACAGGTTTACCATTCCTTCACATCCGGGTCGGCTTTGGTGACGGAGGTCAGTTTTGCCAGACGCTATAACAATGCTTTTTTCAGATCATCGATAAAGGTGTAAATCATCAGTACAAACAACAGGCTGAAAATCGTGGAGCTTATCAGCCCGCCGATAACCGCGACCGCCATCGGAGCGCGGAACCCTCCATATCACCGCACTCCGGTTGTGACACTGTCACATGAAGATTTTGATATTCCGGCAGAGTAATGACCGGTGCCGATCGGACTGTTTGCGGATGCGTTACACTGACCCGCACATCATCCGCCCGGCTGGCAGGTGATACAGAAGATAAAAAGAGTGTGGCCACTATCAAAACGCGGTTTTTCATCATGGTACAATTTCCGTCCGGAAGCATTGCCCGCTAAAATAAGCTAAATAGTCTGGTTTTCCGTAAACACGCGTTAAGCCGCGATTTTTCGTTAAGCTGAATTACGTTTTACAGGGGAGAAACCCGTTATGGATCCGCTGCACAGCATTGCCGTCACGCTTTTTCTGTTTGTCCTGACCTTTTTCAATCCCGGAGCAAATCTGTTTATTGTGGTGCAGACCACATTGAGTTCCGGACAAAAAGCCGGGTTGACCTGCGGTTACGGCGTGGTGCTGGGTAATGCGATTTACTCGGGGCTGGGATTATTCGGGCTGGTCACGCTGATGCATGAGTTCGGGGCTTTTTTTTCGCTGATTAAAGCAGCGGGCGGCGCTTATCTGTTGTGGTATGCGGTAACGGTTTTCCGTAACCGGACGCAGTTGAATCTCAATACCGACAGTACATTACCGGCACAGCATGCGCTGCGTTATTTCCGGCGCGGGCTGATTTCTGATCTCTCTAATCCGCAGACCATCCTGTTTTTTATCAGTATTTTCTCGGTCACACTGACACCGCAAACGCCGTTGTGGGCAAAAATCACCCTGTGGTTTGGTATTATCACGGTATCACTTATCTGGCGTATTATTCTCTGCCGCACATTTTCCCTGATCTCCGTGCGCCGCACCTATTCCCGCATTCATCGTGTGGTCGGTAAAGTGGTGGGCGTGTTACTCGGCGCACTCGCGGCCCGTCTGATTTATCAGGGGGCTGCGGAGTTGTTCCAACAAAATTGATATCTGTATTGGCGATTATAAAAGATGACCCTGATTCACCCTTTATGGTGTACTTACACCCTCATATGTGTGTTTTGACATATCTGTACCCCCATTGCTAAAATTTAGTGAACATAAACGATCACGCATTAACAACGAAAAGCACAGAACTGTGATACACACAGCAATCAGCCCCATAAGGGCAAATTTGCTCATTCCTCTTGACTCCTTGGGTAAAAGGAGACAGAATCTAATTGATGGTTAGTAGACTGCCTCGGATTGAGATTAACATCGCAATTCGGGGCTTTCGTCTTTCTGGTTCAAGGCTATGCCTGAACCGAAATGATTCAAGCACCCGAGCCAATACTAGCAGCTTATTATTAAGATACATACTGTTAATTCATAATGGAAACATCATATCTTAATTCTGTTGCTAATTTTTTCTGAGATAAAAATATCACAATGTAAAATGTTCAATGCAATTTACGAACAAATCCATAAAGATTATCTAAATACACATCACAAACATTATTAAAAAATAATCAATAAAGCAATTAATTACCTTGCAACTAACTGATTATTAGTGACTATTTTCATTTTTCGCCTTGGTTATTTTCTTGTGGAATAAAAAGCGATAATTAAAAGATTATTTTATAACTTAACTAAAGTCACTTTAATAAATAGTTTTAAAAAATTAAGTTACTTATTGGGTTTGTTAAATATATCGTTCACTATTTCGTAATGGTTATTATCTATTTAAAATCAGACTTAGTTATGCAGGCTAATAGCTTTACAAGAACAACGTATTTCCAAAATGTATAAATCATTCCTACTTTTACCGCGTATCAAGCTGAAATAATTTTGCAACAAAAAAGCCGGATCTATCATGAGTATAAATACGCGCACAAGTGCTTTCTGATGATAAATACCTGTGCTACCCTTTACTCGGTTAAATATACATTTAATGTAGTAACTTAAAATCTTTTCCGGTTTGTGGGAATGTATACAGTCCGAGGCACCAGAATTAACCTTAAATTTTTGTAGAATTTTTGCCGTAATGGAGACTCTGATGGGGGAGTTAGTTTTGCGTGACACCGTAATAAGTGTTCCCGATGTCAATAACATCACGAAAAATACCAGTAATCCAGCCACGAGCTACTTGTTAAGATTGCGATCCAAACAAAGCCAAAAAACAATGCGTTCATGCCTGAGCTCGGTGGTGAAAATGTTTCGTGCTGTGGACCCGTTTACTTTTGATTGGTCTGTCATGGATCGGGATTCAGTCCAGTTGGTGCTTCAGAAGTTAATACTGGAGAAAAAGACTCCTAATAGTATCAACCTGATCCTGAGTGCGATTAAAGGGGTGGCTGAAGAAGCCAGAGCATCACGAGTCATAGACAGTGATACCTATCAGGATATTAGAAGCATACGGCGTATTCGGGGCAATCGGGTTGGTCGGGGGCGCTCACTGAATCGTAGCGAAATAATTGCTATTTATCAGTACCTTGATAGCCTAAATACCGCAGCCTCTATACGTGATGCGGCGATAGTTTCGATAATGCTGGGCTGTGGTTTACGGCGTGCAGAAGTGACTTTATTAGATATTGAAGATATTAATTTCGATAATTATGCCGTGAAAATCATGGGGAAGGGGAATAAAGAAAGAACCAATTTTATGCCAAATGACACTCTGCGGCGTACCCGCTTATGGATAGAAACCGTCAGAGGTGATCATGCTGGTGCAGTTTTCACCCGTATACGTAAAAATGAAGATGTGACATGCGATAGAATAACCACTGATGGTTTGCGCTATATTATTGAAAAATTGGTAAAAGATTCAAATTCAGCGTCATTTACACCCCACGACTGCCGCCGAACCTATGGAACGAAACTATTAGAGCTCGGCGAGGACCTGTTAACTGTCAGGGAAGCTATGGGGCACAGTAGTGTTGCTACTACACAGCGATATGATAAACGAGGTGTAACACGCTTAGAAGCTGCTGCACGTAATCTTCAATACTGAACGATGATTCTCTATGGCAACTCGAGTTGTACAACATGTGATATTAAACGTTTTAGAAAAATACAAAGAGCAAATAATCCATATATCCGCTGATGAAAAACCGCGTTAAAGGAAACAGTGACTGCTTCTGGTACATCAGCTCATTTTGCCGCTTTATTTCAGGCGCGTTACTGGCTGTCGGAGCCTGGTTTTAATCAGCCGCGCGGCGCTATCCACGCTGTGCGCGCGCCGACAGTGGCACTGCGGTGCAGTGCGGCGTGGCTCAGACAAAAAGCACTGACCCCGGCAAATTCCTGCGAATACCAGGCACCGCCACGCATCAGTGCCCGCTCCCCGTAATTACGCAGGTAAATCTGGTCAGTCTGCGGTTTTTCTCCGTACGGCGCGAGTCCGTTCAGTTGTAACAGATGCGGCACCGGCAGATTACCGGCTGTTTTCATGCTGAAGAACGGGCCGTCGAGCAGTCCCGGCGGATAGCTGTTGTCAGCCGGGGAGCCGTTATAATGTGTCATATTTTCTGACAGCACTGGTGTGCCGCCGTTGCCGGTCAGACAGGCAGACGGCGAATCATATTTTGCCGTCCCGGGGCTGCCGGGCTCACAATATTTCCCGCTCTGCATATTGACTGCCTGCCATAACAGCGGCGCATCTGCCGGCAATTCACTGATATCATTATCACGGATAAGCTGAATCTCACCCGCTATCAGCCGGACTCCGGTCTGCCATTCCCACAGATTTCCGCACAGGTCGCTGATCCCGGTCAGTTGCTGATTATGATACCAGTCCGGATGGGGTGAACCGGTCAGTGTGTTAGCTTCCCCGCTGAGATCACCGGCTGGTTTGCCGTCAATCCGTACCGCGCTTTGCTCCGGATGACGCAGGCTGCGGCCATAATCGGTATTACCGTCCGGAATAACATTTTGCTGATCAATACAATGCATCAGTGCCGCCCATTCCGCATTACTGCTGAGATGAAATCCCGGCCCGGTCTGCTGCGCCAGTTGCCGAAATACCGCCAGATCCAGGTGACAGGCCGGTGCTTTTCCCGGCTGACTGATAAGCTCGCCGTCATGCAGGCTGCCTAGGTAGCAGGCATAGAAAAAGGCATCAATTATCCGTCCGTTCACACGAAATGCCGGATGCAGAGCAGGGAGAGCATCACGGCAAATCTGATACATAAAATTCGGCTGACCTTTGGCGGAATAGATTACGGTCCGCCGTCCCTGACTCTCTTTCTCTGTTTTGACCCGCAGTGCATCGGGTGAAAAAATTGTTGTCATCAATATTATCCTTATCGTTATGATTCCGGGCGCAGTGATACCCAGTAACCCGGCTGCCACGGCACCGGCAGAAACTGCTGATAAAATTTACGGAATACCGCGTCAGCATCAATATCCGCAAACAGTGCCGGATGCAGCCAGGCGGCGAATTTCAGGGCTGCGATAAAGCCGAAAGGGCTGTCATAAAAAGCGTGCCAGATGGCATAACACGCCCGTTGTTGTACGGCGGCGAGGGTTTTAAAGGCGGGGGCGTTTCATCAGAACAGCCAGCTGTTTTTCCGCCACTGCAAGATCAGCCCCCGGGCCGAGCCCTACCCAGTCACCGCCGGGGTTATAGCTCTGCCATTGCCCGCCGGTGACAATCACTTTCTCCGGCCGGGTATGGATGATGGTTTCCTGATTCAGCGTCCCGTAGGTGCCGTCAATATAATTCGCACCAATATTCTTACCGCCCGCACAGGCCAGAAATTCCGCGAAATTGCCGTTACCGTAGGCATAGCAGCACTCTGCACTGAATCCGGCGGCGCGTTCCAGCAGAACCGGTACCGGGCGGTAAGGTGCGGCAGCCAGCCGCGATGTCACGAGAGCAAGATGTGAGTGAATAAAGGCGATCATCTCAGCGGATCTGTCCGGCACACCAAGAACAGTACCCATAATGGCGATACTGCGCGGCGTGTTTTTCAGCGGACTGATACTCATATCCAGTACAACAATCTGTATTCCGGCGCGTTCCAGTAATGCGCTGATCCCGCCGGTTTCCATGGCGGAAAATGTACCGGTGGTGACAAAAATAATATCAGGGTGCAGATCAACAATGGTTTCTGTGTTTGCCTGTGCCCCGGTCAGTGGTGCAAGGTGTGGCAGGACAGTCAGTGCCGGAAACGCCCGGCAGTATTGCTGATAGCTCAGTCCGTCCGCATGGCGGAATGCTGCCGGGATCGCCGTCAGTTTTTCTGTCAGCTGTTTTCCGGTCAGTGAGGCGTACAGAAACATCAGGGAGGCATCTGCCACATAGATCCGCTGTGGTGTGATCCGGCAGTTAATCTGTCGTCCGCGTATATCGGTAATGAACGGCTGTTCCGGTGCGGCGGATAATCCGCCCGGCAGTGCAGCCAGTGCGGAAAACAGCAGGCTGTGTTTCAGCAGATTTCGTTTCAGATGATCCATAGTGTCACCGCTCTCAGAAGAAATAATTGAGGGTGGCGACAACGGTGCGGTCATTGCCGATACTGCAATAAGTGGAACTGGTACAGCCCGCCACATAAGAGGTATTGGCGATATTGCTGATGGTGACACCCAGCTCCATCCCACTCAGTTCCGGTGTCAGCGCGTCCATCTGATAACGCAGGCTGAGATCCCCCAGCCAGACAGCAGGCACAGTAAAGCTGTTGGTGTTATCCCCCTGCGTCGCACCGAGATAGCGGACACCGGCACCGATCAGCGCGCCGTCAAGATAACGTCCGTGAAAGCGGTAATCCGCCCAGAGTGAGCCGCTGTGACGCGGCACCTGAACTGGGCGTTTATTCAGTACGGATTTGTCATCCGATTCGGTGATCACATTATCGGTAAAAGCATAACCCAGCATAACATTAAGTGACGGTGTCACGGACATGCGACTCTCAAACTCCAGCCCGCGGGAGCGGACTTTGCCGGTCTGGTTATAGTAATCCGGGTTTTTCGGGTTATGGGTGGTGACATTTTTCTGTGTCAGCTCATACACCGCGAGGCTTGCCATAATATCGCCGGTGTCACTCAGGTATTTTACCCCGGCTTCTGTCTGGTCAGATTCTGTCGGCACAAATGCCTTGCCGTCTGCGTCTGTTCCCAATACCGGGTCAAAACTGTCGGAGAGACTTATCCAGGGAGAAAAACCGTTGCCGAACGTGTAGGTCAGCCCGGCACGGTGACTATAAGCCGAAGTATCATTTTTCTCTGTTGTTCCGCTGAGGCTGTTAGTGGTTTTCAGTGAAGAATCATCATAACGACCGCTTAAAATCAGGCTCCATTGCTGCCAGCGCAGATGATCCTGTACATAAACACCATAGCGCCGGTAAGTCTGTCCGGTGGAGGTGGATGAGGTCATGTGCGGCGTAAACTGCGGGCGGTAGTGAGAACCGTACGGATCAAATGTTACCGTTTGTGAGCCTGACCAGTCCTTATCCAGCTTGCCGGTCTGAAGATCGAAACCGGTCAGAATTTCATGGGATACCGGGCCGGTGAGGGTTTTGTAAATCAGCTGATTATCCGCCGCCAGGGTTCTGGCCCGGGACGGGGAATCCTGATATACCGCGGTCAGCAAACGTCCGTCCTGCACAAATCCGCGCGTAAAATCACGGCGGATATGGGTTTTCACATCCGCATAGCGGAGGTTCTGTTTCAGTGTCAGTGAATCCGATACCTGCCAGCTGATTAGTGAAGTGACAGATTGCTGTGTCCGGGCCGATTTTTCATGATCCGGATTACTGTAGTTGCGGTGCCTGTCCGGAGAGCCATAAGGCGACGGCAACAGGCCGAGGGCAGCGGCGGGAAGGGTGTTGTAGTAACCGACATAAGGATCATGCTGATGGACACCGGCCACTGTCCAGCTCAGGTTATTCAGCGGCTGCCAGGTGACGGACGGTGCTATCAGGTAACGGGACTGTTTAGTATTTTCAATCTGTGAACCGGATGATGCCGCCGAGCCGGTCATCCGGTAAAGCCAGGTTTCATCCTCATTCAGTGCGCCGGTGCTGTCAAAACGCAGTGCATTGTTATCATAATTCCCGCTCTGAAACTGAATCTGATGGGATTCTTCTGCCCGGGGCAGCCGCGACTGCATGTTAATTACACCACCAGCACCGCCCTGACCATACAGGGCAGACGACGGGCCGTGAACCGCCTCTACGCTATCCAGCAGCCAGGAATCAACCTGTGCGCCCCAGATCCCGCTGTTACCCGCGACCCGCAGGCCGTCGAGATAATAATCCGCATCAAACCCGCGCATTTTGGAAAAATCAATACCGTTGCCGAAGGCACCGTATTTTTCACTGGTTACCCCGGCACTGTAGCGCAGTGCTTTGCTGAGCGATTCACCTGGCAGGGTATCGAGCTGATCACGGCGGATCACTGAGACAAATTGCGGCGTTTCCGCCAGCGAGGCAGTGCCTTTTGTTGCCGAGGACTGGCGCAGGGCACCATAGCCGCGCGGCTCATAATGAACATCATCCGCAGCGGTGACATACACCACATCCTCCTGTTCCGCTGAAGCAAGCGGGGCTGACAGCAAAGAGGCAGAAAAAACAGATGTCATAACGACAGGGTAAGAGCGTAGTAATCGGCGCATGAGGATTGTCTCAGTTGATCAGAACAGCGGCAGCATATACATTGACTGACCGACAGTCAATAATGATGGTAATTATTTTCATTTGCATTTGAAAAATCAGGATGGAAGGGACACAGAATTTCGCTATAGTGGGGCGGACTCCATCACCCAACGGATCGGGAAATGACAAAAAATACACTGAATAACACAGAACTGCCCGCACAGGGCGGTATAAAAATCTATCTGAGAAACGGGCTGTATTTTGTGCTGTTTTTAATGGCAGTACAGTTACTGACCACACTGACCGGCGGGAGATTAACCGCATTGGGCATTGAGCCGCGTACGGTTAACGGACTGTTCGGTATTTTCCTTGCACCTTTTATTCACAGCAGTTGGGGGCATTTATTCAGTAATCTGCCGCCGCTGTTAATTCTCAGTGTGCTACTGATGATCCCGTCGGTGAAACATTATATTAAGGCATCCCTGTTTATTATTATTGTCGGCGGGTTGCTGGTCTGGCTATTCGGGCGGACGGCGGTGCATGTCGGGGCGAGCGGCTGGATCTTCGGCTTGTGGGCATTACTGATTTATCAGGGAATTTTTCGCCGTAAACCACTGGATATTATTATCGGCATTCTGGTGCTGATTTATTACGGCGGCATGATCAGCGGACTGTTTCCGGGACAGCAATTCGTCTCTGTTGAGTCCCATCTGAGCGGCGCGGTGGCAGGGGTTTTATTCGGCTGGCTGCAATACCGCAAACGGAAACAGAACAAAAAACCGGCATAACACTCTGCCGGGTGTTATCACCCGGCATCATTATCTGTCAGCCCCGGATGCGGGATGTCAGACCTTTCAGGAAATAACGCAGCAGCTGATCACCACAGTCGCGGTAATTTTTATGATCCGGATTGCGGAACAGGGCGCTGATTTCCGGTTTTGAGACCCGGAAGTCGGCACGCTGAAAAATATCCGCCATATCCGTATCTTTCAGTTCAAACGCAACGCGCAATTTTTTCAGAATTATGTTGTTGGTCAGACGGGCATCCACCGCCGGAACCGGACGGCTTTCATCTTTACCGCGGCGGAAAATAATCAGTCCGTTGAGAAAGTGACCGGTCACATTATCATCACAAAGCTGATAATCCGCTTCGTCTTCTTTTTTCAGCCAGTCGCTCATCTGCGCTTTGGTGACAGTTAATCCGGCAAGTCCGGTGATTTCGGCCATTTTTGCGTCACTCAGATCCAGCATGTAGCGGACACTGCGCAGAACATAGTTATTCAGCATAAACAGGGGTTATCCATGGAGGGAGTTATAAACCCTGCAATACTAGTGATTATCCGTCCGCATTTCAATGAAATCCGCTGGTTGGAAGTGGATTAATGGCGGTGATATAGTAGGTTTTTCCGTTCAGTCATGAGGTTACTATGTCATTGTCCCGCGCATTTGCCACCACACTGCTTGCCGCTGCCTGCTCCGCTTATGCTGCCGACCCGGCAGATCTGATGATAACAGACGGCACTGTGCTGACCATGAACCCGGACAATACGGTGTTTGAGCACGGTACCGTGGTGGTCAGTGACGGCAAAATTGTCGCCGTCGGCGGCCCTGAGCTGACAGCGAAATATCAGGCAAAAAAAGTGCTGGATGTAAACGGTGATATTGTGATGCCGGGGCTGATAAACACCCACACTCACGGCTCGATGACGGTTTTCCGCTCTCTCGGGGATGATGTGCCGGATCGCCTGCACCGCTATATTTTTCCGCTGGAAAATAAACTGGTTTCCCGCGATATGGTACGTACCGGCGCCAATCTGGCTAATATCGAAATGATTAAAGGCGGCGTGACTACCTATGCCGATATGTATTATTTCGAAGATGAAGTTGCGAAGACCGTGGATAAGGCGGGTTTACGCGCCGTGCTGGGGGAAACCATTATTAATTTCCCGGTTGCGGATGCACAGACCCCGGAAGAAGGGATCGCGTATGCGGTGCGCTTTATCAATGAATACAAAGATCATCCGCGCATCACACCGGCATTTGCCCCGCATGGCCCGTATACCAATACCACTGAAAACTTACAGAAAATCGCGGCATTGTCTGAAGAACTGAATGTGCCGGTGATGATCCATCTGGCAGAAACTGACCGCGAAAAAGACGAGATCGCCAAACGCACCGGCGGGAAAAGCCCGGTGCAGTATATGGCGGATATCGGCGTGCTGAATAACCGCCTGTTGGCGGCACATGTGATTATGGCCGATGATAATGACCTGAATCTGCTGAAGAAATATGATGTCGGGGTGGCACACAATATCAGTGCCAACACCAAATCCGCCAAAGGCGTGGCACCGGTCACGCAAATGCTGGAAAAAGGGATCCGCACCGGGCTCGGTACCGATGGCCCGATGTCCTCCAATACACTGACCACCATGAATGAACTCAATCTGGTCGGTAAAATCCATAAACTGGAAACCAAAAACCGGGCAGCCATGCCGCCGCTGACCGTGGTTAAAATGGCGACCATGGGATCGGCCCGTGCGCTGCATATGGAAGATAAAATCGGCTCGCTGGAAACCGGAAAACGGGCAGATATCATTGTGGTGGATACCAAAGCGCCGAATATGGTGCCGGTGTACAGCCCGTATGCCGCCCTGGTTTATGGTGCAAACGGTGCCAATGTCCGTCATACCATTGTGGACGGTGTGATCCTGATGGAAGACCGGCAGTTACTGACCGTCAATGAAAATGAAATTATTCAGGATGCACAGCGTTTTGCGGAGAAAGTCCGTGAAACTGTGCGCGCTTCAGGGGAAGAAGTGAAATGACAAAAAAACTTAAATGTGCGCTGATTTATGACTTTGACGGCACACTGGCAGAAGGTGATTGTCCGGAGCACGGACTGATGCCTGCACTGGGGATCACTGATACTCAGGCATTCTGGCGGGAAGTGAAGCGGTTTGCCAAAGCCGATGACGGTGACGAAATTCTGTCCTATATGGGGTTACTGGCTGCGAAAGCCAATATCCGGCAGTCATCTGAATTGAGTGTTGAAAATCTGAAGAAACACGGTGCAACGATTCCGTTGTTTCCCGGCGTCACCGAATGGTTTAGCCGTATCAATGCCTGGGCGCATGAACAGGGACTTGACCCGGAACACTATATTCTGTCCAGCGGACTGGACGGTATGATCCGCGGCACCGCTATCGGCCATGAATTCCGCGATATTTTTGCCTGTAAATATCACTATTCCGCTGACGGAAAAACCGCGCTGTGGCCCGCTCAGGCTATCAACTACACCACCAAAACACAGTTTTTATTCCGGATAAACAAGGGGATACATAACTCATGGGATAATGTGGCGGTTAACCAGTTTATCGAGCAGGAAGAGCGTGCAGTGCAGTTCCGCCATATGATCTATTTCGGGGATGGTGATACCGATATTCCGGCCATGAAAATGGTGCGCTATCAGGGCGGTTTCTCGCTGGCGGTGTTTGATCAGAAAAAATGGGGCAACCCGGAAACACAGAACAAGGTCGGCAAGCTGATTGCGGAAGAGCGGGCAAATTATGTAGTACCCGCAAACTACGAGGAAGGCAGCCAGCTGGATGTGACCGTGAAAGGGCTGTTACAGTTGTTCAGCCGTAAGCGCTGAGATCTGCAAACCCGCACTAGTGACACTGTCACATATAATGCGGGTGTTACATGTCCGTTCAGAATATTTTTGCCCGGTCACCGTCCGCAACCAGTCAATTGGTGTACCATAACGACAGAAACTATTCAGAATAAGAAATGCATGGAGAAAGTATGAAATACCAAAATGTGACTGACACGCCCGGTGAGAATTCCTATTTCCTCGTTTTTAATCTGACAGATACCCCGCAAATGCGGGAGACGGTTGTTACGCTGTGTAATAACCTGTCCGGTATTCTGCGCAGCATCCGTAACCGCTTTCCGAAACTGGAAGTCAGTTGTGTGATGGGGTTCGGGGCGGATGCGTGGCAGAAACTGTTTCCGGACGCGGGTAAGCCCCGTGAGCTGAATACCTTTGAAGCGATTAAAGGACCGCGTTTTACCGCCGTATCCACCCCCGGTGATATCTTCTTTCATATCCGCGCCCTGAATGTGTCGGCCTGTTACGAGCTGGGTTCCATCATCAGCCGTGCTCTGAGCGGTGCAGTGACCTGTGAGGATGAAGTTCACGGCTTCCGCTATATGGACGGACGCGCGATTATTGGCTTTGTCGATGGAACAGAAAATCCGGAATTTGAGGATGAGCGCAAAGAGTATGCGGTTATCGGCGACGAAGATCCGGGATTTGCCGGCGGCAGCTATGCCTTTGTGCAGAAATACATTCACGATATGGATGCCTGGCAGAGCCTGAGCACCGAAGATCAGGAAAAAGTCATCGGCCGTCATAAATTCAATGATGTCGAACTGACCGATGAGCAGAAAATCCCGGGATCCCACAATGTGGTGACCAATATTCAGGACGAAGAGGGTAATGACCTGAAAATTGTCCGCGCCAATATGCCGTTCTCCAATCCGGCCAAAAATGAGCACGGTACCTATTTTATCGGCTACGCCCGTTATTTCTCCACCACCCGCAGAATGCTGGAAAATATGTTCGCGGGGAAAGAAACCGGTGCCACCGATGAATTACTGAAATTCAGTACCGCCGTGACCGGTACTCTGTTCTTTATTCCGTCCCCGGCCATGCTGGATGATGTTGAATAACTGACCGGATCCGGGAGATCACGCCCGGATCTGCTTTCCCGCCTGTTGTTTCCGCGTTTTTTATTGGTATTTCCCCGTTGTCTGCGGTAAAGTTTCCGGCTTTTTTCCGGCATGGCAAACAGCGGAGGCATTATGTTTATTGGTTTTGATTACGGAACATCCAACTGCTCAGTGGCAGTAATGAAAGAGGGCACTCCGGTGTTATTACCGCTGGAGGGGGATAATGTCTATATTCCGTCCACCTTGTGTGCACCGACACGCGAATCCGTATCTGAACACCTGTTCCGTCACCGTAATATTGCGCCGTCAGATAATACCGGCGAACAACTATTACGCCGTTCTGTTGCCTTTAACCGTGAGGAAGGGATTGAACTGGTGCCGGAAGATATTCTGTTCGGCCAGTCGGCACTGGAACTGTATCTCAGTGATCCGCGTGATGTCTATTACGTCAAATCCCCGAAATCCTTTCTCGGTGCATCCGGGCTGCACGATGTGCAAATCAGCTTCTTTGAGGATCTGGTCTGCGCCATGATGGCGAATATCAAATCTCAGGCTGAAGTTTCCACACAGGAAATGATCACCGAAACCGTGATCGGCAGACCGGTCAACTTCCACGGTTTGGGCGGTGAAAACGCGAATAAGCAGGCGGAAGCCATTCTTCTGCGCGCCGCAAAACGGGCCGGTTTTCAGAACGTGACCTTTCAGTTTGAACCGGTGGCTGCCGGGCTGGAATATGAATCAGTGCTGAATAATGATCAGACGGTGCTGGTGGTCGATATCGGCGGCGGTACCACCGACTGTTCACTTATCCGCATGGGACCGGGTTACCGGGGACAGGCAGATCGCACTGACAGTCTGCTGGGGCACAGCGGACAGCGGGTCGGCGGAAACGACCTTGATATTTATCTGGCTTTTAAACAACTGATGCCGCTGTTCGGCATGAACAGCCGCGCGGCCTCCGGTATCGAAATGCCGCTGATGCAATTCTGGAACCCGATCGCCATTAATAATGTCGAAGCACAAAAAGAGTTCTATTCGCGTCAGAATCTCACACTGTTACAGCAGCTGAAACGGGATGCGGCAGAACCGGAAAAACTACAGCGTTTGCTGGACGTATATAACCAAAGCCTGGGTTACAGCATTGTCCGCCGGGCGGAAGAGGCAAAAATCGCGCTTTCCGCCTCACCGGCGTATCGTGCGGCAATCCGCCTGCTCAGCGAAACGCTGGAAACGGAGATCAGCGCGGCGGAGATGGAAGAATCGATTTCCTCCCCGAAAGATAAAATGATTTCCCTGGTGAATGATGCAGTGCAGCAGGGCGGCACAACACCGGATGCTATCTTCATCACCGGCGGCTCAGGGCGTTCACCGGTATTATGCCGTGCCATTGAAGCTCAGCTGCCGGGAATACCGGTGGTCAGAGGAAACGATTTCGGCTCAGTAACTGCCGGTCTGGCGCGCTGGGGCGAAATTTGTTTTAAATAAACTTGCAACAGACCGGTCGGTCTATTAGAGTATTGTCATGAACAAACATACTGAACACGATACCCGCGAACATCTTCTGGCCACCGGCGAACGCCTGTGTCTTCAGCACGGCTTTACCGGCATGGGGCTCAGCGAACTGCTGAAAACAGCCGGGGTGCCAAAGGGATCGTTTTATCATTATTTCCGCTCCAAGGAGTTATTCGGCGTTGTCATGCTGGAACGCTATTATGAAGATTACCTGGAGCGCCTGACCGGACATTTTGAGCACGGAGCAGGGAATTACCGCGATCGGTTTCTCGCGTATTATGGTGATATTCTGAAAAATGCCTGTCAGCACAGCCATATTCAGGGCTGTCTGACGGTCAAATTATCCGCTGAAGTGTGTGATTTATCGGAAGATATGAATGCTGCAATGGATAAAGGCGTCAGTAAAGTGATCGCGCTGCTGGCGCAGAGCCTGGAAAACGGAAAGAAAGAGAAATCACTGACGTTTGAGAGGGATGCACAGCACACCGCACAGGTACTTTATTCGTTATGGCTGGGGGCAAATCTGCAGGCAAAAATTTCCCGCAGTACCGCGCCGCTGGAAAGTGCGCTGGCCCATGTTGAAACACTGATTACCGCGCCTGAGTAATTTTTCCGCAGGCGTTTTTATTTACCTGAAAACTAGTCGACTGGTCTAATCCGGAGTTACTATGTCACAACAACCATTGTCACAGAAAAAACTGTTTACCCCGCTGAAAGTGGGTGCCTTTACCGCACCGAACCGTGTCTTTATGGCACCGTTGACCCGGCTGCGCAGTATCGAACCCGGCGATATCCCGACCCCGCTGATGGGGGAATATTACCGTCAGCGCGCCGGGGCCGGGCTGATCATCTCGGAAGCCACTCAAATTTCGGCACAGGCCAAAGGCTATGCCGGTGCACCGGGGCTGCACAGTCCGGAACAGATTGCAGCCTGGAAAAAAATCACAGCCGGTGTGCATGACGCAGGCGGACACATTGCTGTCCAGTTGTGGCATACAGGGCGGATTTCCCATAACAGCATTCAGCCGGGGCAACAGGCACCGGTGGCACCGTCTGCGATCAGTGCCGGAACCCGCACGTCACTGCGTGATGAGAATGGTCACGCTATCCGCGTTGATACTTCCATGCCGCGTGCGCTGGAAACCAGTGAAATCCCGGGCATTGTAAATGATTTCCGTCAGGCGGTCGCCAATGCGCGTGAGGCCGGGTTTGATATGGCAGAGCTGCATTCCGCTCACGGTTATCTGCTGCATCAGTTCTTATCGCCGGATGCCAACCACCGCACCGATCAGTACGGCGGTAGCCGCGAAAACCGTGCTCGTCTGGTACTGGAAGTTGTGGATGCCGTCTGTGCGGAGTGGGGACCGGAACGCATCGGGATCCGTGTATCACCAATCGGTTCATTCCAGAATATGAGCAACGGCCCGGATGAAGAGGCGGATGCGCTGTATCTGATTGAAGAACTGAATAAACGTAATATCGCCTATCTGCATATGTCTGAGCCGGATTGGGCAGGCGGTCAGCCGTACAGCGACGATTTCCGTCGTAAGGTGCGTTCTCTGTTCCGTGGTGTGATTATCGGTGCCGGTGCGTATACCCCGGAAAAAGCCGAAGATCTGATTGAAAAAGGGCTGATTGATGCGGTGGCATTTGGCCGTGATTATATCGCCAACCCGGATCTGGCGGCACGTCTGGCGAAAAAAGCGCCGCTGAACCCGCAGCGTCCGGAATCCTTCTACGGCGGTGGTGCCGAAGGGTATACCGATTATCCGTTTATGGCATAACAGACATTAATCCGGCGGCAGAAAACAGCCGCCGGGTTATTTTTACGGACGGATAATCGTATGTGCATACACTGTGCTGTAGCCATCCATCTCTATTTTGCGGAATTCCACATCAAAAACCGCATTTAATAAAGAGGATCCCAGCAGTGCCGCGGATGAGCCGAAATAACGTAATTTCCCCTGTGATAACACAATAACCGATTCAAAATAGCGGAATACCATATCCAGTTCGTGCAGACACACTACCACCAGTTTTTCTTTTCCCTGTGCCGTTAAATCCTCAATCAGCTGCATCCGGTGTTTTATATCCAGTGCTGCACCCGGTTCATCGGCAAATATCACCGGCGGATCACACATCAGCGCCATTGCGGTAAGAACACGGCTTTTTTCCCCGCCCGATAATATATGCCAGTGTTTATCCAGTAACGGCTGTAATTCATATTTCCGGCAGGCAGATGCTTTTGCGGCTTTCGGGTCAGCTGCCCGTTCTGCGGCCAGCGAAATTAATTCCTCTGTGCGCTGATCCCAGCAGGGATTAAAACTCTGTGGAATAAGACCGATTTTCTGCATCCGCGCCGCGCCTTTATAACGGCTGACATTTTTTCCGTCCAGAGTAACGGCACTGAATACCTCCCGGTCAAGCCCGGATAAGGCTTTTATCAGCGTGGATTTACCGGAGCCGTTCGGGCCGATAAGGGCAATGCTGCCTCTGGCGGGTAAATGCAGGGAATCAACCGTCAGTATTGTTTTATCCTGTTTACGGACGTTCAGGTTATTCACTGTGATCATGATTTTCTCACCCGTTTCGCCAGCAGATAAATAAAGAAAGGGCCGCCGATAAAGGCGGTGATCAGCCCGAGCGGTATTTCCCCCGGCGGCAGCAGGCTGCGCGATAATGCATCGGAGAACATCACCAGTGCAGCACCAATAACAGCGGAGGCGGGCAGAACATATTTATGACGGGCACCAACCTGCCAGCGGGCAATATGCGGGGCAATCAATCCGATAAACCCGACAACGCCGCCGAGTGAAACGGCAATTGCGACAATGGCTGATCCGGCAATTAAGGCCAGCACGGTAAACCGTTCAACCGATAAGCCGAAACTCATTGCCATTGTTCTGTCCAGTCCCATTAAATCCAGCCCGTCAGATAACAGATAAACGGATAATAAAATGGCGGCCAGGGTTAATATCAGGCTGATGAGCAGACCTTCTCCGGACGGGGTTTGTATTCCGCCCAGAATCCAGCTTAATACCACCTGAAGACTGGTACTTTCATCGGATAATGCCATCATCATAAACGAACGGGCGGCATTTAATACCGCACTGACCGCCACCCCGGTTAATAACAGTGTGGCGGTATCCAGTGACCCGGCAATCCGCGAGACGGATAACACAATAAATATCGCCGCCAGTGCGCCGCTGAACGCAAATAACGGCAGTGATACCGCCAGCGGTAATCCGAGCGGGACTAATAATGCCACTGTTCCGCCGATCGCCGCACCGCCGGAAGATCCTAATAACCAGGGTTCTGCCAGCGGATTACGGAATACCCCCTGAAAAATGGCACCGCTTAATCCCAGTAATGCGCCGGTAAACCCGGCGGTAATCACACGCGGTAAACGCCATTCAGTTAATAAGCGGGATATCAGATCATCACTGTAAAACAAGGCGCTGAGCACTTTCAGCGGACTTTCCCAGGTGTGACCCGCACAGGCTGAAAAAATAAATGCAGCGAAAAGGATGAATAACAGGCTGACAATTTTCACTGTTTCAGACTCCATTTTTCAAATATGTCAGACATATATTCAATGCCGTCAATAATCCGCGGGCCGGGAATAAGCACATACGCACTTTTGACCGGATAAATATCGTTGTTTTTTACCGCTTTCATTTGTGACCAGCCGGGAAGTGCCAGTAAATTACGGATTTTATCTCCGGTGATGGTGTACAGAATAATATCCGGATCGGCGGCGATGATGGCTTCCGGTGATACCTGTTTCAGCGCCGGTCCGGCCTGTTTATATTCCTCCAGTGCCAGCGTTCCGCCCGCTTTTAAAACAGAATCTGCGGTATATCCGGGGGTTTTCTTATATGCCTGCGGCCGGGCAACCAGTAATAACCCGTTACTGACCTGACCGGTGATCATAATAACCCTTGGTGCGCGGTAACCGGCGGGTTTTTGCTGAACAGTATGCAGCCGCTGTTCCATTTCCGCCGCCACCTGTTCGCCTTTTTCCGTTGTTTTGGTGACCTGCGCCACCAGACGGATATTACGGATAATCTCCTCAATACTGTTTCCCTCCAGCACCAGTACAGGAATGCCGAATTTGCGCAGCGGTATTAATAACTGATGCGTGGCCTGGCGGGCAGGGGTCATAATCACCAGATCCGGTTTCTGTTCAATGATCCGCTCAAGGGAAAACCCGAGGCGGCCGCCGATTAACGGTTTATTTTTGATTTCATCCGGGAAATAGGTGTAGGCATCAATACCGGCGATATTGTCAGCCAGTCCGAGGATCGCCACAATTTCGGTATTTGATGAAAAGATAGTCACAATGCGCTGCGGTTTTTCGTTCAGTGTGACCGGCACAGATAATTGCGCCATCATACTGAAAGCAGGCAGAGCATGGCACAGGGCCATGCTCAGAGTGATAATTATAATCAGGACTTTCATTATTGCCGGTTAAAAACGGTATGTCACACCGGCAATAAATGACCGGCCCGGCATAGAGGTTCCGAGACTACCGTTCGATTTCGACGGCAGCATAATATACGGGTCTTCATCCAGGGCAAAAAAGACCGGATGTTCGTTTTTATCCAGAATATTGTCTATCCGTCCGTACAGCGTCAGTGACTGGCTGATATCCACATCCGCCTGAAGATTCCAGACCATAAACGGCGCTTTGCGCATCACATACGAGGAATAAGGGCGGACCTCCGGGATAATACCTTCCTCTGTTTTATACCACATCGGCCCGCGCAGAATGCCCTGTAACTGAAGACTCCACGGATAACGGGCATTGGTAAAATAAAGCTCGTTAATAAACGCCGCCTGATACTGATACATGCGCTGAACTTTATTACTGTTATTGGTTGCGGTTATTTTGGCACCTTTATCTTCCATATCGAAATTCCAGCTGCCGTTTAAACGCATGACCCAATCCCAGTCTGTCTGCCAGTCAAATACACGGTTAACGGTGGCACGGCTGTTAATTTCCAGTCCGCGTACCACAATATCATCGTCGCTGTTGGCGTACTGGTAGACATTCGGTGCCAGAACGTTGGTCTGTATTCTGTTCTGAATCGTATTCTGAAAGAGGGCAATATCCACGGAGTTCAAAGAGTCACCGAGTGTCGCACCCACTTCAAACTGACGGTTACTTTCTGCTTTCAGTGAACTGTTGCCCAGATATTGCGTGCCGGACAGCGTAATATAATCCGCGCCCAGTTGTGTGGCGGTCGGCGCACGGTAACCGGTGGCAACAGAGGATTTCAGATTCAGCCAGTCATTGACCTGATAGTTGGTACCGAGACTCCAGGTTAACTGATTATAAGAGGCACTGCCGGTGAACTGATTATCCAGGTTCGGTGTTTTATCAAAATTGGTTTTCCCGTAGGTATAACGCATCCCGCCGCGGATTATCCAGCTGTCGTCAAATAAACTCTGCCGGTCATCAAAATAGACGGCATACTGGTTTTCAGTCTGGTTATTATCATACGGCGCGGATTGTTTCAGCGGGTTGCCGCTGACACTGACCTGATTACGTTCTGAACGCAGACGGCTGTATTCATAATCCACCCCTAATAACAGATCATTCTGCTCATGGAGTTTAATCACCGGCTGGAATTTCACGCCGTAAATATCCAGCTGACGGCGGTTATGATCACTGCGGGTTTTTGCGGTTAACGGTGATGCCCAGCGGAAATTATCCACGTCCTGCACAAAATAGGCGTGGCTGTTCATTCTGAAAATACTGTCATCGGTGCCGTTTTTCCAGACCACATCCGCTGAGCGGTTATAACGGGTATCTTTAGCGTAAATATTCCCGGTTGACCCACGGAAACCGCCATCATAAATACCGTCAGTCCGCAAAGAGACATCGAGCAGGTTACTTTCGTTGATCTGCCAGCCTAAATTACCGCTTAAACCAAAACGTTCCCAGTTGGTATTTTCCTGTTTGTGGCCGCCTTTCCCGGAATGGTAATCATCACGGCGACCGGCTTCAAACCCGACATAGCCGTAAATATCGCCGTCATCATTCTGAAAACCATAGCCGCCGTAAGTCTGTGCCAGCCCCCAGGATCCGGTTTCTGCTGAGATTTTGCCGCCTTCGTCGGTTAATCCGTTTTTCAGGAAAATATTAATCACGCCGCCCATCGCCTGAGAGCCGTAAATAACCGAAGAAGGGCCCCGGATCACTTCAATCCGGCTGACATCTTTCGGTGATAATTTGGATAAGTTCGCGGTTCCCGCACGGCGGCCGTTAACTAATACCAGCACCTGTCCGGCAAAATCTTTCCCCTGACCATCCGTTGCGGCACCGCGGATATTAATGGATGTCTGCCCGGGACTCCATTCACTGAAAAAACCGACACTGTTTTGTGCCAGTAATTCGGTCAGACTTTCCGCCCGTGAGCGTTCAATCTGGTCGCTGTCGATAACCTGGGTGGTAACGGTGGATTTTCGCTGCTGTTCTTCACGCCCTGACGCGGTGACAATTAAAGTATTACCGTTTTCTGTATCCTGTTTTACGGTATTTTCCGCCCCGGAGGATAATTGTGAATATGACAGGATCAGTGAAACCAGCGCCAGTTTCCTGCTGTTTATTTTCATTTTTTAAAACTCATTTTTATATAATGCCTGACCAAGACACCGGTTATATCCGGTGTATTCCCTGAAATAATTTTTCTGACACAAATAACATCAAGTGTTAATGAGATCCGTTTTCATCTTAAGAAAACAGGGCAGGCTAAGTCACTAAAAAATATGACTAATCGTCTGAAACGGGAAAGTGGTCAAGATAATTGAAAACAAACCGTTACAATCACGCAGGGAGATAATAAGAAAGGTGAGCAGATGTTGAAAATATGCTGCATTGTTAAAAACCCGGCGGCACCGGAACGATGCCGCCGGATAAGGCTACAATAAGCGGATGCGGTGCCGGAAGCGATCAATAAACTGCTGATTCCAGTCATCGCCGCCGGTGGCGTTGCCGCTTTTCCAGATTGGCGGTTCAATACCTTGCTGTGCCAGCAGATTTACCGTTTCGGTTATCAGGGCATTGAGCAGAAATGCATTGGCAAAGGTGGACATGGCTGCCACCTGCTGGGTTATTCCCTGGATCTGCATAACCGCATCACCGACCTGCACATGAGAATCCAGCACCAGGTCGGCGATATCACACAGATTTTGTCCGGTAGGGTGGCGCGCGGGGTGATCTGCCGGTGTTTCCCCGGCGTGGGCAACCGACGTTACTGCTATCACCGTCACCCCGCGCTTTTTCGCTTCAAGGGCAATATCAATGACCGAGGCATTAATACCGTAAGCATTGATAAGTACCATCACTTCCCCGGCCTGTACCGGGTTGTTATTCATGACAATGCTGCCGAATCCCGGCAGACGCTCAATCGCCATTGAGCGCAGCGCGCCGTTTGTCAGCAGCGTTCCTTCATCCAGGATCGGATTAATGTGCATCAATCCCCCGGCACGGAAAAAAACCTCCTGAGGACCGAGATTGGAATGCCCGCCGGAGGCCGCCACGTGGATCAGGTTATCGCGGGCTATTTGTTCTGCGAGCAGGGCGGCGGCCTGCGGTAACGTATCGCGGTTACTGTCCAGCACGGTGTGCAGATGTGCGGTAATTTTGCTGAGATATTCCGCAGATAACGCCAGCGGATCTGTTGTTGTATTTATCATCGTTATGCGCGGTAAACCGCCTCCCCCTGAAGATAGGTTTCCAGCACCTGCAATGTGCTGCCCTGTATATCCAGTACCACGATATCCGCCCGTTTTCCGGCGGCGAGTGTGCCTCTGTCTGTCAACCCGAGGAATGCAGCCGGATTTTCAGCGGCGTAATGCCAGGCCTGTTCAGCGTCACTCAGTCCGCTGCGGATCAGAAAACTGACACAATCCAGAGCGGATTGCGCCGAGCCTGCCAGCAGTTCTTCATTCGCAGCAAGATGCAGACGGCCTTGCTCTGTCAGCACCACATCACCGCCGATATGGGTGTGATAACGGCCCGGTGCCATACCGCCGAATGCGGTGGTATCGCTGGTCAGCAGAATTTTGTCCTGTTTGGCGCGCAAAATCACTTTGATCAATGATGGCGGCAGATGAAAACCATCGGTAATAATGCCGCTCCATAAGCTGTCTTCCGCCAGTTGCGCCCAGATGGGGTTGTGGTGACGGTGCATCTGCAATTCGCAGCCGTTGCCGAGGTGGGTGGACATGGTCGCGCCCAGTTCTGCGGCACGGCGGATCTGCGCCGGTGTTGCTGCGGTATGCCCGATGGAGACACGGATATTGTTATCCGTACAAAAGCGGATGGTGTCGGCCAGTCCGTCGTCCTGTTCAGGTGAAAGTGTCAGTATCCGCAGCAATCCCTGAGATACGCTGTGCCAGCGGCGAACTTTTTCAGCATCGCAGTGCTGCACACTGGCTTTATCGTGCGCACCGCGCGGCCCGCTGAACGGTGAAATAAACGGACCTTCCAGATGAATACCCGCCGTTGAGGCACGGATACGGGGATCGGCGGCACAAAAGGCCGCAAAATCAGCCATCAGTTGAGAAATCGCCTCATCACTGTTGGTGATAACGGTCGGGCACAGGCTGGTTACGCCTTTCTGATACAGTCTTTCGTAACTGTGGCGGACATCATCCCGGTGCAGCGGCAGGGTGTTGTAATCGGTTCCCGCATAACCGTTGACCTGTAAATCCACCAGTCCGGCGGCGACATACGGCAGATTTTCCGGGGTATCGGTATTCAGCGGCTCAATACCGGTAATAACACCATTGTCTGTTGTGATGGTGACCGGCGTGCCGTTCAGTGTTTTAGCGCGGATCAGCATAAGTCTGCTCCTGAATCTTTATCCAGATAAAGGAAAGCACTGTTATGACGGCGCAGAATGGTGGCCGGCAGATCTTCACTGATCGGATCGCGGATCATCCGGGTGACAGCCTGCCGTTTGGTGGTGGCTGGCACCACACATACCATATGACGGGCGCTGACCAGCGCAGGAATTGTCAGGGTCAGAGCATACATCGGAACATCATCCGTCCGCGCAAAACAGCCGTCGTTAACCTGTTGCTGACGGCACTGTTCGTCCAGTTGCACCCGTTTGACAACCGCGCTGTCACTGAAATCCGCCACCCACGGGTCATTAAAAGCAATGTGCCCGTTTTCACCCACCCCCAGACACACCAGATCCACCGGTGCAGCGGAAAGCAGCCCGGCATAACGGCGGCATTCGGCGTCACTGTCCGTGGCATGCGCCCGGATAAAGTGTGCGGCAGCCGGTTTCACCGCATCAAACAGATGTTCCTGAATATAGTGGCTGAAGGCCTGCGGTGCGCCGGGTGGCAGGCCGATATATTCATCCATATGAAATGCAGTGACTTTTGACCAGTCGATTTCCGGGAATGTTTGCAGATGCTGCAAAAATTCATTCTGAGACGGCGCAGAGGCAAAAATAATACGGACTTCCGGCTGTGATGCCTGACACTGAACAATAATATCGCGGGCTTTTTCAGCCGCCGCGCGTCCCATCGCATCACGGTTTGCATAAACAGCATAGTGCAGCAGGTCTTTCTGACCGGCAGTGACAAGAGAATCAGTCATTATTATGTTCCTCTGACAGGCGGAATAACGCCTCTGTAAAAAGGTGCTCCGCCTGTGGTGCAAACGGGGCATCAAGATAAAAGTAGTATGCTGAACCGTGCGGCTCATAGCCGCCTTCGGCAATCTGGCGGGCTGACGGCAGGTAACCGGCCATGCCGTTGCTGTAGCCGATCCCCAGGAAATATTGCCCTTTGGCGCGTAATAATTGCTGGTAGTGATTCACAACTTCCGCACTGACGGTCAGCAGTTTCAGCTGTGGTGAAAGGTGCAGGCAGGTCAGGGTGATGGTTTGTTCAGCACGCAGAGGAATTCCGCGTTCTGTCTGCTTCAGTTTGTAAACCGCCCATTCATGTTCAATCGTGTCCGGCGCATGTTCATCACGGAACTGAATCAGTTGTTCATTGTTCATCACCGGCTGTAAGGGCAGTGAAATCCGACGCTGCCGGAAATACGGCGGTGTGGTCAGCGGAAGAAGCGGCAAATCAGGCTGTTCCAGCGCATCGAGAAAAAGAGCGGACAGCTGTTTTCCGCAGATTTCCATCTGTGCATAATCCGCGCGGTAAAACTGCCCGTCACGGCTCAGATCAGGGCGCAGATCGCCGCAGAATCCCTGCAACAGCAGACAGACAGCCTCCGGGAAGGCCGTTTCAATTTCATCACAAACCACACCCGGATATTCACCGGAAAGAATATTGTCGCCGGTAATGGTCGGGTGGCACTGGTTATGCACCAGCACCGCACATACCTGTTGCTTCTCATCCGTAAACCGTACCAGTGTGGCGGTAGTATCCGCCGGTTCATCCGGGTTCGGTGCCATGGTGATTTCACCGTTGACCATCAGCCGCCGGTGAACCGCCAGAGGGCAGTCTGACACCGCAACCTGTGCTGTCACCGGTTTCCCGGCGGCGAGCGCTGTCTGCAAACCGGTAATAACCTGTTGTGTGATAAACGCAGTATAGTGCGGGTCACATTCACCCAGCTGCGGCGAGTGGTTATCTGCTGTCTGCGGCGCACAGTGGCTGTGGGTGGCGGTCAGGATCAGATCCAGTCCGGCCAGTTCCGGGATGTCTGCCAGAGCCGTGCGGATCTGCCGGTCAAGGTTATCCCCGGCAAACAGCAGTTCAAGACTGACAACGGCATACTGCCGGTTCCAGATAAAGCAGCGTGCATACAGCGGCATGCCAATTTGTGTACAGGGCTGATGCCGGAACGCAAATCCGCCTAATTTCACCGGCAGTGACGGTGTGATATACGTTTTACTGACGCCGAGTATCATGATGATGACCCGCACAGTGAGACAATCAGTTGCAGATTGCGCATGATATGGAACGGATCTTTCACCGGCAGCGCAACCACCTTGTTCAGCGGCGCACCTTCACGATCACGGATCTGTGTCCATTCCCCCTGTTCCCGGTTCGGGAAGGTGTTCAGTACATAGTCTGCCGTCTGCTGATAGAGGCTGAAAAATTGCGGATCGTCATGCTGTTCCGCCATCAGCAGCAGGGTATACAGTGCTTCCGAATGCACCCACCAGATTTTACTGCTCCAGGTGTCCGCTATCAGGGTTTCATACGGATCATCCCCAAGCAGACGTCCGGCAGGCGGAGAGCCGTCTGCCAGGGTATAACGGAACAGCCCGCCGTATTGATCATCCCAGCCCATATGCCACATCAGTGAGGTAATTTTCGCAATGGCGGGAAGATACGTTTCTGTCTCACCAAGCAGTTGCGCGGCGTGGAAGCAGAACCACATATTTTCCAGCGTATGTCCCGGTGTTTTATGACGAGCGAGCAGGGTATCGCGGTACTCAGGGATAACCTTCATCTCCAGCGGGATCAGGGTTTCCGGATCGTGAAACTCAGTAAAAATCCGCCCGAGGCTTTGCCGTGTCCGGGTTGTCAGCCGGGAAAGTGCCGGATGCTGATAACGGAGAGCATAACGCAGCAGTTCCGTTACCGTTCCCAGCATAATCATTTCATAGGCATAAGGTTCAAACCCCGGCGGAGCGGGATACGGCTCACTCCGCACCCGGCCGGATGCCAGCCGCTGACTGACATTGTCATACAGTGCCAGCGCATGCTCAAAATACCCGCTTTCTCCGGAGACAAAGGCATATTCACACAGACCAATCACCACAAAGCAATCCGCGTAAAACGAGGTGTCATATCCCTCGCCCGGCTTCACTTCCAGCTTATTGCCATGGCGATCCAGTAAAAAAGCGCAATGGCCGTTATCGAGGAAAGCATGCTCCAGCAAAAAATCCGCGGTCTGTTTTGCATGCGCCAGCAGGGGGGCAGCATCCCCCTGACATAACCCGCTGCGGATGAGTGCCGCCTGACGACTCTCATTCCACAAAAAACGCCCCTGGGACCAGGTAAATTTGTTTTCACTCAGCAGGGTGCCGCCGTCATTACTGAAGCAGGTAAACACGCCGCCGGACTCCGTATCAACCGCCCGCAGCCAGAACGGCAGGATGTTTTGTTCCAGCTCCTGCTGCCATAAGGCGCGGCATTGTGCTTTCTGTTGTGCGGTTAATCCCATATCAGTGACCTCCGTCACGGCTCAGTTTGTGCATCAGGGCATCCACTTCCGGTTTTACCGGATTTTTACGCGCCACAATGGCTGCCAGGGTAAAGAACACCAGGGAGCAGAAGACAGGGCCACCGACCGATAACGCCATTGACGGTGCGGTAACAAACAGTTTGGTGCCGGCAAAGACCGCCAGACCAATCAGCATAGAGGTAATGGCAATCTTCGGACCACAATGCTTATAGAACGGCAGCAGACCCAGAACCATCGGAATAGACGCCGGTCCGATTAACCCGCCGAACCACACCACAATCAGCCCGATAATGCCGCCGAAATGCTCCTGATTCAGTGCCAGAACAATAGTGCAGAGGGTAAAAGTGAAGGTAACGGTACGTGCCATCCACAACGGGGTTTCGCCGTTGGCTCTTTTCACTTTTTTCGAGATCAGCGGCAGGATATCCCGCGACAGTACAGAGCTGATGGCGTTGGCATCAGAGGCCACCATCGACAGTGTGGCGGCAAACATCGACGCGAGGATCACCCCGACAAACCCGGCCGGCAGATATTTCAGTGTCAGCATGGAGTAGATTTGTGTCTGCTGATCTGCCGGGACATCCGGGATCAGCAGCGGAGCGGCCCACATCGGTGCAAACAGAATCAGCGGCCAGACCAGATAGAGAGACGCGGACAGGATCATTGCGCGGCGTGCCTGTTTACCGTCCGGTGAGGCGATAAAGCGGGATGCGAGGTTCCAGGTGCCGCCGTTATAACTGAGGAAACAGACAAACGCGAAGCTGGCAAAGAACAGCGGGCTGTACTGACCATTAAACCAGTCACTGTTACCGGCGGGTAATCTGTCCCACATATCCAGATAGTTGGTACCGATATCCCCGAGCTGAGACTGCACCACGAAGAACATAATGATCCCCGCAGCAATCCCGACCAGGAATTGGAAAAAGTCATTCATGGTATCGGCCCACAACCCGCCGACGGTGACATAAACCATGGCCACCACGCCGGAAATCAGCACACCGTAAATCACCGGAATACCGGTAAAGCCATAGAACAGCACGCCGATCGCCGCGTATTTCCCGGCAGTATCCAGCAGTTTCAGCAGCACGCCCAGCCAGGCGATCACCTGCTGGGTTTTAATATCGTAACGAATTTTCAGATATTCGGTCGGTGACTGTACCTGCAACGCATCACGCAGCCGCGCCCAGCGGGGAACAATCAGCCACGCACCGAGCAGACAGGCGATAGTCACGTTCAGCGCCCACCAGACATACAGGTTAAACCCGGTCGCATAGGCAAGGGCGGCATAACCGGTAAACACCACGCCGGAATAACCGGACACATGATGGGAAATCCCGGCCAGCCACCAGGGCAGACCACCGCCCGCGACATAAAAATCGTTAGTACCTTTAACACGACGGTAAGCATTTAAACCGATACCTATCATGATAATGAAGAAAAGTGAGAGTGTTATCCAGTCCGGCGTTTGCATCTTATTGATTCCTTATAATTATTTTGTCATCAACATCTACAGTAAAACGGGGAATTGCGGGTACTGACATAAAATGGATAATCGGCAGCGAGAACAGCTGATCCTGACTGTACATTAATTACACACACTGTAAATATATTTAATTCCACTGTATGTTATTAATTCGATCTGACTCACAATTCAACAACACACGCAGGGCGCATCAACAGCGATTTATCCGGCAGATAATGTGTGATAAATATAGGGTAATCACACCACCCACTATTGACTTATCAGATAAACAGTTGAAAATCAGTCTGTTCCTCACTCACTGAACCGGAAAGCAGATCATTATGGTGAAACCGTCTCTTTCGTCAGAACGTAAACAGCATCTGTTCCGGCAAATTCTGGACGGATACAAAATGCAGGCCGTGATCACCCGTAAAGGGCTTGCGATCACTAACAAGCTGCGCCCGGCGACGGTGACACAGCTGATCGGCGAAATGATCCAGAGCGGCATTATTGCTGAGGACACCATTAATCACCAGCCCGGACCGGGGCGCCCGGAAGTCGGTATTATTCCGGATTTCCGGTTACTGACGGCTATTTTTATCTGCATTGATGCCCGCAATATCACCGCGTCGCTGGTGGATATCCGGGGTGTGGTTCTCGCCGGTGTACATCAGCCGGTTCATGATGATAATGCTGACAGCGCTACACTCCTGAACTGCTTCCGGACACTGATCAGCCGTCTGCTGCAAAATTGCCGGGCGGACACCCGTGTACAAGGGATTATTATCTCGCTGCCGGGGGTTATGGATGCGGAACATTGTCACTGGCTCTACACCAACCGCTGGCCGAAAGCCCGCCATATAGATTTATCGCAACTGGCCGCGGAGTTTTCCATTCCGGTCTGCCTGGTGAAAAACTTACAGGCGGAGCTGAATGCCTTTATCCTCGAAAATAATGATCTGTCCGCCAGACGTGTGCTGTATGTCCACTGGGGGGAAGGAATTGGTGCGGCAAGTTATTCAAAACAACAGATTAATGCCAACCAGCAGGGGCTGTTCGGCGAGCTAGGGCAGCTCACGTTCGGCAATTCGCAGACGATTGAGCAGATGTTTTCCCTGTCCGCATTGCGCAGTGTGCTGAGTGAGGCGCTGCCCGGCGATTTAAGTAATGAGCGGGCAGCGGCAAAAACATTACAGCATGCGGATATTACCGTTATTCCGTGCCTGAAAGCGGCGGCGGATATCTGGGGGCGGGTGCTGGCAAATATCTATTTTATTCTGTTTCCGGATGTCATTATTTTCTCCGGCCCGTTCACGCACAATGAGGCATTATTCCGGGAAATCACCACCGGGTTCAGTCAGCATGTACCGGAATATTTTGAGCAGAATGTCACATTCACCATCAACCACAAATCCTATATGAATGAAATGCACGGTGCATTATCCCCGTTCTTTGATGCGCTGGTGGCAAAATATTGCCACCAGGGGAGTTAATCAGCGAATAATCTGAACAGAGCGGATTTTTTTACCGTAATTAGTCACATTCTTTTTTCCGCTCACTTCAATATGAGATTCACCGGTGAAATTTTCACCTTCATAAAAACGCACCTTCCAGCCGGGCGGAATAACCACCGAAGAAAGGGTGCCACTGAAATCGGTGCGGGATAAATCCGGAATATCGTCACTGATCTCAACATAATTTCCCTTCTGCCAGCTTTCCGCATAAAGGACAATGGCTTTACGCAAATCTGACTCTCTGGTAATTAATTTACTCACCGAACATTTTGCATCGGCTTCTTTGCAGAAAATACTGCCGTTGCCCTGTGTCAGCTGACAGCGGCGTGCGGTATTTTTCCGCGCCAGATCTTCCGTAATACCGGCTTCAATATGAAAATCAGAAAAGGGCGTTAACCTGCAGATATAAATAGTCTCAGGTTGATGGCGATAATTTCCGTGCCCTCCGCTGCGGGCGGAGACAACCGCAGAAAATAATATCAGTAACAATGTCAGCTTTTTCATCGTATTCCTTACCGCTTAATATCTGAACAGAGTAAGAGAGTGTTCACCACCGTGACAGCAGATATATCTGATAAGAGGTTAACTATCCTTAACTTGATTTTGCGCCATAACGGCGAATAATGGGGCGGGTAAAATTCACAGATACACGCAGTTGTTTATTCCCCGGGGTTTCTTTATGGTCAGTGGTTTATTTATCGGCATCCTGTTCGGCGGGTTGCTCCAGTCAGGTCAATTCTGTTTTGTTTCCGGATTCAGGAACATTCTTTACCAGCGAAATACCCGGTTTCTCACCGCACTGCTGATTGCAGTCACTATTCAGTCCGTTGGTTTCTTTGCCCTGGAATCTGCCGGATTATTACACATACCGGAAGGAAATCTGCCGATCACCGCCACACTTGCCGGTGGTTTTGTATTTGGTGCCGGTATGGTGCTTGCCGGTTGCTGCGGCAGCGGCGCATGGTTCCGTTCCGGTGAAGGATTAACCGGCACCTGGATTGCCTTATTTGCCTTTGTTGTCACTATAGCCGCTGCTCAGAAAGGCAGCCTGAAACATTGGTTTGAACCCTTACTACAGCATCCCGCACAACCGGATACAATTTATAAAACACTGGATATTTCCCCGTGGTTTCTGGTCGCGTTTTTAATTATTCTCACCGCCGGATTACTGATTTATCAGCATTATCATCCCCGCTATACACCGCCGTCACAGAGCCGGTTTAATTATCTGCCGCTGAATATCACCGGTCTTCTGATCGGTATTCTCGGGACTATTGCCTGGGTTTTCAGCGCTGAAGCAGGTCGTAATTTCGGCTATGGTGTAGCCGTTCCTTCCGGTAATGTTATTCAGTATCTGATCACCGGACAGCAGCGTTATTTTAACTGGGGAACCTTATTTGTTATCGGTATTTTCGCCGGTTCAATGATAAGTGCGATTATCCGCAAAGAATTCAGATTAACACTTCCGCCTGATGGTATTACGGTGGTCAAACGGCTGATCGGCGGGATTGTGATGGGAGCAGGGGCAACACTGGCAGGCGGCTGTACCGTCACGAACTCCCTTGTGGCAACCGCTTATTTCTCCTGGCAGGGATGGATTTCCACATTCATGATTATGGCCGGTGTCTGGATCACCAGTTATTTCTTCCGTTCAGGACAATGTCGTTTATAGGATCACATATGAAAACAAAATCACTCTTTCTTTTGATACCGCTATTACTGTCCGGTTGTGACCAGACGGTGGTAAAAGAGATCGGCATTGAAGAATTGTCGGAGAACCTGAACAACCCGGAATACCTTATTATTGATACCCGGCCGGACAGTTTATATTTCGGTTTTAAAGATAAAGGCGCGACCCGCGGCGGTCATATTAAAGGAGCTATGCAGTTTACCACCGGCTGGCTGGATTTTATTGACGAAGATAAATTCGATAATTTTCTGGCAGAAAAGGGGATGACCAAAGAAAAAATCCTGGTATTTTACGACAGTGACCCTGATTCACTGGAAAGAATTACCGCTGAATTTGCAGCCAAAGGTTTTCAGGTCAGGGCATTTAAATCTTTCATCCAATACAGCAATTCTGATCTGCCGATGGATAAATACCCGAATTATTTTCTGAGTGTTTCTCCCGCTTGGGTTCAGGCTGCACTGAACGGTGAAAAACCGGAAAGTTATACCCGTGATCAAAAACCGGTGATATTTGAAGTGTCGTGGGGGGATGCGGAACAATCTAAATCCTATGCAACGCATATTAAAGGCGCTTTCCATTTTAATACCGACTGGATAGAAAACGCACCGGTCTGGAATTTATCAGAACCTGACGTTATCAAAAATAATCTGCTGAAAAACGGGATCCGCAAAGATACCCCGGTTATCGTCTATTCTGAAAATCAGATGGCAGCATTGCGGGTATTATGGGCACTGAAATGGGCGGGTGTTGAGGATGTCCGTTTCCTGAACGGTGGTTTAAATGTCTGGATGGATGCGGAATTACCAACCGAAACCACTCTGAATATCCCGGTACCGGTAGCAGATTTCGGCGCGGAAATTCCGGTTAATCCGCAGGTCACTATTGCCATGCCGGCGGAAGCCATACAAGGTCAGAAATCCGGTCTTAAACTGATCAGCAACCGGACATGGGATGAATATACCGGCAAAATCTCCGGTTATGATTATATTCCGCGTAAAGGAGAGCCGGCCGGGGCAATATGGGGATTCGGTGGTAAAAATTCGAATGATATGTCCGATTACTATGACCCGGACGGCACATTACGTAATCCGGACGAGATTTTTGCTTTATGGAAAACGCAGGGTATTGAACCGACTGACCAGGTCGCGTTTTATTGCGGCACCGGCTGGCGGGCCAGTGTTTCCTGGTTTATGACGCAGCTGGCGGGCTGGGAAAACAGCCGGATTTATGACGGCGGCTGGAATGCCTGGCAGATGGACCCGACATTACCGGTATTAAATAATATTCAGAGCGAAAAACCGGCAGCACTGAATGATTATGGTGAAATAATCAAAAAACCGGGCCAATCCTGCAAAAGCTGATTTAACTGAAATACCGGTTTCCGCAGAAATAACGGAAGCCGGTGATATCCGGTATTTTACCATGGGCCTTCCGGCCAGATGCTGTCTGTTTTTTTATCCGTATCATCCAGTGAATCAAGATATAAATTCTCAACCTCGGTACGGGCCCAGGGAGTACGGCGGAGAAATTTCAGACTTGATTTTACGCTGGGGTCATTCTTAAAGCAGTTAATATTGATTAACTTACCCAGCTTTGCCCAGCCATATTTTGCAACCAGTGCATTAACCTGCATTTCGAGCGTAACGCCATGCAGCGGATCATTGGATTTGTGGGCTGTCATGAATGAATATCCTGTTATTTTGTCTGAGCAGGGAAGGATACCGTAAACGCCGGAGTATGACAATTATCCCTCCCGGCAGTATCAAATTATTTAACAGTGCCTGTTTGTAATAGATGAAAAGTATTGTTTCATTATTTATCAGCAAAGTTAAACGAATTTAATTACCATAAAAGGGAGAACAGGACGGATGAATCTAAAAATCAGGTAATATTATAATGAGAAGCTGTTTTATTTTTGCGTTTTCATTTTCCTTTATAGCCATAGTATTCAAAAATTTTAGAAATTGTGACATAACCTGTCAACCTGTACATGTAAGATCACAAACGAGTTGAACAGCAAGGATTAGCAAATGAGCAAAAAGAATCTTTTATTGGCCACGCGACTTGCGGATATTTTGCTACGTTTTAACCGTGGTGAGACTTTAACGCTCAGCGCTTTGGCGGAAGAATATGGCGTACATCAGCGCACCATCCGTCGTGATATAGAGGAACGGCTCACAGTTGCGGGGATAGAAAAAGATGCAAAACTAAACTCCTACTCTCTGAGGCCGGAGTATCTTGGCAAGTTTGATGCTTCAAGCATTGATACTTTTGCTAAAGTGGCCGGAGTGAAAGGGCTGTTTCCCGTGATGGACAGAAAAATGTTACAGTCCATATTTTACTCGGAAACAGCTCAGAATATCCTGGTAAGAGGCCATCACTATATTAAGAATGAACATCAAACTGAGAACTTTGTGCGTCTGCAGCAGGCGATTGATGAGCGCCGCAGGGTATCGTTTAGCTTCTATAAAAGCGCTGAGCTGCAAAGCTATACTGTAGAACCTTATCAGCTGATTAACCATAACGGCATCTGGTATCTCGCCGCTCAGCATCAAAAAAAAATGAAGAAATTTACGCTCGGTAAAATCTCAGCGCTCAACTGTAGCTTTGATCTCTTTGAGCACTCAACTGATTTACTTAAAGAGCTAGAAAATGAAGAGAGCGTGTGGAGCGATGAGCAGAAATTTGAAGTGGTAATTAAGGTGACCAACGTTGTGGCTGAATATTTTCAGCGCCGCGATCTGATAGTCGGACAAGTTATCGAAAAAGAATTAATTGACGGCGGATTAATTATCTCCAGTAAAGTTTCACATAAGAATGAGATTTTACCCGTAGTGCAATATTGGCTTCCTCATTTACGAATTATTTCTCCTGAAAATTTGCAGCAGGAATTGGAAGCTAAGATGAAAAAATATCTGGGTATATAAGGAATGTATATGGTAGGCGCAAAAAGTGGTAAAAATAAATTTACCAAACAAATATTAAAGGTGGCTGAGCATTACAATGTGATTGTCGCAGCAACGATGAGTGCGGGAAAAACCTCCTTAATTAACGCGCTGCTGGGTGATGAAGTTCTTTATTCAGCCAATGAAGCTGCCACCGCAACATTGACGCGTATTACTCATAACCGAAATTTACGCCAGCGCATTGAAGGTGCGAGCTACACCCGACCGGGCGAATGCTATGAACGTAGTAAGAATGTGCAAGCTTCAACCCTCCGGCAGTGGAACGACCATCAGGCAGTGAAGTATATCGAGCTGAATTGCAGCATTGAGAACCTGCGTAAAACAGTAACGCCTCTGGTTATTTACGATACTCCGGGGCCCAACAATAGCCAGGATACCAGCCATAGAGCTCTGCTGGATACGGCGCTGATGTTACCGGGTAAAAAACTGTTGGTCTACGTGCTCAATGCAACCCAACTGGCGACACAAGATGACTTACAGCTACTTCAGAAGATTAAAAATAGTCCGGCCCTGATTTCAGGGAACCAAATTATTTTTATCCTCAATAAGGTGGATCAGCTCGATGAAGAGCGGGGTGAAACGATCGATGTTTTCCTTGAAAAAACCCGGAACTATTTGGAGGAAATGGGATTTTCACGGCCGATGATTATCCCGGCGATGATGCAAACGTCCTTAATAGCTAAAAAAGTTCTCAATCGCAAAAGTATTACCCGAAATCAAAAACATCACTTACAGGCTGAGCTGCAACGATTTAGGCAGAATAAATTTATCCTCAATGATGCATCTCACGTACCTCACGCTATTAAGCACCTGGTTCGTACTGAATTAAAAAGAAGTCAGACTGAAAATGTCCGGTCCGATATTTTCGATAAAACGGAGCTGAAACAGTTTATCGCTTATAGCGGTATACGTACCCTAGAAATTTTTCTTTCACAACACAACTAACTATTCGGAAAACTATGAACAGTATTTATCTGGAACATAACCCCTTTACCGTTGAATCAACATTCCTGGTTAACGGCGTAGAACCCGCTTCGGGATGTAAACTTTCCAGCTATAAAGAAGCGCGTTTACAGCTCTGGGTGGAATCACTATTTGCCGAGTTACAGGCGTTGTTAAACGGCGAAACAAAGCTCGATGTTGAGTTCAAAGGCGTTGAATCTGATTTTATGGACGTGCAGGAAGCCGCCGCTGTAGCCAGGGAAAATGGTATGGAAATCAATTTGCGTTGGCAGCAGGTGCGGGCGACGGAGGACCGCCTGGATGAGATTAATGCGCTGATGGAAGAGGCGAAACTCAACCCACAATTCAATGACTACATCATTAACAACGAACAGGTACGCAACGATTTCCAGGAAGCTTTTAATAACGATTTTAACGTATACGTGGTTGCGACCATGTCTTCAGGCAAATCAACGTTAATCAATGCCATGCTTGGACAGGAGCTGCTACCTGCAGCGAACGAAGCAACCACGGCGACTATTGCGCAAATAATAGATGATAAAACTACGGGAAATAATTTTGCTGCCCGCCGTTTTTCCGGCAGTGGCGAGGAAGAATCGCTGGCTGAGATTAATGCTGATACGCTCAAAAAGTGGAACCAGCTGCCGGATACTCAGGAAATCGAGCTGCGTGGCAATATTGTTGCGATGCAACCACGCGACCATGTTCGCCTGGTGCTAACCGACACACCGGGGCCAAACAATAGTCAGGATGCGGACCACGCGCTGAAAACGATGAGTTTTATCAAAGACTCCAGACGTAACCCGTTGATCCTCTATGTATTAAATGGTACTCAGCTAGGCACCGACGATGATAAAAGATTACTGAGCCTGGTTTCGGAAACCATGAAAAAAGGTGGTAAGCAAAGCAAGGATCGCTTTATTTTTGTGGTGAACAAAATGGACGCCTTCGACCCGGAAAAAGGCGAGTATGTAGATGCCGCACTTGAGAGGGTTAAAGAATATCTTGAGAATAATGGCATTATTAATCCGCAAATTTACCCGGTCTCAGCACAGTTAACTTACTTGCTGCGTAAACATCCTGACGATCTGACCCGCAAAGAACGCGGCGATTTAAACAGTATGACAGAGCTGTTTCTCGAAGAACCCACAATGAATTTCCCGGAATATATGCCGCTTACCTCACGTGTACGCCGCAGTCTTGAAGAACGAGGCCTGACCAATGTACTTAAGCACAGCGGGCTGCCAGCCGTGGAAGTCATGATTGATGAGTATATCGATAAGTATAACGTCCCTACACGTCTGAATCGTGCCTATGCCGCCCTGCGTCGTGCAATCGAGTTGGGTATGAAAGAAACTCATCTTGCAGAACAACTTAAAAAAGATGAGAAAGAACTGGCGATGATTAATGATGAAATTATTCTTCTTCAGGAAAGACATAAAAAAGGGTTGGACACCGAAGCGTATAAGGAACAGGTTCGCCGTGAAGGGAAGGGGCTTCCGGTATTTATTGCCGAGAAATTTACTCATGAAGATAAGAAGTTCCGACGCCTGTTAAAGGAATTGTCTAATGAAATTAGTGCCCAGGGAGAGGTGGATATAAACCGTGCAAAAATCGAATTAGAAAACGCTGAACGAAAGCTGACCTTTGCAAGTAACGATCTGATTAGTAATTTTGAAATCGCCTTCACAGATGGGCAGCAGTATATTAAAGAGGAACTGCAAAAAGAGTATCAGAAATTTATCGCCGAGATATTTGATGAAGCCCGCACGCTGGCTTTGCCTATGCTGCAAGGCCTTAAAGAAAGTATGCAGGATATGTCACTCAACCTGAGCCTCAACGATAGTGATATTAAGACTAAAGAGGAGCGCTCTAACGGTCGCGAGGTCAGCGATTCCCGCTGGTATAACCCTTTCTCATGGGGGAGTACACGTACCGTGTACGATTATCACATCGTCCAATACGTCGATATGAATGAAACCTGGAAAGAAAAACGCACTATTATTGAAAGTGAGTTTAATGACTTCAGGGCCAGTGCACTGAAAAAATTTGAGGCCGATAAAGATAAGCTGGTGAAAAATTATCTGGCCTTTATTGAACGTGAGTTTAATGAGAAGTTTGAAACTTTAATTGGAATGATGCAAGAGCAGCTAAATAATAAAGAGGTTCGAGAGCAGGCTATCTCAGAGGCGAGAGAGCAGCAGTGTTGGATTGTTGATTTTAAAGCAAAACTTGATAACACACTGGCTATTTAATAAAAGGATTTATGATGGACGATAAAACTAAAAAAAAGCAAACCCTGCGCCAGAATTTATTGGAACAATTAACCCGTAATGATCTGGAAGGCGATGAAATACGCAAGCTTGTCGCCTCCTGCTCCAATATTGCTGATTTTTTTGATGATTACCGGGTTAACGAGATTTTCGCGGCCATAGAGCCGGATGAACTTGACTGGAACGCCGGGTATTTCGACCGCCAACGCAAGCTGGCGCAGAACAACTTCGCCGAAATGCGTATCAATCATCTTATTGATGTTCGTGAGCATCTTATCCGCAATGGTATTGCCGGGTTTGCAAAAGCATCTGTAACCGGGCACACCGAGGGAACGAAAACAATGAATATGCAAGGCTATTTACCCGGTACTAATCTGGCAAAAATGGTTGAACAAGGCGTTCCCGGTATGGTGCGTTCGGCCTTAATCAATGAGCTTGAAAACAACCGGCTGGAAGATAATGAAATCATTAAGGCCGTCGTCTGGGCTCAAGATCGGATTACCAATTTATTTGTAGATTACGAAGAAAACTCTCTGGCCGGAAAAATGAATAATGACCCTGCCCAATGGGATGCTGATTACTACGACTTGCAGACATCTTATCTGAATAGCAATTTTGCCAAAGCACGTTTTGAGCACTTAATTGAGGTGCGTAATGTGCTGCGCATGCGTGGGGTGAAAGGCTTTGAGCGCATAACCATCAAGCCAAAACCTCAACCCCACCAAGCCAGGGCGGCTTCCCGCCCGCACTCTGGATCATCTTCCTCTCCGTCTGGCTTTTTGCGCATAGCGGTGATGGCTGGCGGGGCCCTTGCGGTTCTGGCTGCGCTAGTGATTTCTTTACTCTAAAGGTGAATATATGTCGCAAAAAATCATGACACCGTCACGTCTTAAAGACCTCGAGCAGCGCACAGATGTGACCTTGCAATCGGCAAGAGTGCTTATCAACCGCAGTTATCTGGCGGAGATGAAAAACTATCCCTTGCAGGCCGTATCTACTCAGGCAGGGCTGCCCGTCAACCGTGCCGGGGATATCCGTATATTCCGCATTGAGCGCATCGTGCAGGAAAACAAACAGTCGGTGCTTGAAAGCACCACCGCTGCTTATACCGCACTGGGCGCAGCCGGTTATGCTGTTTTTCTGTTCCTTAAGTCCGATGGACGCGAAACCAACTTGTACATAGGTACACGTGGTACGCCGGGAAAGATGCTGGGCCATAATTCTGGTGAGCTGCTCAAAGAAACCTTTAAAGGACATTTTTCCGGTAGTAGCCTGGTGCCGCTGGCAGCAGATGAAACCGACGAACTTCTTGAGGGGGCGCTGGCGCAGCAGGATGAGCCTTCTGCAACCATCACTGCCGTTACCGGCGTGCCGTCTTTGTCCACGGATAATCATGAACACTTTATGCAGGGACTGGAACATTTTATCGACGCTGCGGAAAGCAGGGTGTATCAGGCTCTGATTCTCGCGGAACCGGTTTCACCGCAAAATCTGGACGTGATTCGCACAGGTTACGAACAGGTCGCGACCCAGCTTTCCAGTCTGGCAAAAAGGCAGTACTCGTTCGGCGTACAGGACAGTGAAAGCGTAGGCTTGAGCATCAGCGAAGGATTAAGTCAGTCACTGGGCGAAAGCCTGGGCATGACCGAAACTAAAGGCACCTCGGACACTACCGGTAAATCGACCAGTAAAAGTTGGGGAGAATCGCAAACCGTCAGCACGTCCGATGCTTTCACACGCACCTATGATGAATATCACCAGGCTCGAACTAAGGGCGATAGCATGGGGATAGCTCGCGGTATCGGCAGTCTGCTGAAAAATGCAGTGTTACCAAGAAATATTTCTGGCAGCATAAATAGCGGAGGATCGGAAAGTCTTTCGGAAAGCCATACCGACAACCTGTCGCAAGCCAGTAGTATAACGACAAGTAAAACCGATACTACCAGCCGCACCGACAGCCACTCGCTGAATAAAACGCAGGGAAGCAACCAGCAAATCTCACTGGAAGTAAGCGACAAGACTATCGAAAAGATGTTGGAAAAAGTTGACCACCACCTGGAGCGCGTTAACGAAGCCCGTACCTACGGCGGTTGGCAAACAGCAGCCTACTTTATCGGTGACAGCGCAGCCTCATCTGAATCCTTAGCGAGCATTTTCCTCGGGCTGATGCGCGGTAGTCGCTCCAGTACGGAAGATTTTGCTTTGACAACCTGGCAGTCTCAAAATAAAAGGGTGGTACTTGACTGGCTGGCTACGCTGACGCATCCGCGTCTTACTCCAGCCTTCTCTGAAGGAATAAATATTGATTACCTGACACCCGCCACGCTGGTATCGGGTAAAGAAATGGCTATTCAGCTTAGTCTGCCGCGCCGTTCAACCTCCACTGTGGCAGTTCTTCAGACCCGGGCTTTCGGTCGTAAAGTTCAGCGCCTCGACAGCAATGGAGATAGAACACATGCCGATCGCGAAATCAGCCTTGGTTCTATACGCCACTTGTGGAATGATCTGCCACAAACCATCAATCTGGACGTTGACCAACTGGCGAGTCATATTTTTGTCACAGGCTCAACAGGGGCAGGTAAAAGCAATACCATTTATGAGCTTCTTTCCCAACTAGGCCGCCATAATGTGGCGTTTATGGTTATTGAACCGGCAAAAGGTGAGTACAAACATATGTTTGGTCACCGTAACGACGTCCGGGTACTGGGCAGTAATGCGAAATACAGTGAGCTGTTGCGTATCAACCCCTTCCGCTTCCCGGATGAGACTCACGTCCTTGAACACATAGATCGGCTGGTGGAGATCTTTACCATGTGCTGGCCGATGTATGCCGCAATGCCCGCCATCCTTAAAGAGGCTATTCTGCAAAGCTACAGTGAATGCGGTTGGGACATAGTCAGCTCTGTTAACCGTTTCACCCCGGCCTTGTTCCCGACGTTCAACGATCTGCTGGTGCAGCTGAAAGCCGTGATCGATGATTCCGCCTACTCCCAGGAGCTTAAAAGTAATTATACCGGCTCGCTGGTGACACGCGTGAAATCATTGACCAATGGGCTGAACGGGCTGATTTTCTGCGGCGAAGAAATTGATAACACAGAGCTGTTCGACAGTAATGTGGTTGTCGATCTCAGTCGTATTGGTTCTCAGGAAACAAAGTCCCTGATTATGGGAATCCTGGTCATCCGCCTGAGTGAACATCGTGCTGCTTTTTCAGGCATGAATCAGCCGCTAAAACACGTCACCGTGCTGGAAGAGGCTCACAATATCCTCAAGCGCAGCACCTCCGGCAGCGGTGGGGAAGGGAATGATATTACGGGAAAATCGGTGGACATGCTCTCCAACGCAATTGCCGAAATGCGTACGTGGGGAGAAGGATTTATCATTGCTGACCAGTCACCTTATGCCATTGATATTTCAGCAATTCGTAATACAAATACAAAAATTATAATGCGTCTGCCGGATGAAGCTGACCGGCGTATCGCGGGGAAATCTGCTGGATTAAACGACGATCAGCTGGATGAGCTTGCGCGCCTGCCAAAAGGAGTAGCACTGGTTTACCAGAACGACTGGCTTGAGCCTGTACTGTGCCGGGTTAATAAGTTTGCAGGGAAAGAAGTGACCTACCGCTACGAATCTGCAGTGAGTACGGACAACCCCCTGATTTTTAACCAGCAACTAATTACCTGGCTGATGGCTTCGCGCCTGCGACAGCCGCTGGCAATCTCGCTGGAGACGCTGGAGGCCGGGCTGGAAGGCAGCCCGCTTGCAACCGGGCAAAAAATTGTGCTGAAAACACTATTCGAAGAGTTTCGCGCAACCGGAGAAATCAGCCTTCAAAACGAACAGAATTTCGCTCTCCTGGCAAAGCTGGTTGTTAGCCTGCTGGATTGCACTTCCGGCATTGAGAGATGCGTTCGTACTACGTCGGGCTTTGATGAGTTGAAGCAGTCATTACGCCAACTGATTGTTAAGCAAACCGGTGAATTGTCTGCGGAGCTTGAACTGGCGGTACAGCAGTGCTTCATGCGTGAGTTAGCAGGCCGAAATGATGAATATCTGAAAGTATACGCCGCATGGCGAAAACATGTCACCCCGGAGACTGTAGCATGATTGGGATGACCGTTTTAAAAGAGCTGGCGGCGGAATCACTGGGGGAACTGTTGGCAAGCGTGAAGGATATACGCATTGAAGACATTAATATCGAAGAGCTCGATAAGCCTGTTAATCTGGAACTGCCGCGTAATGAGTTGACTCCGCTTTCTGAAGAAACCAAAGAGGTTTTAAGCGAGGAAGGTTACACTGATGAAGTGATCGAAAGTATCAACAGCGAAGAGGAAGCAGCGATTTATCAGGATGCGGGTCTGGAATGTCAGACTGTTAACGGTAATGACGCGTTAATAAATACTGAAATCGACCCGGATCAAACCGATGCGTTAGGTGATACTAACCTCGGGCGTATGGAGAAGGGTAAGTCGCCATTGGATGCAAATGGTAAACCGATTGAGCTGCATCACGTTGGTCAGAGGGCAGATTCTCCGCTTGCAGAGTTGACACACGCTCAGCACATGGAGGGTGGAAATAATACTATCTTACACGACACGACAAAAGAGTCTGAAATCGATCGAAGTGCGTTTGCCAAAGAGCGTGAGGCGCACTGGAAAGCACGAGCTGAAGAAATTAAACAGCGCCGGGAGGAAGCAGTATGAAGAAGTTAGCACAGCAGATTGTGGCACAAGGTGCCGATACTCGTCCTGTGAATGAGGATGAAATCATAACTGCTGAACAGGCTTTAGGGATTCAATTTTCCCCGGAGTATAAAGCCTATTTGTCTGAGTTTGGTTTGATTTCCTCGGGGGCGGCCGAGGTTTACGGCCTCGGTGTTCCTGCGACGTCGCATCTGAACATTCTTAGCGCGATAGAACCTCTACGTGAAGGCAGGGACTATCCGCCACAAGCAGTGCCTCTTTATGATATTGGTGATGGGTATTATTACCTTTATGATAATAAACGGCGCAAAATCCTCACCTGGTCGATGATAAACGGAGTAGTAGATACCAGCGATGAAGACCTTGAAGCCTTTTTACTGCGCATCGTCTTCCACATTAAGTCATAAAAAACGGCGTATGGTTCCGGAGGAGTTCGTCCGAATGAACCAATAACTAATTTGTACAGTATCCGTGAACTGACGGATATTGTACATCAGTTCACGTTACCGGATAGGAGAGCAGGGAACGCCAATGAACGATATAACACATTGATATTATTGCATCTAATCATTACCAGTACCTTCTACATGTTATTTAACATAATATACATTATGCGAATCAATGTATAAAATAACGAATCCCGGCATTCCGCCAGGCTAATCATGCTGGTTCATTTATCGTGGATAACGATTTCGTGTCTTCGGCCGTCCGGCAACTGAATCACTATCAAGCCCACACATCTCCCCGTAAAGTTATCGACCCGCACTTGACCCCAAACAAAAATATGACAGTGCATTACTTCTATAATTACCGCTTATTTACTCTCATATAGATGTGGTCACATGGTTAACAAACTGAATCTTAACTGGCCTGAATTTTTAGAAAAATACTGGCAGAAAAAACCCGTTGTACTGAAAAATGCATTTCCTGATTTTGCCGACCCTATCACGCCGGATGAACTGGCCGGTCTGGCCATGGAGCCGGAAGTTGACAGCCGCCTGGTCAGCTTTATTGATAACAAATGGGAAGCGAGTCACGGCCCGTTTGAGGACTACAGCCAATTAGGCGAAAAAGGATGGTCACTGCTGGTACAGGCTGTCAACCATTGGCATATGCCTGCCGCAGAACTGGTGAAACCGTTCCGGGTGCTGCCTGAGTGGCGTCTTGATGACCTGATGATTTCTTACTCAGTGCCCGGCGGTGGTGTCGGACCACATATTGATAACTATGATGTTTTCATTATCCAGGGCATGGGTCGCCGCCGCTGGCGTGTGGGTGACGCCCTTCCCATGCGTCAGTTCTGCGCTCACCCGGCATTACTGCATGTCGACCCGTTTGAGCCGATTATTGATGTGGAAATGGCACCGGGCGATATTCTGTATATTCCGCCGGGATTCCCTCACGATGGTTTCACTTTTGAAGATACCATGAACTATTCTGTCGGCTTTCGCGGACCGACCGGACGTGATCTGCTGAGCAGCTTTGCAGACTACGCACTGGAACAGGATCTGGGTGGTGTCAATTATGGTGATCCGGACCTGACAGTACGTGAAAACTCAGGCTTAATGGAATCTTATGAGGTTGAGCGCCTGCGTGCCATGATGATTGAAATGATCAACAAGCCCGGTGATTTTGAGCAGTGGTTAGGCCGTTTTGCAACGACCCCGCGCCATGAGCTGGATATCGCACCTCCGGAACCACCGTATCAGCCGGAAGACGTGCTGAACGCTCTGAATGCTGGTGAAAAACTGATACGGCTGAGCGGACTGCGTGTTCTGCGTATCGGGGAACATTTCTTCGTTAATACCGAAGGCTGGATGACCACTGAAATTAAAGGTGCGGATACATTGTGCCGGTTAACCGAAGTCGGTGTGAATGAACTCGGTGAAGCACTGAAGAACCTGGGTTTTGTTGCGGAATTAACCGAATTTATCAATCAGGGATATTGGTATTTCGAAGAATAAATCACATCTGCCTGACAAGATAAAACACCCGCTGACGGGTGTTTTATCTCAACACGCCAAAAACCTCTCGTTCAAGACAACGCCATATGTTTGTCATCCCGCTGGCGGCGGGATATTTTGTATATCAGATTATAAAATTCCGGTAAACTCCACTTTACCGGAATGGCTCAGAGCCTTTTTATTCGTTTTGAACTACTCGTAATCAAATTTTTTTACCGGAAATTCATTTTTCAGTATTTTAGCCCGTTGTTCGGCAGCGCTGATTTCTTCCGGAGTCATTAAGGCTGCTAATGAGTCTAATTCCTTGCGCTTATATTCTTCACCATTAAACGTCTTAAGTGCCCAGGCATAGCCTTCTGTTTTGTTATCTTCGGTGAAATACATAATAGCCAATGCACTTTGAGCAGTAAGGTAACCCTGCTTTGCCGATGCCTCCATCAAAATTTTGGCACGCGGCAAATCTTTCAGTCCGTATAAATCACTTCGTAAAAAATGCGCCAGCCGATATTGTGCAACAGGGTTATTTGCCATCGCTGCTTTTTCAATATATTTTACACTTGATGCAAGTCTTTCCGGGTTGCCACTCGAGCTATACAACCAATAAAAATTTTCTCCGGCGATATATTGAGATATAACATGTCCGTTATCTGCTGCTTTTACATACCATTCGTGAGCTTTGCTTCGGTCTGTCCGGACATGCTCGTTCGTTCTGTCAAGCAAATTAGCAACCTCATACATCGCTTGTACATCTCCGGCATCTGCCCGCTTCAATGTGGCAATAAATAACTCAGATGGTTCTCTTATTATTTTCCTGTCCATCATTGACAGATATGGCTTGGACACCAGTGGTATAACAACATTGACATCCTTTTCTGGTTCCAGCCAATGCGTAAAATTACTCTGAGGTGCATTATTAAATAACGCACCAGTGGAGTGAACCAAGCTGCGGTAATGAATTTTATCGCTGTCATTACGAAGGTTAATTAGTGCATACCCCAGGTTAAAGCTTGTTTTTACGTTATTAACCCAATCATTATTAAAGTAAGCACCAAATTCATACTCTTTTTTCGGATTTTCAGAACGTTGTAACGCAAGATTACTTACTGAACCGGAACCTCCTATCGTCGCATTCACATCAAATACAACGAAATATTTGTCAGGGCCTATAGCATCGCACCCCTTGAAATTTCCGAGTTTGAGCTCAGATATTTTTTGTCTTAATTTATTGGTATCTTTACAGCTTTCAACACCTGCATAGACAGTTATAGTTTTAGTCGTTGCTTTTTTTCCTGTTATATCACTGATATTTATTGACGAATATTCCGGTTGATAAGCAAACGATATCACAGGAAAAAGAGAAAAAAGCAAAACATTAAGTCTCATCAGAAGGACGTTCCCGGTCAGAAAATATAAATCTAATTTTATGTTAAATTCATTGGCAAGTCTAATTTCGAAGAAAAAATCACATCTTCACGACAAGATAAAACACCCACCGGCAGGTGTTTTATCTTAATGTCAGCCTGAAAATAACCGGTATCGCCGGAAATCCACACCATCATAGTTAACAGAACCATCCGGCTGAAATCCGTAACGTGTTATAAATCGCGAGACGTTTCGGGATAACGGTAATAAAATGGTGATACTGGTTAAGTGCATTTCATCAAACGCGTGGCGGATAATTTTATCACAGATGACCTTTCCCGTTCCCCAAAAATCAGGATGAAGAACCAGCGCAAGATCAGCGTCATCACCCTCTTTCTGAAGCCCTCCCCAGCCTGCAAATACATCGTCGATCACAAATGCCCAAGGGCCATATCCGTTAATATTCCACTGAGCGTCTTTTTCTTTTGCCCAGTTGCGGCTTTTTTCATCATCAAAATCCGGGCTGCCCAGCGGCATTTGCTGTAAGACATTCGGGTGATTATTCAGTGCCGTGATATCGGCCGGTTCTATCTGAGTGAGCCGTTTAAATTCTAAGTGCATAGTATTCCTTTTATTCTGACGCTCTGATTGTACCTGTTATTCAGCAAAAATCAGCTGAATAACAGATATAAGGCATCTTAACTTACAGCCACATTCCGAAGCGGCGGATATAAATGCCTTTCATGATTTGCGCCAGGCCGCAATAGCTGACCAGCGTAGCCGCAAGCCACGGGAAATATTCCCACGGTAACGGCTCAAGCCCGATATAACTTCCGATGGGTGAAAACGGCAGCCAGATCCCGATGGCCATAACAATCCCGGTCACCAATAATACCGGCAATGTTGCTGTGCTCTGAATAAACGGGATCCGTTGTGTTCTCAGCATATGCACGACCAGTGTTTGTGATAATAATCCTTCAACAAACCAGCCGGAATGGAATAAAACCTGGCTGTCCGGACTGTTTGCCCCGAAAACAAACCATAATAATGCAAAGGTGGTGATATCAAATACAGACGATGTCGGGCCAATCCAAATCATAAAGCGCCGGATATTGCCTGCATCCCATTTACGGGGTTTGCGCAGAAATTCTTTATCCATTTTATCCCACGGCAGCGCCAGCTGAGACATATCATAAAGCAGATTCTGAATCAGTAACTGAATAGCCAGCATCGGCAGGAACGGAATAAAGGCACTGGCGATAAGAACAGAAAATACATTACCAAAGTTAGAACTGGCGGTCATATTCAGGTATTTAATGATATTGCCGAATGTCTCGCGCCCTTTAATGACGCCCTCCTCCAGAACCATCAAATCTTTTTCCAGCAGGATAATATCCGCAGATTCTTTGGCGATATCCGTTCCGCTGTCCACGGAAATCCCCACATCTGCATCCCGCAATGCCGGTGCATCATTAATGCCATCCCCGAGGAAACCAACAGTATGACCGGCAGATTGTAAAATCCTGACCAGGGCTGATTTTTGCAGCGGTGTCAGTTTGCAGAAAATAGTGTGTGTTTGTGCCACCTGTTTCAGCTCTTCATCACTGAGGAGCGTCAGTTGGTCACCACTGATACTCATTGAAGCATCCAGCCCGACTTCACGACAGATTTTTGCTGTGACAACCGCATTGTCCCCGGTCAGTACTTTTACCGTTACCCCATTATGTTTCAGTGCTTTGATGGCTTTTGCCGCACTGTCTTTCGGCGGGTCAAGGAAGGTCAGAATTCCGCATAAAATCATATTCTGTTCACTGTCGGCAGAGAGCGGCAGCCCCTGCTCTTTACTGTCCAGAACCCGTTCGGCGAGCAGCAGCACTCTGAATCCTGTCTCATTATAATGATTGACCAGCGCCATAATGGCCTGTTTTTTCACATCATCCGCAGGAGAAATATGATTGCCGGTCCGGATCAGAGAACAGCACGACAGCATCTCTTCCGCCGCGCCTTTACAGATAAGCAAGGCGGTACCATCCGGTTTTCTTACTGACACAGACAGACGTCTGCGGACAAAATCAAACGGCAGTTCGTCAATTTTCTGATAATTGTGCAGAGACTCTGTTTCGGCTTTGCCGCGCCCGAAACGGATGATCGCCTGATCCATCAGGTTACGTGTGCCGCTCTGGTGAAAACTGTTCAGCCACGCCAGTCCCAGTATGGCTTCATCAGTATTACCCCCGGTATCGAGATGATGCTCGAGGATAATATTATCCTGTGTCAGCGTCCCTGTTTTATCTGTACACAGGATATCCATTGCACCAAAGTTTTGTATTGCATTCAGCCGTTTAACGATAACTTTTCGCCGTGACATTGCAATTGCGCCTTTTGCCAGGTTAGAGCTGACAATCATCGGCAGCATTTCCGGGGTTAATCCGACTGCGACGGCAAGCGCAAAGAGTGTGGCATCAAACCAGTCACCTTTGGTAAACCCGTTAATCAGCAGGACAACCGGCACCATCACTAACATAAAGCGGATCAGCAGGATACTGACACTATTCACCCCGCGATCGAATGACGTCTGTGAGCGTGTGCCGACGATAGATTTCGCCAGTGAGCCAAAGTAAGTTTTGTCACCGGTTGCCACCACAACACCCAGTGCGGTGCCGCTGGCCACATTGGTGCCCATCAGGCAGATATTGCCCGATTCCGTCAGTGACTGACCATTTTCCGTTATCGTTGCCGCGTCTTTCTGATGGATATCGCCCTGAGTATCATATTTTTCCACCGGAACCGATTCTCCGGTCAGAATGGCCTGGCTGATAAAAAGATCGCGGGAACGAAGCAGCCGCAAGTCCGCCGGTATCATATCTCCGGCACTCAAAACCACAATATCTCCCGGAACCAGGCATTTCACCGGCAGCTCAGTCCGGACAGATCGTCCTTTTTTACGCCGGAGTACGGTGGCAGTGGTTTTTACCAGCGACTTCAGGGCTTCTGCCGCTTTGTTGGTCCGGTATTCCTGCCAGAAGCGCAGTACCACACTCAGAAAAACCATCGTTCCGATGATCAGTACACCGGTGAGGTCCGTCTCTTCGCCTTGTTGCAGGGGGATCAGGTAGTCCGTCATAAAGCTGATAACAGCGAGCGCCAGCAGCACATAAATAAACGGATTATGAAACGCGGAAATAAACTGAATAAATGCGGACGGTGCTTTGTCATGTGCCACTACGTTTTCCTGATGTTCTATCAGGCGGTCAAGGGCATCAATTTCATCCAGCCCCAGCATATCAGAATGTAATTCTGCTAATGTTTCGTCTGGTGTTTTTGCGGCATAGACCGCCGCAGGGAAAGTATTATTATCGCGCACAGCCGGTGTGACGGTACGGTTAACGTTGACAGTCATGGTACGATTCCTTTTATTTCCTCAGATAAACTGAGTCATTTATTTTTCACCGGACTGCCTGATTTAACAGTTAATTTAAATAACTGTCATGATAACGGACAGTCCGGGAAGTGGTATATTTCCGGGCCCGGGTGGTATGTCCATATATTCCTTATCAGCAAAAGGTAGCCTGTACGCTTATTCATAAATGAATACGTACTGTGGATTTTTTAATAAAAAGCCATGCCTCTTCCGTTCTGAATAAACGGAATAACAGGATACGGTGTGCAAGCACGGCAATTTAAATTGAATTAACTGAAAAAAACAATCAGTTAGGAGGGAATAACGCCAGCATATAGAGATTCATGATAAATCCGTCCTTTCGGGCTTATCCTGTAAAAGATAAGTGAAATTAAATAAGGAAGTACCATTTACGAAGAGAGGTACTGCCGCAGTATTACTGCCGGCAGTCAAAGGAAAACAGTATTACCGGCAGGTTCAATATATTTTGATAAATAATCTATGACTGTCCAATGATGTGTTCTCCGCAAAAAATAAACACATGGAGTATATTCCGGTAAAATCACAAAGTAAAATTATAAATCCATCAGATATAAAATGGTGTCTCTGACTGTCATCAGTGCGGATCCCAGATCATCGTATGGCAGTGTGCTGACAGCCACACGGATAGCTTGCGGGATATCTCGGGTCACGACATAAGATTCCGCCGGGCTGACGACAATATTGGCTGCTCTCAGACGACTGATAACCGCATCACAGCGCACATTTTCCGGTAACGGGATCCACAAAAAATACCCGGCCGGATGTGCAATGTGAGGTAAATCAGCAAAAATACTGCTGACAATTTTTTGCCGGGCTTTGGCATCACGGCGCTTTTTCCGCTCCAGTTTTTCGACTTCGCCCTGCTCCAGCCATTCACGGACAATACCGGTCATCAGTGCCGGCGTGTTCCAGGTGGTGATGCGGATGATTTTTTCCAGCTCAGCAACATATCCCGGAGGCGCAACCACCAACCCGACCCGCAGGCCGGTGGCGATGTTCTTGGAAAATCCGGTGACATAAAATGTGATATCCGGTGCCAGTTCTGCCAGTGGCGCCGGTGCCGGTTTCTGCAGAAAAGCGTAGGAGCCGTCTTCTATCAGAAAAAAACGGTTTTCCCGGGCAAGGCTTATCAGCTTCCTGCGGGATGTCAGATCCATTACCCAGCCGAGCGGATTATGCAGTGTCGGCATGGTGAAATAGCCGCGGATTTTCCGCTGACAGCACAATTGTGCCAACGCCACCAAATCCGGGCCTTCCGGGGTAACCGGTACCGGAATCAATTCGATATGACAGGTTTGTGCCAGTGCTTTAAAGCCGGGATACGTCAGTGCATCCGTTGCAATCACATCACCGGGACTGAACATACTCAGAACAACAGAGGCCAGCCCGTGCTGGGCACCACTGACCATGACGACCGTGTCCGGGTCAACGGCAGAAAATCCGCGCAACTTCAGGTGATCAGCAACAATAACCCTCTCCTGATGCCGCCCGGCGTGAGGCAGATAATGCAACAGACTTTCCAGATCGCCGCTCATGGATAACCGGCGCAGGGTGCCGCGTAGTAATGTGGTCTGTTCCGTGACTTCCGGGTAGATAAAGTTAAGGTCATACATTGCCGGAGTGACATCACATTCAATACCAGTAACCGGTAATAAGCTGATATCCCTGACAAATGTTCCCCGCCCGGTTTCCCCACTGACAAGCCCCTGTTTAATCAGCTCTTGATACACCCGTGACGCTGTCACTAATGATAACCCTTCCTGTGCAGCAAAAGCACGGTGAGTCGGCAATTGTGTTCCGGCTGCCAGCTCACCGCTGCGGATACGGGCTGCAAGGGTATCGACGTATTGTTTATAACGCGGTGTTGCCATACCGAATGTATCCATGACAATTTTTTGATTGTCATTATTATCCGCATTACTCTCCGTGATAACAAGACGTCATTAACGGGGTATAGGATGGATAATGCAATGACAACGGTTTCCCGCTCAACACGCGGCTGGATCAGCGGGTTTATCGGCGTGCTGATTTTCAGTGGCTCCCTGCCCGCCACCAAAGCAGGTATTACCGGGTTTTCTCCGGATTTTCTGACAACCGCCCGCGCGGCGATTGCCGGTATTGCCGCTCTGCTCATTCTGGTTATTCTGCGCCAGCGTTTGCCTGCCGCGAAGTACCTGCTGTCGCTGATTATTGTTGCGGCGGGAGTCGTCGTCGGGTTTCCGTTACTGACAGCCTTGGCTCTTCAGCATGTCAGTTCGGCACACTCGATTGTGTATCTGGGGTTATTACCACTGGCGACAGCACTGTTTGGAGTGCTGCGCAGCAATGAACGTCCGCGTCCCGCGTTCTGGTTTTTTTCTGTCTTCGGCAGCCTGTTCGTGATGGGATTTGCATTGTTTCAGGGCGGTGAAAGCACACTGACCGGTGATTTGTATATGGTTGCAGCCGTGTTGCTGTGCGGATTGGGTTATGCGGAAGGTGCCCGCCTTTCCGGGCCTCTCGGCAGTTGGCAGGTGATCTGCTGGGCGCTGGTTCTTTCTTTGCCGCTGATGCTGATTCTGAGCATTGTTTTTCTGCCGGTGACATTCAGCGGAATACCGGTACAAGCCTGGGGCGGGCTGATTTACGTTTCCTTGTTCAGTATGTTGATCGGGTTTTTCTTCTGGTACCGGGGACTGGCAGAAGGCGGTATTACCGGCGTCAGTCAGTTACAGCTGTTACAACCGTTTTTTGGGCTGGTGCTTTCTGCGTGGTTACTGGATGAAACGGTCAGTTCAGTGATGATAGCATCAACCTGTGGTGTGATCGCTTGTGTTGCCGGTTCAAAGCGGTTTTCCCGGTGAGAGAAAATAGTGTTGTGCCCGGTATTTTCCGGGCTGATTATTTTCGCGATACAATTATACCGGCGACAACCAGATACAGCGCAATAACCAGCGGTAAAAACAGTATCGAATCACTGTAAACTGCCGCTGTCATTGCCGCACCAATTGCCAGAGAAATACCTGAAATGCCGTCGAGTACGGCAATTTTACGGGGCGAATCCGCCGATGTGATCAGTGTGTCGGTGCCCGCCCCGTAAAACATTTCCAGCAGTGTGACGCCCAGTACAATCAGTAACAGACCGGGAAGTTCTGCAATACCGGAGAACCACGGAACAAAAAGAAGAATACATAGCCCTGTCGCAATCATCAGTGCGGTAATAATGCCCCATTTTTCAGTGAAGTAACGGTATACAGGAAGTTGGCCGACAATAATCATCAATGTGTTAAACAACAAAACCGGACCTATCAGATAGTCATCCCCGGCTCGGATCAATTCCAGCGGTACAATCACCTCAAAACTGTAATACAGCATGGCAAAAATAATGCTGACTACAGAGATCAGCATGGTATCTCTGCCGGTAAGATCAGAAAAATGCAGGTAATAAAAGCGGTTTTCTGCTTTACCGGGGCAAGAACGCAGTTTTACTGAAAAGAGAATACCCGCCATGAAAATCCCGGTCAGAATAAATAATGCATATGGAAAAGGCAGTGAAAAAAAGACACACAGCGTAATCAGCACCGGTGCAACCGCCGCGCCGGTATTATTCAGTGTCATTCGCACTGAAAAGCTTTCGCTGATATTTTCTGAGGTGGCTTTAATATAGTATTTTGCTGCCACAGAAAATACGGAGGTGGCAAGACCGTTTGCCAGCATCACCATAGTACACAGGTAAAATGTTTGTCCGATAAACAAAAATGACAGTGACAGCAATTTAAGCAACAGTGAAAAAACAAGGGTTTTTTTGCTGTTAAACCGGCTTATCAGCGGAATAATAAAAAAATAGGCCAATGAGAATGACCAGAATTTAATCGTGCCGAGATACAGGATTTCTTTTTCACTGAGTGTTTTTCCGGCAAAATAGAGTAATGCCAGCGGCATCAGTAACCCGGAGCCCAGTGCATTAAAGAAAAAGCAGATATTAATCGCCCTGCTTTTCCGCTCAAAAACAGCCCGGTAAATCTGCATCAACGGAGATTCCAGCGCCGGCAGATGGTTGTGAAAATATCACTCCCGGTTTCTGTCAGTATGGCATGCTGCCTGACAATATCCGCAGTATCACGGAGTTTTTCCAGATTACTGCTCAGCCGGTCATAATATTCCGGATCCGGTATATCGTTGCTGTTACGGATAATTTCAGAAAATACATAGCAGATGCGGGATAACACAAATAAGGCATGAAAAATACCGATCATCGGCCGGTCATCATCACGCAGTGGCGCAGCAAAGACCTCATCCGCCGGGTTAAGTACCAGCGGATCACCGGCATTGAGGATATTCAGTGCAGTATGACCGCATTCATGCGCCAGAATATCAATATAATACGCGACCGAATGCGATGGATGCACATAGGCAAACATCATTCCCCACATATAGAAGTTAGTACCGGAACGCATAAAGCGAGAGCCGTCTGCCGTTTCCTGAGTCAGGTATATCTGATGGATAAACCGGTCAATTTCATTGCCGGTGTCCGGCGCACAGCGACGAATAACGGATAACGCCTGTGTTATTTTCTCCGTTTCCGCTGCTGCCAGTACCGGATCATCACAATAGCCGAAACCAAGTTGTTTATCGTCGCGGATAATTTTAAGAATCATTTGTTTTGCAGGAGAATGATCGGCGGATGTCAGCGGCGAAATTGTCAGTGGTAACGGCGTTCTCTTTCGCATCAGCTGATTGAGGTAAGTGACCGCATCTGCATGTTCATCATCTTCCGCATATTTTCCGGCAATATAATGAATGGCACAATTTTGCCACGACAACGGAACCCCGGTGTTTATTTCTGGCAAGCAATAATAAGATAATAAATAATTAAGTGATTCATAGATTTCCCCAGAGAAATACTGATAAGCTTGCTGATGTTTATAATCAGGAAAAGTCAGATTTATCATATAACAGCTTCCGGGCAGACAGATAAACCATGTCCGGATTGACAGACATGGTTTATCAATTAGTTAACGGGTTTATTATTTACTGAACGACCATCCTGATAATGGTGATTTTATTTTCAGTAGTTTGCTTCTATCTAATTTTTTCATTATTTCATTTCCTTATTAATAACAGGTTACAGGAATGGATGTACTGTACACTCAGATTGCATTTAAACCCTAAAATAAAAATAGCGATAAAAAAACACTTTTTTTAGCCTGTGTTATTTTTCTGAATCAATATCACGAAAATAAGCAGAAATAATAATCAAATAAATAATTGCCATAATATTAGACTATAAAAAACCACGCGGTGTCTTCACCGCGTGGTTCTATCAATACCGAAATTATCCCGCTATTCAGATCAATGACAAAAATGTTTGTTTAAAATCATCGATATCATGCTGTGTGGTTGCCCACGAGGTGCACAGACGCAGACAGGATTTTTCCGGTTCCTGCAACAGGGTTTCATGGAAAACAAACCGCTTTTTCAGTTTTTCCGCCAGTGCGGAAGGCAGAATAACAAAGACCTGGTTGGATTCCGGCGGTGCCAGGAAGGTAAAACCCTGCTCCGTAAAGAACGCCGCCAGTTGTCCGGCCATGCTGTTGAGATGTTTGCCTAATGAGAAATAGAGATCGCCGGTAAACAACGCCAGGAACTGCGCACCCAGCAGCCAGCCTTTTGCCTGAAGTGCGCCCTTCTGTTTGATGCTGAACCGGAAATCATCTTTCAGCGCCGGATTATTGATCACCAGAGCTTCCGCCGCGATCGCACCGATTTTGGTACCGCCGATATAGAATGCATCTGTCAGTGCCGCTATATCTTCAATTGTCAGATCACTTTGTGCGGACATTAATCCGGATGCCAGACGGGCACCGTCAAGATAGAGCCATAACCCGTGCTCATCACAGAAACGGCGCAGTGCCTGTAATTCTGCCTTGCGGTAAACCGTGCCGATCTCAGTGGAATTGGTGATATAGACCAGTTTCGGTTGTACCCAGTGCTCATCATTATGTTCGGCAATGACCGGTTTAAGATGATCGGGTGTCAGTTTGCCATCCGGGGAAAATACGGTGATGACTTTGTGTCCGGTCGCTTCAATTGCCCCGGTTTCATGGGTGGCAATATGGCCGGTACTGACGGAGATCACCGCCTGATGCGGACGTAAGAAATGGGAAATCGCCGTCAGGTTGGTGATAGTACCGCCGTTAAAGAAATGGATATCAGCCTGCGGCTGACCAATCCGCTGTTTAATCAGCGCTGCGGCATCACCGCATAACGTATCCGTGCCGTAACCGTCGTGGCGGTGGCCTGCTGTGTCAGTAATGGCTTTTAAAACAGCCGGATGTGCAACTTCATTATAGTCATTCTGAAAACGGTACATATGCTCCTCCGATAGTGTGCAGTAATACTATGCTGATACTTACCGGCGCACAATGGTACTGATCGCAGTTCAGTCCGGTTTTACCAGCCCGATCACACCTTCACTGAGGGTAATTTTCCCCTGTGTTTTCAGGCGCAGCAGAACTTTATCGGTATGACGCCGGGAAGTACCGAGAATGCTGGCCAGCATATCCCGGGGAAGATGGATCTGATGGCCGCTGATTTGTGTCAGCATATAGAGCAGATTGTTTTCGATAGAATCAACCGCATTCATCAGCCGCTGTTCACCGTTGATAAGGCAGCGTTTTGCCAGCTGGCGGTTAAGCAGCAGAGACAGGCGGTGATCCTGTGACAGCCAGGACAGAAATGTTGCCGCCGGCATTCTCAGTACACGGCAGTCTGACAGCGCAATCACATCATAACGGTATGCCTGCCGGCAAATCGCCTCCATCTCCCCGAGGAATTCACCCCGGTAACAGAATGTCAGTCCGACCTGTTTACCATTCTCCGCCTGCTTATTAACAATAAACTCGCCGTCCAGAATGATATAGACCGCCTGAGCCGGGTCGCCCTGGCAAATCAGATTTTGTCCGTTATAGATATGCAGTGTGGTTACACTGTTTCTGACAACATCCGGCGCATCACGGAGCAGGTCGTCTGCCTCCGGCAGCAGCTCTTCTTCGCTGAATTTCAGCCATAGTTCACGAAACGGGGTTGTATTTTGCATGTGGCGGTATCTGTCAGGACGGGATAATCAGTGTGTAAACGTTAGCATGGTTAGCAACAGGTTTGAACCGGCAAATGCCTGTTTTGACGGGCTGCGGATTACCGGTAGCCCGTCAGTCGGGTTACTTCAGCTCGTAGCCGTTCAGATACTGCTGCTGTTTCGTGGTCAGATTATCAAGTGAAACGCCCATATCCTGTAATTTCAGTGCCGCCACGTCACGGTCAATTTCATCACTGACATCATAGACTTTCGCTTCCAGATCATGGCTAAGCAGATACTCGGCGCTGAGTGCCTGGAGGGCAAAACTCATGTCCATAATTTCTGCCGGATGCCCGTCCGCACAGGCAATATTAACCAGTGCACCACGGCCCAGCAGATAAAGCGTGCGGCCATTTTTCAGGGTATAACCTTCGATATTCTCACGGGCAATTGTGACGTTGTCACTTAGCTGCTGAAGATCGGTCAGATTGATTTCATCCTCAAAATGCCCGGTATTACTGATAATGGCACCCTCTTTCATCAGACTGAAATGTCCGGATGTCAGCACGTCACAGCAGCCGGTGGCGGTGATAAAGATATCACCCAGCGGTGCTGCTGCAGACATGGTCATGACCGCAAAGCCGTCCATTTTCGCTTCCAGGGCTTTTATCGGATCCACTTCCGTGACAATCACTTCCGCACCCAATCCTTTCGCCCGCATGGCACAGCCTTTGCCGCACCAGCCGTAACCGGCGACGACCACGGTTTTCCCGGCAATAACCAGGTTGGTGGTACGCATAATGCCGTCAAAGGTGGATTGTCCGGTGCCGTAGCGGTTATCAAACAGATGTTTGGATTGCGCGCCGTTAATCGATAAAACAGGAAAATTCAGTGCGCCGCTTTTTTCACGGGCAACTGCGCGCAGAACACCGGTGGTGGTCTCTTCGCAGGCTCCGATCGTGTGTTTTGCATATTCCGGATACAAACTGTGCAGTTCATGCACCAGATCCCCGCCGTCATCAATAACAATGTGCGGTTCACAGGCCAGAGTCTGTTTTACAAAATTGCGGTAGGCTTCCGCATCCGCGCCGTGAATGGCAAATGTATGGATGCCGCTGACAACCAGTGCCGCTACAATATCGTCTTTGGTGGACATCGGGTTGCTGCCGGTGACGGACACTTCCGCCCCGCCTGCGGCCAGAACCCGTGCCAGATAGGCGGTTTTGGCTTCCAGGTGAATAGAGAGCGCAATGCGTTTTCCGGCAAACGGATGTTCTTGTGTGAAACGCTGTTCCAGTGCGCGCAGCAGCGGCATATGGGCACGAACCCAGGCGATTTTTTGCTCACCCTGTGGTGCTAAGGAGAGATCTTTATAAATACTGGTAACCATGGTAACTCCTGCATACGTCTTTTATCACGGGATGAGCCACAGTAACCGGAGGTTGCGGAGGTCTCCAGGGCATTTGCCCTGAATCAGAAAAAAAAGACAGCCGGGTGAAAGCTTTGTTCAGCGGCGCGCCTGCACCATAGCAATCAGGCCACAGACATCCTGCGGAACATTGTCCGTTTTCAGGATCGCCTCCGGCGTCATCCACTGAAAGTCAGGATGTGGTACGGCTGTTTCATCTATTGGATGACACCAATACACCATATCAATATGCCAGTGATCGCCGGTTTTCTTGTCCGGGATAAATTCTTTCAGGATCGCCATCGGCAATGGCAACACACCAGCCTCCGGCAGTGGTGTGATAAATTGTTGCGCCTGTGTATCCCAGCTGATAATCCGGCATTCCAGCCCGGTTTCTTCGTGAATTTCACGCAGTACGGCATCCTGCGGTTCTTCATTTTCTTCAATATGCCCGCCGGGCGGCAGCCAGATGCCGAGCTTCGGATGGCGATGGAGCAGAAAACGACCCTGGCTGTCACTGATCAGGCCGGAGGCAGTAAAATGTTTGATAACAGATGTCATTATTTTTTCTCAGGTTATTCAGGTGATCATCGTCAGAACTACCGGCAGTGTCAGTATCGCCACCATGGTCTGAAACGTGATAATCCCGGCCATCAGCTGGCTGTCACCGCCAAGCTGACGCGATAAAATATAGGCGGTCGGCGCGGTCGGAATGGCAAAAAAGATCACAAACAGTTGATATTCCAGTTGTGTTAACCCCATCACAGTCGCTACCGCAATCGCCAGTAATGGCATAACACACAGGCGGACAAGGCTGTTAAGGCTGATTTTCAGTGCGGAATAGCGGATGGTCGCCACTTGTAATGCCGCCCCGACACACAGCAGCCCCAGCGGCAGACTGGCACCGGCCAGCAGTCTGGCAAACTGGTCGGTGTTATACGGCAGCCCCGTACCGGTGACATTCAGAAACATCCCGATAATACAGGAGATAATCAGCGGGTTTGTCAGGATAGGCAGCAACAGGCGGCGCAGCGATAACTGCTGAAATTCAGATAACGCAACCACGGAAATGATATTACACAGCGGAACCAGTACCGCGAGGATCACCGCAGCCACTGCCACACCGGACGGGCCATAAAAATCATTGACGATGGATAACCCGAGATAGGTATTAAAGCGGATCGCCCCCTGCAGCAGTACGCCGAATTCTGCCGTTGGTATTCCGCGCAGACGCTTTACCACTGCAAATGCGGCGGTGGACAGCCCGAGCATAATCACCAGTGCCGCAGCCAGTTTCGGCAGTTGCGGGTTATCCAGCGGAGCAACGGCAAGGCTGTTGATAAGCAGCGCCGGAAATAAGATATAGTAATTCAGCTTTTCCGCGCCGTTCCAGAACCCGGCATCGAAAACCGGCCGCCGCTTCAGAATGCAACCGAGCAGAATCAGTGCAAACAGCGGCCATAATGTCATCAGAATTGCGAACATCAGCGGAAATCCGGCAGGAAAAGGGATTCCCGCATCATAACAGGAACAACGGGTTACGCGAGCACCAGTGCCGGATTTGTATTGCTGATCGCGTTTTTACATTTTACCTGCCGCAGCGCATAAAACGCGCTACGCTTTGCCGGGGTTATATGTTAGTCCGCAGCGATATCATTATCCGTTAAGCTGTGAGAAACCGGGTGACAGTGTCACGCTTGCAGGCGGAGAACTATCACCACCGATGCGCCGCAGCAGGCGGGTTGCAGCACTGCGGCCGACATCCCGAGACGGCTGGGTGATAAAGGCCACCGGGATGTCATACAGTGCTTCACTGCCGATATCATCAAACCCCACGAGGGCGATTTCCTGGGTGAAATAACTTTCGTTATCTCCCTGTCTGACCGTGTTACCGGTACTCAGGGCGGCAAAATACGCGCCCAGCGCCGTGCCGGTGTTGTGGCAGACAATCGCACTGACTTTGGGATACTGATACATAAATTCAGATACCCGGCGGATGATATTCTGCTGCTTGTTATCCGTTTCCACTATCCATTCGGTGCGGAACGGTAACCCGTACTGCACCAGTGTCGAGCAGTAACCACCGACCCGTTCAGCGCGGGTGAGAGAGTCACTTTCCCCGCCGAAATAGGCAATCTGGCGGTGACCGTTTTTGATCAGGTATTCCGTTGCCATTCTGGCGGCAGAGGCATTGTCCGGGCGGACAACATCAATACCGGAGAACTCACTGGCCCGGGCCGCGCACACCATCGGGATCTGATAATGATTTACCCGCTCAACCACGTCATTGGTGAGAAATTTTCCGCCGCCGACAATCACACCGTCCACGCCGTAGCGGATCAGGCTGTCCAGCGAGCGGGCAAATCCGGCAGCGGAATTGCCGCACTGGGTCAGAAAAACCTGCTTGCCCTGTGTTTCCGCATATTCACTGACACCGGCGGCGACTTCCGCATAAAACGGTTCGGTAATATCCTTGACAATCAGGCCAATCACATTGGAGATATTATCCCGCAATGTGGCAGCCTGCTGATTACGGACATACCCCAGTTCTTCAATTGCCGCGTTGACTTTATCCGCGGTTTTCCGCGAGATCCGCCCTTTTCCGCTGAGTACCAGTGATACCGTGGTCACGGATACCCCTGCCTGCTGCGCCACATCAACTATCGTGACTTTTCTGAGATTCATAACGCCGGATACTTCCTTATGCTCAGGATACTGCACGGGATTTTACACAAAATCCGATAAAACGTTTTATCTATTTCTGAAATATGGTTACTGCGTCATGTTTATTTTTTGTGATCGGGCAACTATTATAATTTGGTAAAACGTTTTATCTTATTTTACCTTCACAACACCACACTGACATTTACAGGATACCGTATGAGTAGCCAACCAAAACAAAAAGTCACGCTCTGGGAGTTTTTCCAGGGACTGGGCAAAACCTTTATGCTGCCTGTCGCGCTGCTCTCGTTCTGCGGGATCATCCTCGGCATCGGCAGTTCCCTCAGCAGCCGCGACGTACTGACACTGCTGCCGTTTCTGGATCACACCGCTTTCCAGTTACTGTTCACCTGGATGAGCAAAATCGGCTCATTTGCCTTCAGTTTCCTGCCGGTCATGTTTGCTATCGCCATTCCGCTGGGGCTGGCGCGTGAAAACAAAGGCGTGGCTGCATTTGCCGGGTTTGTCGGCTTTGCGGTGTTTAACCTCGCCACTAACTTCTACCTCACTGCCGCCGATATTTTACCGACCACGGACCCGGCGATTCTGAAGGCTCATAACATCCGTGATGTGCTGGGAATTCAGTCTATCGACAGCGGGATCCTCGGTGCGGTTATCGTCGGTATTATTGTGTATATGCTGCATGAACGTTTTAATACCATCCGCCTGCCGGATGCCCTGGCGTTCTTCGGCGGTACCCGTTTTGTACCGATTATCACGACTCTGGTACTTGGCCTGTGCGGCCTGCTGGTTCCGCTGATCTGGCCGTGGTTTGCTATGGGTATCAACGGATTAGGTAAGCTGATTCAGAGCGCCGGTGCTTTCGGACCGATGATTTTCGGCTCCGGTGAACGGCTGTTACTGCCGTTTGGTCTGCACCACATCCTGGTGGCGCTGATCCGTTTTACTGAAGCGGGCGGTACCATGGAAGTGTGCGGTAATACCGTTAACGGCGCACTGACCATTTTCCAGGCACAACTTTCCTGCCCGGAAACGCAGGGGTTTTCAGCCAGCGCGACTCAGTTCCTGTCTCAGGGTAAAATGCCGGCGTTTCTCGGCGGCCTGCCGGGGGCGGCATTAGCGATGTATCACTGTGCTCACCCTGAAAATCGTCATAAAATTAAGGGATTACTGATTTCCGGTGTGGTTGCCTGTGTTATCGGCGGCACAACAGAACCGCTGGAATTCCTGTTCCTGTTTGTCGCACCGTTCCTGTATCTGATCCACGCAATTCTGACCGGGCTGGGCTTTACCGTGATGGCGATTACCGGTGTCACTATCGGTAACACCGATGGTAACCTGATTGACTTTGTGGTCTTCGGGATCCTCCACGGCATCCAGACCAAGTGGTATATGGTACCGGTGGTGGCCTTTATCTGGTTCGCTTCTTACTATGCGATTTTCCGTTTCGCCATTACCCGCTTCAATATCAAAACGCCGGGCCGCGATACAGACACCAAAGAAAGCGCACCGGCAACCGGCAGTTCAGCAGGGAAATCCGGCTATGATGTTCCGGCTATTCTGGCGGCGCTGGGCGGTAAAGAAAACATTATTTCACTGGATAACTGTATCACCCGTCTGCGGATGTCCGTGCAGGACATGAGCAAAGTGGATGACGCGCAGCTCAAAGCATTGCGGGCGATCGGGGTTGTCCATCTGAATGAACATAACTTACAGGTGGTTATCGGCCCGCAGGTTCAGTCTGTCAAAGATGAACTGGAAAAGCTGATGAAATCCGCGCCTGATTCCACTCAGCCGGAACCTCAAAACGCCTGATAACCCACACCGCACTGCCTGACAGTGCGGTTTTTCTTTCCGGAGAAACTATGTCCTCTCTTTTTTCTGTCCCTGTTGACCGCCACGGCACTTACTGTACGCAATGGGATTATGTGCAGGATCGCTTTGGTCAGGCGGATTTACTGCCTTTTACTATCTCAGATATGGATTTCGTCACCGCGCCGGTGATCCTGAAAGCGATTTCAGAGCGCACCGCACACGGCGTGTTCGGCTACAGCCGCTGGCAGCACCACGATTTTCTCAGCGCTGTTGCACACTGGTTTTCATCCCGTTTTCAGGCGCAGATTGATACTCAGGCGCTGGTGTACGGGCCGTCGGTAATTTACATGGTCAGTCAGATGATCCGCCTGTGGTCACAGCCCGGTGACGGTGTGGTGGTGCATACCCCGGCGTATGACGCATTTTATAAAACGATCACCGGCAATCAGCGCACCGTCGTTCCCTGCCCGCTGCAAAAAACAACAGACGGCTGGTGGTGCGATATGGATGCGCTGGGATCCCTGCTTGCGAAACCGGAGACGCGGATTCTGCTGCTGTGCAGTCCGCATAATCCGACCGGGAAAGTCTGGACCCGCGAAGAACTGACCACCATGGCAGAATTGTGCGAGCGGCATAATGTGCGGGTGATCAGTGATGAAATTCATATGGATCTGTGCCGTGCACCGCATCAGCACACACCGTGGTCTGAAACCGGGCGCGGGGAATGGGCGTTATTCACCTCAGCATCCAAATCCTTCAATATCCCGGCACTGACCGGCGCTTACGGGCTGATTTCAGATACCGCCTCCCGTGAAGCCTATTTTCATCAGCTGAAAGCCTGTGACGGGCTCTCTTCCCCCGCCGTGCTGGCGGTTATCGCCCATATCGCGGCCTACCGGGAAGGTGCGCCGTGGCTGGATGAGCTGCGTGATTATCTCTTTGCTAATCTGGATTATATAAAGCAGCGGCTGGATGCGGAATTTCCACAGCTGAACTGGCAGGTACCGGAATCCACCTATCTGGCGTGGATAGATCTGAATCCGCTGAATATTGACGATAATGCCCTGCAACATGATCTTATCACACGGGAAAAAGTGGCGATCATGCCGGGATATACCTACGGAGAGGAAGGTCGCGGATTTTTGCGTCTCAATGCCGGATGCCCGCGTGATAAACTCGCCGCAGGCATGGATAAATTAATTCACGCGCTGAAATCACGCTGATGTTTTGCACGACCCGGGCGCATTATGCGCCCCGGTTATTCGTGTTTGCCGACCTTATTGCGCAAGGCGCGGCGTAAATAGGAAAACGGTAAGCTGGGACACGACTTATCTGCGGGTCTGCCGGTGTTCACCGCTTCCTGTTTTTCATCCTGAGCCGGTTTTTCCGGCGGGATCTTCCCGGAGGTGGTGTTTTCCGCCATATTATTCCCCTTCTTTGCTGAGTGCGTCGTTAACCGCTTCTATTTTCCGGACGGCATCATTAAGAATATCCGCGATCTGCCCGAGCTTGGTTTCGTCCAGTTCACTGGTGACCAGTTTATGGCGCAACAGTGCCCGTAAATTCCCCAGCGCCTGTTCGATTTCATCGGATAACAGTGAACCGCGGCGGAAAGATTTGGTTTCCTGCAGGCGTTGTGCAATCTGTTCCAGAACATCGGTGTTCTCTTCCAGATGCATTTTACCTTCCGGTGTCAGGCTGTAACTTTTACGGCCGTTACCGGTGTTTTCCGCGACAATCAGCTGCTGATCTTCAAGCAGGGTCAGTGTCGGGTAAATCACGCCCGGACTCGGTGTATAGAGGCCGGAAGTCAGCTGACCGATGGATTTGATTAACTCATAACCGTGGCTCGGTTTCTGGTTAAGATTTGCCAGCATCATAATACGCAGGTCACCATGATCAAGCAGACGGCGCAAGCCTTTCCCGCGACCGCGGTGACGACCGTGTTCGCGGCCTTCGTGACAACCGTGGCCTTCGTGGTGCTCATGATGATCGCCGTGACAGCCGTGTTCGTGATGTTCGCCGTGTCCATGGTGGTCCCCATGGCAGCAATGACTGCGGTGTTCGCCGTGACCATGATGTTCACCGTGACAACAGTGCCCGTCTTGTCCGTGGCGTTCCCCGTGACGGCCGCCATGGCCGCCGCGGCGCTGACGCCCTTCCTGTGAGTCACAGGCACGATGGCGTAATGCATGAAGAAACATAGTAAATTCCTTTTGTGATATAGAGTGAAAATCCGCAAAATCAGTTTTTAGATATATCTGTTTTGCCCTCAGGAACGACTATAGCCTCCCGGAATAAAAAGATCAAATTAGATATATCTAAAATAGCACGATTTGTCTTTTAACGGGAATGATTATCACTATCGCAGTATAGCAGGAAGTGACCTGCACTATCAGCAAATGGTGCGAAACACACTGACAGTGCAGGTATAAAGGACGAAAATCAGAAGTCAGGATTAATCAGAACAATTTTTCCGGTTAAATCGCCGGATTCCATCAGCTGGTGGGCTTTTGCCGCATCCGCCAGATTAAAGGTATAGTTGACCAGCGGTTTGACCTTTCCTGCCCGCAACAGCGGCCAGACTTTATGGGCCAGATCACGGGCAATAACCGCTTTCTCTTCCGGTGTCCGGGCGCGCAGTGTTGAGCCGGTATGCAGCAGGCGTTTTACCATCAGCGGCATCAGATTAAGATTCTGCGGATTACCGCGCATCAGGCCAATCTGGATAATCCGCCCGCCTTTGGCTGCAACCTCATAGTTTTTGCTGACATAATCACCACCGATAAGGTCAACAACCATATTCACGCCCTGCCCGCCGGTCAGTTCCGGAATAATCCGGGCAAAATCATCTTCGCGGTAATTAATGACGTGATCAGCACCCAGTTGCCGGGCAAGCTCTGCTTTTTCACTGCTGCCGACGGTGGTGTATACCGTGGCACCAAAGGCTTTCGCCAGCATAATCGCCACACTGCCGATACCGGAGGTACCACCGTGGATAAGCACACTCTCTTCACTCTGCAGTTTGCCGGTCTGGAAGACGTTCGCCCATACGGTGAAGAAGTTTTCCGGAATGGCTGCCGCTTCGGTGTAACTCAGGTTTTCCAGCGGCAACGCGATGCTGTCATGAACCAGGCAATATTCCGCATATCCCCCGCCTGCAACCAGTGCGCACACTTTATCGCCGATCTGACGGCGTTTGCAGTCCTCCCCGACTGCCACAACTTCGCCCGCGATTTCCAGCCCCGGAATCGGGGAGGCATCCGGCGGCGGCGGATAACTGCCCTGACGCTGAAACACGTCAGGCCGGTTAACACCGGCGGCTGCCACCTTAACCAGCAGGTATTCTCCCTGTACCTTCGGCAACGGCATCTCAATTGCCTGTAATACGTCAGGGCCACCGTGCCGGGTTATATCAATTGCCATCATTGATTCAGGTAATGCATATGACATCATTACTTTTCCTTAAACAGTCCCGGTTTTGTAATACCTGTCGTTTTATGACGAGTCAGGCAAGTTACGGTTTCAGCATAGTGCAGCTTATCAAAGATAGCACTGCATGTTTATAACGGTGTATTATATCCGGCCACTGCTTTTTATATTTTTTATCCGGCCGGAATTTTGGTTTTTTCGTTATTTATTTGTGACGATTTTTAATGTATCACACTACTTTATAACGCGGAAGGAACGCATTATTCATATTTAACCGGCTTATTAACAGGCTGATAAGCAGGAAATTGACCTGCATTCCCCCGCTCTGTTATTTTAAACCGGATTATTGAGAGTTTAATCAAATAATTCACATTATGACATCACGGAAAAAGCATAATATGTCAATATTATGCCCCTGTTTTCAGCCCGGTATGACGATATTTAAACTCAGACTACTTACCACTTTTGGTAGTCTGTGATAAAATTGATTCAAATCAATATTATTTCAAGAGCAAGCCTATGATCCCGGAAAAACGTGTAGTACGTAGAATTCAATCAGGTGGCTGCGCGATCCACTGCCAGGATTGCAGCATCAGCCAGCTTTGTATTCCGTTCACGCTCAATGAGCATGAACTGGATCAGCTCGACAATATTATCGAGCGTAAAAAGCCTATCCAGAAAGGTCAGGCACTGTTTAAAGCCGGAGATGAGCTGAAATCACTGTATGCAATCCGCTCCGGGACCATCAAGAGCTACACCATCACCGAAGAAGGTGATGAGCAGATCACCGGTTTCCATCTTGCCGGTGACCTCGTCGGCTTTGATGCCATTATCAATACCGAGCATCCGAGTTTCGCTCAGGCGCTGGAAACCTCCATGGTTTGTGAAATTCCGTATGAGACCCTGGATGACCTGTCCGGTAAAATGCCGAATCTGCGTCAGCAGATGATGCGCCTGATGAGCGGTGAAATCAAAGGCGATCAGGAAATGATCCTGCTGCTCTCCAAAAAGAATGCGGAAGAGCGTCTGGCGGCCTTTATTTATAACCTGTCCCGCCGTTTTGCGCAGCGCGGTTTTTCCCCGCGGGAATTCCGTCTGACCATGACCCGTGGTGATATCGGTAACTATCTGGGCCTGACGGTCGAGACTATCAGCCGTCTGCTGGGGCGTTTCCAGAAAAGCGGAATGCTGGCAGTAAAAGGCAAATATATCACCATCGAAGATATGGAACAGCTGGCGGCACTGGCTGGTAAAGTACCTGCACTGCCGCAGGATTAATCATTCCCCTCCCGGCAGCATTTTTGCCTGCCGTAAAACGCATCAGACCGGTTAATTTCGGTCTGGTGCGAATATTTCCTACATTACTGCTCCCGTTTGGTTTATCTTTATAGATACGTATCCAGCCCCGCGAGGAGAGATGAATGTCTGAATATCAGAACCTCTTAGTTGCAATAGACCCCAATCAGGATGATCAGCCGGCATTACGGCGTGCGGTATATATCGTGCAACGCAATGGCGGACGCATCAAAGCTTTCTTACCTATCTATGATCTGTCATACGATATGACCACCCTGTTGTCCCCCGAAGAACGGGATGCCATGCGCAAAGGCGTGATTGCTCAGCGTTGCGCGTGGATCAAACAGCAGGCGCGTTATTATCTGGAAGCCGGTATCGATATCGACGTGAAAGTGGTATGGCATAACCGGCCTTATGAGGCGATTATCAGGGAAGTTGTCAGTGGTGGTCATGATCTGCTGCTGAAAATGGCACATCAGAATGATAAATTTGAGTCTCTGATTTTCACCCCGCTGGACTGGCAGCTTCTGCGCAAATGTCCGTGTCCGGTCTGGATGGTTAAGGATAAAGTCTGGCCGGAACAGGGTTCTGTGGTGGTCGGTGTGAATCTGTCCAATGAAGAATCCTACCATGACGCGCTGAATCTCAAACTGGTGTCACTGACACAGGATCTCGCAAAACGGATTGTGAAAGACCCGGCTATCCATCTGGTCAGTGCTTATCCGGTAGCGCCTATCAATATCGCTATCGAATTACCGGATTTTGACCCGAATACTTACAACAACGCACTGCGCGGTCAGCATCTTATCGCCATGAAAGAGCTGCGCCAGCAATTCGCCATCGGCGAGGAGTACACCCACGTTTATGAGGGATTACCGGAGAAAGTGATTCCGGAAGTGTGCGGTGAACTGAATGCCGGGGTGGTGGTGCTGGGTATTATCGGCCGTACCGGTATTTCTGCCGCGTTCCTCGGCAATACCGCAGAGCATGTTATCGACCACCTGAAGTGTGATTTGCTGGCGGTGAAACCGGACGGTTTTGTTTGTCCGATCGATACCAGTGACGATGATTAATTCTGTCTCCCGCAGAGGCCACGGCATCTGCGGGAATTTTCTTCGCGTTCTGCGATAATCAGAACAACGGTGCACACATCCCGTCACCGAGCACTTTTTTCACGTTCTTCTTATTCGGTTTAAATTCACCGACCACGTTATTATCGGAATAAACCTTAAACTCTGTGGCTTTACTGAGCGCTTCCGTCAGATTGGTCCAGGCCGCAGCACCGGCACGGTTCTTGGTGCTGTCCGGTACAAAATACGCTTCGTCGTCGATCAGAAATTCAATCTGCCCTTCCACTTCATGATCTCCGGCGGAAATAGCAATACTGTGATCGATTGAATTTTCATAATCCTCCGGGTCCGCCCCGACATTACAGGCGACAACAACAGTCACACCGGTGTCATTACTGATCCCGTACTCAATAAACCCCTGACCGAAACCGGATGTCCAGATATTCGGAATGGCTAATGCGGAGGCAGAAAAGAGAAAGAGTGAAACGGCCATTATTTTTTTCATTAATCTGAACCCTCTGAGTGAAAAAAAAGCGGGTAATACATTTACCCGCCTTGTGCATCTTATGCTTTTTTACCCGGATTACAGTGCGCGCAGAATCGCGTCACAGCTGGCTTTGGCATCGCCAAACAGCATCTGGGTGTTTTCTTTGAAGAACAGCGGGTTCTGAACCCCGGCATAACCGGTATTCATCGAACGTTTAAAGACAATCACGTTCTGCGCTTTCCATACTTCCAGAACCGGCATCCCGGCAATCGGGCTGTTCGGATCTTCCAGTGCCGCAGGGTTAACGGTGTCGTTCGCGCCGATCACCAGCACCACATCGGTGTCTTTGAAATCATCATTGATTTCATCCATTTCCAGTACGATATCGTAAGGCACTTTTGCTTCAGCCAGCAGGACGTTCATGTGTCCCGGCAGACGACCGGCAACCGGATGGATACCAAAACGGACTTCGATGCCCTTATCACGCAGTTTCTGGGTGATATCGTGAACCGGATACTGAGCCTGGGCAACCGCCATACCGTAGCCCGGGGTGATGATGACGGAACTTGCCCCTTTGAGCATCTCCGCCACATCTTCCGCACTGATTTCGCGGTGCTCGCCCTGCTCTTCATCGCCGGATGATGCGGTGCCGTCAGTACCGAAACCGCCGGCAATCACGCTGATAAAGGAGCGGTTCATCGCCTTACACATAATGTAAGACAGGATCGCACCGGAAGAACCGACCAGCGCACCGGTGACAATCAGCAGGTCGTTGCTGAGCATAAAGCCCGCCGCCGCCGCTGCCCATCCGGAATAGGAGTTCAGCATGGAGACCACGACCGGCATGTCCGCACCGCCGATAGAGGCGACGAGGTGCCAGCCGAAGGCCAGTGCAATCACGGTCATCAGGATCAGGGTGAAGACCTGTAAGCCGGTGCTGTCAGTTTTGACAAAGGTCCATAACAGCAGGAAAGACACCACCAGTGCCGCTAGGTTCAGTTTGTGGCGGTTAGGCAGCATCAGCGGTTTGGAGGACAATTTCCCGCATAATTTGCCGTAAGCAACAATAGAACCGGTGAAAGTCACCGCCCCGATAAAGATACCGAGGAACACTTCTGTCAGGTGAATGTTATTCATCACCGCAGAGGTCAGTGCCTGGTCGTGATCCATATAGCTGTTGAAACCGACCAGTACCGCTGCCAGACCCACAAAGCTGTGCAGAACAGCAACCAGCTCCGGCATTTCGGTCATTTCGACTTTACGTGCCAGACGAATACCGATCACCGCACCAATCACCATGGCAACAATAATCCAGCCGATATTAGCAGAATACGGCCCGAAGATGGTGGCAACCAGCGCGATAGCCATACCGGTAATACCCAGCAGGTTACCCCGTTGTGAGGTTTCATGGCGGGATAACCCGGCCAGACTGAAAATAAATAAGATTGCGGCAACAATATATGCCGCTGTAACGACTCCGCCCGACATATTCATTACCCCTTACGAAACATTTTAAGCATACGCTGTGTGACGGTGAATCCGCCGAAAATATTGATACTGGCAATCAGTACCGCAATAAAGGAGAAGAATGTCACCCAGCCGCCGCTGCCGATTTGCAGCAGTGCGCCGACAACGATAATCCCCGAGATTGCGTTGGTCACCGCCATCAGCGGGGTATGCAGTGCATGGCTGACATTCCAGACCACGTAATAGCCGACCACACAGGAGAGTGCGAACACGGTAAAGTGGGATAAGAATTCCGGCGGAGCCACATTCGCCAGCCAGGAGAACAGGATAAATGCCAGTGCCATCAGGCCGTATTTCAGCCACGGTGACATCGGTTTTTCCGGTTTTTTCTCTGCTTTCACAGCGGCCGGTTTTGCCTGCGGCTGAGCGGATACCTGAATCGGTGGTGCAGGCCAGGTGATTTCACCGGCTTTCACTACCGTCAGACCACGGATCACCACATCATCAAAATCGATGTTGATCTGCCCGTCTTTCTCTTTACACATCAGCTTCATCAGGTTCACCAGGTTGGTGCCGTAAAGCTGGGATGACTGGGTGGCAAGGCGTGCTGCCAGGTCGGTGTAACCGATGATTTTGACACCGTTTTCTGTGGTGTGGATTTCACCCGGTACCGTCAGTTCACAGTTACCGCCGTTCTGAGCCGCCAGGTCAACAATTACGCTGCCTGATTTCATCGACTCCACCATTTCTCTGGTGATGAGTTTCGGTGCCGGTTTACCCGGGATCAGCGCGGTAGTGACAATAATATCCACTTCTTTCGCCTGATCGGCAAACAGTGCCATCTCAGCCTTAATAAAGGCCTCCGACATGACTTTCGCGTAACCGTCACCGCTGCCTGCATTTTCTTCGAAATCGAGTTCGAGGAATTCGGCACCCATACTTTTAACCTGATCTTTTACTTCAGGACGGGTATCAAAAGCACGGACAATAGCCCCGAGGCTGCCCGCCGCCCCGATGGCGGCCAGACCGGCAACACCGGCGCCGATCACCAGCACTTTGGCAGGCGGTACTTTACCGGCGGCGGTGATCTGCCCGGTGAAGAAACGGCCGAAGGCGTTGGCGGCTTCCACAATCGCACGGTAACCGGCGATATTGGCCATCGAACTCAGTGCGTCCAGCGACTGGGCGCGTGAGATACGCGGTACAGAATCCATCGCGAATACGTTGACACCCTGTGCCGCCAGTTTTTCCAGCAGCTGCGGGTTCTGGGCCGGCCAGATAAAACTGACCAGTGAACTGCCCGCCTTCATCAGCGGAATTTCATCATCCTGAGGGGCATTCACTTTAAAAATAAGGTCAGACTGCCAGGCTTCCTGTGTGCTGACAATATCAGCACCGGCTTCGCGGTAAGCGTTGTCATCAAAACTGGCAAGATGACCGGCTCCTGTTTCAACAGCCACATCAAATCCGAGTTTTTTCAGTTGTATTACTGTTGCCGGCGTGGCGGCGACCCGGGTTTCACTGGACTGTCGCTCTTTTGGTACACCAATACGCATAATGTTCCCTTATATAAGCTCAAGTATTTTACGGATGATTGGTCGGACATGTGCGTAAAAAAACAACCAACTGCACAAATTCAGATCAAAAGCACCCTTTTATCCGATATGTCCTAATAAGCTACTGAAAAATGTGATATCGATCCATCTAATTTGTTTGCCGGATGAAATTAAAACGGCATTTATCCGGGAGGAAAAATTTTTTGCCGATAAATGACTATGATTGCATAAATTTATGGTAAAAATAGCTGTATGATTAACAGTCGTTAGATTGCACGATAAATTAAAGCGACAACAAGCACAAATACATGTCATAATTGTGCGGCCAGGATATAAAATTTACAGGTTCAGCACGTTATGAATATTAATTGCGCAAGGCGGAAGGATTTTGTATGAAGCTGAAAACAACGGTCATCGCATCTGCGATGTTTTTTTCATTTACCAGTCTGCTCCCCGCTCAGGCGGCACAGGAATTAACACCGGAACAGGCCGCTCAGTACCAGCCATTTGAGCGGATTGCAGTTACAGGGCGTTTTAATGCTATTTATGAAGCCGCAGCTGCCGTTTCGCGTAAAGCAGACAAAATGGGTGCCGATGCTTTCTATATCCAGAGCCTCGATGATCTGAACAACAATGGCAATATGCGCGTTGTTGCGGATGTTTACCACCGTGATGCACCGCCGGCCGAGAAAAAAGGCTACCGCCAGTTCCGTGGCATTAATGAATTACCTGAGAAAGATGCTATCGGCCTTCAGCCGTTTGATACCGTCACTGTCAGCGGTTTTTTTGCCAACAGTCCAGATCTGAACGATGCTATCGCCAAAGAAGCAGTGAAAAAAGGTGCGGCCTCTTTCTTTATCGTCCGTAATATTTTCACCAACGATGGCGGCAACCAGCTGGTCACTGCCTATGTCTATAAAGCGGATGCACCAAAACGTGTACTGCAGACAGAAGAAGCGCTGATCCCTGCGGATTCAGATGCCGGTCGTGCCGCACTGGCTGCCGGTGGCGAAGCCGCCAAACAGGTTGAAATCCCGGGCGTAGCCTCTTCCACTGATACCGCCGGTAATAATGTCGGCCGTTTCTTTGAAACTCAGTCCTCCCGCAGCGGTCGTTATACCGTCACGCTGCCGGACGGCACCCAGGTTCAGGAACTGAACAAAGCATCAGCCGCTGTTATGGCGCCGTTTGACAGCGTGACCTTCACCGGTTACTACACCACGTCACCGGAAGTCTCTTATCAGGTCGCTAAACGTGCGGCAGCCAAAGGGGCGAAATATTACCATATCACCCGCCAGTGGCAGTCCAGCGGCGGTAACGTGACTATCAGCGCCGACTTATTTAAATAATCACCGCCTGACAGTTCACCGGAAAAAGCGTATCTCAGATACGCTTTTTTTATGGCTTCCCGCTGTGGTATTAACACTTTCACTACATTCTTCTGCTGTCATTCTGATAAACAGTAAATATGCATAATATAATGCAATTAATGCATGATTAAACATTGCATATCCCGCCGCGTATCCGTACAATCAGCGCCAATTTTTGCGTATTCAGTCAGATTGACTGCATGAATCCCCTGCTTACCGCATCAGATTTACCGGGAAGGTCTTTTGGATAAGAAACTCAGTTTAACCGCGCTCACCGCTTTAGTGCTCAGTTCTATGGTCGGTGCCGGTGTGTTTAGTCTTCCGCAGAATATGGCCGAAGTGGCCAGTCCGGCTGCACTTATTATCGGCTGGTCAATTACCGGTGTCGGTATCCTCTTTCTGGCTTTCGCCCTGCTGCTGCTCTCCCGGCTGCGTCCGGATCTCGACGGCGGCATCTTTACCTATGCCAAAGACGGTTTCGGAGAGCTGATTGGTTTTTGCTCCGCCTGGGGATACTGGTTATGTGCGGTGATCGCCAACGTCTCCTATCTGGTGATTGTGTTTGCGGCGTTCAGCTTTTTTACGGATACCCCGGGTAACATTGTTTTCGGTGACGGAAATACCTGGCAGGCGCTGATTGGTGAATCTGTTCTGCTGTGGTTTGTGCATTGTCTGGTGCTGCGCGGGGTACAGACTGCCGCCGGTATCAACAAGCTGGCAACGTTCGCCAAACTGGTGCCGCTCGGCCTGTTTATCGTGCTGGCGGTGATCGCGTTCCGCTGGGATACTTTCCATCTGGATTTCACCGGTGTGGATCTCGGTGTGCCGGTGTGGCAGCAGGTGAAAGATACCATGCTGATCACCCTGTGGGTGTTTATCGGGATTGAAGGTGCCGTTGTGGTTTCCGCCCGTGCCCGCCGCCGTAAAGATGTCGGTCTGGCGACCATGATGGCGGTGATTTCCGCACTGACGATTTATATCCTGGTTACCCTGCTGTCAATGGGGGTGGTTGCCCGTCCTGAACTGGCAGAAATGCGTAATCCATCGATGGCAACTCTGATGGTGAATCTGATTGGCGGCAGCGGTGAGATTATTATCGCAGCAGGTCTGATTATTTCAGTCTGCGGTGCGTATCTGAGCTGGACAATTATGGCTGCCGAAGTGCCGTTTATTGCCGCATTACATGGCTCTTTCCCGTCACCGTTTAAAAAACAGAACGCGAATAATGCCCCATCCTCCTCTTTATGGATGACTAACGGTGCGGTACAGCTGGCACTGGTGCTGATCTGGCTCAGCGGCAGTAATTATAATACGCTGCTGACCATTGCTTCTGAAATGATTCTGGTGCCTTATTTCCTGGTCGGTGCATTCCTGGTAAAAACCGCCCTGAGAATGAAAAAACCGGCACTGCTCGGTGTTGGCATGATCGCAGCCCTGTATGGCTTATGGCTGATTTATGCATCCGGCATTATCAATCTGATGCTGTCCGTTGTGCTGTATGCACCGGGTATTCTGGTATTTTTGTATGCCCTGAAAAACCGTGAGATAAAAACCACACTGCATTTTATCGAATGGAGCATTATTGCTGCCCTGCTGATAGCAGCAGTTCCCGCACTCTGGTATCTGGTGCGCTGAAAATCTGATAACAGGAGCCGGTCACTGACCGGCTTTTTTATCACCTCCCCCGCATCCCGCCAATTTTCGCTGCTAAACACAAACAGACTTCATTGCTTCCTGCAGAGTACGTGGATAAAAACAAATTGTATGTTGTAACTAAAAAGATAAAGGCACAAAAAAAGGGCAAAAGAAAACGGGCGATGATATGCCCGTTTGTTACTATAATCACCGACACTGGATAAATAAACAGTATACCGTAAAAACGGCACTTTACCCGCTGATTTGTTCCATTGCCTGAATAATCCGTTTATCGGAAACCGGATACGGTGTCCCCAATTGCTGGGCAAACAGACTGATACGCAACTCTTCTATCATCCAGCGCACCGCCTCCGCTTCCGGTCTGCGTTTCTCCACCGGTGACAATTTACCCTGCCACTGCTTCCACAGGTTCTGAACATGCTCGATTTTACTCATGTTCGCCCTGTCGCGGTTAACGTCAGATACCAGTTTTTCGATGCGCCGCTCTATCCCCTGTAAATAGCGCAGGATATCCGGCAGACGCTGCCAGCCGTGCGCCGTCACAAAACCCGGGAAAACCAGACCGCTCATTTGTGCTTTGATGTCAGAGAGGGCAAACGCCATCTGCATATCAATCCGCCCTTTCAGGCGTTTATTAATAGCAAATGTGGTGGTCAGGATTTGCTCCACCAGCTTCGCGATACCGACAACGGTTTCATTCAGCTCAGCCCGGACAAATTCCTGTAACTGCGCGAATTTATCCTCCTGCCAGACCACGCCGCCGTATTGTGCGATCAGCTTGTCGATACCACAGGCGATACAGTCATCAATCAGATCCAGCACTTTGCCGTACGGGTTAAAATACAGTCCCAGCTTGGCTTTGTTCGGTAATTTCTCATGCAGATATTTGATCGGCGACGGAATATTCAGCAACAGCAAACGCCGTGTTCCCGCCTGCATCGCCAGTTGCTGCTCGAATTCCGTTTCAAAAACCTTAATGCCGACACTCTGTTTTTCATCCACCAGCGCCGGATATGCTTTAACCGCATAACCACCGCGTTTTTGCTCATAACAGCCGGGAATGTCGCCGAAACGCCAGATATGGGCACCGCTTTGTTCGATACCGTCATCGACCACATCGGACAGTGTCTGTTGTACCTGCGCTTTCAGGCTCAGTTTCAGCGCTTCCAGATCGTAACCTTCCGCCAGTTTTTTCTGTTTATCCCCCGTGATACGGAAGGTGATCTTCAGATGTGACGGGATCTGATCCAACTGCCAGGATTCACGATCAACGGTAACACCGGTCATACGGCGCAGTTCCCGCTCCAGCGCATCCAGCAGCGCGCCCTGCGGCTCAGGCACCCGCTCCATAAATGCGCCCGCATAGTTTGGTGCAGGCACAAAATTACGGCGTACCGGTTTCGGCAACGATTTGATCAGCGCAATAACCAGTTCTTCACGCAGTCCCGGGATCTGCCAGTCAAACCCTTCCGGACTGACCTGATTCAGTACCGGCAGCGGAATATGTACGGTCACGCCGTCCGCTTCCGTTCCGGGCTCAAACTGATAACTCAGGCGGAATTTCAGATCCCCCTGATACCAGTAGTTCGGATAATCCTGTGCCGTCACCTGATTAGCATCAGAGCGAATCAGCATGTTTTTCTCATAATTGAGAAAATCCGGTTTTTGTAACCGTTCCCGTTTCCACCAGTTATCAAAGTGCCGTGATGAGATAATATCCGGCGGCAGACGGGTATCGTAGAAACTGAACAACGTTTCGTCATCCACCAGGATATCGCGGCGCCGGGATTTATGTTCCAGCTCTTCCACTTCGTTGCGCAGTTTCTGGTTTTCCCGGAAGAACGCATGACGGGTCAGCCAGTCACCTTCCACCAGCGCATGACGGATAAAGAGTTCACGACACAGCGCCGGGTCGATATTACCGTAATTCACCGGACGTCCCGCCACAACCGGCAGCCCGTAGAGCGTGACTTTTTCCGTTGCCATCACCGCACCTTGTGATTTTTCCCAGTGCGGTTCGCTATAGTGATATTTCACCAGATGCGGTGCCAGCGGCTCTATCCATTCCGGTTCGATTTTGGCAGCAATACGCCCCCATAACCGGCTGGTTTCCACCAATTCCGCCACCATGACCCATTTCGGCGGCTTCTTAAATAAGCCGGAGCCCGGGAAGACAGAGAAACGCGCATTGCGCGCCCCGGTGAACTCCTGTTTTTCCGTGTCTTTCTGCCCGACATGGGACAGCAGACCGCTCAGAAGCGACAGATGGACACTTTTATAATCCGCCGGTTCGCTGTTAACCGGGATCCCCTGCTCTTTTACCACCTGACGCAGCTGGGTATACACATCCTGCCATTCCCGGATCCGCAGATAGTTAAGAAACTCCTGACGACACTGTTTGCGCAGCTGCGAGTTAGATAACACGTTCTGCTGCTCTTTCAGGTAGTTCCACAGATTAACAAAGGCAATAAAGTCAGATTCTTTATCCGCAAAGCGTCGGTGTTTTTCATCCGACGCCTGCTGTTTCTCCAGTGGACGCTCACGGGGATCCTGGATGGAGAGAGCAGCAGCGATCACCATGGTTTCCCGTACCGCGCCGTGGTTACGGGCTTCCAGCACCATCCGCGCCAAACGAGGGTCAATCGGCAGTTTTGCCAGCTGGCGGCCGGTTTGTGTCAGATGATAATGCCCTTCAGCGGAGGTTTTACCATCGATAGCACCCAGCTCTTCCAGCAGTTTGACGCCATCCTGAATATTGCGTTTGTCCGGCGCTTCCACAAACGGGAAGGCAGCGATATCCCCCAACCCGATCGCGGTCATCTGCAGAATAACGGAGGCCAGGTTGGTACGCAGAATTTCCGGGTCGGTAAATTCCGGTCGTGACAGGAAATCATCCTCAGAATAGAGGCGGATGCAGATCCCGTCAGAAACACGGCCGCAACGCCCTTTCCGCTGGTTTGCCGAAGCCTGTGAAATCGGTTCTATCGGCAGGCGCTGAACTTTTGTCCGGTAACTGTAGCGGCTGACACGGGCAAACCCGGTATCAATCACATATTTGATGCCCGGAACGGTCAGTGATGTTTCCGCCACGTTGGTCGCCAGCACGATACGCCGCCCGGTGTGGGGCTGAAAAATCCGGTTCTGTTCGCTGTTGGAAAGACGGGCAAACAACGGCAGCACTTCGGTATGGCGCAAATCGGCTTTATTCAGCGCATCGGCGGTTTCACGGATCTCCCGCTCTCCGCTCATAAAGATAAGAATATCCCCGGCACTTTCCCGTCCCAGCTCATGCACCGCATCCAGAATGCCCTGAGTCAGGTCACGATCCGAGTCATTCTCTTCACCCATCACAGGACGATAACGGACTTCCACCGGATAGGTACGCCCGGAGACTTCAATAATCGGTGCATTACCGAAATGACGGGAAAACCGCTCCGGATCAATGGTCGCGGAGGTGATGATCACTTTCAGATCCGGACGTTTCGGCAGCAGCTGACGCAGATAGCCAAGGATAAAATCGATATTCAGACTGCGTTCATGCGCTTCATCGATGATAATGGTGTCATATTGCAGCAGCAGCTTGTCCTGCTGTAACTCTGCCAGCAGGATCCCGTCCGTCATCAGCTTAACCAGCGAATTATCACTGACCTGATCGCTGAAACGGACTTTATAACCGACAGCGCCGCCAAGCGGGACTTTCAGCTCATCCGCAATGCGGGAGGCCACAGTCCGCGCAGCCAGACGGCGCGGCTGAGTATGGCCGATAAACCCGGTGATACCGCGTCCCAGCTCCAGACAGATTTTCGGGATCTGCGTGGTTTTCCCGGATCCGGTTTCCCCCGCGATGATCACCACCTGATTATCACGGATCGCGTTATAAATAGCTTCACGCTTCTGTGAGACCGGCAGATTATCCGGATAGGTAATTTCCGGCCGGTTGGCAATACGCAGCTCTGTGCGGGTAATACCGCGCAGCATCTCATCCTGTAACCCTGCCAGCACCTTCTGCTGCGATTCCGGGTTGCGGATCTTCGCCACCCCCGCCAGCCGTTTGCGGAACTGATGCTGCTCCCGCAGCGATAAATGAGGGATTAACTGTTTTAATTCATTAAGAAGGGAATTCACCTTGCTGTCCTTCTGGTCGGTAATTTTGTGCCGTCTGTACGGTTTGGCTTTTTGTGCGGCGGGTCTCCCCTCTGTCATTGTTATCCCGTTTTCGGAGTAACACACACTGCACATCCTGATTAAACTTGCCATATCCGGCTATGGTCAGATTTTTTGATGTTATGCGCCGAATTTATCTGCTGTTCTTTATGCAGCGGCTTTCATACACTGATTACGTAATAAATAAGCTGAATCACAATAACAAGGTTTACTATGCAAAAAGTTCTCGTTCTGAAATCCAGTATTCTTGCGGACTACTCACACACCAACAAAATGGCGGATTATTTTATCGGACAATGGCGGAAAAATCATGCAGATGATGCGATCACTGTCCGCGATCTGAGTGCAGACCCGGTACCGGTGCTGGATAACGAAATTGTTTCCGGTATGCACGCGCCGGCAGGCGGCACCTTAACACAGCGTCAGCAGTCCGCAAATGCATTACAGACTGAACTGATTGATGAGCTTTTTGCACACGACGTTATCGTATTCACCGCACCAATGTATAACTTCACGATACCGACACAACTGAAAACCTATCTGGATTTCATTGCTGCTGCCGGTAAAACGTTCCGCTATACCGAAAACGGTGCCGAAGGGCTGGTGTCGGGCAAACGTGCGATTGTCCTCACCGCCCGCGGCGGTTTCCACCGCGATCAGACCTCTGACCTGATTGTGCCGTTTATGACGCAGTTCCTGGGTTTTATCGGGATCAGTGATATTGAGTTTATTTATGCCGAAGGTGTCTCGATGGGTGAAGATTTTGCTGAAAAAGCACAGCAGAATGCCCGTCAGTGCGTTGAAGCGCTTTCCGCATAACCGGATAACAACATAAAAACAAGCAGTATCATCATTAATCATCCTTGTTCCGCGCCAGGTCATCCGGCGCAGAACTTGCTGACAAAGCAGGATAAAACGTGGTTTTTCCTGCTTTGTGTTATCAGCCGAAAATCAATAAATTGATTTTCCTCGTTTATTTTTACAACCTCTGTCGGTCGTCGCCAATCCCTCCGGGCTTGTCAACGGCCTGCGCGCCGGATAATCCGGCGCTGTTTTTTTTCTGCGGCGCTATTTCTTCAGCCATTTACCGTTGATACCGAGCACATATTCTCCCTGCGGTGCGCGGGTCACCAGTTTCTGTCCGGCGATTTTAGCCACTTCATCCGCTTTCATCCGGTTGGTTTGTGCCAGTTCGCTGTATTTTTGCGTCCGTGCTGTATTAATCTCTTTCACCAGACCGCTGACATCCTGCCGTGACGATGCTTTATCCACCGCTGCGATATAACCACTGAAGGTTTCGCCCACCAGTCCCTGCTGTTTGGCTTCATCCAGGGTCAGGGCAAACGCGGAGGTACTGATCAGTAATGTCAGCGCAGCCAGCCCGCTGTTAATGAATTTACGCATTATTCACCTCAAAATATCGCTGAGTTATTTTTCAGCAAATCTTCAACCTGACGGTCAATTTTGACATTAATTTCATGTTCAATTTTGACATTCATATTGATATCAATGGGTTTGTCCGGTGTAGCGACTTCCACCCGCAGACACCCGTTAAGCGCGATAATCATCAGCGGTAATACCGCACCTGCTATCCATTTTTTCATTCTGACTCCGTCGGAGGTTACTCCTGATTCTGTGAAATACTCTTTTCCAGCCAGGCTTCCAGATTGCTGCCGAAACGCAGACTTCGCCATAACTGAAACACATTTTCCTCATGCCGGTAATTCAGGTTTACCGTCCGCCGTGCATCCAGTACCGGATTATAGCCGGAAATCACCGATGACATTGTCAGGACACCCAGGTTGGTGAGATTGACATCCGTCCGCACCCGCTTCATCACCAGATAATCCAGCCAGTTAATCGCCGTACCCGCTGAAATATTATTTTCACTGACCGATTCAACAAACTGATTATCCAGATTGAGGGTCAGCGGTTCGTCGTTTTCCACCCAACCGTTATGCACAATCCACTGCGGATTATCAATATAAAACGGCAATTCCCCGCTGATACTGCCTTCAAGGGCAAACTGTGTCACCTTCAGCGTATTGATCAGCGGGCCGGTATTCAGCTTATCCAGCTTTATCACCGCTGCGGTTTTCTGCGGAATAGTCAGCAACGGCATAGTCACCTGCCCGCCCAGCACATCCAGACTGACGCCGGACAGTTTCAGCGGATAGGCATCATCGTACGGATAATAGCCCTGTAAATCGGCTTTAATATCCGTCACGTCAAACAGATTCTCAACCCGCGCAATACGCAGCATCACCGGCGTTTTACTGCCGAGCTGCCAGCGGCTGTCCGAAAGACGCCACGGCAGCACAAAATCCACACCGTCCACTTCGCCGTCTTTCAGCCACATGCCCGCCTGTTTGACCACCCAGTGCCCGCCGGCCACAAATCCCTGCCCCGGCGCGGCGGAATACGCTGCCTGGGCATAGAAAACACCATTGCGCAGTGTGATCCCCAGATCGGCCGGGATCAGCGTCTGAAATGCCCGCATATCCTGCTCCGGCCAGCGCGCCTCACCACGCAGACGAACGCCGTCCCAGCGGCTCCAGTAATGTATCGGTCCGATATTTTTTCCGGCTGACAGTTTGCCTTTAACAGAAAAATCACGCGGATCACGGCCATCCAACGTCATATCAAAGGTAGCGGACGGCAGATAACTGTTATCCAGCCGGATTTTACGGGTGGTCAGCTGCACTTTACCGGACAGTTTCTCCTGTCCGCCGGTCCGGGTCCAGATCAGCGGAGACAGCAGTGTCAGCGCCGGGGCATCCATTGACATGACGCCGTAGCGGATACCATTGAATCCGGTATTCAGTTTGCGGATGCGGATTTCCTCATCCAGCCAGGAACCGGCGCCGGAGAATGTCCAGTCCGCATTCAGCGGCTTCATCCGGCCTTTTCCCCAGATTTGCCAGTACCAGCGTCCGTTATCCGGCAGAAATTCCCGCGCCTGGCCTTTCATCTGAAAGCGGTAACGCCCCAGCTCCGGATTATTCACCGTCACAATGGCATCCAGCGGCCCGGAAATTCCCTGCTGTGACAACGACGTTCCCGCCAGCGGCAGACGCAGTTCTTCCACCAGAAAATCCGGACTGAGCTTCCCGCGTGCCCGCACCAGCGCCCCGGAGCGTAACCGGATCAGTGGGTCAGCAAATGTGCCGGTCAGTACCGCCGGTACCCGTCCGGCTGCCCACATATCATTGTGATTGACCTGCCCGGCCAGCTCAAAAGGAATATCAAATTCAGTCAGCGGCAGCGGTGTTTCCGGTAACTGCAATACCACTGTACCTTTACCGCGCACACCCTGCGTGGTCACGGAGATCCGGGCGCCCACAAGCATATCCGCCGGTGAGGCGAGCCAGTTTTTCAGTTCTGCGCTGATCGTTCCCTTCAGTGGCTGCTCCCACTCATCCCAGCGCCATTCCCCGTTTTTAATCAGAATGCTTTCCGCCGTGGCTTCCCAGGGAATATTCAGCAGCACAGTCTGCGGATCGGTTTCGCTCAGAGCCAGCACACCCTGCCGTCCCTGCCAGTCAAAGGTCACTCTCAGCGGCTGTGGCCGGTATGTGGTTGTAATTTCCGCCTGCAAACCGCCTTTTCCGGGCAGCGCCGCCGTATTCAGCGGCAGAGTCAGTGCGCCGCTGAGGGCAAATTTTTCATCACCGATAGTGGCGTCCAGTTGTGACAAGGTCAGGTTCAGCGCCGGATCAACCGCCAGTTCCGCCTGAATATTCTCTCCCTGATAACTCAGATGCTGTCCCCGGCCGGGTGCGGTTGTCAGGCTCAGTTTTCCCTGATACCTCTGCCAGGGCACGGGGATAACAGTATCAGCGGTCAGCGTCACCGGCGGCAGCCGCGATAACAGCGCGCCGATATCAACCGGTGTACTGTCTGTATCTTCAGAGCCGGAAGGTAATTTCTGAAAGCAATCCGCATCACCGATCAGTGAACCGGCATCAATAACCCAGTGACCGCCGCGCTGATAGTGAAGTGATAACTTTTCCCCGCCTGCCAGCAGGCAGGCATTACTGCGGAGAGACACTTCTTCTATATAGAGACCACCGGCACGAATTTTCGGCTGAGAAAGTGACAATGTAACGCCATCAGGCAGAGAGGATTTCACCACGGCAGGCAGCCAGCACGGCATTGTCAGCCAGGCCGCCGGGAGGATAATCATCAGCAGAACAAGCAGTACCACCAGCACTTTCAGTAATTTTTTCATAGACCTCAGAGGTGCAGTTCCCCGGTTACAGATACATCAACTAAGCGTTATACTGTAGTCAGCAGATTTCAATCATTTCTGAACACAGGACCGCCCTATTTTGTCAGGGCTATCCGGTTTAGTGTAGCGATTTATTTTTTTAGCGGAGGAACCCCGATGAAAATCGTCAGTTACAGTACCAAACATTACGACAGCAAACATATGGATTTGATTAATCAGGATCCGCGCTTTCAGTATGATATCGAATATTTTGATTTCCCGCTGACACAACAGACCGCAAAAAACGCAGTGGGTGCCGATGCTGTCTGTATCTTTGTTAATGATGATGCGAACCGGGAAGTATTACAGGAACTGGCGGATCTCAATATCAGAATCCTCGCACTGCGCTGTGCAGGTTTTAATAACGTGGATTTAGCCGCTGCAAAAGAACTGGGTATTCAGGTTGTCCGTGTTCCGGCCTATTCACCGGAAGCCGTGGCAGAGCATGCTGTCGGCATGATGCTGAGCCTGAACCGCCGTATTCACCGGGCTTATCAGCGCACCCGTGATGCTAACTTTTCTCTCGAAGGTCTGACCGGTTTTAATATGCATAACCGCACTGCCGGGGTTGTCGGGACAGGCAAAATCGGGCTGGCCGTACTGCGGATATTAAAGGGATTCGGGATGCGTCTGCTGGTCTCTGACCCTTACCCTAACCAGACAGCGCTGGATCTGGGTGCAGAGTATGTCGATCTGAACACCCTGTTCGCACAGTCTGATGTGATTTCTCTCCACTGCCCGCTGACACCGGAAAACCACCACCTGCTGAATGAAGCCGCATTTGCCAAAATGAAAGACGGTGTGATGATAATCAACACCAGCCGCGGAGCACTGATTGATTCCGTTGCCGCGATTAATGCCCTCAAACAACAAAAAATTGGCGCACTTGGCATGGATGTCTATGAAAACGAAAGGGATTTATTTTTTGAGGATAAATCAAATGATGTGATTCAGGATGATGTGTTCCGCCGCCTTTCCTCCTGTCATAACGTACTGTTCACTGGTCATCAGGCGTTTCTGACAGAAGAAGCACTGCTGAGTATCAGCGAAACCACGCTGGAAAACATCACTGCCCTCTATAATGGCGAAACATCCTGTAACGCAGTGTTACAAAACTAGTGACTACTACACAGAACATTACAATTTAATCCCGGGGATTTTATCCTGTTCTCCGGGATTTTGGTTATAAAAAAACCAAGAAACATAAACTTAGGCAGTGTCATTAAGTTTATTCTCAATTTTGCTCATCTCAATTTTTGATGCTAAGATTCGCCTCAGTTTTTTGATGAGATTTTCTCAATAATCACGGCAGCTGATATTCCCTTCGATATTGGTCAGATTTAAGAGTAAATATATTCCGGATAAAAGAAGCCCCGAACGGGGCGGACAGGATACAGATATTGATTAATCTATTTTTTGTTTTAATGTCCGCATTATAACTCATACTTAATAAACAAAGCCTAAATAAAGAGAACACACACAACAGACACAGTTTTGTTACGGCATTCTCTTTGTTATGGCTCTGTTTAATTATATTGATGTAACATTGCATCTATAAAGTAAGACGCAGCAACCATATATTATCATTAACCGTAAACTATCATTCGTGATGTTATTAGCGGAGGCTTTCCCATAATATTAAAACGGGATGCTTCCGGTTAATATCGAATACAGAGAGTAAAAATATGTCTATGTTAAACCGTTTAGTTTTAATTGCAGGTATTGCATTATCTTTTGTCGCACACAGTGAGTCATTACAGGGCCAGCAAGGCGGTGTCATTCATTTCTACGGGTCACTGACAGAAGCACCCTGCACTTACCGGGTATCCGGTAACAGTGTGAATACCGAATGCTACCGCGCCGGCGATACGACCAAATTTAATGGCAGTATTCAGGCAGGCAATAAACTTAACGGCACATTAATACCGGATAATATTGGTGAAGTAAACATCGCACCTGTTTCATCTGATTCAGAAAAACATATTGTTACTGTAAGCTATCGCTGATTTGGCAAAGATATACTACACAGCAAATATAAAAACAAAATAACGGGGTCATTAAAAACAACACATATCCCGTAAAATCAAAAACAATAAATAACAGACCTCACTTAAATCAAACATCTCCGGGTGTTTGATTTTTTTATTTGTGATAAAGAAAAAACCATCTCCATATCCGCCATTGTTACTATCAGATTCAGCCGGTAGTTCTCTTTTTTATCATATGGTACCGTTACCTTTAAATTAAGTAATTTTAATGATACCGGTAAAAAAAAGAGGCAAAATTAATGGATGACCACCTGGTAATTCTGTTACAACGCTTGCAAACCACTGCGCCTGAATCACAGGTCATGTTCACCCGTGATGAACTGAATATACTTATCCGGGCACTCTCTGCATACACGGCAACCCCGGCGGCCTCACTGATTGTCACCCTCCGGGACTCCGGCGCCGTCAGCCGTGCTGTTAACTACGGCTGGAATAAGGAAGAAAAGCAACAGACGGAACAGCAAGGCGGACAATATATCCCGCTGTTCCGTCATGATCTCAGCGACTGAACTATTTCCCGGCCAGGGCACGCGGGAACAGTAAGTTATTCTCCAGGCTGATGTGTTCCATCAAATCATCGATGAATGTATTGATGCCGTTATACAGCACCCGCCAGGTTGTGCAGGCTTCCTCCGGCGGTGTGACATTGTTGGTGATAAACTTAATAACCTCCACAATATCCCCCGCATCATCATGCTCTGCTTCCATCACCTGTACCGGCCCCGCCGCCTGCGGCCCCATGCCGTTGCAGATCATCGGAAACAGCACCTGTTCCTCTTTCATCATATGTGAGGTCAGTTCTTCATGCAGTGCAGTCAGCTGCCGGGCCAGCCCTTTCGGGACACTGGCTTTGGCAGCATGTACCCGCTCCACTTTTTCTGCCTGTAAAATCAGCTCCGGCAACTGTGCGCGGTGGCGATCGTGATAACGGGTAATAATAAAAGCGATAATGTCGCCCAACGGCGCTTTCCGCCAGTCCTGCACCGGTGCCTCATCTTTCAGGGCGAGTAATGCCTGTTCAATTTCATCGATATTCAGGGATTTTTTCTCTGCCGCTGTTGCCAGCGTCCGTTTTCCGCCGCAGCAGAAATCCAGGTCATAACGGCGGAAAAGTGCCGATGCACCATTTACAGACAGTGCCAGTTCACCCAGGGTTTTTTCACGTAATGTCATTTTTGTTACCTCAGAATTCAGTCGTAAACGGTGATAATCAGTGCTGCGGAAGCTGACGTAACAGCGTAAATGCATCACTGAGTTTGTCTTCCGTTACCGCAAACGCATGCAGGTTTCCGGCGCTGTCATGGCCTTTGGCGATCATGCCACGGTGGCTGATATCAATACTCCACTGCAAATCCGGATGACGGAAATTCCCGGCAAGCTGTACCGGCAGATCCGGCGTTTTTACCCTGATAAGCATCGGCGGCAGTGTCAGTTTTCCCTCTCCGCCGGTCAGATTTTTCGCCAGACAAACCGCACTGAGCATAATCGGCTGCAGATACTGCATCACTTTGCCGTCAATTTCCGCGCAGTCGCCGAGAGCATAAATATCCGGGTCGGATGTCTGTAATGAATTGTCTGTCACAATACCGCGCCGGACAGTCAGACCGGCCAGCTCAGCCAGCGAAGTATCCGGTTTCAGGCCGGTGGCGGCAATCACCACATCCGCCCGGGTCACACAATCATGATCAAAGCGGGCTTCAATGCCGTCTTTCGTTTTTATCAGTGACTGCAACTGTGTGCCGGTCAGCACCCGAACCCCGGAGGCAGACAGGTTATGCCGCAGACGGCTGCTGAGCTCTGCGGGCATCAGTGACGATAAAATACTGGCGGCCATATCCGCCAGGGTAACAGTTTTACCGGCGCGGCAAAAATCCATAGCCAGTTCTGTGCCGATAAGGCCGCTGCCGAGGATCAGTACCCGCTGTGCATTACGCAGCGGTGTTTCGTGCTGCTGAAAGTCCTCACGGCTGTTGAGTGTCACCATCAGTTCATTACCCGGCACCGGCGGGCGGCACGGCGTTGCGCCGGTCGCCAATACCAGCTTGTCATAGTGCCATTGCTGCTGACCACTGCTGATAAGATGCTGTTGTGCATCAATGCTGCTGATCCGGGTATGCGGGAACAACGCCACATTATATTGCTGTGCAAATTCCGGTGCTGACTGCCGGATAAGATCAGCGGCACGCTGATTCAGGCTTATCACATGGCTTAAATCCGGTTTGTTATATTCATCGATACTGTCTGCCGCAATCACCGTCAGCGGCACCTGTGTATCAGCTTTGCGGATATTTTTCACCAGCTGGCGGGCAGCAAAGCCTCCCCCGATAATTACAATGCCTGCGCTCATACGGCCTCCGTCGCCAGGACATCAAATACCTCTTTGCCGAGAGAACACTCAGGGCACAAAAAGTTGTCCGGCACGCAGGACCACGGTGTGCCCGGCTCCACGCCCTGCATCGGCTCACCTTTTTCCGGGTCATAAATCCACTGGCACACGCTGCACTGCATGCACGATCCCAGATCCTGCGACGATACATTAGTGACAGTGTCACACTGTATTACGTCTTCTGTTTCATTTACAGCTGCCGCCGGTTGCGGTGTAACCGGGTTTGGTGCCTGCACTGCCGGTCTGCTGACTGCCGGTAATACCCCGGTCGCCCATTGGCGCGCCAGATCACGCCCGTACTGACGGCACTCTTCAAGGGTATTCAGATCAGGACGCCATTTTGCTTTCAGTGACATCGTGGTTTCAAAACCGGCATCCATCAGCCGGGTCTGCACACGATCAACCGCGCCGCCGTTCCAGCCGTAACTGCCGAAAGCCGCTGCTTTTTTATTGCGGAAGCGCAGGCCGGTTAATTCCTCCAACATACCGGCAATTTTCGGCATCATGACATTATTCATGGTGGATGAGCCCACCAGCGCGCCTTTTGAACGGAACACACTGGTAATGATGTCATTTTTGTCGCTGCGGGCGATGTTAAAGATTTTCACCGCCACATCCGGGTCCGCTTCATTAATCCCCTGTGCGATTGCATCAGCCATCATGCGGGTATTATTGGACATGGTATCGTAGAAAATCGTGATGCGATTTTCCTGATAATCCGCCGCCCATTTCAGATACCACTCCACAATTTGGGTCGGATTATCGCGCCAGACCACGCCGTGTGAGGTCGCGATCATATCCACCGGCAGCCCGAACCCGAGGATCTCATTAATTTTCGGGGTCACCAGGCGGCTGAACGGTGTCAGGATGTTGGCATAGTAGCGCTGGCACTGCTCAAACAGCTCAGTCTGATCCACCTCATCATTAAACAGCCGCTCGTCACAATAGTGCTGACCAAAGGCATCATTACTGAACAGAATGGCATCTCCGGTCAGGTAGGTCATCATGCTGTCCGGCCAGTGCAGCATCGGGGTTTCGACAAAAATCAGCTGTTTGCCGTTGCCGATATCCAGGGTGTCCCCGGTTTTCACCACATTAAAATGCCATTCCGGGTGATGATGATGACCATTAATCGAATCAATGGCATTTTCTGTACAATAGATCGGTGTGTCCGGAATCGCCGCCATCAGTTCGGTTAATGCCCCGGCGTGATCTTCTTCCGCATGGTTAATGACAATGTAATCAATATCGTTCAGGTCGATTTGTGTCTGTAAATGCTGCACAAACTCACGGCTGAATTTGTGATCAACCGTATCAATCAGGACATTTTTCCCCTCACGGATCAGATAGCTGTTATAGCTGCTGCCGAGCAGGGTTTTGTATTCTGTTCCGTGGAAATCGCGGACTTCCCAGTCACGCTGTCCGACCCAATGCACATTATTTTTTACATGAATAGCCATTTGATAGTTACCTTCTGTTTTTATGCTTCGTTACAGAGAGATAATCAATTTGCGTGCCAACTTTTATTATGTTGTTTTATAAGGATTTTAAATTTTACCGGGAAAAGTAAGTGTCAAAATGACTATGCAATTAACTGTCAATATGACATTGTGTTGTCATAATGACAGCGGAGGACAACATGGGATTTTCAGTTGATGTACTTACCGGCATTGCCATTGCCTTACAGCGGGATATCGGTCATCAGGATCGCTTTCAGCGTCTGGTCTCCACGCTGCGCCGGGTACTTAATTGTGATGCGGCTGCACTGCTGCGCTATGAGTCACATCAGTTTGTTCCGCTGGCGATTGACGGACTGTCGCCGGATGTTCTCGGCCGCCGCTTCCGGCTGGATGCTCACCCCAGACTGGAAGCCATCGCCCGCGCCGGGGATGTCGTCCGTTTTCCCGCAGACAGTCAGTTACCTGATCCTTATGACGGGCTGATCCCGGATCATATCCATCTGAAAGTACACGCCTGCGCCGGTCTGCCGCTGTTTGCCGGGCAAAACCTTATCGGCGCGCTGACACTCGACAGTCTTGCTCCGGATCAGTTTGATACATTCAGTGATGAGGAATTACGCCTGATTGCTGCTCTGGCCGCCGGAGCACTTAATAACGCCCTGCTTATCGGCCAGCTCGAGAACCAGCAGCTGGCATTCAGCGCCTCCGCCGGACTGGCAGCAGGGCAATCCGGCGGGCAAACCGATATTATCGGCCTTTCGCCCTGCATGATGCAGTTAAAGAAAGAGATCGCCATTGTGGCCGGTGCGGATATGAATGTGCTGGTCAGCGGCGAAACCGGCACCGGTAAAGAGCTGGTGGTGCAATCCATTCACGAATTATCCGCCCGCCGTGATCACCCGCTGGTGTATCTTAACTGTGCGGCACTGCCGGAAACCGTGGCGGAAAGTGAACTATTCGGGCATGTCAAAGGCGCATTTACCGGGGCTATCAGCAACCGCAGCGGGAAATTTGAAATGGCGGATAACGGCACCCTGTTTCTGGATGAGATTGGTGAATTATCTCCGGCGTTACAGGCCAAGCTGCTGCGGGTCTTACAGTATGGTGATATCCAGCGGATCGGGGATGACAGGCCGCTGCGGGTAAATGTCCGCGTGCTGGCTGCCACCAACCGGGATCTGCGGGCGGAAGTTGCTGCAGGCCACTTCCGGGCCGACCTGTTCCACCGGCTCAGCATCTTCCCGCTACAGGTACCGCCGCTGCGGGAACGCCACGATGATATCCTGCTGCTGACCGGCTATTTCTGCGAACGCTACCGCCAGGCATTTAGTTTACCACAGGTGGTGATAAGTCCTGCGTTACGCCTGGCACTGCTGCACTATCACTGGCCGGGTAATGTACGGGAGCTGGAACATGCAGTACACCGCGCCATTGTGCTGGCGCGTGCCACCTGCAACAGTGAAGAACTGCTGTTACAGCCTCATCACTTCTCACCGGAAGAAATCCCTGAACCGGTTGTCAGCCCTGAATCCGCCCCCGCAGAAGCCGGGCAGGATCTGCGCACGGCCACCGATACCTTTCAGGCAGAGCTTATCCGCACTGCCCTTACCCGCAGTGACGGCAGCTGGGCTGCGGCGGCCCGCCGTCTCGGTATTGATGCCGGAAATCTGCACCGGCTGGCAAAACGTCTGGGGCTGAAATAATCCCCGGACGGGACTTTTTGACAAATGTCATAGGGTAAGCCGCATTTAATGTGACAAAACTCTTTTAGGCTGATATCGTTCCCAACCTTTCAGAGAAAAAACGTATTCCTGAGAAACAAGTTTCCCCTTTAAAGAAAATATCACATTTTCTTTTATTTTATTGTCGTCACGATGGCGGTAAATCCATCTGAGTTCATGTGCGGTGATCGCATTACCATAATCATCTCGTTTATCGGCAATATAATCTATAGAATCAATTAGTTGATCAACGCAAAAAATAACTTTACGTTCTCTTACTTTAGTCTGAAATTCCAGCCCTGCTTTACTTGTTTTTGCCCAAATATCCCTGTAGGGAAAATCCCTGAAATGCTCGTTTGTGACATTATAACGCTTATGATTCTCAAGGAATTTTTTAAACTCAATACCACGAACACTATCATTTAATGATGCTTCGATTTGATCGTCAGAATTGAATTTGCTATAACTATTCTTATCCAGGACTGCATCAGTAAGTGTACTTTGTATAATGATATCTTTTTCATTAAATTTGTTTATTTTTTCTATAATATTATTTATGGTACCTAGCCTCCTTGCCAGACCATACACAATATCTCCTGATTCAAATTTTACAGATGAGTCAGTATAAACATTATTAAACATTATGTCCTGTCGATTATAGCACTTTGGATTAAAAGAAATATTAGCCGTGTAAATATTAACATTTCGTGGCAAATCTGTTGGTGAAATATCCCACTGATTCTTTACCCGGGATGTTATCGTTATTTTTGACAGGGTTTCAGGTAACTTTGTTGGAATCCCCACCCCTTTTAGGCCAAAATGTATGTTCAGTTCGTTTAACTGACCTGGCAGCGCCGGTATTTTAGTTACACTATTGTTATCGGTGTAGTGTAGTGAGAGCGTCAATAAGCCATCGGGGAAGTTTGGAAGGCTGAAATTATCCCCGATGATTTTAATCAACTCAAGACCGGATGGAAATTCATGAATTTTAACTTTATCACATTTCTCAATCCTAAGTTCTTTTAGATTAGTAAAAGAATCAGAGGTTATTTCGTCTTCATAATTACATTTATACATGTTAAGATTACACACTCCATCAGGTATAGATGAAATTTTATTTACTTCTCTTATATTAAGTTTTTCTATTCCATTTGGGAGATCTGAAATATCGAGTTTTTTGCAACAATGAATGCTCAGTTTTTTCAAACTGACCGGTAAAACGGGCATTAATTGTAAATTATTCAGATCAATCAATTCTAATGACCGTACACCCTCCGGGATTGGCAGTAATGAGGAGAAATCACAGTTTATGATAGTGAGACTGCGAACTCCATCCGGTATAAATGAGATTTTGTTTACTGCAACTATATCCAGTTCTTCTATTCCATTTGGGAGGTCTGAAATATCGAGATTTTCGCAATAATAAATGTTCAGTTTTTTCAGACTGTCAGGTAAAACCGGCATTAATTGTAAATTTTCCAGATTACTCAATTCTAATGACAGTACACCTTCCGGGATTGGCGGTAATGAGGAAAAATCTGAGAAGGAAAAGCTCAGTGATGCAGATTTACCTTCCAGGCAGTCCCGCATTTTCTGTACAACGACATTACGGGCTTCAGCTTCTTCAGGCGGCAATTCCCTTATCCAGTCTGACCAGACAACCTCATACTCTTTCGCCCGTTGCGAGGGCGTTGTGAGGGTATGTATAATCTTATGTCCCTCACATTCCACAATATACCCGCCAGCATCATTAAGGGTCAGCGACAGTATTTCCCGGCTGTTTTCGTCCAAAATACAGAAGTGGTTTTCCGCGTACCGACCGGACCGGATGTTTTCCTCATATCCCGGATACGCGATCTTTCTGAGCTGTTCAAATCTGCCGGCCACATCTTCTCTCGTCGTTCTGACCGTCGGGTGACAAATCTTTCGTATGCATTCCAGTGCGTCAGACTCATGGGTCTGGCAGAAAAAAACCTTAATTTTTTCCCATACACTCACGTAAGGGTAAATATCAGAGTTGGCTGTCTGGTTAATGTGGTTGTTACTGACAGCAGCAGAAAAATATCCTGACTCAAGGTGAAAGGGCATAACAAATACTCCTGTGTAAAGACATATTAAGGACGCAGGGTGAAATTAGTTTACAGGCGAGGTGCCGTTAAAAAATAATGAGGATGATATTATCTCGCCGGCAAGTTAATCACATCGGTAGATCAGATGATTTTTTAAAGAATTAAACGTCATTTAAAATGGCTTAAAAGAGTGGTTCAAATATATGTTCAGCGGCAGCATTATGCGGTGTGGGTATCGCAAGAGCGATACAGACCTGCGGAATACCGGACAACAGTGCGGAAGCTGGAACATCCCGTGCACCGGCTGGCAAAACGTCTGGGGCTGAAATAATCCCCGGACGGGACTTTTTGACAAATGTCATAGGGTAAGCCGCATTTTCTGCACTATGTTATGACCTCAAATGAAAATGATAACCATTACATTTATGAGGTCAGGGATAATGCAGAATAAAATCACCCGCCGCAGGCTGACACACTGCCTCGCGCTCTCACTTACTGCCGGTGTCTCCGCTGCGGCAGCGGAACCCGCGCCGGACACCCTTATTGTCACCGCCGCAAAGCAAAGCCGCCTCGCGCCGGATGCCGCTCAGGAAAAAGAAAAACTGGAAAATGTCGCTGGCGGCACCAACCTGATTATGGTTGAAAAAGATACCCGGCTGGCGACGCTGCATGATGCGCTGGATTATCAGCCCGGCGTGCTGGTGCAGAATTTCTTCGGCGGTATTGATCAGCCACGGCTGAATATCCGCGGCTCCGGCGTACAGAGTGCCCCGCTGGCACGCGGTATTCTGCTGATGCAGGACGGGCTGCCGGTCACCGATGCGGACGGCAGTTTCCATATCAGTACCCTGGAAATGCGGGATGCGCGGATGATCAGTGTCCGGCGCGGAGCTAACAGCCTGAATCCGCAGAGTAACAGCCTGGGCGGCGAACTGGATCTGATTTCCTATACCGGCCGTGACGAAGGCGGACGCCTGCGTTATGAATACGGCTCTTACGGCCGTGAAGGTTTGCAGACCGCCTTCGGCGGTGTATCAGATGACGGACGCTTCGACGGACGCATCAATTTCACTTATGACCATTTCGACGGCTACCGCAAACATTCCTCATCACAGCGCAAAACCGTGCGCGGTAATTTTGGCTATACCGGAGATAATTTTGAAAACCGCACCTCCCTGAACTGGACCGATCTGCGCTTTGATGTCGCGGGGCCGGTTTCCGAAGCGGTACTCGATAGTGACCCGACAGAGGTTTACCCGATGGTCTGGCTGCGGGATCCGCACCGCAATGTGGAGCAGTTCCGTGCCGCCAACCGTTCCGACTGGCAGATCGATAATCAGCGCATCAGTGCCGGTGTCTGGTATATCCGCACTCATGATAATTTCACCACCCCGGCGTATTACCGTTTCAGCCAGAGCCACAGTGAAGGTATGCAGCTGGGCTGGCAGATGGAAACCGAGCCGGTCTCCTGGCGGGCGGCACTGGCGGCGGATCATATGAGTCTGGAAACCGATCTGATGCAGAACCGGCGCGGCACAAAGATGGACAAAACACCGATCGGTAAGTTTGACGGCAACGCAGACAATATTTATGCCTCTGCCGGTGCCGGTATTCATCTGACTCCGGATCTGACCCTGAATCTGGATCTCAAAGCCACACATGCACGGCGGAATACAGAAAAGCGCAACAGTTCCGTTTCACTGGATCAGAGCTGGACTTTCTGGACACCGAAAGCCGGGGTGATCTGGCGTCCGGCGGATAATCAGCGCTGGTTTGCCAACGTCAGCGCCAGTCAGGAGCCCGCAACCTTCCATGAAATCATTAATTCCTCTGACGGTCGCCTGACAAAACTGGATCCGCAGAAAGGCGTAACTTTCGAAATCGGCGGCGATGGTGATTTTACTGAACAACTAAAATGGAATGTGGCGCTCTACCGCAGCTTTATCAAAGATGAATACATCACAACTTATGATTCAGAGGGAAATATCACCGGTGTCTTTAATTATGCCGCCAAAACCCGCCATCAGGGGCTGGAAGCAGGCATTAACGGCGTCATTCCGGCGGGTCCCGGTGATGTGGAATACAAACTGGCCTGGACGTGGAATGATTTCCGCTTTATGGGCGGCGAATATAACGGCAATTATATCGCCGGGATCCCGCGCAATATCGTCTCGGCGGAAGTGCTGTACCGCATCGGCGACTGGCGTTTCGGCCCGAATATTCACTGGGCACCGACCGATATGGCTGTCGATCACGAAAATCATCTCGATATTCAGAAGCGTAAACACTATACGGTGCTAGGGCTGAGAGGCACTTATCAGCCTGCAGAGAACTGGTCGCTTTATATGTCGATGGATAACCTGACCAACGAGCACTATGCGACCACCTCTGTGGCGAACCGCTCCGTTACCGACAAAGACAGCACCCTGTTCCCGGGGATGGGATTCAGTGTCAACGGCGGAATCACCTATAATTTCTGATCTTACTGACATAAAAAATCCCCGCCGGACGGGGATTTTTCATTTCTTCAGAACGGACGCTGCGCCGGAATAGCCAGTTCCGCCAGATAGGATTCATTGGTGATCCGCACCGCGTCTTTATCAATCCCGATAAACGCTTTCTGCCGCCAGCCGGAAAACAGGCGGCTGAGGGTTTCATAACGGACACCCAGTTTTGCGGCTAACTGCCCGCGCGATAACGGCAGCACCACACAATCCGATTGCTGACACCGTTTCAGATCCAGCAGATAAGCCGCCAGCCGCTGCTCTGCGGAACTGGAGGTCAGCCAGTCGATATGGTTGATATTTTCATACAGCTTCAGACTGAACCGCGCCAGTAACTGCGCCATAATTGCCGGACAGGCATGACACAGCCGTAAAATCGCCTGTTTATCCAGCATCAGCGCACTGCTGTCTGTTCTCGCCCGCAGGCTCATCGGGAAACGGTTATGCGGCATAAAGACAGCGGCGATCGCCACCAGCTCACCGGCAGTAAACATACCAAATACTTTTTCCTCACCCGACCAGGTGTGACGGAAAACATCAATCTGCCCGCTGATCATCAGCGGACAGGCTTTTACTGTTTCCCCTTCACGACTGATCAATTCCCCCGCCGCAAACTGACGATGTGTGCTGTCTGCCAGTACCCGCGCCAGATCATCATCCTCTGCCGCCTGAAATAACGGGCACGACCGGAGGATCGCCATTTGCTGTGCGGGGGCATGGGTCTTTTTGACAAATGTCATAGGGTTTTCCTCTCAGTGCGGTCAGAATAAATGCAATTATAAATGATAACCAATCGCATTATCAATTTAATCATAAAATAAAAGGCGAATAACCTTATGATTAGTAATAGATTTGCATTATTTCCGGTCCTGTTTTTTACCTGCACAACAGCAGCTTATGCCGCAAAAGGTGCCGTGCATTTCACCGATATGTCACAGCAGCATATTGAACTCGCCGCACCTGCACAGCGGATTGTGGTGATCCCGATTCCTGCCGCCTCCATGCTGGTCAGCGTTGACGAGAACAGCAAGCGGCTCGCCGGGATGCATCCCTTCGCCGGTGTCGCCGCCCGTGACGGCATGCTCAGTGTGATGTTTCCGGATGTCCTCTCTGTACGCAGTGATGTGGTGGGAAATGATTTCGCACCCAATATTGAAGCCCTGCTCTCGGTTAACCCGGATCTGGTCTGGCAATGGGGACACCGGGGCGATGACATTATCACACCGATGCGCAATGCCGGTCTGACAGTCGCCACGCTGGATTACGGCAAAGAAGCCTATACACAGGAGTGGTTAACCCTGATGGGGAAAACCCTCGGTAAAGAAACCAAAACGGACGGGCTGATTGCCTGGCGCAAACAGGTGATCAACCAGCTGGAAAACAGTGTTGCCGCCATTCCGGAAGCACAACAGCCGCGCGTGCTTTATCTTTCCCATTTTAAACAAAGTATTCAGACGTTCGGATCCACCTCTCATAACAATGCGGATTTTGCACTCGCCGGAGGTGTCAGCCTCAACCGTGACCTGACCGGTCCCCGCACCCTGAATATCGAACAGATTCTGGTGTGGGATCCGGACATTATCCTGCTGGGTAATTTTGAGGCCGGACTGGCACCCGCGGATATTTATAACAATCCGATGCTCAGTGATGTGACGGCGGTAAAGAATAAACGGGTCTATAAACTGCCGATCGGCGGCTTTATCTGGGATGCGCCAAATCAGGAAACACCGCTTTACTGGCAGTGGCTGGCTCAGATTTTTCATCCGGAAAGTGCGGTATTTCCGCTGCGCGAGGAGATCCGCAAACGCTATCTGCAACTGTACGGCTATTCCCTCACTGAGGCAGAAACAGACCGTATTCTGCAGCTTGATCTGAACCGGGAAGGCCGTGATTATCTGACACTGATGGGGCGGCCGTGATGCGAAAATCCCGTCTGCAATGGTGCCTGTTATCCTCCCTGCTATTACTGACCATCGTGCTTGCGCTGTGTGCCGGCCGCTATGCGGTATCTGTAACAACGGTTCTGCAAATCATGGCGGATACCCTGACCGGACGCAGTCCGTCTGCGGAATACAGCCGCACCGCTGAAAATGTGGTGTTGTATGTCCGTCTGCCGCGCATTCTGATCGCCGGGCTGGCCGGTGCCGGGCTGGCGGTTGCCGGTGCCGCCTTACAGGGCATCTTCCGTAATCCGCTGGTGGGACCGCAGATTATCGGTGTTTCATCCGGCGCAGCGCTGGGCAGCGCACTGGCACTGCTGCTCTTCTCCTCTTTGTTTATCACTATCAGCTTTGCTTTTCTCGGTGGTCTGCTGGCTATTGTGCTGGTCTTTTTGCTGGGACTGAACCGGCACGGCAGCAGTCTTCTGATGCTGATCCTCGCAGGCGTGATTATTAATGCTTTTTTTGCCGCCCTGATTTCGCTGATCACCTATTTTGCGGATCCGAACAATACCCTGCAAACCATCGTGTTCTGGCTGATGGGGAGTTTTGCCACCGCAACCTACCTGAAAGTGAGCGTGTTACTGCCGGTTGTCATCATTGCAGGCGGGATTATTTTTGCTCTGCGCTTCCGCATCAATGTGCTGTCCCTCGGCGAAGAAAATGCTCAGGCGCTGGGACTGCCGGTCACAACAACCCGCTGGACTATCCTGGTCTGCGTCACGCTGATCACCAGCGCCACCGTGGCCGTTTCCGGCACCATCGGCTGGGTCGGACTGATTATTCCGCATATCGCACGACTGATCAGCGGACATGACCATCGCGTCCTTCTGCCCGCCAGTGCCCTGACCGGCGCGATTTATCTGATCGCCGTCGATACCCTGGCGCGCAGTATGACCAGTGCCGAGATCCCGCTGAGTGTCATCACCGCGCTGATCGGGGCACCGATTTTCGCCCTGCTCATTCACTCCATGAATAAAAAGGTGGCAGACCTGTGATCCATGTTAATCAGCTCAGTTACCACACCGGTAAACGTCCGTTATTTGACGCACTCACATTCCGCCAGCCGCCGGGCACTATCGCCGCCATTCTCGGCCCGAACGGACGCGGGAAAACCACGCTGCTGCGCCTGCTGCTCAGCCTGCAAAAAGGGGCAACCGGTACTGTGCGGCTCAGTGCACCGGCAGCCTATGTGCCGCAACTCAGCGGTGCGTTGTTCAATTACCCGGTCCGCACCATGGTCAGCCTCGGCAGGGTTCGCCATCTGCCCTGGTATGCATCCCCGTCGCGGCGTGATCATGACATCACCGAACAGGCAATGGCTGACCTCGGATTAACCCCGTTTGCGGACACCGCATTTAACCTGCTCAGCGGCGGTGAAAAACAAATGGTGATGATTGCCCGCGCACTGGCCGGTGAACCGGACATTCTGATCCTGGATGAACCCACTTCCGCGCTGGATCTGGCTAACCAGGACACAGTTCTCTCTGTTCTGAAAATGCTGGCCGCCGAACGCGGCAAAACCATCCTGTTTACCAGCCATTATCCGCAGCATGCCCTGCATATTGCGGATTATTCACTGTTACTGTTTGACGGCACACAGGCGCAGTTTGGTCAGACACCCGCACTGCTGACGGAAGAGAATCTGGGAAAGCTGTATCAGCTTCCGGTTTCTGTCGTGCCGGTTAACCACCCGCACCGGCAGACCTGCGGCGTGATCCCGCTGTTCCGCTGAACCCATTTATTACCTGATTAACCATAAGGATATTTATTATGAGCAATAACACGATTACCCCGGCAGAAGCATTAGTGATTGCCGACCTGGTCAACTACACCGAACAAGGCATTTCCAGCCGTGTTCTCGCTAAAAACGGCGGCGGCAATATCACCCTGTTTGCCTTTGATAAAGGCCAGGCGCTCTCTGAGCACAGCGCCCCGTTTGATGCCATTGTAATGATTGCCGAAGGTTCACTGATCCTGACCATTGCCGGAAAACCGGTGACGGCAAAACCCGGGGATATTGTCCGTATGCCGGCCAATATTCCTCATGCTGTGGACGCGCCGGAGCGGGCAAAAATGCTGCTGGTGATGTTACGTGAACCGGAAAACAAACAGGACTGAATAATGGAAAGCACACATACCGGTCATGAAGCCGGACACAAGTTTCTGGCGCGTCTGGGTAAAAAACGCCTGCGCCCGGGGGGCCGCACCGCCACAGAATGGCTGTTATCACACAGCGGATTGCAGACCGACAGCCGGGTGCTGGAGATTGCCTGTAATATGGGCACCACCGCGATTGAAATCGCACAGCGTTTTCAGTGCCATATTACTGGTATTGATATGGATAAACAGGCACTTGCCAATGCCCGGAAAAATATCCTCACTAACGGATTATCGCACCTAATCACCGTGCAGGAAGCGGATGCCTCAAAACTGCCGTTCCCGGATAATCATTTTGATGTGGTGATCAATGAAGCCATGCTGACCATGTATGCGGACAAAGCCAAAGCCCGCCTGTTACAGGAATATTTCCGTGTGCTGAAGCCCGGCGGTCGTCTGCTGACCCACGATATCGCGCTGACAGGGCGGCGTGAGGATGAGTGTGTCACGCAGGAAATGCAGGCTGCCATCCATGTCAAAGCACAACCGATGCTGAGTGATGACTGGCTGGCACTGTTCCGTGACGCAGGTTTCCGTGATGTGATCCGTTCGGAGGGTGCGATGACACTGATGACACCAAAAGGCATGCTGCACGATGAAGGACTCTCCGGCACGCTGAAGATTATCCGCAACGCCCTGAAAAAAGAGAATCGCCCGCAGTTTTTACAGATGTTCCGCCATTTCCGGCAGAACCGTGATCGCCTGCGCTATATTGCCGTTGTCAGTACAAAATAATAAGTAGTGAGTTATGTCGTAAAGGTGAAAACCACCGGATTTGTTAAGTCCGGTGGTTTTGCTGAAATTACCGGTTTAAGACATCAACGGCTTGTTTATCACCATCAACGTCTTTAATAAAAAACGTCGCCACAATTGTTCGTCTGTGGGGATTAATTTTCTTTGCCTGTTTTTTCTGTAAAACCGTAGAAGCTCTGTACGCATATTTATTGTCTGCCTGATACTGAATATCAGGTGATGGCAAACACGTTTTTTCATCTAACTTAACAGGGTTTGCACTAAAATCGAGAGAGGCAATGTCTATCTGTTCTTTATAATCAAATATTCTTACATACAAAATATATTCATCATCAGATGCATCCGGCGCTTTGACACATAGTTTACCTGCATTAGTGCTCACACTGCCATTAACCATTCTTGGTCTGGGGTCATTCCCATGCCAGCATGCACTCAGCAGAAATATCAGGGGTATGATAGTAAATTTACGCATACTAAGTCTCTATAAAATGGAATTTGGCAGCACTGATCTGTAAATACTCTCTATAGTATTGGGATCTATTCGATTACTAATACGAACATAGCCATCCTGAATACCAGTAATAAGCCCGCTGATACCATACGTTTTCAGAATAAAATAATCAGCAACGATACTGGCCTGCTGTTCCATGCCGTAATCACTTAATTTTTTCTTACTATCAAGATAATAATTGTAGTCAGCAAGGCTACTAAATAACCCTCTTGTTCTGACCCACATCCCGTTCTGATGCTGCCAGACATGCGTAAGCTCATGCATAAAGAGATGTTTATATTCAGCAAAATCCTCTGAAAAATCGTGCCTGTAAAGTAATTTTCTGAAATAAATATCCCCATTCGGCGCCATGGCTACATTGTCTGACTGCATGCCGAATGGCAGATAACTATCACAATGAACCCAGACATTATAGGACATTGAATTACCAAATATGGTTTTAGCCATTGCCATTTCACCGAGCGTTATTTGTCTCAGCATCGGTTCTTTTATTTCTTTCTTTTTATTTTCCTGCGTAATAATACCCATGCAAACTCCCTTTATATATTACCGGACACCCCTCACATATAGCCCGGATTACGCATTAACTCCATAATTTATTCTGCTGTACCGCTGATAGTCTGTTTATTAAGAATAATAACCAGCCGGATTCCGGATTATACCGTTCCGGATTACGCTATATTCATCCGGAACAGTATCATTGCTGACGTATAACTTAGATCCCGCCTTCCGGCTTATTCAGAATATGGTCTTCCCAGTTCTGTACCACACTTTCGGTGACGGCGGTATGGCGGACGGTAATCCCTTTCTGGTGCATCAGGGATTTGGATCCGCTGATTAGCGGGTGCCAGGGTAATAACGGTTTGCCTTCCATAACCAGGCGGTAAGCACAGGTCATCGGCAGCCAGGCGTCAAATGTCGGCAGGTTTTCCCGCGTCAGTTTGATACAGTCCGGTTCATAGCGGAAACGGTCTTCATAATGACGGCACTGACAGCTTTTTATATCCAGCTGATTGCAGGCCACATCGGTGAAATAGATTTCATCGGTGTCTGCATCCATCAGTTTCTGCAAACAGCATTGCCCGCAGCCATCACACAGTGATTCCCACTCTTCATCACTCATTTCATCGAGGGTTTTCACCGTCCAGAATGGTTGAGACATGTTCTTTTTCCTTTTACTTCGTGGCTGACCCGTTTCAGATAATCCGTGTGGTCAGCATATGATCATTTACCGAGATTTTCAGCATATCGCCCGATACCAGCGGCCCGACCCCTTCCGGTGTGCCGGTCAGGATAATATCCCCCGGACGCAGCGTGAAATAGCGGGACATATAGCTAATCAGTGGTATCACCGGCGTCAGCATTTCGCGGGTGTTTCCCTGCTGGCGCAGTTCATTATTAACGGTCAGGCTCAGGGTGACATTCTGCGGATCCGGGAATTCATTGACCGGAATAAACCCGGATACCGGCGCAGAGCCGTCAAATGCCTTACTTTTTTCCCACGGCTGCCCCGCCGCCTTTAATTTCATCTGCACATCGCGCAGTGTTAAATCCAGTGCGACACCAAACCCGGCAATCGCCCGGGCGCAGCGGTCTTCACTGGCCTGTTTCAGCGGAGCGCCGATAAGCACCGCCAGTTCGGTTTCGTGATGCACTTCGCCGAACTCTTTCGGAATGGCGACCGGCTGGCGCAGATCGCACAGTGCCGTTTCAGGTTTAATAAAAAGAAGGGGTTCTGCGGATGCCTGTGATTTCATCTCCGCAACATGCTTTGCATAATTCAGCCCCACACATACCACTTTCCCGACCGGAAAATCGAGGAGAGCGCCCTGCCAGTCACGATGCTGATACATAGTCTTACCCCTTTACTTTATTATTCTGATGACATCAGCGGATTTCCGCACCGACATTATCCGCCATCAGTGAAACACTGAGTGCGAAGAAATACGAGCGGTTCCAGTGCATGATGGTGATAAAGTTCTGTGTGACCAGATACACCCGCGCCTGCTTATCTTCCGGGACGACTAACCACATCGGGGTCGATTCCGGCAGATTGGCCTGTGCCGGGAGTGTCACCCCCAGCGCTTTCCACTGTGCCAGTGTTTTGCTCTGGTTTTTCTTTGTTCCCTCAATGCTGCGGTCAAAGCCTGCGGGAACAGAGACTTCATATCCCCACGGCAGCGCTTTTACCCAACCTTCTGTGGCCAGATAATTGGCGGTGGAGGCAAATACATCCGCTTTGTTATTCCAGATATCCACCACACCGTCACCGTCACCATCCACGGCATAGGTCAGATAACTGGTCGGCATAAACTGGTTTTGCCCCATGGCACCGGCCCAGGAGCCTTTCAGCTGCTGATCTGCCGGGATATGGCCCTGGTCGATAATCTGTAACGCGGCGATAAACTGCTTAACAAACATCTCTTCACGGCGGCCTTCATACGCCAGGGTTGCCAGAGCAGAAATGACATCCTCTTTGCCCTGATAACGGCCAAAACCGCTTTCCAGCCCCCACAGAGAGACAATATACTCCTCCGGCACACCGTAACGCTGACTGATACCGGCCAGCAGCGCCGCATTGGCATCATGCTGTTTTACTGCAGCACTGACTGCGCCTTTGGTCACGCGGCGGGAGAGATAATCATCCAGCGTGACTTTTTTCTCCGGCTGGTTTTTATCAGACGTTATAACACGTTCGATAAAATGAAAATTCTCAAAAGCGCGGGTCAGTGTGGATTCTTTAATACCCTCCTGACGCGCCATCGCTTTCAGTTGTTCAGCATAGGCCGGAAATTGTTCTGCTGTCCGTGAGTCAGCCGGAAATTCCCGCTGTAAATCCGCCACTGACAACCGTACTGCGGCGGTCTGCTGTGCTGCCGGGGTATCTGCCAGTAATTTTGCCGGTAATACCGGCGTCTGAGATGCACTGCATGCCGTCAGCGAGGCCGTAATAATCACGGCGCTTAATAATGTCAGGCGCATAGCGATATCCTTTCTGGTTATTTCGCGGGGATTATTATTAGGATTTATCCTGAATGTTCAGTGTATCCCGGTATTCTGATAACAGATCTTCCACCGGTGGCGGGAACTGCAGATAATAACCGGCAGCCGTCAGTTCCTGTTTCACTTTTTCAATATCCGCATTGGCCAGTTTATCGCGGTTTGCAAGGTTAATCAGCATGCTGAAGACGGGCTTGCCGAAACTTTTCAGCAATTCCTCCGGGACACGGGAAAAATCATCTTTCTTTTCGATGAACAAATAGGTTTGATCGCGGTTCGGACTTCTGTAAATTGCACACAACATTGGAATTATCCCGTTTAAATCAAATCGTGACTTGCCAGTAAATGGCACTAACTATAACATGCTATTGTTTTTGATAATATCGTTACCCGGCATTGCGTCGCAGCAATGCACATTTTATATATGGCTGAATAGCGGGCCGCTAATTACACTGAGTCGGACAGATGTCACCATCGCCAATTGACCTTAAAGGCAGTAACTTCACACTTTCGGTTCTTCATCTGAATAATGAGGATCCTCAGATTATTGAACAGGCTGTGCGCGAAAAAGTCAGCCAGGCGCCTGCCTTTTTCCGGAATGCCCCTGTTGTGCTGAATGTCAGCCAGATTTCAGCCGGTGCGAACCTGAAAATTATCTGTCGTGCCGTGACCGATGCCGGTTTGCGGATTGTCGGGGTCAGTGGCTGTCAGGATGAGAAAATGCGCAAAGCAGCCACCCGTAACGGGCTTCCGCTGCTCAATGAAGGCAAAAGTGCCCGCACTGCTGAACCGGATATACCGGAGCCTGAAGCACCGTCAGTGTCTTCCCCTGCCGCCGCAGACTCCCCCTGCCGGAAAACCCGGCTGATTAATGTGCCTGTCCGTTCCGGCCAGCGCATTTATGCCCCGAACAGTGACCTTATCGTGACCGCCAATGTCAGTGCGGGCGCAGAACTCATTGCGGACGGTAATATTCATATTTACGGGCTGATGCGCGGACGTGTGTTAGCCGGTGCGGCAGGTGATACGGAAAGCGGGATTTTTTGCACCCACCTGCATGCGGAACTGGTTTCTATCGCCGGGCAATACTGGCTGAGTGAGCAAATCCCGGGCGAATTCGCCGGGAAAGCGGCCAAACTCAGTCTGGTTAATAATGAACTCACTATCAACAATCTCATATAGACCTTTAACAAGGAATAATTCCATGGCACGCATTTTAGTTGTTACTTCAGGTAAAGGTGGCGTAGGCAAAACCACTTCCAGCGCGGCCATAGCGACCGGCCTTGCCCAGAAAGGAAAGAAAACCGTAGTGATCGATTTTGATATCGGTCTGCGTAACCTTGACTTAATCATGGGGTGTGAGCGTCGCGTCGTGTATGACTTCGTGAACGTTATTCAGGGCGATGCCACATTGAATCAGGCGCTTATCAAAGATAAGCGGACTGATAATTTATTTATTCTGCCGGCATCACAGACCCGCGATAAAGATGCACTGACCCGCGAAGGCGTGGAGAAAGTGCTGAATGAATTAGGTGAAATGGACTTTGATTTTATCATCTGTGACTCCCCTGCAGGGATTGAGAGCGGCGCACTGATGGCGCTCTATTTTGCTGATGAAGCCATTATTACCACCAACCCTGAAGTTTCATCTGTCCGCGACTCTGACCGTATTCTCGGGATCCTGTCCTCCAAATCCCGCCGTGCGGAACAGGGGCTGGAGCCGATTACAGAGCATCTGCTGCTTACCCGTTACAACCCGGGCCGTGTCAGCCGCGGTGATATGCTGAGTATGGAAGATGTGCTGGAAATCCTGTGCATCCCGCTTATCGGTGTGATTCCGGAGGATCAGTCTGTTCTGCGTTCATCCAACCAGGGTGAGCCGGTGATTCTGGATCAGGAATCAGATGCAGGTAAAGCTTATGACGATACTGTCGCCCGTATTCTGGGTGAAGATCGTCCTTTCCGTTTCATTGAGGAAGAGAAAAAAGGTTTCTTAAAACGCTTATTCGGGGGGTAAACCATGGCGCTGTTAGACTTCTTCCTGTCGAGAAAAAAACCGACAGCTAATATTGCAAAAGAACGTTTGCAAATCATTGTTGCAGAGCGTCGCCGCGGTGAATCTGAACCGAATTACCTTCCGGATCTGAAACGCGATTTACTGGCCGTTATCTGTAAGTATGTTCAGGTCGATCCGGAAATGCTGTCTGTCCAGTTTGAGCAGAAAGGTGATGATATCTCTGTTCTTGAACTGAACGTTACGCTGCCTGAAGGCGATGAGGGTACGAAAAAAGACGAGACGGTAAAATAGTACCGTTACTGTCACTGATAACACGGCGGGTTACCCCGCCGTATTTTTTTATGTTTATTCCCCGGAGACAGCACCTGCCTCAATACCGGCAACCACCTCTGCCAGTGCAGTTTCCAGCAACGGCTTGCGCCAGCCGCTCAGCAGTTCCGGCTCTTCGGGTGTATTTTTGAATCCCCACACTTTATTCAGATACTGGTTAATCTGACGGCGTGATGCCAGCAGTTCCGGACTGAATTGTTCCGCTTCACTCAGCTCAGTAATGCGTGCTTTTATCGCCTTAAAGGTTTTGCGGTATAACGGATGATCGGACACATTTTCTACCGGTGCCGGATAGTCAGCGTTATCCTGCGCACGACTTTCTTCCGTTAACGCCAGCAGGCGTCTGCCGTGACAACGGATTTCCTGCCCGGTCAGCCCCAGTCCGTCCAGCTCACCCAGTGACGTTGGCATATAGCGCGCCACTTTCCACAGGTGTTCTTCGCGCACCACAAAATTGACAGCCATATCACGCTGACGCGCCTGTTCCAGCCGCCATTGCGCCAGTTTCTGTAAACAGGCCAGTTGCTGCGGACGCAGTTGCGCGGCACCGCTGAAATCGCGGTAGGCTTCCGCCGGGTCGGTCTGGGTAATACGGCGCTGCGCCATCATGGCACACTCTTCTTCCGCTGACGCCAGGTAACCGGCATCACGGACTTTTTCAGTCAGCTTTTCCGCCAGCGGCAGCAGGTAATACACATCCGCCGCTGCATATTCACACTGTTTTTCTGTCAGCGGACGTGCCAGCCAGTCAGTCCGGGATTCACTTTTATCCAGGGTAACGCCGAGATAGGTTTCCACCAGCGTGGCAAACCCGCAGGAGAGCGGATGCCCGGTAAAAGCAGCCAGTACCTGGGTATCCACCAGCGGCTGCGGCACACATCCCATGCTGTTGAAAAAGACTTCGATATCTTCACTGCCCGCATGAAGATATTTGATCATCTCCGGCGCAGTCAGTAAGGTTTTCAGCGGTGTCCAGTCAGTGATCCCCAGCGGATCGACCAGTGCGAGATGCTCCCCGTCATAAAGCTGAACCAGACCGAGATGCGGATAATAGGTCCGGATCCGGACAAATTCAGTGTCCAGAGCAAGATAAGGTTTGCCGGTAACCTGTTCACAATAGGCGGCAAGATGTGTATCGCTGGTAATCAACTGATAATTCAAAACAACTTCTCTTAGTCTTTAACGACGTGGTTAAGTGATGTGATACAGAATAATTCAATAGATCAGGGTATTTCAATCAATAGTCATAACAGAACAGATAAACGCCGGTTTTTACCGGCGTTATTATTCTGCGGCCTGATACGGTGTCATGCAACCGGCTGAACATCCGTTTTGTGCTTTTCCTCTTCGCGCAGTTCGCGGCGCAGAATTTTACCGACATTCGATTTCGGTAATTCATCACGAAACTCAATGATTTTCGGGACTTTATAACCGGTCAGATAACGGCGGCAATGCAGACGCAAATCATCTTCCGTCAGTGACTGATCCTTGCGGACGACAAAAATTTTCACTGCTTCACCGGAACTGTCACTTTCCACACCGATAGCCGCACACTCCAGCACTGCCGGATGCAGCATGACCGCATCCTCAACTTCATTCGGGTAAACATTGAAACCGGACACCAGAATCATGTCTTTCTTACGATCAACAATATGCAGGAAACCGCTATCATCAAACTGCGCGATATCCCCGGTAGCAACCCAGCCATCTTTCAGCACTTCGGCAGTGGCATCCGGGCGGTTCCAGTAGCCTTTCATCACCTGCGGACCACGAACCCACATTTCCCCCGGCTGACCGTCCGGCACCTCAGCGCCGTCATCATCCAGCAGACGGATCTCCGTGGACGGTACCGGAAAACCAATACTTCCGCTGTAGCTTTTCAGGTTATGCGGGTTACCGGCGACCAGCGGTGAGCATTCGGTCAGTCCGTAGCCTTCCAGCAGGTGTTTTCCGGTCAGTTTTTCCCAGTTTTCCGCCACCGCTTTCTGCACCGGCATACCGCCGCCGACAGAAAGATTCAGGGTGGAGAAATCAAGTTTGTGAAATTCCGGATTGTTGATCCAGGCATTAAACAGGGTGTTTACCCCGGTAATGGCCGTGAACGGGTATTTGCCCAGTTCTTTAATCGTCCCGCTGACATCACGCGGGTTAGTGATAAGCAGATTACGACCGCCGATTTCAATAAACAGCAGGCAATTCACCGTCAGGGCAAATACATGATACAGCGGCAGTGCAGTGACAATCAGCTCTTTGCCGACCTTCAGCTCCGGAATATAGGCTGCGCGCGCCTGCTCGAGGTTTGCCAGCATATTACGGTGAGTCAGCATCGCGCCTTTGGCCACCCCGGTGGTACCGCCGGTATATTGCAGAAATGCCAGGTCTTCGCGGTGAATTTCCGGTTTGACATACTGCATGCGGTAACCCTGATGGATAGCACGGCGGAATGAAATCGCGTCCGGCAGGTTATATTTCGGCACCAGACGCTTGATGTATTTGACCACAAAATCCACCAGCGTCGCTTTCGGACGGGAAAGCTGATCCCCCATACGGGTCAGGATCACATGGCGGATTGGTGTGTTATAAACGATTTTTTCGAGGGTGTGTGCAAAATTGGAAACAATCACAATCGCGGCACAGCCGCTGTCATTTAACTGATGTTCTAACTCTCTTGGTGTATAGAGGGGATTGACATTCACCACCACCATCCCTGCCCGTAAAATCCCGAACAGCGCTATCGGATATTGCAGTAAATTCGGCATCATCAGCGCGATGCGATCCCCTTTTTTCAGCCCCAGCCCGTTTTGCAGGTAAGCGGCAAATGCACGGCTTCGCTCTTCCAGTTTCCGGTAGGTCATCACCTCGCCCATATTGATAAAGGCAGGCTGGTCCGCAAAGCGCGATACCGCATTCTCCAGCATCTCTGCCATTGAGGCATAGGTGTCAGGATTGATATCTGCCGGGACATCTTCCGGATAGTGTTTAAGCCAGACTCTTTCCAAGGTTTTACTCCTGATTATTGCTGCTCATCTCATGACCCGCCGGCATTAACAAATTATTTACATAAACAAAGTATTTACATAAAACGGCGTTTTCGGATAATTTTTCTGTTTCAGGTTGAGAGTCACATCACTAATTTATTTTATAACGCCAGATAATAATCGAGGCGGCAAATGCCGCCTCTTAATTTATTCACTGTAATACGCTGAGGATAATCATTCCTGCTTATCGTCGCGGGCGGGATTATACACTCAAATTCGCATCTATGCTGAACTTTAAGGTTACTATACCCGCCAATCCGCGCGATTAAGGGACTAAATAATCCTGCACCACTGCCGGTCCCGGCGGATAGTACCAGCCGCCGCCATAGTAGCCGCCGCCGTAATACCCGTTATGCCAGCGCCACGGATCCGGCCCGTACACCGGCGGCGGCATAATCACCTGCCGTGCCTGGTGCCAGCGCTGGAAGCCGGTGACATCAATGACCGGGAAAGTATAAGGAACATCACCAATCTTACCGGCTTGCGTGCCGTTCATCAGCCCGATGACCGTGACATACTGGTCACGGAAGTTATCCGGCTCCATAAAGCTGTTGATCCGGGCATACATCCGGCCGGTGATAGTTGAACCGAGGAATGGCGCACCGGTACTGTCAAGCGGCATCACTGCGATTTCCAGCTGTGTCATATCGGGCTGATTCTGCACGCTGAGCACCCGCCCGCCGAAACGCGCCTCCATTCCTTTATAGGCCTGCGGCGCTTTCTGAACGGCCTGAAAATCCGTCAGCATCGTGGTGCCGCTGCCTTTAATAGACTCCGGGATTGTGGCGCAGCCGGTCAGCGCCAGAGATATAATCACAACACCATACTTCAGACTGCTCCGTATGCGATTCATCATGATATGAGCTCCTGTGACGGATAGTATTCATTTATTGTGGCTGATGATTGCCGGTTCAACAATTGACGCAGGCTATTTTTTTACGTTATTCCCGGCCGGGTAATTTCTTCCAGGTCACTTCGTTGCGCAGATACACCGGCTCCGCCGATTCAGGGGCAGACGTTTCCCCGTGGCGCAGTGCATTCAGTGCAGGCGGCAGCATATCCTGTGCATGCGGCAGCGTAATTTCTGTCATTTGTGTGCTGAGGGGCAGCGTTTCCTGCATCTGCGGATATGCGGCCCAGCCGGTACCGGCCAGTCCCCATTCGCCGGTGAGTGCGGCACAGCGCGTGACAAAATCTGCCGGTTTCAGCACCGCTTCCGCCAGTTCCTGCCGGAAGATGCCCTGCTCATCACGGACATACGCTGCGCAGTACACTTCATCCATCCGGGCATCAATGGCAACCAGCACACGGGAAAGCCCGGTGGTACGGAAAACCCCTTCCGCCATGGTTTCCAGTGATGAAACACCGATCATCGGCAGTTCAGCGCCCAGCGCCAGGCCCTGCGCGATCCCGACACCAATCCGCACACCGGTAAAGCTGCCCGGCCCCTGACCAAAGGCCAGCGCATCAAGATCACGAAGAGTGAGATTCTGCTGTGCCAGCACCGCCTGCACCATCGGCAGAATGCGCTGTGTGTGTTCGCGGGGGGTGACGGCAAAATCGGCGGTGACCTCACCATTGTTGTAAAGTGCAACAGAACAGGCTTCTGTTGCTGTATCTAAGGCTAAAATTCGGCTGGACATGCCATAACTCCGGCAAATAAATAAGGTTTATGGTAACAAAAAAATCATAGTAACAGTGACTTTTATTGCGAAACTGATTCAGTGTTATTCCGCTGTACGTCGCTGTGACTGCCGAGCTGCCAGAAATTCCGCGGCTTTGGTCAGTGAACGGGTCCGTGGTGACGGCGGCAGACTTTTCAGGAAGATTTCCCCGTAAGGCCGCATGACAATCCGGTTATCGCAAATCACAATCACGCCGTAATCCTCCGTATCACGGATAAGCCGCCCGACCCCCTGTTTAAGGCTGATCACCGCATCCGGGATCTGGACATCACGGAACGGATCGCCACCGCGCACCTGGCAATCTTCCATGCGGGCTTTCAGCAGCGGGTCATCCGGTGCGGTAAACGGCAGTTTGTCGATGATGACACAGGTCAGTGCATCACCGCGCACATCCACCCCTTCCCAGAAACTGGCGGTAGCCACCAGCAAGGCATTACCGGAGGAGATAAAATCACGGAGCAGCTGTGTTTTACTGGTTTCCCCCTGCACCAGTACCGGCAGTGTCAGTGACTGGCGGAATTCGGCGGCAAGATCGCGCATCATCTGGTGTGAGGTGCATAAAAAGAAACAGCGGCCACGGTTATGGTTGATCAGCGGGCGCAGTTGTTCCGCCAGCTGTTTTGCCGCACCGTACTGATTCGGGGACGGCAGAAAACGCGGCACACAGAGCAGCGTCTGTTCCTGATAATTAAACGGACTCGGCAGGATCAGGGTTTCGGCGTTATCCAGCCCGAGGCGGCGGGTAAAATGGTGCAGATCATCATTCACCGACAGTGTCGCGGATGTAAACACCCACGCCATTTTCTGATTACTCATCATTTCGCGGAATTTATCTTCCACGGTCAGTGGTGTCAGTGCCAGCAGGAAATGACGGCCATAGCTTTCAAACCAGTAACTGTAACCGGGGATGGAAACGTCTTTCAGCCGTTTGAGACGATTACGGTACAGGGTCGCCCGTTCAAACGCCGCATCCAGCATGGCAGAGCGGCCGAGAGAGAGTTTCATCACGTCATAACAAAGTTCCAGCGCATCATCGAGCAATGTGAGTGCCCGCTGAAACTGGGGTTGTGCCAGCAATTCGCGCAGATTCCCGCGAAAACCGGTATCACCGAGTGCCAGCCGGAAATCCTGCACACTCATGGTCAGGCGATCCGCACATTTCTGTAACTGCGCCTGGTCGCGCAGCTCGCTGCGGTAAGCTAATGTGATATCGCGGGTGAGATCAAATAACTGACGGCTGCTGAGCTGCTGACCGAAATACTGACTGGCAATATCCGGGATCTGATGCGCCTCATCGAAAATAATCACATCCGCCTCGGGGATAAGCTCCCCGAAACCGGTGTCTTTCACCACGCGATCCGCCATAAACAGATGATGGTTAACCACCACCACATCCGCTTCCAGTGCCTTGCGCCGGGCTTTCAGTACAAAACAGTCTTTATACTGCGGACAGTCGCTGCCGAGGCAGTTATCGTTGGTACTGGTGATCAGCGGCCAGACCGGGCTGTCTTCCGGAATATCGTGACAGGTAGTGATATCCCCCAGCTCCGTCGCCGTCGCCCAGCGCCGTGCCGCCACTATCTGCGTGAGGGTTTCCGGCTCCATATTAATATCGCCGAGGGTCTGCTGCTCCAGCCGTTCCAGACAGAGATAGTTCGAGCGCCCTTTGAGCAGCGCCACCCTGCCGTCATAATCCAGTGCCTGAATAATGGTGGGGAGATCGCGGTTATAGAGCTGATCCTGCAACGCTTTCGAGCCGGTGGAAATAATGGTTTTCTTTCCGGCACGCAGCGCGGGCACCAGATAGGCAAAGGTTTTGCCGGTCCCGGTCCCGGCTTCCGCCACCAGTTGTCCCTGCGTTTCAATTATCCGGCTGATCGCCGCCGACATGGTGACCTGGGCTTCCCTCGGCTGAAAACCGGGAATGACACGGGCTAAGCGGCCGTTTTTTGCAAAATCGTCTGACACGCGCGTTCTCTTCTGACAAAATAGGCGCTAATTATGCCAAGGGTTGAGCAATAGCACCACCTTGCCGTGTAAGAAACTGGATATATTTACAGGAGAGAGAATGACAATTCAGCGAATTGATCCGGAAGACCGCTGGTCTGAAGCGGTTGTACACAACAACACCGTTTATTACACCAGTGTTCCGGAAGATCTGAGCGGCGATATTACTGCCCAGACCACCAGTGCCCTGCACGCGATCGATAAAATTCTGGCCCGCGCCGGTTCAGATAAAAGCAAAATCCTCGATGCGACCATTTTTCTGGCAGACAAAGCTGATTTTGCCGGTATGAATACCGCCTGGGATGCATGGGTCGCGAAAGGCAGTGCCCCTGTGCGCTGCACCGTGGAAGCGGCACTGATGCACCCGGATTATAAAGTCGAAATCAAAGTGATCGCGGCTGTATAAGTGTTGAAAAAAGCACTGCCGGTCAGGTACTGAGCCGGTAACGGGCAAAGGAAACGAAAAGCATGCGAGCCATGGATGGCGAGCCTGAGCGTACAGGGACTGTATTCACAGCGACTTTTCGTTTTTGCCCGTTAACGGCACTCCCCGGGGCCTGATTATACCGCCGGTTATTTCAACCCCGGTGCCTTCCACATCGATGTTGTCAGGCCGGAATCCACCAGCGAAAGCTGATCCGCATACACCTTCTGCCAGTTCTGTTTGGCTTTATCATAAACCTCACGGTGCGCCGGATTTGGCTGATACTCATGCTGCCACTGCACCAGACGCTCACCCGCCGTCACCATATCATCATATAACCCGACACCCGCTCCGGCAGCGATCGCACACCCCAGTGCTGTGGCTTCTTTAACAACCGGCACCCGTACCGGCACCCCGGTAACATCCGCCAGGATCTGACTCCAGAGTTTGCCTTTCGAACCACCACCGGCGAATACCAGTGAATCCGCTTTCACACCACTGAATTTTGCAATCAGATCGAGGTTCAGGGAGGAAACAATCGCGGCGTTTTCCTCCAGTGCGCGGAACAGCGAGGCTTTGTTACTCTTTTCCGCATCAATCGAGAGGTTAATAAAGGAAGGCGCAGCGTGATACCAGGATTTAAACCGCATCACATCGGAGAAAATCGGCATAATACCGTGAGAGCCGGCAGGCACACGGGCCGCCATATCTTCCAGTAATGAGTAAGTGTCCACACCGAGGCGTTCGGCAATAATTTTTTCTTCCGCGCAAAATGCATCACGGAACCAGCGCATCGTCAGTCCGGTAAAGAAACTGATGGATTCTGCCTGTACCATCCCCGGGATGACATGCGGGTTAATGCGGGTATTCATATCCGGATCGGTGACCGGTGCAGGTAAATTCACCACCTGCTGCCAGAACGTCCCGCCGAGCACCGCAGTTTGTCCCGCTCTGACCACACCCAGCCCGAGGCAGCCCAACTGGACATCCCCGCCACCCATCACCACCGGCGTGCCTTCCGCCAGACCAGACTCTTTCGCGGCATTCGCTGTGATATAGCCCAGAACCGTACCGGTTTCTTTAACCGGAGAGAGAATGTCCGCCCGCAGCCCGGCCATTTCCAGCAGTCCCGGCCGCCAGTCACGGGTTTTCAGATCCAGCATCCCGGTGGTGCCGGCGTTGGAGGGATCGACGGCAAGCTCGCCGGTTAGTTTGCAGGCCAGCCAGTCGCTGATCATGGTGAGTGTGCCCGCCTGCCGGTAGATATCCGGCCGGTGATGTGCCAGCCACAACAGACGCGGCATGGCACCGAGGGCTAAGGTCTGACCGGAGCACTGATAAACATCATATTCAAAAGTATTATCGTACAGTTCTTTTAATTCACTGACTTCATGGCTTGAGCGCGCGTCCACGTTGGCGCAGGCCCAGATCGGTTCGCCGTTGCGATCATACAGTACAATGCCTTCACGCATCGAACAGGCCGCCACCCCGGCAATCGCCGAAGCAGGCAAACCGGCATTTTTCAGCGCCAGCGCAATACAGTGGCACGCCAGCTGCCAGTTCACCGGCAGATCAAACTCCATCGAGCCCGGTACATCCGGCAGCTCATTATGACGCCACTCCGCCTGTCCGACCGCCACCTGATTACCGTGAAGATCAAAAATAACAGCTCTGATACTGCCTGTTCCCGCATCCAGCGCCATCAGGTATTTTTCTGATGAGCCGCTGCCCGTAATCTGATTCATGTCGCCATCCTCACAAATTCAATTGGACTGATACCGTTACACCATGAAATACAGCGTGATTTTCGTCTGCGGGACAGTCAGTGCATCAGGTTAATAATGTCAGCATTACCCGCGCCGTCTGCTCGTCTGTCACCAGGGAGTTGATATAGCCCCCCAGCAGTGCCGCCACAATCACCTCGGCTTTTTCCTCACCGCCCGCCACTCCGACCACCGTCGGAATATTTTTCAGTTCTGCGGGGGTGATACCGATAAGTTCGCGGTGCATCTCCACGTCTTCTGTCAGTTCCCCTTCGCGCCCTATAAAGTAGCCGAGGATATCCCCGACCGCCCCGCGCCGTGCCAGCATCAGCTGTTCGCCGCTGCTGATATAGCCGGAACGCATAATGGTCGCGTCCTGTTTCTGATTCACCGCCCCCAGGCCGACCACCGCGATATCCGCTGCGCTGGCTGCCATCAGTACATCCTGCACGCTGCGTTCCTGACGGAATGTCGCGGCTACTGAGGCATTCGATGCCCGCAGTGGTGCCGGAATAATGCTGACCGGACAGTTGGCATCAAGCTGACCGATACCGGTCATGTACTGCCCGACGCCGCCGGACAGTGTCACCAGACGGATCTGCTGCGAAGAGACAAACCCGCTCAGATGCTGCAGTGTCGCCATTGCCGCTTCCCCGAACCCGACGGCCAGTAACTGACCGGGCGAAAGCTGTGACATCAGCAGATGTGCACCGGCTACGCCGAGACGGGTGTGGATCTCCGGGCCGTTCAGTGCCGGGAGAATGCGAATTTGTTTTAACGAAAATCTTTTTTTCAGAATATCTTCAAGTTCAAGACAGCCTTCAAACCGGGAGTTTATCTGCACCCGGATGACGCCGGACTGACGTCCTTTTTCGAGCAAACGCGAAACTTTCAGCCGTGTCAGACCGAGCAGATCCCCGATATCTCCCTGTGTGAGACCATCGTGGTAATAGAACCAGGCAATACGGGCCAATAACTCTTCTTCATTCATACTAAGTCCTGAGGCGTCATAGTCCATCGAAGAAACGGAGCTTACCGGGGCTGCTTTCGTGTTTTTTGAAACTGTTGTCATGTGAACTTTTGTTTTCCGTTTTTACAGATAAGCACCTTTTACAGAAATCTGCCAGAGGTGCGGGCCAAAATTTTGAACAAATTCTAACGCAGATCTGATTTTTTCACAAAATATGGCCGAAATATTGTCTTATTTGATTTTTATGGCTTACATTTATGAACAAATGTGTTTATAAATTATAAATGTTCATTTTATTGATGTTTTCTTAATCACATAACATCCGGCAGCAATACCCATAACACCAGAGGTGCCGTTATGTCAGAGAAGCAACACCCGATTCAGCCGCTGCTCACCGCCCGCGGAATAGCCAAACAGTTCTCCGGTGTGGTTGTCCTCAAACACATCGATTTCACACTGTTGCCGGGACAGGTTCATGCGCTGCTGGGCGGCAACGGCGCGGGAAAGTCCACGCTGATGAAAATTATTGCAGGGATTGAACAGCCGGACGCCGGCACCCTGATGCTGGAAGGTCAGGAGATATCGCACCTGACCCCGGCGAAAGCTCATCAGCTCGGACTGTATCTGGTTCCGCAGGAGCCGCTGCTGTTCCCTAATCTGTCTGTACAGGAAAACATTTTGTTCCGTCTGCCGAAACATCAGGCGGGCAAAGCCAAATTACAGCAGATGCTGACATCACTGCGCTGCAATTTTGATCTCAGTGCGCGGGCGGGCAGCCTGAATGTGGCGGATCAGCAGCTGGTGGAGATCATGCGCGGGCTGATGCGTGATTCCCGCATCCTTATTCTTGATGAACCGACAGCGTCCCTGACCCCCGCCGAAACCGAACGCCTGTTTGAGCGGGTGCGGGAATTACAGCAGCAGGGTGTCGGGATTGTTTTTATCTCTCATAAACTGCCGGAAATACATGCCATTGCCGATTATCTGAGTGTGATGCGTGACGGTAATATCGCACTGGCCGGTCCGGCAAAACAGTTTTCCACGGATGAAATTATTCAGGCCATCACACCTGAAGCGAAGAAAAAGCCGCTGTCAGAGACGCAGAAGCTCTGGCTGGATCTGTCCGCCACCCGTAACAGTCCGCAGGATGATACACCGGTGCTGGATGTCCGTAATGCGTGCGGCGAAGGATTCCGTAACATCAGTTTTGTTGTCAACCCGGGGGAAGTGGTCGGGCTGGCCGGCGTCGTCGGCGCCGGCCGGACCGAACTCGCAGAAACATTATACGGGCTGCGCCCGCTGATCGCCGGAGAGGTCTTCCTCAACGGTGACAATCTGCGCGGTGTCAGCAGTGAAAAACGCCTCATCCGGGGGCTGGTCTGTTTACCTGAAGACCGTCAGGCCTCCGGACTTTTTCTTGATGCCCCGCTCACCTGGAATATCGGTGCGCTGGTGCATAACCACCAGGGGCTGCTGGTCAACCGCTCGCGGGATGATGCATTGCTCGAGCGTTACCGCCGCGCCCTCAATATTAAATTCAGTGACGGACAACAGACGGTACGCACACTGTCCGGCGGTAATCAGCAAAAAATTCTGATTGCCAAATGCCTCGAAGCCAATCCGTCCCTGCTGATTATTGATGAACCGACACGCGGCGTGGATGTCGGTGCCCGTAATGACATTTATCAGCTGATACAAAGTATCGCGCAACAAAATGTGGCGATTTTACTGATCTCCTCTGACCTCGATGAAGTGGTGGCGCTGGCTGACCGCGTGCTGGTGATGCATCAGGGCGAGTTCTCCGGGGAATTGCAGCACAACGAGCTGAATACCGACACCATTATGCATATGGCGTTCGGCGAGCATCGTCCGCAGACAGAAACAGAAAGCAACCCGTTACAGGAAGCCGCATCATGCTGAAATATATCCAGAACAACCGTGAAGTAACGGCACTGCTTGCTATTCTCTGCCTGTTTGCCCTGCTCGGCGGTATGGAAACCCGTTACTTCAGTCTGCAAACCGTCACCATGATTTTCGGCAGTGCGCAAATCCAGATGCTGCTGGCCATCGGTGCCACCCTGGTGATGCTGACCCGCAATATTGATGTGTCTGTCGGCTCCACCACCGGGTTATGTGCAGTGATTGTCGGTATCGCGCTGAATGCGGGACTGCCGCTGACAGTGGCGATCCTGCTGACTGTCGCCGCCGGTCTGCTGGCCGGATTTTTCAACGGCATCCTGGTCACCTGGCTGCGGATCCCCGCCATTGTTGCCACCCTCGGTACGCTCGGGCTGTATCGCGGCATTATGCTGCTGCTCACCGGCGGGAAATGGATCGAAGGTTTACCGGCGGAACTGAAAGATCTGTCAAAACCGATCTTCCTCGGGCTGTCGCCAATCGGCTGGTTTATTATCCTGCTGATTATTCTGATGACCCTGTTCCTGTCCCGCACCACTGCCGGACGCGGTTTCTACGCCACCGGCGATAACTTACAGGGCGCACGTCAGTTAGGTGTGCCGGTTGATCGCACCCGCATCATTGCCTTCTCGGTAAACGGCATGATGGCGGCACTCGCCGGGATTGTTTTCGCCTCACAAATTGGTTTTATCCCGAATCAGACCGGTAACGGCCTGGAAATGAAAGCTATCGCCGCCTGTGTGCTGGGCGGGATCAGCCTGCTCGGCGGTACCGGCACCATTATCGGTGCGATCCTCGGTGCCTATTTTATGACTCAGATTGATAGTGTGCTGGTGCTGCTCAGACTGCCTGCCTGGTGGAATGACTTTATCGCCGGGTTTGTTTTACTCGCGGTTCTGGTCTTTGACGGCCGTCTGCGTGTGGCGCTGGAGAAAAACCTCCGCGCCCAGCGCTATGCCCGGTTCCTTAATCCTTCCGCACCGCAGGAGGCGAAAAAATGAGCATCACCAAACGTTACGGCTGGGAAATTGCCCTGGCGCTGCTGATTGTCCTCGAAATCCTGTTATTCGGTATGGGTAACCCGCGCCTGCTCGATGTCAATGTACTGCTGTTCAGTACCAGTGACTTTATCTGTATCGGCTTGGTGGCGCTGCCGCTGACCCTGGTGATTGTCAGCGGCGGGATGGATATCTCCTTCGGCTCCACCATCGGGCTGACCGCCATTGTACTCGGCATACTCAATCAGGCCGGTGTACCGATGATTGCCGCTATTCCGCTGACGCTGCTGACCGGCGCTCTGTGCGGTCTGATTAACGCGCTGCTGATTCTGTTTACCGGTGTTAACCCGCTGGTGATTACACTCGGCACCATGTATCTGTTCGGCGGCTGCGCCCTGCTGCTCTCCGGATTATCCGGTGCAACCGGCTTTGAGGGGATCGGCGGCTTCCCGGCGGCCTTCACTGATTTTGCTAACCTTGATTTACTCGGCATTCCGCTGCCGCTGATCATTTTTGTCCTGTGCGTGCTGGTGTTCTGGTTTTATCTGCACCGCACCCATCCGGGCCGTAATGTCTTTTTAATCGGACAGAATGCCCGTGTCGCCCGTTACAGTGCTTTCCCGGTGACACGCACTATCTGTCTGCTGTATGCGATGGTCGGCGTCAGTGCCGCACTCGCCTCTGTCATTTTAGTGTCCTATTTCGGCTCTGCCCGTGCGGATCTCGGTGCGTCCTTCCTGATGCCTGCGATCACCGCTGTTGTTCTGGGTGGCGCCAATATTTACGGCGGTTCCGGCTCTGTATTAGGCACCGCGCTGGCTGTGTTGCTGATCGGCTTTTTACAGCAGGGATTGCAGATGATCGGCGTACCGAATCAGGTCTCCAGTGCACTCTCGGGTGCGCTGCTTATTGTTGCCGTTGTTGGTCGTTCCGTTTCTTTACACCGACATCACATCCTTGGCTGGTGGGCGCGTAAACGCAACAGGCAATTCGTATCAGAGTAAAACACGTTTGTTATCACAGATTTGACGAAATGGAGAAAACCATGAAACCCATCATGAAAAAACTGGCGCTCGCCACTGCATTAAGTCTCGCATGTGTTTCCTGGGCGAATGCAGCAGAAAAAGTCGCCTTTATTCCTAAACTTGTCGGTGTCGGCTTCTTTACCAGCGGCGGCCAGGGTGCTGTGGACGCCGGGAAAAAACTCGGTATCGATGTCACCTACGACGGCCCGACCGAGCCGAGTGTGTCCGGTCAGGTACAGCTGATCAACAACTTCGTTAACCGCGGTTATGACGCGATTATTGTTTCTGCCGTTTCGCCGGACGGGTTATGTCCGTCCCTGAAACGCGCCATGCAGCGCGGTGTGAAAGTCCTGACCTGGGATTCCGACACCAACCCGGAATGCCGCTCCATTTATATCGACCAGGGCACCCCGAAACAGCTCGGCGGTATCCTGGTGGATATGGCAGCGGATCAGGTGAAAAAAGAGAAAGCCAAAGTCGCTTTCTTCTATTCCAGCCCGACCGTAACCGACCAGAATCAGTGGGTCAAAGAAGCGAAAGCGAAAATCGAAGCCGAGCATCCGGGCTGGGAAGTGGTTACCACCCAGTATGGTTATAACGATGCCACCAAATCCTTACAGACTGCCGAAGGTATTCTTAATGCCTGGAGTGATCTGGATGTGATTATCGCACCGGATGCCAACGCCCTGCCTGCGGCGGCTCAGGCCAAAGAAAACCTGAAACGCAACGATGTGGCGGTTGTCGGGTTCAGTACCCCGAACGTGATGCGCCCGTATGTGGAGCGCGGCACCGTTAATCAGTTCGCGTTATGGGATGTGGTCAAACAAGGCGAGATTTCTGTCGCCGTGGCTGATGCACTGATGAAAAAAGGTGAGCTGAATGTCGGCGATAAGATCACCGTCGCCGGTGTCGGTGAAGTTGAAGTCTCCCCGAACAGTGTTCAGGGCTATGACTACGAGGCAAAAGGCAACGGGATTGTGGTGCTGCCTGAGCGCGTGATCTTCACCAAAGAGAACATTAACAACTATGATTTCTGATGTAGTTGCTGATTTAACCAATGGCGCGGACACCCTCCGTGCCAGTTTAACCAGGGGAGAATTCCATGGCTGATTTAGATGATATCCGTGACGGCAAAGACTTCGGGCTTAATACGCCGCAAAAAAACACCCTTTATACCCTCAAAGGCTGCGGTTCGCTGGATTGGGGGATGCAATCGCGTCTGGCCCGTATTTTTAATCCGCAGGACAATAAAACGGTCATGCTGGCCTTTGACCACGGCTATTTCCAGGGGCCGACCACCGGCCTTGAGCGGATTGATATTAATATTGCCCCGCTCTTTGAACATACCGATGTTCTGATGTGTACGCGCGGGATCCTGCGCGCACAGGTGCCGGTCGCGACCAACAAACCGGTGGTTCTGCGGGCATCCGGCGCTAACTCCATCCTGACCGAACTCTCCAACGAAGCGGTCGCGGTGGCGATGGATGATGCAGTTCGCCTGAATGTGGCGGCGGTTGCGGCCCAGGTCTATATCGGCACCGAACATGAACACCAGTCCATCAAAAACATCATCAGTATGGTGGATGCGGGAATGCGTGTCGGTATGCCGGTAATGGCAGTGACCGGGGTGGGTAAAGATATGGCACGTGATCAGCGTTATTTCTCGCTCGCCAGCCGTATTGCCGCCGAAATGGGTGCCAATATCATCAAAACCTACTTTGTTGAAGAAGGTTTTGAGCGTATCACCGCCGGTTGTCCGGTGCCGATTGTTATTGCGGGCGGTAAAAAACTGCCGGAAAACGAAGCACTCGATATGTGTTTCCGCGCTATTGACCAGGGCGCATCCGGGGTGGATATGGGCCGGAATATCTTCCAGTCCGAAGACCCGGTTGCCATGATGAAAGCGATCCGTGCCGTTGTGCATGGCGGTGAAAGTGCTGCACAAGCTTATCAGCTGTTCCTGAGCGAAAAGAACAAGGGGTAAATTTTGAACGTAACATTAGTGGAAATTAATGTGAAACCCGGCAAAGTGGACGAGTTTATTGCCGTTTTCCGTGAAAATCATCTCGGGTCGGTAAAAGAGCCCGGTAACCTGCGTTTTGATGTATTACAGGATCCGGAAGTGGAAACCCGCTTTTATATTTATGAAGCCTATGCCGATGATGCGGCCGTGGCGGCACATAAGAAAACGCCGCACTATTTACAGTGTGTGGAAAAGCTGGAAGACCTGATGACCGGTCCGCGTAAGAAAACCGTCTTTATCGGGCTGATGCCGGAAGTGAAATAAGCGTACCGTCTTTATTCCGTTAAGTGACCGCATAACGGCGGTCACTTTTTCATTTCATACTAAAACCATCCCCGATTGAATAATCGATTGATAAAGGCAGATATAAAGCTTTTCCCTGAAAGAAAAAAAATCTGATGATGATAGGGTAAGGAAAATTCAGTACCTGGTTACGGATAAAGACCGAAGAATATGCAGCCACTTATTCCCGCCTTATCACCCCATATATCCCGGTGTCATTCAAACCCGGAAGACCCGGATATCTGGTTTGATGCCATCGACTACGTTGAAATGGAAGAGACCTGGTTTGAGGGAGCTGAAGCCTTTACCCCTTATAAAGACCATCATACCGATCCATCATTTTCTGCCGGAGACGCGGCGGATTCACGGGTTCCCTTCACGGAAGACTGCCGCCGGTGTGTGCAGCAGCTTGTCCGTACCCTGGGCGAATACGGGGAGAACAAAATACTTTCTGTCTGCCTTTCTGAAATACTTCCGGGAACGCCGGCCCCTGTCATTATCGCAGCAAACA